>CAWDKY010000027.1:0-212346 GCA_963802945.1 uncultured delta proteobacterium
AACCCGAAAAATGCATTTGCCTTCAATTAGCCCTTAACAAAGAACCTCCTTTTGCAGTAGAATCAATCGTCTCCAAACAACCGACCCCATGCAAAAGGAGGAACAAAACAATGCAGAAGAATTCTACCACGATGCCCCAGGTAAACAAAGTGAGAATTGCCTTTACCAAGAGAAAGATGACCGCCTATGGAGGCTTTGCCCTTCTCGCCGCATTCTTTGAACGAATCGGATTTGCAGAGATGATCGAGAAAGCCATACCGATCACGGAATGTTCCCCGAACGGCATGGGGGTATACGGAAAGGTAGCCGCCTACATCGCCATGGTCTTTGCCGGTGCGGAGCGTTTCTCCCACCTCATATACTTGGGCAACAAGGATGTTTTGGCAAAGATCTTCGGGGTAAAAAGACTGCCCGATGCGGCAACGACCCTCACCCGGATGTTCAATAAGCTTAAGAATCTCAAGACAGCAGACATGCTCTCCCGTAACGTATGGGCATATCTTACGCACCTCATCCCCTGGAGGACGATTGGGGAAGACTGGCTCACCTTCGACTCCAGTGTGCTTGTCCGGTATGGGGAACAGGAAGGGGCAAAGAAGGATACAATCCTGCCAAGCACGGCAGACCGAGCCATAGTCCTCTTTTGGCTTTTCTCAACAGGAGTAAGTACGTGATCCACCTCTGGAACCGCTCCGGCAACGTCGCCTCATGGAACAACATCCTTGCCTTCTTTGCCGCTTCCTATGAGCGTATCCGGGCCCGCATCAAGGTTCTGGGCGTCATCGCCGACAGCGGGTTCTATCTCAAGCAGTTCATCGAAACGCTTGAGGAGGAACACCTCACCTACATCATTGCGGTGAGACTCATACGACCCATCCAGCGGCAGATCTACTCCCTCACCGACTGGAAGGAGATAGCCAAAGGGCTTTCCGTATCGGAGTTCTCCTTCATGCATCCCTTCTGGGGAAAGGAGAGACGGTACATCGTGGTGCGGCAGGATATCATCCAGAGAAACAAGGCGATGGGGAAAACATTGCCCCTCTTTGCCAACGAGATTGAGATCAGAGACTACCGCTATAGCGCCTGGATCACCAATTCGAATGAGCCGCCCTATGACGTATGGACCCTGTGCAAGCCCCGGGCAAACGATGAGAACACCATCAAGGAACTGAAAGAAGACTTTGCCCTGGGCGGCTTCTCGATGAAGAGGTTCTATGCGGTAGAGGCGGCGATGCTTATGAGGGTCCTCGTCTACAACCTCTTTGTGCTCTTCAGGGAGGAGTTCTTTGGGAAGGAAGGAAAAGAGGCAGCGCCTCAAGACCCTACGGTACAAGTACTTCGTCCTTCCTGCACAGATGGGAAGCGACGGGAGAGATACTGTTCTCCGGATATCGGTACGAAGCAGGAAGGTACGCTCAAAGCTCTCGTACCTGTTTACCCGCATCAGTCATTACATTCCGAGCCTCGATCTCAACTGCACTGCAGTTGGGGGCACCTGAAGGTACACAAAGGGGAGGTGGGCCAAAAAACCGCACCAGTAATAGTCATTCTGAGGGGTTATACGGAAAAGCCTTGTCGGGCCTTATGCTATAGGTGTGTCAATTGTAATCGCATTTTTCGGGTTAAGAGCCTGAGAAAAATGGCCGTGTATAGGGTTTGTTTCCGAACGTCTGTTGAGAAGGATTTCACTGCAATCCCAAGAGCGATTGGAAGAAAATTCTCCACCGGATAAGAGCACTTGCCGAAGATCCTGGGCCAATGGGTTACGAAAGACGAAAAACTGGCTGGACAGAAAAGATATCGCGTCCACCAGGACAATATTATATACCTGACTTTACCCTCAATTATGCACACTACAGAGGAGAATCGCAAGGATGGCCGAAAAATAAGGTCGTTGAATAAGAAAGAGCTTGACAAGACTGAATTGTAGTGTATATAATATACACTATGAGCTTCATACGGAAGATAAGACGGGGGGATTCGATTTACCTTGCCGAGGTGGAAAATGTAAGGGTGGGCGACAAGGTGATCCAGAAGCATATTCGCTATGTGGGCAAGGAGGTGGACGATACACCGATCTTGACAGGATCGGTGGCGACCTCAACCGTAGATCGGGTGACGGTTTACGGTCCCCTGTTACTGCTCGACGAGATAGCGAGACACGTTGATCTGTCTGGGATCTTGGGGGACTATGGCGAGTATTTGTTGAGCCTGGCCTACGCCCACTGTGTTTCGCCAGATAGCCTCACCGGGATGGTAGACTGGTACCAGAAGACCGAGATCGGGAGTCTTCTTGCTCTTTCGGACCTGACGTACAAAAAGTTGATCGAGGCACTCGATTCAGTGGAGGAAAGAGAACAAGACATCCAGGAGAGGCTCTTTGGCCGGGTGAAAGAGGTATTAGGTCTTGCGCCCAAGGGATATTTTTACGATATCACGGACATCTATTTCTACGGGCTCTGTTGTCCCCTGGCCAAGCGCGGGCGCAATGCGGACGGGAGGAAGGAGCGGCAGATGCAGATCGGATTGGCCGTGACACAGGGAGAAGGCATTCCCGTATTTCATAAGGTCTTTGAGGGGAACATTTTCGATGCGAAGACGTTGCCGGATATTCTTCTTCACTTTCGGGACCAGGATATCAAGGACGTCTGCATCGTATGGGATCGAGGGGTTTCTTCCAAGTTGAACATCAGAGAAGCCAAAGAGATGGGGTTTGAGGTACTGTGTGGGCTTCCGTTGAAAGCGGGTCTGAAAAAGGTGGCGGACCAGCTCCTGGGGGAGGAGATCGTCTCGATGAAGCACCGGGTACGACTCAAGAAAGCCACCTTTTATGTGAAGAAGACGAGGTACCAGATAGACGGACTTGACGGCTACCTTGCCGTTTGCCTCAATGAGAAAGAGAAACAGGCGATCCGCGAGCGCAGATACGATGAGCTTGATCATGCCCTCCACCAGAAGAAAGGGATCAAAGAGGGATTGAAGAAGTACCTCAGTGGGGGTAAGCTCAACGACAAGGCGGTGGCATGGGCGGAACGCTATGACGGGATCTCGGTGATCTTTTCGACGAAGGATCTCAGTGAGGAGGAAATGGTCAAGGGTTACTTTGAGAAAGACACGGTAGAGAAATCCTTCCGGTGCATGAAAGGTCTCTTGGAGGTGGATAAGGTAAGGTTTTGGCTGGCCAGCCGCGTCAAGGGACACGTCTTTGTGTGCTATCTTGCCTATCTGCTGCTCTCGGTCCTTGAATACAAGCTGAGAAAAATAGGCATGAAGGCAGCCGAGGCACTGGAAACCATGGAGACGATGTACCGAGTATATATCACAGACCCAAAGTCAGGAAACAAATTCGTGAAAACGGTCGTGCTCAGCAAAAAGCAGGAAGACATCCTCAGGGAGATTAACCCGCGTCTGTTGAAGAAATGTAGTGTATAAAATCGAGGGAAAAGTCAGGTATATAGTATTTAAATAAAAGGTTTCTTTATATAAACACGACTGCAAAAAGATGTGTGTTGTTACTCATTTCACAAACAAACAGCCCTATCGACACTGCAGAACACCGATTACCACGTGAAAGAGAGTATAACCCAAAGATCAGCGCTGGCTGTATGCCATTTGCTGGACATTTTGTTTGGTAATTATTCGTTTTTCTCATTGCATCCCCCGTACCAAAGGTTGGCCCCTCATCTACAGCTATTGAATTATTGAAGGGCGTCCCCTTATTCTAAGAAAGTCCTTGATCATGATCCCGGGGTTTTCTTGGATCGGCAGACTATTTGAAATAAGACCAAGCCAGGGTTTGGATGGAGAGGTTTGTCACCAACCTGGGACCTTGGCCCCACCTTCCTCCCTATTGGATTTAAATTACTTAATCCGGCCGCTATATTACCCGGCTAATCAGCCCAAAACCCCTTAACTCGCTTATCCATCCCTGTTTTTTCTTCGTTTTTTCTCCTTAACCGCTCTTTCGGCTTATTTTATACTTTGTTCATCCCAAAGGAAATCTTATCAAACACGATTCTTTTGGAACGCGTTCGAGATCAGCCCGCAGGCTTCTTGAACGCATCCCAAGATCATCAAACCACCGGTTGCATGGCGTTGATTAATTCCTTTACTCCAACGGTTGCTATGCCGGACATGACATCAGCCATGGCATAGGGAATGACCAACTCGTTGTTATGGATAATCGAACCGCAGCTATAAACGACATTGGGGACATACCCCTCGCGCTCTTCCTCATGCGGTGACAGTAACGGTTCTTCCAGGCGGGCGATGATTTTTGCCGGATTTTCAAGATCAAGCAGTATGGCGCCAATGCAATACTGACGCATGGGCCCGACACCGTGGGTGAGTACTATCCATCCTTCATCGGTCTCCAAGGGTGAGCCGCAGTTGCCGATTTGAATAAATTCCCAGGGACGTGTTGGTTCCTGTATGATTTTGGACTCCTGCCAGAAATGGATATTGTCTGAGAACATGATGTGATTGTTTTCACCGTCCTGACGGGAAAGCATGACGTAGCTGCCGTCAATTTTACGCGGGAAAAGAGCCATGCCTTTGTTTTGTACTGCTTTGCCGTTGAGGGTTATTATGTTAAATTTAATAAAATCCTTTGTTGTAATCAGCTGTGGCAGAATGGTCAAATCATTATAAGCCGTATAGGTTGCGTAGTAGGTAACCTCACCATTGTCATCGATAAATCTCACGAAGCGGGCGTCTTCAATACCTCTGCTTTCGTTTTTCGAAACGGGAAAGATAACCCTTTCGGAAATTCGATGATTGGGGTGGAAGTTTATTTCATAATTGGAATTGATAAGCCAGTACATAACCTCGAAGATTTTATTTTGGTGCGTAACAGGGAAAACCGGGGTCGTGCGAAGCGATTCAATTTTATTTTTTAATTCGTTATAGGTGAAATCTTCCGGTAACTGGCCAAGAAGATGAGCGGTTACCTCATTGCTGGCTCCCATTTCGAGAAGCTTCAGATCAAAGAGATGCCGGTCGTAAACCGAATCTAAATGGACCTCTGGTGTTTCGACGTAATCGCTGGTCGGGTCGAAGAGAACCCTGTTGTCCGAGTCAAGAAAACCGCTACGAAATACAATCGAGGAAATATGACCTTCGCCGGTTGCCCGCAGGCTCATGATAAAGCGCAAGCTGCCCTTGTCAAGATGGTTTTGATCGGGATGGGGGACGATGGAAGGGTTAAAAAGGGCCGCCGATTCAATGGAATACTCCATAGTAAAATAGGCCCCGATGAGAGCCATTTTGGTCTCGCTGAGCACGGCTTCCCGAGGAATATAATCATTGACCTCATTCAGGTGACGCGCAAAAACACGTTTGATGTTTTTGTGTCGTTCGGAAAAATCAATCAATATTTGTGCGAGAATGACTTCGGCTGTTGTGTCAGGCAAATCCACTATGCGTTGAATGATCTTAGCAATGCGATACTCGCCGTCCGGCAAATGAAGCCGGGTAATGACGCGTGAGGAGTCCCCTAAGATTTTATTCCTTTTTCGTTTGACTATTAAATGGGATAGTTGTTTTTGGATCATTAGACATGACTCCTTGATATGGTTAGCGACTTAACTATATTATTCACCTTTGTTACAGCGCCGCCCTGGTCTTTGTGAGACATAACTGTACCAGGTCATCAATCACTGCCGTGCCGGCGCACATGACGGTATCAGCGCCGCCCCAGTAAATTTTTATCGTACCGTCGTCTTCCGGAACAGCGCCGCAGGTAAAAACAACATTGGGTACGTAACCGCTCACTTCCCAGGGATCCTCGGGCTGCAGTATCCACTGATCGGAAACGCCGATGATTTCCCCCGGATCATTAAGGTCATGCAGAGCCGCGCCAAGGCGATACACCGCACCAGCCATAGTCTTAAAGACTCCATGGTAAATATGCAGCCAGCCTTGGTCGGTTTTGAAGGGCGGTGCGCCGGGCCCGATTTTCATTTCATCCCAGTGATAGGGAACCGGCTTCATAATCACCCGTGAATCGCCCCAGTGCACCAGGTCCGGGGAATAGGAAATCCAGATGGACCAGGGTGAAATTTCGGAATGCGGCCGGTCCAGACGCGCGTATCGTCCTTGGAATTTCTCAGGGAAAATAACCACATTGCGAAGGTCGGCCTGGGTGATCAGCGCGACGCGCTCAATGCTTTTAAAGTCTTTTGTCCGGGCAAGTCCAATGCGCACCCCGTGCCGGGAGTAGGCGCTGTAGGTAAGAAGATATTCGCCCTCCATAGGGTTTATGCGGAGGTCCTCGACTCCGAACTCCTCATAGGCCGCAAAAATGGTGTCCTTGGCCGGTGTGAGAAAGGGTTCAGGGTGGACCGTGAAGGAAAAACCATCATCACTGTCGGCCCTGCCGATGATAGAGCGCCCGTTGTGCAAATGCGACCTGAAAAGCATAATATAGCGGCCGTTATGCTTGACGATACCGGCATTGTGGACCGTGGCAACAGGGTACGGGACATCATCTTTGGTGAGAATGGGATTTTTTTTATAACGTTTTATAATGGGAGCTTGAGTAGTCATCGTCTATTTCGGCGTTCCTCTCTTTTCGTCTTTTCAAGAATGGTTTCATAGACCTGAATATATTCTTCAACCATACGATCGACGGTGAAGTGCTGTTCAACACGGCGGCGACAGCAGGCTCGATCAATATCTTTTATATGGGCCACAGCGTCTATGGCCTCATCCACAGTTGTAACGAGAAAACCGTTTTTGCCGTCTTCGATCAGTTCAGGCATGCTCCCCCGGTCAAAGGCGATTACGGGGGTGCCGCAGGCCATGGACTCCACAACGGACAGTCCGAAAGGCTCATTGAAATTTATGGGATGGAGAAGCGCGTAGGCCTTGCTTAAGCAGCAGGTTTCGCTGAATCGGCCCGACGCTGCCGACATAGACCGCACTATGTTCGTCCAGGTGCGGTTCGACGTATTGGTGATAGTAAGCTTCATCCTGAATGATTCCTGCCATGATCAGCTTTTTATTGCAGGCCCTGGCAATTTCAAGGGCCTCTCTGGCTCCCTTGTCATGGTGAATGCGACCGAAAAAGAGGAGATAATCATCCGGTTCAGGCTGAAAATCAAACTGCTTCATATCTATGCCGTGATGGATGGTTTTGATATAGTCAAGATCCGGAGACCGGTCGGCATCGCTGATGGAAACATAAAATACTTTGTGGTTATATTTTTTGTAAACAGGCAAAATCCCGGGCGATGAAAAGCCATGAATGGTGGCAACGAACGGGGTGGTGATAAGGCCGGTATAGGTCAAGGGCAAAAAGTCAAAATGATTATGAATAATATCAAAATCATCGGCATGCTCAAAGAGTTCCGAGATATGCAGGCACTCCCATACTTTTGGCAGAATGGAGCGGTCTTCTTCATAGCCCCGGGCGCAAACGGCATGCAGCTTGCCGCTTGTTTCCGAATCACCGGTTGCAAAGAGGGTAACATCATAGCCGCGCGAAACCAGCCCCTCGGTCAAAAGGGAGACCACGCTTTCCCAGGGGCCGTAATGTCGCGGCGGCGTGCGCCAGGCAATCGGTGACAACATCGCAATGCGCATAGATAGTCCTTTACGTTAACCGGTCGGCTGAAGGGTGTTCCTCAGCCAAGCGCAGTTCCAATAAGGTCTGAAGAAAGGCCAGCGTCGACTCCGCGCCTTGATTTTCATTTGGGCGGTCGGGATGGAGGCCGTCCCGGCAACCTCCCGTCGTCGGGTCGTAAACGGGCAGGTTCAAGTCGTTGCGCCCGAGGAACCACTCGAAGGCGCGGCGGGCCTCCTTGCGCCAGCCTTCGTCTCCGGTACTCCGGTAGGCTTCGAGGCAGGCGGAGGCCATGGTTTGCGCCTCGACCGGCTGTTGATCGAACCGGGCCCGTTCGCCGCCGCGCTGATAAAAGCCATTGGAGCCGATGGGGACAAAATGACCCCCAGCCGCGTCAGCCCGCTGCAAGTCGGCCAGCCAATGGAGCGACTCCAGTCCGGCCTCGGTCATGGCCTTATTCGGGATCCATTGGCCGCACATAAGCAGGGCCTGTGGCAGCACGGCGTTGCAATAGGTCAACCCGGCCTCATACCAGCACCATTCATCCGAACGGCTGTTTTTATATAAGGTGAGCAATCGCCCGGCCAATTCATCCCGAACCTGGTTGGCCCTGCGGTCACCTTCAAATCGCCGTAGATACTCATGAATACCGATGAGGGCGAAGGCCCAGGCCCGGGGGCTGGTGGTCTTGAGAATGGCCGGCAAGGCCTGTTCGAAAACCCAGCCGGCCATACTCTGGAGGGCCGGCGTGTTAGAGCGGCCCAACACGGTGCCCAAGGCCCACAAGGTGCGGCCATGGCTGTCGTCGGAGCCGCTTTTTTCCAGCCAATTTCGCTGATAATCCATAAAATTGCGAAATCGCCCGGTTTCCGTATTGAAGGCATACCCGATGAAAGCGAGATAACGGGAAGCCAGTTCGAATGCCTCGCCGCTGCCCAGTTCCTCCAAATGAGTGCTGACGATCAGGGCGCGGGCGTTGTCGTCGATGCTGTAACCCTCCCGATAGTTGGGTATCGTAAAACTGGCATGTTGCAACATGCCGGTATCGTCCGTCATGAGGTGTAAATGATCGAGCTTGAGAGGGGGGAGTTCACCCGGACGTTTATCGAGCGGTTTGACGGCGAAGCCCGACGGGGTGAAATGACGGCGTTCGGCCCGGGCGCGTTTAAAACTCTCCATGTAGCGTCGCGCCACCTGCGGCCAGACCATCGCCCGCCCGAACAGATAAGCCCGTTTGCGCATGGCGTGGCGTTTGGGCTCGTTGTCCAACAGGTCAATCACTTGCTCAGCCAAGGCCGCCGGGTCGCGGAAGGGCACTAAGGCTCCTCGTTCTTCGGCCAGCATTTCTTCCGCATACCAGTACGGTGTCGAAATCACGGCTTTGCCCGCCCCCAGGGTGTAGGCCAGAGTACCCGAGGTAATCTGGGCCTCGTTGAGATAAGGGGTGATGTAAATGTCCGCCGCGCCGATAAACTCGACGAGTTCTTCCAAACTGACAAATCGGTTGTAGAAGATCACCTGACCCTCCACACCTTTCTCCTGGGCCAGCCATTGCAGAGACAGCCGATAGGTTTCGCCTTCGTTCCGCACGACTTGGGGATGGGTGGCTCCAAGGATGATGTAGACCACGTTCGGATGGCGGGCCAAAATGGCGGGCAGAGCGGCAATAACGTTTCGATCCCTTTGTTCGCTGAGAGCAAACCAAAACTGAGTAAGACTGTTTTGCCCTCAACGCCAAAAAGGTCTTTGTGGAAACTGGGGTCCATAAAAGGCACATCGGGTATGCCGTGGGGGATGAAATCAATCTTCTCCGGCGGGACCCCATAGATTTTTTTCAAGAATTCTCCTGCCGCGCTCACTCATGACGACCAACCGATCGGACAGGGCCGCGACTTCTTCCAGGACCCGTTGCTGATCGGGGTCGGGATCATGCAGAATGGTGTGGAAAGTCGTAACGATCGGCATGCGCAATTCACGAAGGAGGGCCAGGATGTGACTGCCTGCCCGCCCGCCAAAGATGCCATATTCGTGTTGCAAACAGACGAGGTCTACGCTGTTGATATTCAGGAAGTCGGCGGCGCGGCGGTAGGAGTCAATATCCTTCTCGGTCAGTTCAAAGCGAACGCGGGCCGGGTAGGGATAGCCGGCCTCGATGTCGTTAACGGGCAGGGCAATACACGTTGTGCCATCGTATTCGGCGGCTATGGCCTCACATAAGTCGGTGGTAAATGTGGCGATACCGCACTGGCGCGGCAGGTAGTTGCCGATGAACCCAATGCGGTTGATGGTTGAATGGGCCGATCCTTTTTCCATGACGAACATTTCCTTTATTAATGGTGGGTGGGGCTAACTCGCGGTTCATTTTTACCTTTTTTATGGTAAAAAAATTAATTTAACCTCTTGCTTATCTTCCAATAAACATACTTATCTGCCTTAGTCCTTAACATTGATTACGAGTAGTAGTATACACCATTTTCGAACTATTTGAAATAAGGTTTCCCAGAAGAAGCCCTTAAGTTTCCTAAAAAATTGCCTCATCGTACCGAATGCAACCAGTATCTATAAGTGTGGGGATTGGCCAGCGCAAAGGATTGATGATTTCCGATTAAAAGAGAGAATAACGTGCTCTTGAGCGGCGCGGTCTTCCACGTCTGATCGAAGAGCGTGTTAGGTGGTTCCGCCTCGATCCTATGGCCGAACGCTACTCGGCAAAGTGCTTTCGAACCTTCGCCGCGATCTGACGATCCATCATTTTGTCAACTGTTTCAATACCTACAATGCGTCCACCGAGGTTATCTCTTTCAAGACGCGTTTTCAACTCGCCCTTTGCCTCACCAGGACCAAATATCAGAATAGATTCTACAGTCCGAATACTCGCAATTACCGCATCGTAGTAAATGTTGAGACGTCCCTTCAATGTTCTCTGACGGCTATCCCCTGCCGGTACTTGCTGTGGTTCATAGGGACCCTTAAGAGGTGAATCACCAGAACGACGGAGCTGTTTTTCAACCTTCGAAATAATCAGTTTTATCTCTTCCCCTTCCTCCGTAACAGCCACGACAATTGCCTTCCTATGGTCAATCCATAAACCCACTTTTGTTTTCATCGATTTTTCCTTTGTCTATTTACTTCACATTAAAGAGTTTTCTCGCTGCTGGATGCCAGATCCACCGCAGGTCATAAGCCATTCCTCCAGGCTCACTTTCGAGCCGCCCAAATTATTCTAATTTCCCAACTCAGAGGATTCTGGGGATGTAAACGATAATCATTTGTCTCTGGATTGACGACCCTGCGCTCAATTCCTGTCGTCAAAAAGAGGATACATTCAAAAGCTCCTGTGTAAAGCACGCATCAACATCTGCAAAAAAATGTCCGGATTTATGCCTTTTTCGTTGAATCCAACGTATTTCGTTTTACCACTCTCCCTGTCCGTAATCTTTGAAATTCCATCAATGACAACAACATGTTGATCCTTGACTGAAAGATCCGCATGGAAGCCAAGCAACTCGAAAGCCTTCTCAATAATCATCATATGCCGATCCATTATTTGCCTGCCGATGGTTAAACCGGACGTAAAGTTGAACAGGTCCCAGATCAAGCCGACGGGAATCTCAACCTTTTCTTCCTCCAGTATTTTAAAATTTGCATATCCGAGATAGCATGCACATAATGTAAATGCGGGAAGAATCAATAAATCATAAATTTCGCCGTTGGCCTGAATGTCAGCGGGTATTTTCCCTTTCTTCACAACCGTAATACCGGAAAGGTGGGATAGCCTCTTACTTTCCGATAGAAGCATCTTAGGGCCGGATTCTCCATGCTTTTCGTGCGACTGACTATTTTTCATGAGTCCACCTCCCATGTATCCATAAAACACAAAACCCCACCTCTCTCCTGAGAAATGGGGTCTATTATGCTTTCATCGATACTCCCTTGATAAAAGGTTGCCAACAAGAAAATATAATCAATATACTGTAAAATTTCTACCCCTCTACTGGCAAAAAGTCAATTAATTTCAAACGCCTTTTCGTTGATTACTGATTGAACTCTTGTCTTTTTTCAAAAATGGAAGTTTGAGAATTACAGTAGGATGAAGGAACCTGCCCGTTCCGAGAAAGAAAAATTGGCTGTCTAGCATATACGCGCTTTCAAACCGTATTTAATGACTCTACCAGAACACTCAACCTCTCGCTTTGTATTTGAAAATGTGGATTTTCGGAAAAAATTGAAGAAAATGGGACACGGTGGAGTGATCTGCGGAAGCCCCGAAACCCTGGTCAAAGGCTTCCTCATAGAAAGGAGTCTGTGAATCCGATGAGTCTATTTCAAGTTCAAGGGTTTTGGGTTTGGGTGGGGGTCTCTGGTTAGTTTGCCAAAAGCCCAGGCCTTTTTCAATTGATTTGACAGGAAATCATGATTCCAACATACTGCCAAAAATATTAAAGACGGGATCAGGATTGTCAAAAAATAAATCTCGATTATTATTGTTTTGTGAGCAACTCTGGAAAATAATACTTCTTCATGAAAAATATGTTATAATAATTTATTTGTATACCCAGAAAGACATTATCGAGGCATAAAAGTAATAAACGCCTAGAAAGGAATCCCATAAAAGACCTTGGATCCAGAATTCAAAGATACACAAACCACAGGGCGTATGAGTTTTGAGAACAACCAGTTGGCCCAGAGCCTGTTCGGGGAACATAACCAGCACATTCGAATGGTAGAACAGAGACTTGGCCTTAAGATCTCTACCAAGGGGAATACACTTCAGGTCCGGGGGGATGAACCCGATGTCTTTTTGGCCCGAAGATTGTTTACGGAATTGTACGGTCTTTTAAAAAAAGGCCATCCTCTTTATGACCATGATATTGATTTCGCCCTCCGTTTTCTTAAGGAGAATGCGGAGGCCGGCCTCCAGGAAGTTTTTTTGGATGCGGTCTATGTCACCTCCCAGAAACGGATCATAACTCCCAAGACACAAAACCAGAAAGATTATATCGAGGCCATCCGGAAGTTCGATATTGTATTCGGGATTGGGCCGGCCGGTACCGGGAAAACCTACCTGGCCATGTCCATGGCTATTTCCGCCCTGATGAAAAACGATGTCATACGTATTGTCCTGGCCAGGCCGGCCGTAGAGGCGGGTGAAAAGCTGGGATTCCTCCCCGGAGATCTTAGTGAGAAAGTAAATCCCTACCTTCGCCCTTTATACGATGCCCTTCATGATATGATGAATTTTGAAAAGGCCACCAAGCTGGTCCAGCGAGGGGTTATTGAAGTCGCCCCCCTGGCCTTTATGCGCGGACGAACCCTGAACGATTCCTTTGTCATTTTAGATGAGGCCCAAAATACCACCTCGGAACAGATGAAGATGTTTTTGACCCGTTTAGGTTTCAGCTCCAAGGCCGTAATCACCGGGGATATCACTCAGATCGATCTGCCGGAAGGCAAAACATCGGGATTGGTCGAGGCCCGGCAACTGCTGGAAGGGGTCGAGGATATCGCTTTTATCCACTTCGGCAAGCAGGATGTCATCCGACATCCTCTGGTCCAAAAAATAATCAAGGCCTATGAAGAATTAGAAGAAAAAAGACGAACCTTGAATGAGCGCACCTAAAAAAGAAAGACCCCATGGAAAAATCCGAAAAAAATAACAAGAAAAAGACCTTTAAAATTTCCCGATTAGGGGAAACCAAGAAAGTCTCTTTAAAAGAATATGTCAGTAATACCTGGCTGCATATTCTTTCGCTCTTAAAGGAAAATTTCTTTCTTCTATTTCTGTTTTGCCTGTTCATTTTGCTGATCAATACCTCCAGCTTATTTATCCCAGCCTCAACCTACCGGATAGGAGATGTAGCCGGCTACGCCATCAAGGCCTCGAAGGATATACTCATGGAAGACCCGACAGCCACAGAACGAAGAAGGCAAGAAGCGAGGGCATCGGTATTGGCTGTTTATGACTTTGATGAAAGGACAGGTTTGGAATTACAAAATAGAATCCGGCTTGGTTTTCAAGCCATGCGGGAAGAATTGAAGAAACAGCCAACTGCTCGAGAGGAAAAGGAAAATGCAGGACGTTCTAAATTAGAAAAAATTTGGGGGATTGAAATAACACCGGTTGAATTCGGAGCTTTGATCGAAGACCGTTTTTCCGAATCGTTTGAAATCAGTGTTGGTCAATTGATTCAATCCGTTATGGCGATCGGTGTAATTAACACTAAGCTGACCCTGATGAACGAAGAAGGGAAAGGGCTTGTGGTTCGAAAAATACCTTCGAACCAGGAATTTAGAATCTATGAGATCGAACGATTCCCCGACCTCAATGAAGCCCGGGACCGCATTGAAAAAAGGTCGGATTATCTCCTAGTCGGTAAAAAAAGGACTTTTCGGTCTGTGGCGGTCAGCTTGGCACAGAAAATCATTGTTCCTAATTTATCTTTCAATAAGGCGGAAACCGAGACCCGGATCACACAGGCTGAGCAAAATATCCGTCCTGTCCTTTTCCAGATAAAAAAAGGGGAGGTCATAGTTCGAGAAGGAGAAATGATTACCGAGACTCAAATGGGCAAGATCCGGATGAATACTCAGAGTAAAAAGGGGATAGAGGTCCTTTGGACATCATTCGGTTTGGCCTTAATCTGGGGTTTGTTCATCTACATGGTCTATCAGACGGCTGTAAGGGGCGGTACCCTCCTGATCGGAACACTTCGAGATCTGATTTTTTTATCCTCCTTGTTGGCCGTTTCAGTTCTCTGCCTTCGATTCGCTGATTATCTGGCTATGATGTTAGCCGATAATCTCACCGGGATTCAGCCCTACAGTATGCTTCTGGCCGTCCCCATAGTCGCCGCACCTATGTTGATCAGTCTGGCCTTAGGACCCCTTCCGGCCCTTTTGTTTGGTTTGGTGCAGGCTTTTTTGGCAGTTACCTTCTGGTCAGGGTATCCTGAGTTGGCCCTCTATTTTGGCATCGCCGGCCTGTGGGCTTCCCAGGCTCGGGGGACCTGTCATAATCGGTGGGACCTGTTTCGTATGGGTCTCTTTCTAGGTCTGATCAATATGGCCGCCATACTGGCCTTCCAGATGATGCGTGGAAGGTTGATTCATTGGGAAACCTTGATTAATTTCTGTTTCGGTTTTGCGGGAGGGATAGTTGCCGGGATTATAGCCATCGGATTCAGTCCCCTAGTGGAAAAAATATTCGGCTATACGACCGACATGAAACTACTGGAACGGGCCAATATGGACCAGGTCCTGTTACGGGAGTTAATGATTCAGGCGCCGGGCACTTATCATCACAGCATCATCGTCGGGAACATGGTGGAAGCGGCTGCCGAAGGCATCGGGACCAATGCCCTGCTGGCCCGGGTGAGCGCCTACTATCATGATATCGGCAAGATTCAAAAACCCCTTTATTTCATCGAAAACCAGACGGGTTATGAAAACAAACATGAAAAACTGGCCCCCTCCATGAGCGCTTTGATCCTGATCGCCCATGTTAAAGATGGGGTGGAAATGGCCCTCCAGCATAAACTGGAGCCACCCATCGTTGATATCATCAGCCAGCATCATGGGACTGGTCTAATCTCCTTCTTTTATCAAAAAGCCCTGGACCTGAAAGGAGGGGATGCCAGTCAGGTGTCGATGGATGATTTTCGCTACCCCGGTCCAAAACCGCAGACCCGGGAGGCCGGACTGGTATTGCTGGCTGATTCCATAGAGGCGGCTTCCAGGACCCTGGTCGATCCCACCCCTGCCCGGATCCAGGGTTTGATACAAAGGATCATCCAACATGCCTTTTCCGACGGTCAACTGGATGAATGCGATTTGACCTTGAAAGATCTTTCTCTGATATCCGCCAGTTTTAATCAAATTTTAAACGGGATTTTCCATCATCGGATCGAATACCCTGAAGCCAGCATCAAAAGCGGGAGTGCCAGGAAAAAACCAAATGGAGATACAGATAAACAACCGGCAGACTCTGATAGACCCGGCAGAGATTCGGAAAATCAGTCTGCAGACCTCAAAGGCCTGGGGAACACCTAAAGGGGAAGTCAGTCTTCTCTTGGTTGAGGACCGGGAGATGTCTCGCTATAACAGGAGATATCTGGGCCGAAAAGGTCCGACCAATGTCCTGGCCTTTCCCATGAAAGAAGGCCTGTTTCCGGAGATCAATCCCCAACTCTGGGGAGACGTGGTTATTTCCACCGAAACCGCCGGACGGGAGGCTCAGGAAGCCGGGATAACGCTAAACGAACGCCTTCAATTCTTATTGATTCATGGGTTATTACATTTATCCGGTTATGATCACGAAGGCTCGGCGTTGGAGGCCCGGCGGATGGAATCCAAGGCCGAGGAAATCATGACCCGTATCGAAACCAACAAAAAGGAGGAAACAAGGATGCAAATCCCCCGTTTGGCCGTCAATGTGGATCACGTCGCCACCATACGCCAGGCCAGAAAGATTGATGAACCCGATCCGGTTATGGCCGCCGGCATAGCCGAACTGGCCGGAGCTGAAGGGATCATTGTTCACCTGCGTGAAGATCGAAGACATATTCAAGACCGCGATCTTTTTATTTTGAAAGAAACCGTCAAAACCAAATTGAACCTGGAAATGGCTGCAGCGGAAGAAATCATTCGGATCGCCTTGAAAGTCCGCCCGCCGATGGTTACCCTGGTGCCGGAAAAAAGGCAGGAATTGACCACCGAAGGGGGACTCGATGTCCAAGGACAGCAGAAAGGATTGAAGGAAACCATCAAACGGCTGCACCGAGGCAAAGATAGCCGTCAGTCTGTTCGTGGATGCCGATCCGGAGCAGATTCGGGCCTCCAAGGAAGTAGGGGCCGAGATCATCGAACTGCATACCGGTCATTATGCCGAGGCCAAAACGGAAAAAGAGGTTTTGCGGCTTTTTGAACGGATTGTATCCGGGGCGCAACTGGGTGTCCAATTAGGCTTGAAGGTCAGCGCCGGTCACGGGCTCAATTACGTCAACATCAAGCGGTTTCAGGGATTGGAAGACATCACAGAATACAGTATCGGCCACAGTATTATTGCCCGGGCCGTTTATGTGGGACTGGATCAGGCCGTACGTGAGATGGTGGCTTTGGTAGAACAATTATAGGCGGTTACATCGAGGAATAGAGAAACTGTGAAAGTCAGGATTTGACTATACAGGCATTGTCAATTTTGATGATGACTTCTTCCTGAAGTCCGCAAAATTCAATTTTGAAAAAATCAGAAGAGTACAAACGGTAATTAATGAAAAGAACCTATAATTTTATTGACTTTTTGGCAATTGAGTTATAAAAAGCCTATAACCAATTAAAATGTTTTCTTGCTGGCAACCTTTAATCAAGGAGCGTCAATGGAAGAATATTAAACCCCATTTCTCAACAGAGCGATGGGGTTTTTTATAATTATCATATTAAACGATTGAAAACAGTGTATATCAGGTCATATTAGATTAAATTAAATAAATTAAAGAGAGGAGAATGTAATGTCTAATCGTAATGTTCCATTTATTACCCAGGTGATGAGGTGTTCTTTTATCTTAATAGTTATCTTTCTGTGTTCCAATATTGCTTATGGAGGAGCTTTTGATAAGTTAAAGTCAGCAGTTCCAGGGGGGTCTAAGGATGAATCTCAAAAGGGCACAGCAAGCGTGTCAAGGGAAGGAATAGACAACGTATATAATTTGCTTGCGCAAGCCGACACCCTTTTAAAAAAATCGGTCGATATTACTTTCAAAATGCTGGCAAATAAGGAAGATATAGAGCGAATCGAAAGACGAATGAAGGAAATTGAAAGTATAAAAGACCCCAAAGAAAAAGAGGCTGAAATTATTAAAATAAGGCAAGATGAAATGGTAGCAGTCAACAAAGCAACAGAACAAAAGGAGACCGCCGAGAAGGTTAAAAACCTCAACGACGAGCAAAAACAGCTCTTGGGGAAGGCAATTTATAATATCTTTTTGGCCGGGTTGATGGATAAGGGAGCCCTCGAAACATCTAAACAGTTAATCCAAGGGAATAAAGGCTAACCCCACAACTGCCGCAACTTTTGCCGGGGATGCAACTAAACTTACCGACATCGCCTCCAATTTGCCGTCCCAAATCGATAAAATATATAATTTAGGAGGAAATTTAATTAAACTAGCCCAGGAAGCGAAGATTGAAGTGGCCTTACCTAAATCCTCATCAGAACCGGCGAAGGAGGTTGAATTAAAAAATTAAAATGAAAATAGGTCACAATAAATTTAGATTTATACTTCCCACTCTGTTAGTCACCATTTTTATCATTATCATCTCATGCGACAGGGTGAAGGAGATGGTTTCGTCGAAGGAAGAAGTTAAATTAAGCAGTAAAACAGCGATGGTTTCCCAACCTGCTGCCACCACCAAAGGAAATGTCTCTTTTGATAATGACTCTTTTTATGAAGCGATTAAAGCCCTGTACAGAAAGATTACGACACGGCCCTTCAGTATGCTGAGAAAGCCGGAAAAAGCCGCCCCAATGACTCTATTTGTTTATATATTAAGGCTCAGGCGCAGTCGATGAAGGGAGATACCTTTGGAGCTTTGAAAACTTTAGACGAAGCCCTTCATAATGGTTTCAACAACAAGGAAATATTAACCACGGACATCCACCTCGCCGAGATAAGGAAAATGAATGCTTTTGGAGAACTCCTTGGAAAATATGGGATTAATTATAAAGGCCAAAGGGGTTCAAAAAGGAAATCGATTAATTCGGATGAAAATTCAATAAAGGCAGGGGATGTCGAAATCAGAGTAAAGTAAAAGCTAAAGGAGGGTAGTAAAATGGAATGGTTAACGAAGTTTTTGCCATTTGCCCTGATCTGGGTGGTTTCCTTTTTTATTATCAATTCAGCGCTGGCTATTGAAATCGAAGTACAAGGGGAGGGGAGGGCGGAAATAACCCAGGATATAGCCTCAGTCCAATACAACGCCAAAAAAGAAGCGATACGAAATGCGGTGACAATGGCCGTAAATAGATTGTTACGGACCGGAGGCAATAGAATGACCCAAAAAGTACAACAAAAATTCGAAGAAGTCCTTTCCCAAATTAATGTCTTTAAAGTCAAACAAAATGATACCGCTAGAAAAGAAGGGAACATTTATATAGTTAATACAGTGTTGATCTTCGACGAGACAAAATTTCGTCAACTCCTTTCAGACATGGGAATTGCATTAGGAACAACCGTCGTCCGTTCGAGCGCCATAATAACTTTAATGGACGAGTTTTTTACCACCCCCTCCGATTTGCAAACCTCGGCCCCTCTGACAGAAATAACTGTTTACAAGTCTGACCGTGATGCTAAATATAAAGAAGGAGAGGCCCTTTCAACAAAGAATATTAAATCAAAGGCCGTTTCGGCTCAGGAACAGGGGGTAGGATCAGTCGATGCAGCCTCTTTGAAAAAAAACACTCTCAAATATGGAAGTTTTGTAAATGCCTCAGATAACGAACATGAATTTTTCACCAACATTAAAGTATATCAACCGAAGAATAATATCCCAGACAAACAGAATTTTACGATTAAGGCATTACAATCTGCTTATCAAACATATGATATAAGGATTCTTGATAATGACCTATTCCGTAGCAAGTATTTTAAGGACCGGGCTATAACTATTGATAAGTTGGAAAATAGTGCTGACTTAGCTAAGTATATCAAGTTTTCACGGGACGAGGCAAAAGCTGATTTTTTTAGTGTAGGGTCTTCGATTATTGTGGAAAGGGGGAAGGACCCATCCATAGACAAATTTGTGTGCGATGGCATGGTGGCTCTTAAAGTTTACTCAACCCTTGACAGTGAGGCTATTGCTTCCGGGGCTTTGACCGAATCGGCGTCGGGAAACTCGCCTGACCAATGCCGGGCCAATGTTGCGAAAAAGATTGGTGAGAATTTAGGCTTTGTCATATCGAATAAGATCCAAGATTACTGGAAAAAAAGGCAGATGTATGGAATGGAATATGTCGTTATTTTGACCGGTAATTTTCCCCCCATGGCCCGCATTCAGTTCACCAATACTATTAAGAATACTCAGGGGGTCACAAATGTAAAACCGAGGACAGCTGAACCCGGGAAATACGAATTTATCCTTTCTTATAACGGAAATGATCCTCTTGCCGATGCCCTATTTGCCCAAATAGCCGCCTCCCCACTGGCTGCTTTGTTTAGTAATTATGATTATACCGTCGATGGGAATCAGGTAAAGTTTTATCCGGTTGCAAGCACAAAACGCAAAGGGAAACAAAAGAAATGAAAAAACCTCTGATTATCCTATCAGGGCTGATATGTTTAATATATTAGTCAATTGCCTACGCCCAAGAGAGTTTTAAAGTCTATCCAGTCCAAGGTATTTTCCTTTCGGACAGAGCCACCGAAAACCATTTATTTAAAAAAGCACTTTCTTCGGACAATTAGGGTAATAATTTATCCTATGCTCTCGATCAATTTAACAACAATTTTAAGGCAAACTTCTCGAATGTCGTTGATACGTTAGACAACAAAAATAAATACAATACCTTTGTCGTCTGGATTCAGATCTCGAGGGTTTCTCAATACAAAATAATAAAATTTCAAAAGCTTATCTATTATTCCCCCTAACCGTGAGTTTAATTTTGCGAATATGGTCACTGGAGAAATCCTTTATTCCTATTCCTATACCTACTATGCGAGATATGAAACAATTAAACAATAGGATGATCAACTTTCGAACATCAACAAAGAAAATAGAATTATACAACTTTATAAGGATACTTACAGTGAACTCATAAAAAAAATTATTCAAACTTCTAAAGAAAAATTTAATCCTTTTTCAGTGCGGTCAGAAATCAAGAAAGACTGGAATGATAATTTTATTTTGGATAAAGGGACTGAGGCAGGAATAATAAAGGGGGACATTTTGGTTGATCGATACGGCACCCAAATCACCGTTCTCCACTCTTCAAATAAAATTTCGATTGCCCAGGGCCTTTTGGGGGAGAAAAGGAATGACTCACAGTTCATAAAGTTTTAGAATGAATCTCTGTATGAGCTTAAAAAGCCCAAAGTCCTTCTCTAAGCATATGATTGAAAAGCTTGATAGCCGAGTTACGGAAAAGTGTCGATCATCAACTCATCATTAATGCTGGTATTAGGTTTCTCTTCTTTATGTCATTACATAGTCTTCATATGTTCATAAAGTGAGTTGTTGAAATGATCCATCCAACCCAGGAGATTACATATAATATGGAAACACCCGACTATCTCCTTATAGTTTCATTTCGCAGGACCATTACATCCGAAATCACCTTCGATGAAACCTTATATATCCTATGAGACGATAAAGTAATTGTCGTGGCAATCATCGGATAGAGTGGAGAACTCATTTAGTACTTCTGTGCGAATGAAGAGATCAACGGATGAAGTATTCGGAGACATAAGATTTTCGAATGAAGCCGGGAAGAAGTGATCATCAAGAATGTCATAATCAAGCTTTCAACGCATTTTATTGATAAGGTCAAGATCGACAAGGTTGAGCCTCATCAGGAAATATATGGAAATTGATAGATATTGAATATTTTATTATTATTCTTTTGCCTGTAAGAAAATATCATAAATTTTTATAAATTGGTAAACTGGAGGGAATAGATGAGGATATTATATTCTGACTAAGGATGTAAGGTCTATATTGTTAAGCGGAAATACAGCAATAGCAAGCACGATCTTGCCACTATCAGCGAAAAATCGAGCACCTTCAGTCAGAGATAAAGTCATTCGATGGACATCATTATGAACTATGAGAATAAAACAAAGCGATCACAGATGTGCTCAAGTCGGTCCCGTAGATAGAGGATTCACTATATTTTGGACTATTTTGAAACAACTCGTTCCATTTATAGATTCGAGGGAACTAAGGCTTCCTTTTATGCCGGGAAAGATTTCGAAAATAATATTGGAAAAGGCTTTAACGAAGGAGGATTGGCTTTAAGAGAAAATCTGAAATTCCGCAGACAAAAAGCGATGACTGCCTTGAAGACAGAAAAATCGAAAAACAGGCCATTCTCATTGATAACAATGTAATTACTTAACAAGCGCTCTGTAATCTCAGGTGTGAAATTTATGAGAAAAAATAATATTATCTGGAAGAAAGGCTTACAACAAAATATAAACGTATCAGCTCAATAAATTGAAAAAATATCGTGGGTCATGAATATATTAAAATACATAACTCTATTTGTTGGATAATATTGTAAAGAAAATAGAAATAAACAAACCTTAACCCTGGCACAAATCCCTATATCCTCATTCGCCAAGCAAAATTGACGGTGACATGTCATACACACATGAGGCTGATATAAACCTGGGTTTTGGGATACAATACCCGGCTGGCGGGAAGGGCAGGCGACTCTTCCAATTCCTTCATCAAAGAGGGTGGTGGAATCGGTAACTTTGATCGGATATCTCCATTTGTAATCCATACTTTTGAGCATGTTTCGTGGACTGTAGGTGTAAGCCGCAAGAAGAGTTATCTGGACACCGTACCGTTACGCAGGCACCGGTCGGACAATGAGCTGCCTTAAGGGCCCTGGACTCTGTTGCCGGATCAGATGTCCAATTCTTCCTTAATTTGTTGGATAAGTCTATCTAAATCAGATCCAAAGTCGTCAACAATAATCGCCCCGGTGGAATCTCTCTCTACTTTGGCAATCCCAGGATATTCCTTTTCCATTCTCTGTAAGATCAAATTCTGCTGTTTGACCTTTCTTAAAAGCTGTCGGCTCTTTTCAGCCAGTTCTTTCTGTTGAATCGCTTGGCGAATGGTAAGGCGGATTTCCTGTTCGTTACACGGTTTCATCAAGAAACGATAAATGTGTCCTTCGTTGATAGCACGTACCGCCACATTCAAGTTTGCATGCCCAGTCAGCATGATTCTGATGGTTTCCGGATAGTTACGGTACACCACAGCAAGAAACTCGGACCCCGACATACCCGGCATCATTTCGTCGGAGATGACAACGGCTATAGTCTCACGAGCCAGAATCTGGAGCGCTTCATTGGCGGAACCGGCACTCAAGATCTCGAATGGCTCCCTATGAAGGGTTCGTCTTCAATGCTTCGGTAACGTGAGGTTCATCGTCGACAAGAAGAATTTTGTGCGGCATTAGGATGCTCCTTTTTGATGAAAGAAGTATAAATTAGGAAAGAAAGGTGGTCAAGGATAAAAATAAGGTCAGTGAAACGGGTTCCCAATTGTGGTGAAAAGGAATATCGAATAGCGAATTGGCATTGATCCTCAATTTTTTATTCCTTCATCCTGCACCTTTTATCTTGCTTGGTGTGTTTTTTTATTCTCGCATTCTACACTTGGAACCAATCCTAAATCCCTTATCTCCTGAATATCCACCTTGGGGTTTCTTCCCTCGGTTGTCAGATAATTCCCAATCATCGTCCCATTACATCCGGCCATATACATTAGAGGCTGCAAGGTGCGGAGTCCTTTTTCCCTTCCGCCACAGGTTCGAATATCCGCTTGGGGAAGGATAAAACGAAAAAGAGCTATGATCTTTAAAAGTTCCAATGGAGGCAAAGGAGGACGGCCCTCAAGAGGTGTGCCGGGAATTGCATTTAAAAAATTCATAGGAATCGAATCGACCCCTAACTCCCTTAAGGTAAAAGCCATCTCCAGACGCTGTTCCATAGTTTCTCCCAGGCCGAATATTCCCCCGGAACAGACACGAAACCCTTCTTCTTTAGCCATCTGAATGGTCTTGACCCGAGCCTCAAAAGAATGGGTGGTGCAGATGGAAGGATAAAAGCTGGGGGCGGTTTCGATATTGTGATGATAGGATGTCAGCCCGGCCTGTTTTAAGGCCTTAGCCGTATCCGGAGTCAGCAGACCCAAAGAAGCACAGGGGCTGATTTGTCCTTCTGCAGTAAGGATAGAAATCACCTGACAAACCCTGTCCAATTCTTTTGGCTTGACAGGCAGCGCCCGCTGGTAACGATGCCAAAGCGTCCGGCCTTGTTGTCAAAGGCTTTATGGGCCGAATCCGAGAAATTCGTCGTTTTCTAACAGAGGATAATTCGGGGCCTCTGTGGGATACCAGGAGGATTGGGCACAAAAGGCACAATCTTCGGAACAGCGGCCGGATTTGGCGTTGACAATGGCACAAAGATCAACGGTCTCCCCTTTAAATTTATGCCGTATTTTATTGGCCCAGTAAATAAGATCGAATATCGCCTCCGGCCCTTTCTTCTCGCCCAACTGACCGGCCTAGCCTGGGTTAACGCTTCTCCGCCCAATACTTTTTCCCCGAATAACGAGATAATGTTTTGCAAAACAAATCTCCTATAGTTAACCATTTTTTAATAATTGGTTAACCGTTATATTTAGGGAAGGAAAACCTGCTTGTCAAGAAATATTCTATGCTGGTCAGCTAATGTTTCCGGTGTCTGGCTGAAAAGGTTACTTGCCGAGATAGAGACTCCCCTGAAGTCGATTCCTTTTTTATCATGAGAGGAAAGTTGGGAAGCAGCCCATTAACAGGTTGCTGAAAAAGGCCCATCTATCCCGCCAGGCGGGATTGCCCTCATCCCTCGTCATTGCGACGTACTTCTATGTACGCCTCATTCCTCGGAATTTCGGGCGCCTTGTATCTGGACCTTTTTGAGCAACCTGTAAAAAATGAGTTTTTCCGCATACTGTTAATTATTTTATGCTGCCCTAAGGGGCGTAGCTGGAGCGGGCTTGTATACCCCAGCGGCCATTTTTCTTCGTAATGATCCACAGGGATTTATAAACCGCATACTTGGATCCGTCTGCCTTATATCGGCTGAATTGGATATTAAAATGGACCTTGATTTCCGAAGCATGAATGACTTCCAGCGAGTCCAGGTGCTGTGGTGCCATCCCTCTTTTTTAGTCAGGTAGGCCAGTACTTCCTCCAGGGGTAATAATTCCGAGGCGTTTTGGACGATACTCACCTGCCCCTTGTCGTTGATCCGAATGTGAGGAAAGTGGTGGGTATCCAGAAAGGTTTCATGGGCATGGGCTGTTAAAGGCAGTAAAATAGGCCTTAATCACTTTAGCGGCTTCGGCTTCAGACAAGAAGTTTGCTCCTTACATTTTGAATGGGTTAAGGGGAAAGAAGTTCCAATGGGAAAATAAAGGCTATTTCCACTTTTCCAAAAGGGTAATCACGGATTCAGGAAGACGAACCAATTTGCCTTCCGGATCCAGACAGGCATGGACCGTGTATCCTTGAACCAAGAGTTCTTCCTCCCGGTTAAAAATTCTATAGTCAAACCGCATAGAGGCCTTGCGGATAAATCCTACACCGCTGTTGATCAGTATAATTTCATCATAACGGGCCGGCTTGTTATATTTTAAGTAGGCTTCGGTAACCGGCAGTCGATATCCTCTGGCTTCTATCTCGGCATAGGGAAGCCCCAAATGGCGGATCAGTTCCGAACGGCCGATCTCAAACCAGCGCAAATAATTGGCATAATAGGCCATTTTCATGGAATCCACATCGCCGTAAATAACCCGGTAAGTCGTTTGAAAAAATTTCATTTTATCACCCCTGATGGGCTTTGAGAAACCAGGGCATCAACTGATCTCCCTTTATAAAAGAAACCTCCCCCTCCAAAGCCGATCTTTCGGAGAAACCCCTTTTTCGGGAAGGACGGCGTTGGTCTTCAGAACAGAAGATCGAAAAAGGGAACCGGTTCCCGGGTGTGGGTCATGACCTGGATAGGCGTGAAATGATCGGTCACAATCATCAATGAATAGGCTTCAAATCGGTTCAACCCGGAAAGGACCGGCCCCACAACCTCTCGATCGAAGGCCTCAATGGCCTGGATCTTTTTCTCCAGGCTTCCTTCATGGGAAGCCTCATCCGGGGCCTCTACATGGACATAGACCAGGTCTTTTTCGGCCAGGAAGGCCAGGGCCTTATCGGCCTTTCCCCGAAAATTGGTATCTAAATATCCGGTCATTCCCTTCCACAAAAAGGGATTCCAAACCTGCGCACAACCCAATACCTTTCAAAAGATCCACCGCGGAAACCACTCCCCCCTGAAGGCCGAATCTTTCCCGGAAAGAAGGCATGGCCGGGGGTTTTCCCTGACCCCACAACCAAATGGAGTTGGCCGGAACCAAACCTGTTCCAGCCTGTTTTGATTGATCGGATGTCGGCGGAGAAAAGGCCAGGTCCGACGCATCAGATCCACGATTGGTTCTAACTCTCCTTTGGAATTCAAATAAGCCATCACATCCTGCCCGCTCAGGTCATGGGGGGGCTTGGTCTTGGCCGATGGATCGGCTCCGGACCAGACCAGGATATGCCGGTAACTAACCCCCGGATAGAACGATAAATCGGGGCGTGCTAAAAACCCCTTCAGGTCATTGATCAAAATCCCGGCTTCTTCGGTAGAAATATGACCGGCGCTATAAGAACCCATAGTCACCACATCATTTCCCTGGTGATCCAGATAAACCAGATTGCAGCGAAAGGCCACGTCCTTATCCTTTAATCGAATCCCCATACTGACCGCTTCCAATGGGGCGCGGCCTGTATGATAGTTCAACGGGTCATATCCCATAAGGGAAAGGTTGGCAATATCACTTCCCGGTTCACAAGCTGACGGGTATGGTCTGGGCCCACCCCATAATCCCCTGGGAGGCCGTTTTATCCATATGGGGTGTATGAGCCGCTTCCAATGGGGTCTTTCCATCCAGGGCCTCTTGAGGGTAATCCCCCATCCCATCCCCAACTAAAATGATATATTTTCTTTTTTCAGGACTCATAATAAATAAAGGAATCGAATGATTGCAGGTTTAAGATACAAGGTGCAAGGTTCAAGGCCTCCAGGCAGGAACCGAATACCGTAAACCTTACACCTTAGACCGGTAGTCTTTGTGAACCCTTGAATCCTCGAATCCTTTGACCCTTTCTATGTTTTTAATTCTCCACCCTGATAATCATCGTTCGATCAGTAATCACCGGCAGCCGGTCAATCTTTTGGATGGCCTTGTGAACAGATGATTCTCTGGCCTCATGGGTCATCATAACGATCGGGACAGACCCTTCAGTTTCCCGACCTTTTTGGATCACCGAGGCCACACTGATTTGATTGGCCCCAAGAATGCCGGCTATGGTGGAAAGGACGCCGGGACGATCCAAGGCGGAAAACCTAAAATAGTAACGGGTGAACACCTCGGCAAAAGGCTTAAAGGCCAACCCCTTTTCTTTAAAGCTTTTTCTTGAAAGATTCTGAGGAATTCTTTGGGTAACCCCCTTGTTGATATTTCGGCCCATATTGACCAGATCAGCGACTACGGCGCTCCCGGTAGGCATCATGCCGGCTCCCTTTCCGTAGAGCAAAACATCTCCCACCGAATCTCCCTTTATATAAAGGGCATTATAGGCCCCCTGGACACTGGTCAGCATATGATCCTTAGGAATCATGGTCGGATGTACCCTGGCCTCTAAAAGGTTCCCTTCCTTCCGACAAATGGCCAGAAGCTTGATCGAGTATCCGAATTCCCGCGCAAACTCAATGTCCAATGCCCCGATTCGAGTAATGCCTTCCACAAACACAGTATCAGGATTTAACGGAGAGCCATAGGCCAGATGCATTAGAATGGTCAGTTTATGAACCGTATCCATGCCCTCAACATCCAGGGTGGGATCGGCCTCGGCGTATCCTTTTTGTTGGGCCTCCTTCAAGGCCTGTGAATAAGGCAGCCCTTCTTCCGTCATCCGTGTCAGGATATAATTAGAAGTCCCGTTAAAGATCCCCCAAATGCTTTCGATTTCATTGGCCACCAGCCCCTGTTGCAGGGCCAGGATAACCGGAATGCCTCCGCAGACGCTGGCCTCAAAGCCGATATCCAACTTACGATCAAAGGCCTTTTGAAAAATTTCATCCCCCTTGTGGGCCAGCAAGGCCTTGTTGGCCGTTACCACGTGTTTCCCTTTTCCCAGGGCCTTTAAAATAAGGGTTCGGGCCGGTTCCAAACCCCCGATCAGTTCTATCACAATGGAGATGTCCGGATCATTAAGGATGTCATCGGCTCTATTCACCAAAAGCCTCTTGGGAATTGTGATCCCTCGATCCCGTTTCAAATCCAGATCGGCGATCCTTTTTAATTTCATGGGAGCCCCGACCAGAGATCGAAGAAGTCCTTCTTTTTCAATTAAAATCTTTACTACCCCGGTTCCCACTGTGCCAAACCGATTAAGCCCACTTGGATTTCTTTCATAACCCCCTCACTATATTCTACTCCTGAATTCTGAGATTTTATTTGTCACCCCTGGTTCAATGCCTTTTTTATGCCCCTGACCGCCTGTTGGATACGATGGGGGTTTTCTACCAAAGCAAACCGGACATATTCATCTCCGTATTCTCCGAAGCCCCGTCCGGGGGATACGGCCACTTTCCCTTCTCGTATGAGAAACTTGGAAAATTCCACCGAACCCATTTTTCTAAAGGGCTCGGGAATTTTTGACCAGACAAACATAGTCCCTTTGGGTTTTTCCGTTTTCCAACCGACTTGGTTCAGCCCCCGAATCAGGGCATCCCTTCTTTCCTGGTATAGGCCGACAATCTCCTGGACACATTCCTGAGGCCCATTTAAGGCAATGATGGAGGCAATCTGGATCGGCTGAAAAACCCCATAGTCCAAATAACTTTTTATACGGGTCAGGGCGTGAATCAACTGGGGATTTCCCACGGCAAAACCCACTCGCCATCCAGGCATGCTGTAACTCTTGGACAACGAAAAAAATTCCACCCCAACTTCTTTTGCCCCGGGAATCTGCATAAAACTGGGGGCCTTATACCCGTCAAAGACCAGATCGGCATAAGCAAAGTCGTGGATGACCATCATACGATGTTCCTGTGCAAAGGCCACGATATTTTTAAAAAATCCCTTATCCACCACCGTAGTGGTGGGGTTATGGGGAAAGGAGATGATCAACATTTTCGGACTGGGCCAGGTTTGTTTGGTGGCGGTCAGCAGGTCTTCAAAAAAATCCCGATCCTGACTTATAGGAATACTTCTTAAATCCCCTCCGGCAATGATGACCGAAAAGGGATGAATCGGGTAGGTGGGATCAGGCGCGAAGACCACATCACCGGGACTGGTGGTGGCCAGGACCAGATGGGATATCCCCTCCTTGGCCCCTATGGTCACAATGGCTTCTGTTTCCGGGTCCAGCTCCACTTGAAAACGCCTTTTATACCAGTCACAGATGGCTTTTCGGAGCCGGGTGATCCCCCTGGATGCTGAATAACGATGGTTATGGGATTTCAAAGAGGCTTCCCGAAGTTTATCTACAATATGTTTTGGGGTAGCCAAGTCAGGATTCCCCATTCCCAAATCGATAATATCCTCACCCCGACGCCGCAATTCCATTTTTAAGGCATCGACTGTGGCAAAGACATAAGGGGGTAACCGGTTCATTCGTCTGAATTCTTCCATATCAATCTCCTTTTTCATATGACCACATAAGACATTAAACCAAAAACACCATCAAAGTCAAAATTTTTCCTTTAAATCCTTACACCAGAAATCCGAGAAGTTATCTCCTGCTTTTGAAAATAAGACCCCCCTTGAACTTTCCAAAATTTTAAATATATTTGGTTAGAATTTTGGGTAAGTATTGACATTGAAACCAAAGGGAATTAGAATCCTTTGTGCGTTCAGCATATCCTAACTGTGTAACCACAGAATACAGAAGGGAGAGATCATGGCAGGAAAAAATATTGCCGAAGTCACCGACGAAAATTTTCAAAAGGAAATAACAGAAGCTTCTACCCCGGCCCTGGTTGACTTTTGGGCTCCTTGGTGCGGTCCTTGTCGGGCGATTGCCCCGGTGGTGGAAGAATTGGCCGTTCAATTTCAAGGTCAGATCAAAATAGGCAAGCTGAATGTGGATGACAATCCCAAAACACCGGGCCACTATGGAATCCGAGCCATCCCCACCCTAATCCTTTTTAAAAACGGAAAAGTGGTCGAACAGATCACCGGAGCAGTTTCCAAAAGCACCCTGGAAACCGCCATAAAAAAAACCTTGTAGTATGCCCTGTAGAAAATCCTATTTACGACCTGATTATCATTGGTGGAGGCCCGGCAGGGCTGACCGCCGGGCTGTACGCCCGACGTTCCCGACTTAGCACCCTTCTTATAGAACAGTTCGTACCGGGAGGACAAGTTTTAAATACTGACTGGGTGGACAATTATCCCGGCTTTCCCGAAGGGATTACCGGCTTTGACTTGGTGGATAATATGCGCCGACAGGCCGAGCGGTTCGAATTGCCGGTCACCAATGATAAAATTGTTTCCCTGTCTCTTCAAGGGACTGCAAAAATATTGCACGGAAACCAGGGCATCTATAAAACCAGGGCCTTGGTTATCGCCACCGGAGCGATTTATAAAAAATTAGGAGTCCCGGGAGAAGGACTTTTAAGAGGTAAAGGTGTTTCTTATTGCGCCACCTGTGATGGTCCTTTTTTTAAGGATCAGGAGATTGCCGTCGTCGGGGGCGGAGACACCGCCGTTCAAGAGGCCCTTTATTTAACCCGTTTTGCAAAAAAAGTTTATCTGATCCACCGAAGGGATCGGCTTCGAGCCACCCAAATCCTTCAAGAAAAGGCCTTGGCCCATCCTGCCATCCAACCTGTTTGGAAAACGGTGGTGGAAGCCATCCTGGGAACCGACCAAGTCGAAGGGATTCGGGTTAAAACAGTGGATGACTCCTCCAAACAGATGATTCCCATTCAAGGGGTCTTTATTCTGGTCGGGATCCAACCCAACACCGATTGGTTGAAAGAGACCTTGCCGTTGAATCCCGAAGGGTTTATTCAAACTAGTGAACACCTGGCCACCTCCGTGCCGGGAATTTTTGCCGCCGGAGATGTCCGCCAAAAACTATTGAGACAGATATCCACATCGGTTGGTGATGGGGCCACAGCCGCCTTTGCCGCCGAGAGATACCTGGAGGCCCTATGAGAAAAAATCCGCTTTTTACACATTCCTTTTACAAATACAGCCTGATTGTTCTGATCATCGGTTGGTTTTTATTCTCCATGGTGAGTTGCGGATATTTTAAAAGCAAAGAGGCCAAAGAACTGGAAAAGACCCCCGAAGCCCTGATTCAGGAAGGCCTGGATGCCTATCAGCGAAAAAAATATGAAAAAGCCACTGAAGCCTTTCAAAAGTTAAAAGATCGTTTCCCTTACAATCCCTATGCGATCGTCGCTGAGCTTAAATTAGCCGACGGTTATTTCTTAAATAAAGAATATTTGTTGGCGGCTACGGCCTATAAGGAATTCGAAAAATTACATCCAGTCAATGAAATCATTCCTTATGTAATTTTTCAAGTGGCCATGTGTTACTTTAAACAAATGCCCACTGTTGACCGGGACCAGAGTTACGCTTTACAAGCAGTTCAGGAATTCGATCGATTGATCAAAAACTATCCTCAGAGCGAATATATTTCCCAAGCCCAAACCCATCTGATAACCGCCAAAAAAAAATTGGCCTCTCATGAATTTTATATAGGGGAATATTATTTTAAGAGAAAGAATTATGACGCGGCTCTGGGCAGGTTTGAAGGTATCGTTCAGCATTTCCCCGAAACGACCCACCCACCTAAATTGGAACACTATATCCAGATCTGTAAAGAAAAACTGGCCCAAAAACAGCCGCAAAAAAATAAAAATCCTTGATGATCGAAACTTGGGGATAGATACCTTCTGCCGGATATTTTAGACAGGGTTTTATGATAACGATAAGAGATTAGGACGAGGGAAGAGGAACATATTTTTTCCCTACTTGTTAGGGTTGGAGGAGTGTCATTCGAAATCCGCAAGCGAAAATCCAAACTAAAAAATGGCGCCCTAAACTACGTTGCGTTTAGGACTGCCATGAACCTTGTAGGGTTCATGGCGGAGAGAGAGGGATTCGAACCCTCGGTAGAAGTTTCCCCCTACACTCGCTTAGCAGGCGAGCACCTTAAGCCTACTCGGTCATCTCTCCGTTAAAAAGCAATCAGAATTCAGCAGTCAGTTCTCAGAAAAAAATTCAGAAAAAACAAGCTGAATACTGACAGCTATCTGCTGATAGCTTAGAGTGGCGGAGGGAGAGGGATTCGAACCCCCGTTCCCCGGAAGGAAAGCGGTTTTCAAGACCGCCGCCTTAAACCACTCGGCCATCCCTCCTTGACTATTTTCAATTCTTTTTTACCATTCTCCGCCTTCTCTGTCAACCACCAGACAAGGTTTCTATTCCCTTGACTAATTTACCGCTCAATGTTACCAAAATAATATGAATCTCCTAGATATTGCGATTCTGATCATTGTTGCCCTGACGACTATTCGAGGTTTTTCCCGAGGGATCATTCAAGAAGCGTCCACCATTTTGGGCTTGATAGTCAGCTTTTTATTGGCTTCCTTCTACTATAAAGATCTGGCCTTCTGGCTGGCTCGCTTTCTCCCCAACCATAAAATTTTACTGAATTTTTTTGGCTTTATCTTTATTTTTATCCTCGGCATCTTTTTGTTTAATTTTTTGGCTACAATAACCCGGGGGGCCATCCGATTGGTTTTGTTGGGCTGGCTGGATCGGATATTGGGCAGCCTGTTCGGCCTGATAAAAGGAACGATAATTATCTTTATTCTGGTTACCATCCTGACGGTTTTTTATCCGAAAAGCGGCCCTGTGGTTGAAGATTCTCGTTTTTTCCCATCTATCCTTTCCCTGACCGAAAAATTGACTTTGTTGATCCCTTACAAGATCAAAGACGACTTTCTCAAGAAAAAAGAGGGGCTGCAAGACTTTTGGGAAGGCAAGAAAGAAAATATTAAAAAATTACAAAAGATTCCTGATAATGAAAAACTACCTTAAAGATCGGACTACTCTGGATGACCTGCGAGATTTAATGGCTCGATTAAGGGGGGAGCAAGGATGTCCCTGGGACCGGAAACAGAATGCCGAGAGCCTAAAGATCTATCTACTTGAAGAAGCTTACGAGCTGGCTGAAGCCTTGGATCGGAAAGCAGGAGATGATGTAAAAGAAGAATTAGGAGACCTTTTATTTCAAATTATTTTTCTCAGCCGTATCTATGAAGAACAGGGAGATTTCGATCTAAGCCAGGTGATGGATGCCATCTACCAGAAAATGGTCCGCCGTCATCCGCATGTTTTCGGCAACGAATCCTGGAACAATCCTGAGCAGGTGGTGCAAGGCTGGCAGGATATCAAAGCCGAGGAGAAGATGGGGCAGGATCCCTTCGAATCCGTTCCAGAGAATTTACCGGCGCTGCTTAAGGCCCATAGGATATCTCAAAGGGCCGCCGGATTGGGTTTTGATTGGCCAGATATGAATGGGGTCTTAGCCAAGGTCCGTGAGGAATTTAAAGAATTAGAAGAGGCCATCCAGGAAGACGATCTGCCGTCGGCCAAAGAAGAATTGGGAGACCTATTGTTCTCTCTCGTGAATCTGGGACGGTTTTTAGAGTTCCCGGCAGAAAATGCCCTGCGCCATACTATTCAAAAGTTTCTAAAACGGTTTCGCATTATGGCCGGCGATCCCCGGTTTCGCGACAAAGGGCTTTCCTTCTTGCCGATTGAGGAATGGGAAGAATTGTGGTTGAGATCAAAAGAATCGGAAAAGGATTAAACAAAATCACCTAAATCTCTTGCTCTTTCTACTTAAAATTCTAAGTGACTTTTTCACCCTACTAATCAAATCATAATTCTTAAGATTTTAATGGCATTCATGAGAAGCGGGCAGACCCTTCCTGCTTGGGGACTACTCCTACTAACTTGTGAACTGTTTAAAAATTAGCGATTTCGGTTTGGAATCAGCAGGCCACTCTATAGTTAAATTTGAGTTTTTCATTTTTCCGGTTCTATGAAAAAAGGGATAAGGAATTCTTGATTTTCCTTTTGACGAATCCCCCGTGAACCATTACTATAGAAACCGGCCTATGATATTAATTAAGGCAGGGCAGACAGAAGATAGGTAATAAAAAGAGGGTCGGCACACAAAGGGCAGACTTTCCCTACTTCGGGGATCAGCTCCTTTGGTCTTTAACATTTTCCAACCGCTTGGAAATAACAAGCCCATCGAAGAGATCGGGATGTGGGATAAGGGTTTTTCGAGCCTCTTAAACGCAAATATCCTTTTCCTCTTGACAGTGGCCTTTTAATGGATGGCCTTAAGGTCATGGAGAAAGCCGATAAATCGTTCGACCGGAAGATAAGAACCAAGGTGACAAAACTCCATTGACCCTTGAGTAAGAGTCAAGAGCAGACTCGACCCTTTTCATATCCAATGCCAAATCATCAGCTAGAAGGATCTCAAAAAGGTACCCACAAAAGGATACTGGATTATAAATGGAAAGCCATGGCCACGGTTGCCCTGGGTACGATCATGGGGGCCATGGATTCCAGTATTACCAATATCTCTTTTCCCATACTGACCAAGACCTTTGGTGTATCGGTTACGACGATCGTTTGGGTATCATTGGCCTATATTTTGGCCAGTACGAGCCTGATGCTCATCCTTGGCCGTGTCGGCGACCTGTTGGGGCGAAAAAAAATATATATTGGCGGGACCCTTATTTTCACCTTAGGGTTAACCCTTTGCGCTCTATCCCAAAATGTAACCCAGCTAATCATTTTTCGGATTATTCAGGCCGTAGGCGCGGCCATGGTCATAGCCTGCGGGGCAGCCATAGTCACCGAAGCCTTTCCACAAAACGAACGAGGTATGGGACTTGGTTTTTTGGCTGTATCGGTCTCCGCCGGTTTAATAAGCGGTCCGGTTCTGGGTGGATTGCTCCTGGGATGGTTTCATTGGCGTTCCATCTTTTATGTAAGAATACCCATAGGGCTTATGGTACTGATGATGGCCCTATTATTTCTTAAAAAAGATCAAAGAAGAGTGGAAAAGATAAAATTTGATTTGTGGGGGACCCTCTTTTCGTCAGGAGGACTTGCCTGTCTTATGTTCGGAATCAATCAAATCAACCGGTTTGGTTTGAAATCTCCCATGTTTTATTTTTTGATGGGTTTGGGTTTCTTGAGTCTCCTCATTTTTGTTTTTGTTGAACAACGGGCTGATGACCCCATTGTTGAATTGTCCCTTTTTAAAAATAGGGTTTTTGCCTGCGCCCTGGGGAGCTTATTCCTTATGTTTCTTACCTATTCGGCCTATATTCTGTTAATGCCCTTCTATCTTCTCCAGGGGATCGGCCTGACTCCTTCCAAGGCCGGGGTTATGATGACCGTTGTCTCCATGACGGCCATCATTGTCGGCCCGATCAGCGGCTGGCTTTCAGATCGGTTCGGTCAGGCCCGGTTTGCTACCCTGGGCGCGGTTTTAACCATCACCTCCTTTTGGCTCATATTTGGATTTAATCCTGAAAGCCGGATAGTTGATATTGTTCTAGCCTTGGCCTTGGCTGGTTTGGGGATGGGTATGTTTCAATCTCCCAATAACAGTTCCATTATGGGGGCAGTCCGCGAAGATCGGTATGGGACCGCTTCGGCGATGATCGCCACTTCCAGGCAGGTGGGGATCTCTCTGGGCATGGCTTTGTCCGGGACTATTTATTCAACCCAACTTGTCTATCACCAGGCCAAATTAATCGGGGGAGGCTTTCAAGGGGCTGTCATTGACAGGCAGGCCGTATCTCTTTCCTTCAGTGATGCCTTCCTTGTCTCGGCTATTTTGATGTCCTTCGTCGTGGTACTCTCCATCATGACCCGACAAATAAAAACTTCGTAACTGATTAAAACCATATCCTTCCGCAAAGACCAAGAATGGTGTACATTTAAGCTGCGATCCCAAAGATTTCAAAAACTAAAATAACCAAAAAATTGTGCATCATGCCCTCCTTTTTGTGCAAAGGCATATCCCTTCCCTATTCCTAGTAAAACATAACAAACTAAAATAATTAAACAATAAACTTTCACCTCTTTGGCATAGGTTTTGCTTTTAAAAAGTCATAAAAATCCTATTGCTCTTTGGAACAGGGCGTTTTCTTGGGACAATACTTAAGGTCAGTTTTTAAGGCAGACACCAACTAATCCCTGGTGAGCCCTAAAGGCATTCAACGTAAATTTTTCATAAAATAAGGAGGTTTTTATGGAAGCTATCGGTATTGGTGGCATAGGGTTTATTTTTGGTTATCTTCTTTATTATTCTGTCAGACATACGGAAAAATTCGACATCACTCTCTTGTCTGCCGCGATTGGTGCAGTTGGTAGTCAAGCAGTGATTGGGTTAGAAAAGGTTACGGGATGGATTGGACCATATGGCATCGGCCTCTTCCTTGGTTTCCTATTCTATTTAATACTTTCTCTCATTTTCATCTCGAAAAATCAATTTGATAATTTAACAAGGATTGGATTTCTTAGTAAGATGCTGCTTGGGACACAAATCAAACAATAAAGGCTAAAAAGCAGAAAATCAAACTTGATAATACTTAAATTAATTATGCCTGAACCTCCCCCAATTTGACGAATTCTTGGCGAGCCGCTCTGCTGATGCCACCTACACCATTCTGCCAGCATCTGTGTGCCATTGGAAGAGCTTTTGATGAGTAGTAATGATACGCAGGGTGGCCAAGGCGTTGCAGCCAGTCGCCGATAAATCCGGCTCTGGCTGAAAGCCGCGTTAGGCGAAGCACCAGAAGCGACTGGTGCAGGGGCTTTTTGTTTTCCGCTCTTTAAACGAGAAGTTTCGGCCGCCGAGACGGCTGAAACTATTACCGACCTCTATCTCGGGCGAGGTCAAGTATTAAGGAGGAAGAATCATGCCCAGAAATCCCAAAAGTTCGCCAGTCATTGGCAGTGATCGTGTCCCCCTTCACGGTGCGCGTTCTGTTGGGCCAGTTCCCAAGGAAGAGCGATTTGAAGTGACTGTGCGAGTGCGCCGCAAGGCGCCTCTCCAGAGTTTGGCGGCAGATGGCTTCCGAACGGGCCAATTGCCTAAAAAACGCCGTTATCTGACCCAGGACGAGTACGCTTCCACACATGGCGCCGATCCGGACGACCTTGCAAAAGTCGAAGCATTTGCGCGAGCACACAACCTGATAGTGGTCGAAACCAGCGCGTCCCGGCGTAGCGTTTTCTTGTCGGGCACGGCTGCCGACTTTGCCGCAGCGTTCGGAACGACGATCAAGCACTACGAACACGACGGTGGCTCATACCGTGGCCGGACCGGTCCGTTGACGGTTCCAGCCGACTTGGCAGATATCGTCGAGGGTGTGTTCGGGATTGACGACCGCCCGATAGCCAAGCCGCACTTCCAGCAGTATAGGCCTGCACCCAGCATCGGCATCCAGGCTCACGCCGCCGGCACCTCGTTTACCCCGCCACAATTGGAAAAGCTCTACAACTTTCCGACCGGCCTGGACGGCACGGGGCAGTGTATTGCCATCGTCGAACTCGGCGGTGGATATCGCACTGCTGATATTAAGGCCTATTTCCAGAAACTTGGTTTGCCCGTGCCGAATGTCAAGACGGTCCGGGTTGATGGCGCTAATAACCACCCTTCGACCGCCGACGGAGCTGACGGCGAAGTGATGCTTGACATTGAGGTAGCAGCCGCAATTGCACCGAAGGCGCTGATCGCCGTCTACTTCGCCCCTAACACTGACAAAGGGTTCTTGGATGCCATTACCATGGCGATTCACGATACCACCAATAAGCCATCGGTGGTCTCTATCAGTTGGGGTAGCGCAGAGAAGAATTGGACCGGCCAGGCAATGACATCATACGATCAGGCATTTCAGACGGCCGCTGCTTTGGGAGTAACGGTCTGTGTTGCGTCAGGTGATAACGGCTCAGGGGACGGCGAAACGGACGGAAAGGCGCACGTGGATTTTCCGGCGTCCAGCCCGAATGTTCTGGGTTGCGGGGGCACCAAGCTCATTGCCGCCGGGAACACAATCTCCAGTGAGCAGGTCTGGAATGAGGGGCCCAACAGCGCGACGGGAGGCGGGGTAAGTGACTTCTTCTCCAGACCAGATTACCAGAAGAATACGGCAGGCATCCCGACATCGGCAAAAGCACCCGACAAAAAAGGCCGCGGTGTTCCCGACGTTGCGGGAGATGCAGACCCTGCGACGGGTTATGTCGTACGTGTCGACGGACAAGAGTTTGTGATCGGCGGTACCAGCGCGGTAGGCCCGTTGTGGGCCGGGCTGATCGCGTTGTTTAACCAAAAGTTGGGGCATCGCGTCGGATTTCTCAACCCGCTGGCCTACGGATCTCTCGTTGGTACTGGTTCTTTCAGGGACATTACCATAGGCAATAACGGGGCATACGCAGCCAAGAAAGGCTGGGACGCTTGCACGGGATGGGGGACACCCAATGGGGTAAATCTCCTCAAATTTCTCTAAGGTTAAGCAAGAGGACGGCGACTAACGACATTTACCTATTCAACCCAACCACTCTTACCATCGTTGCGGTGGTTTTTCGATAGCCATCACGAAATGGACTGCGACTTCGGATGTGACTGCAGTAGTTGGATCTGTTACAGATTTGGTTGGTACTATAATTAGTGCTTTTTAGCGTTCAGCTCGGTTCTGCAGAAAAAGAGAAAGCAGAGAGTGATCCCAAGGCTGCAGAAGATAAGGCGTTGCGGTTGGCCTCTGCCATAGAGTCAGATGTAGCTGCGAGGATTCTTGACATGCATAAATGGGGTCAGGCATAAATAATAAAGTTTTAAAAGAGGAGGCTTTGAATAACAATAGCGTAAGATTTTTGTCTTGACATTGGTGGAATCTTCGGTTGGTTCGTATGGCTGATATTTTTGGTCGGTGTGATATTGGTTTAAGGTGTCGGAGAAAACAAACTCAAACATCCTGAACTACCCTTTGTTGTTGCCTTTTTGGCCGGTTTCAGTGAGAGATTCACATTGAAGTTAATCGACAAACTGATGACTGTTTTAACCACCTTTGAAGAAAAACCGGCGAAAGACACATCCAAAAAAGGGCCGACAAAATAAAATTATTAAAGGAAATAAAGGATTACACTTTAACGAGGAGCAGCAATTTTATTGAAAAATCTTTTCGAAGACCTTCTGCGGAAGCAGGGGGAACTTTAGTTTAGGAGGTGGTTAGATGGAATACTTGCTTGTGCATTTTCCAGAGAAGAGAAAAGTAGTGATTGATGGAGAACCCCAAGGTTTTACGAATGAAACATTAGAACTTGACAAGGGACACCATCTTGTAAGTCTTATAGCGCCCCCTAACGATTTTAAACCTCCAAAGAGGACGGTTACCCTCAAAAATACAACCCCAATAAAACCACGGGAGGTGGGCTTTGAAAAGGCTTAACCAGAAGAGGTTAATTTTAGTTTTTGTCTTTTTCGTTTGTCTTCTTCTCATTAACTGTGCCCACTATCCGAAAAACGACCCATTAAAACCAGGGCAGGAGACCATTCAGTACAATTTGGACAGACTTACCGAAGCATCAAATGAGGACAAGACCTTTGTTGCCCTCGCTTTTTCCGGTGGAGGAACTAGAGCTGCGGCTTTTTCCTATGGGGTTCTCGACAGAATGCGACGGGTTATCCTCCCTGGGACGGCAAAAACCCTGCTTGACGAGGTTGATGTCGTCTCCACTGTTTCCGGGGGTTCTTTCACTGGTGCGTATTATGCCCTTTTTGGAAACAGGATTTTTAATGACTTCAAAGATAAATTACTCTACCGAGATATCGAGAAAGAGTTGGCCCTGAAAGTTTTGAATCCCATCAACATCGTTCGTCTTGCCTCCCCCTATTACAACCGAATAGACCTGGCGGCAGAACTGTATGACAAGACAATCTTTGAATCGAAAACCTTCCATAGTCTTGTAGAGCAAAGGAAACGTCCTTTTTTGATTATCAATGCCACAAACCTATTTCAGGGCGCACGATTTGAATTCACCAGCAGGCAATTCAGATATCTAAATTCTAATCTGTTGACTTACCCAATAGCCCGGGCCGTTGCTGCTTCTTCTGCCTTTCCATTCCTTCTGGCCCCCTTAAGTCTTGTAAATCACTATTATCCTGATGGTGGCTCGCTCAGTGAACAGGACAGGCAGGCTTTGATGGACTACGAAATTAACAAGCGGCGATATTACGAGGCGTATAACAACGTAATCTATACAAGGGAGAAGGATGCAAAGAAGCATCCCTATATCCACCTTAGTGATGGGGGTTTAGCGGACAATCTCGGTCTGCGGGTTATCTTAGACCTCTTTGTCCAGGATGATATTCGAAGGAAGATCAATAATGGCGAGATAAAGAGGTTTCTCACCATTGTAGTTAATGCCAAGACCACCAAACCTGAAGATCTCGATATGAAAGAGACTCCTCCGGGACTTTTTGCTGTTGGGATTAAAACCTGCACAGTTTCCATGGACAATTATACTTTTGAGACTGTAGAGGCTTTTAGAGACCAAGTGGAGGAAAGGGGGAAGGCTCAACGAAGTCTTGACGATTGTCAGGAAAAGCTCGATAAATATTGTGGAAGGTCTTACCATATCCCTCCACTTTCAGGAGGCTCACTTAAGCCCTATGTAGTCGATCTTTCTTTTGAGAACATCATCGATGAGGCGGAAAAAGAATTTTTTAACAACCTTCCCACCACTTTTTCTCTTGAGAAGACAGAGGTAGACAGATTAATCGAAGTAGGCGGAAGGCTCTTAGTCAGCCACCCCGAATTCCAGCGTTTTTTAAAGGAATATTCCGATTGATCGCAATTGATCCCAAAGTACGGCTTCGTTCCTGCTTGAGGCAGACAGGCAGCCCGATTTCATTCGAAAATACGATTCACTCCACTCCGAATACAATCTTAATAGTTAGCGGAAATTGTCCCCTAAGGACCAATCTTAAAAAAGCTGAAAGGAGGTATTGAGTATGCCAGTATTTAAAGTAGGCAATTTCAATCAGATTGCTGTTCAATTTGATCAGACCGCGAGGGTATTCAAACCAACACATAAAGATAAGGTTAAGTTCTCCCGTACTCTCTCTATCGATGCCTTGCCGGAGTTATCTTTTAACATCGAACCCCCTTCAATGGATTTGGCAAAATCTCCGAACAAATGGGGTCTGTATCTCAAAACACTGACTCTCCATGAAAGTTTTGAAGGGTTCATAGTCAATTTATTCAATCCAGAGAACGAAATATATTTCACCTCCTTGGCTTGGGATTACAGTGGCAGCCCCCCCTTTGTCTATCCACCGAAAGGCGCTCAAGGCTCTGATTTTATCATTCCAATGAAAGCCCAAACCACGCGGCAGTTTATTGGGGATGGCGTCAATATTTGGCCTGCCCGGACCGTCGTTGGTGGGCTTAACGTTGCCATTCTTGTATATGAATGTGATAGTGATGTAAAAGCCGTAGGAGAAAGGCTGGTGGACATACACGACAAAGTTGGCAAAAGCAAGCTATCCAGTTTGATCGCGGCAATATCTACCAATCCCCCATTAGCGACCGGCATTGCAATCGGCGAGGCAGTCAATGAATTAATGGGCACGATTGGAAACATCATGAAAAGGAATGGAGACGACTTTGTCGATTTTTTTGAAGGGTCTTATGGAACCGACAAACCCCAAACGGCAAGAGTGGAGAAGTATGATCATCCAGACCTTGCCGGCATCGAGCTGGAGTTCACGGTATCGTAAGATCAGTAGAAAGCAGAGCATAACTTCCGCTAAAAATACAAAATCACTTAGACTTCAAACAGGGCAGGAGATGCCGCGCACTAACTAAAAGGGGATCAGGTCATGCCAACTGATGAAAATAGTTTCACATTATTTAAAAGTTGGGGGCCAATTAGCACCCATATCGTACTTGTTAAGGTCAGAATGAAGGTGTTTGGGAATTCCAACGGAGATCATTTGGAGGTTAAAAACGAAGATATAGGGGCAAAAAATGCCTATTTCTGGGACATTATTTTTGAATAATCCATTAGTTGATTTGGCCCGACCCCGTAGAATCCGCAAGAGGTATGAGAAGAACCGACAGATCCTTCCTGCTTGGGGACTTCACAAGTCTTCCCTATAAGATAATTCCGGAGGTCGACGATTACGGGATGAAATCAAGCCTGCTAAATGAATTGAGGTTTGTGTACCACAACACCCGTTTGTGTAATCTCTGCATCGTATAGTTTATAATGCCTTCCAAGAGATCGCATGGCGATTCGTTTTTCTCTTACGTTTGTTCGGAGGGGGTTATTTTCAAACCAGTTAAAAATCCAACGTCCGGTATCCACAGCTCTATATGCTTTTCCGCTCTCAAAGAAAGAAATTCGTAATGCGTTATGAACTATTGCGTGGCGAAGATTGCGTGTAGTATTTAATTCCTTTTCGTGTGCCTTTGGCATCTTTCTTCCGCTAAGTTTAAGGTATTGGCGTAGTCGCCCTGGAAAATCATTTTGGGAGGCCTGTAATTTCTTTTCAACTTCACCAGCAGGGTAGTTTTTCAAAAGCTCTTGTCGAAGGACGGACTCCAATTGGGCTTCTATAGCTGTAGTAATCCTTCTAATAGCACCAGAGTAGTCGCCCCGTTCAATAAAGTTCAAAGCGTCCAATAATTCGTATTCTCCGGCACTAGCATTCGAGTTCATTGCCAGCTGTAATTCGTTTGCATCGATTAATTTATATGTCTCAAACGGACCATTACTATCAACCCGAATTACAGGCTTTACGTCCCAGGCAGGGTACATAAGTAAATCTACTTTGCTGGGACCAAACTCTTCTGATAGAAGAAACCAAAATGGTACATCCCAGGGATTAACTTCATATGCGAAGAAATCATAAGTCGATAGCCTGTAATGCTGTATGATTCGGTTTATTATTTCTATATGAGCTTCACAGAACGACTGGAGATAAAATTGGGCTGGACGGGAACGAGCCTTTTCATCGACTGCTCTAAGTACATCTCCGTTGCAAGTCGAATGTACGCGAAAGACGGTTTTGCACTTACGGTCTATAATTGGCAAGTTACGTTCTTCAATTTGCTTTTTGGTTTCTGTATCTAATTGATTTGGGTCGGGATTAGGAGTGCCAACATAAATCCACCCTGATTGGGAATTACCAACTAGTCCAGCATACTTCACAATAAAATCATCTCTAATTTCGACATTAAATTTATAATTGTGTACTTCCACTTCTAGAACGCAATTTGGAACCATTATCCAAAACGGAACCTCACAAAGCAAAACAACATCAACAGACGATGCTTCCCAATTTAATTCTTGTCCTATCCAATAACTTTTGGGGATATTTGCTTCTTTGGTGGATTTTGGAGCATCGTTATTCATCAATTACCTCCATTAGGAACATTGAAAGATGGGGTGGACCCAAATAGTTGGACACTCTGAATATGGGAATAAGCACTGAGTAATGTTTTAGTAAGGGCATCAGGCATCCTGAGTCATTGGAGCAGATAAGCCATACTATATCTCATCCGGGGATAGATGTACAAAGGTTTGATTATGGCGTTCCTAATTGTAGAGCCGGAGCCATTCTCAAATGGACAATATTGGGGCACCAGAAAAAGGCCCCCCTATTAGCAATCGAAAAACCTAAGAAAATGGTCAAAAAAATCTTTCTATCCCCCCTAAGACCTCCAAGGGGGTACTTGTCCAGGTTACACTGAGTGGCGTTTTCTACTCAAGGGATTTTTTTCGACTTATAAAAGGCTCAGGCTGTTTGGCTATGGGGCGGCGAACACCGACAGTTCGAGCCTGCCAATAACGAACGTGAAACAGAGAAGCAAGAAAGCGATCAGGTACAGTCGATTACGAAGTCGTATAATCCGGCGTTTTGGCCAAATCGTCTTGAGCATATCGATTTTACTAACTTTTCTTGGCAAAGAAGAAGGTTAATGCTCCAGCAATTTTCAACAATGGGCCTTCCTCCCAGGCGAAAGGCAGGATTATGTATGGTTCCGATTACTACCTACTTATGCTTTTTGCAGACGATCTTGACGGATACCTGAAGTCGTTCAAAGCTATATTCGCTGAAGATTTCCAATCGATTTCTTTTCCCAACCCCCAGAAATTTCTGTTCAGACGGTGAAAAAATGGGGTGCCTAACTTTTCCCTTGGATCAATTCATCCACCATCCGTCCCACCTGAACGGCCAAGCCCTGTTCTTTTTCAAAAGAGGCCTTGCCTTCCAGGTCGGCCTCAATGATCTGGTTGTCGTAGTGGTTTTGGCCACCCCTCCTTTTCCGCTGACGGCGATTTTTATCCATCCTCTTTTCTGATCGAGATTAGCCTAACGTTGTCGAGTCTTTCTCCAGCCTTTCTCCTCGTACATCCTTTTGTCCGCTTCGGCAATTAAGTCTTCGATCGAGGCCGGATGTTCCGGATCATAACGCACCACTCCCATAGAGAGGATGAGGGTATAACGCCGTTTTTCTCGGGCATTAAAGATTCCAAGATTGCGGTTTAAACGGATTCTCAAATTTTCGGCACTGGATTCAGAGGCCCCTTCAATGGCCAGGACGACAAACTCATCCCCCCCGATTCGGGCAATGATATCCGGATCACGATAGGTCTCTTTGATGACGCTGGCCATAGCGATTAAAGCCCGGTCACCTTCCTGGTGGCCGTAAGTATCATTAATGTCCTTCAGTTCGTCCAGATCAGTGAAAAGCAGAAACATACCCCGCTTCAACCTGTTGGCCATCTTCAATTCCTGTTCGGCCAAGGTCATGAATCCCCGGCGGTTATAGAGGCCGGTCAGATCGTCCACCAGGCTCAAGGTCAGCAGTCGTTCCTCCCCTCGTTTTTGCTGGGTTATGTCTCGAAAAGTCCAAACCCGTCCGATACTTTTTCCCTCAATTCGTTGGGGCTTTGAATAACGTTCAATAATTCTTCCATCTTTAAACTCCAGAGTGTCAAAACCTTCATCATCTGGGTGGGCATACAAGTCAGTAACTTTTTTTATGAATTCATCAGGATCTTTGAGTTGGTTAAGGGCATAGGCGATGGCCTGGTTATCGTCTCTGGTTTTTAATATCGAGTCGGGTGTTCCCCATAGTTCGACGAATTTTTGATTATATCGGGTGATCTTTCCCTGTCCATCGACAACCAGGATCCCGTCGGTGGTCGATTCAATCGTGGCTTCAAGAAGAGAAACCGTATTTTTGAGTTCCTCTTCCGTTCGACTCCGCTCGGTCATGTCGTGGGTTATACCTCTGAATCCTATGGGTTGTCCCGTTTCATCTTTGATCAGAGCAATGGAGGATTCTACCTCTCTTTGGGAGCCGTCTTTTCAGAGAATTGTCCTAGGCATGGATTTAGACGGCATTCCCGTCCGAAAAACCGTATTGAAAGATTTGATAGGTTCTTTTGGGATCTTTAACAATCCCTTTATAATTTTTTCCTATTAACGCTTCTTTGGGCAACCCAAGTAGTTTAGCATAGGCTTCATTACAAAAGAGATATTTCCCGGTCAAATCCACCTCAAAAAAGCCGTCCTCGATATTCTCCAGGATGTCCCGGGCCTTTTCCTCTGAATCTTTAAGTGACGTCTCTGCCTGCTTGCGGCGGTCTTCCAGGGCCTCCAATTCAGCCACCCGTCGCCGAAGGGTTTCTAATTCCTTGAGTAAATCCTCTTTGGATTTTTGGTCGCTGGCCATGGAACCATTCCCCTTTTTTTAAGAATAAACTCCATAAAATGTTCTAAATTTAGCAGAATCAAACAGAATGTCCAATTATTTTTTTAGATTAATTTTAAGCAGGAAGTATTTTTTTCTTGACAAATTATTCGTATCGCTATACTTACCGGTAGGTATGTTCGATACAAGTAAGACTGGTTGGCTTGAGAAAGGGGAAAGGGCATGTCTGAGAACAAAACCCAGGCGGAATTCATAACCGATCGGACGGTACGTCAGCGCCTTTTGGCCGGTGCCGCCGAATTGTTCGCCCGCAAAGGATATGACGCCACCACGGTCCGGGAAATCGTTCAGGCCGCCGGGGTGACCAAACCGGCCCTCTATTATTATTTTCAGAACAAAGAGGGGATTTATCTGGAGTTGATGAGGGAGGCCAAGGCACGTTTTGAGGCCCTTCTCGACAGTAGTCCGAAAAGAAATCGGGGCGGTCAGAGATAGAGTTTTATCTATTTCAGAGCAAATTTTTCAGCTTTTTTTGGACCAGATCGAAATAGCCCGGTTAGGATTATCCATTCATTATGGCCCGGCCCAGGGGGCCCCTTTTATCGATTTTAATGCCTTTAACCTCAAGTTCCAGGCATTGATCGAAAGATTGATCAGGGAAGGGATACGGAAAGGGGAGTTTCGAAAAGGTAATGTGATGGATATGACCTGGGCCGTTCTTGGAGCCATTAATGTGGCCATAGAATCCCAGCTCTGGCACCCTGAAAAGTCGCCGGGCCGTAAGGGATTGGTCAGGGTTCTGAAAATGATTTTTGAAGGGCTTTCCAATCGAGGGAGCCAAGAGAAAGGGGAATTAACATGAAACGGGGACTACTCATCGGGGCCGTCTTGACAGCCCTGTGGTTCATATTTTGGGGGTGTTCAAAAGGGAAGGAAGATGCCAAGTCCATTGAAAAAGCCGGGGCGCGCCCTCCGGTGGCCGTAGAGGCGGTCCAGGTTCAGGCTAGGGACCTCATTGAAGGGATTGAGGTGGTGGGATCTTTAACCCCCAGATTCGAGGCCAAGCTCAAATCCGAATATTCCGGGATTGTTACCGAGGTCTATGTGACCGAATGGGTGCGGGTGAAAAAAGGGACTCCTCTGGCCAAGCTGGACACTCGCGAGATTGAGGCCATTGTTCAAAAGGCCCAGGCCGCCGTGGAAGTCGGAAAGGCCAATCTCCTGCAGGCCGAAGTCGGCGGTAATCGGGCCGAGAGGGAGTTGACCCGGGCCCAAAACCTTAAAGAAGCCGGACTGATCACCCAGCAGAATCTGGATGATGTCCGGACGGAAAAAGCGGCCTCCGCGGCCCGTATTGCCGCTGCCCAGGCCCAGGCCCTGGCCGCAGAAAAGGACCTTCGCCAGGCCCAGACCCGGCTGGCCAAGGCGGTCATTCGTTCCCCTTTGGACGGGGTGGTGGCCTCAAAAAATATCAACATCGGAGACCTGGTGGGAGAACCCGGAACAACGCGCATTCTATTTCAGATTAACGACAATCGTCTTCTGGACCTGACCGCTACCGTTCCCTCCATAGATATGGGCCGGCTGAAAATAGGTCAGCCCCTGACCTTTACAGCCGATGCCTTTCCCGGGAAGACCCTTCTCCGGAAAGATCAAATTCATCAACCCCGTTGTCAATGAGGCCGATCGGTCGGTCAAGGTCATTGCCGAGATTCCGAACAGCCCGGAAATCCTGAAGGCCGGACTTTTTGTCAAAGGCCGGATCATCACCGGACAGCGCCAGGGAGTACCTCAAATCCCCAGGTCAGCCTTGCTCTCCTGGGATGTCGGGGCCAAGAAAGGGGAAGTTTTTGTTGTCCAAAAGGACTTAGCTTTGCGCAAAACCATCCAGACCGGAAGTGTTTCCGAGGATTGGGTGGAGGTGGTTTCCGGACTACAGACCGGGGAATCGGTCATAACCCGGGGAGGATTCAATGTCAAGAACGGCGATCCGGTCAAAATCACCCAGTTAAACGGAGAGAAGTAAGTCATGTTCCTTTCCAATTTATCCATCAAACGACCTATATTCGCCACGATGATGATGCTGGCCCTGGTCATTCTGGGGATCTTTTCCTACCGCAAACTGGCCATCGATCTGATGCCGGATATTGAAATCCCGATCCTTTCCATTGTCACCGTATTTCCCGGGGCCTCTCCGGAGACAGTGGAACGGGAAGTGACCAAACGGATTGAAGAGGAGGTCAACCGCATCCCCGGGGCCAAACACGTCACCTCCGTTTCCCGGGAAAGCGTCTCCCAAGTGGTGGTCGAGTTTCAACTGGAGGTCAAGATCAATGAGGCCTCTCAGGATGCCCGGGCCAAGATCAACACCATCCGCAAGGAACTCCCCCAGGATATAGAAGAACCGATTATCCAAAAAATGGATATCGCCTCCCTGCCGGTCGATCTCCCTGGCCGTGCGGTCGGAAAAACTTTCTCCCAGAGAGCTGACCACCCTGGTGGAAAAAAAGATCAAACGACCGTTTCGAAAACATCTCCGGCGTCGGCAAGGTAGATCTGGTCGGTACCTCTAAACGGGAAGTCAACGTCTGGATCGATCCCATCCGCCTCCAGGCCTTGAACATGGGGGTGGACGAGGTCATAGGCGGACTGCAATCGGAAAATGTCAATGTCCCCTTGGGCAGGCTGAACCGCGACAGTTCCGAATTCACTTTACGGATATCCGGAAAACCGGCGGCCGTGGAACAATTCAAATCCATGGTCATCGGCCAGAGGGACGGCCGTCCGATTCTATTAAGCGAGGTAGCCGATGTCCGGGACGGCATAGAAGAACAACGCTCCTTGGCCATGATCAACGGCATACCGGCCGTGTCTCTCGACATCCTCAAACAAACCAAGACCAATACGGTCGAGGTGGCGGACAAGATCAAAAAAACCATCGATCAAGTGCAAAAGGATCTCCCCCCCGGCACGATCATCGAAATCGTCCAGGACTCCTCGACCTATATTCGGGATTCGGTCCGTGACGTGAATCAAACCATCCTACTGGGCGGAATTTTAACCATCCTGATCGTTTTCTGCTTCTTAAATTCCTGGCGTTCCACGGTGATCACCGGTCTGACCCTGCCGATCTCAGTTATTTCGTCCTTCATCATCATGAACTTTTTGGGCATGACCATCAATATCATGACCATGATGGCCCTGTCTTTAGCCATCGGTTTATTGATCGACGATGCCATTGTCGTTCGGGAAAATATCGTCCGACATTTGGAACGGGGAGAGGATCATATCACCGCCGCTCAGGAAGGGACCAGCGAGATCGGGCTGGCCGTATTGGCCACTTCTCTATCTATCATCGCTGTCTTTGTTCCGGTGGCCTTTATGAAAGGGATCGCCGGGCGTTTCTTTTTCCAATTCGGGATGACCGTGGCCTTCGCGGTCATGGTTTCCCTCTTTGTCTCTTTCACCCTCGACCCAATGCTCTCCTCCCGCTGGATCGATCCGGATATCCGCCGCCTGGGGAAACGGAATTTTTTATATCGAATGCTGGATCACTTCAATCACGGGTTTGAAAGGGTGGCCGATAACTATCGGTTGATCATCGCTTGGGCCTTGGATCGACGCAAGTTGATGATGGTAATTACCGTTTTGGCCTTTATTGGAGGGCTGGCCATTTTTTTAAGCCTGCCGGGCTCTTTTTTCCCTTCCTCAGATGCCGGTGAATTCCGATTGGACTTCCAACCCGCACCGGGGGCCTCCATTGAGGAAAGCCGGGGAAGGGTAGCCGTCGTCTTATCAGCCTTGAAGCAACTTCCTGAGATCAAGCATACCTACACGACCATCGGGGCCGGAGATACCGGAACGGTCAGGGATGTGCACATCTACATCAAATTAAAAGACCGCAGCCAGCGGTCCAGGAGCCAGACTGAGATTCAGGAAGACATCCGGCGCCGCTGTATGAGTATCCCAGGAATTATACCGTCGATAACGGAGGCCCATGGGATGGGCGACCGCAAACCCTTGATCGTCAATATCCGCGGAGACAATATCGACCTGCTGAAAAAATATGCCGCCCAATTAAAGGAGAAGATTCGTTCCATCAAGGGAATCGTGGATTTGGAGGTTACCCTGGAGCATGACATCCCCGAATACCGACTGACCGTCGATCGGGAGAGGGCTGTGGACAGCGGTCTGATGACCGCCAATATTGTGCGCACCGTCGGTGCCCTGGTGGGAGGCAAGGCCGTGTCCACTTATGAAGATGAGGATGGGGATGCCGTTAACCTGCGGGTGCGGCTCCCCCAGGACCTTCGACAAGAGCCGGAACAGGTTAACCAGATACGTCTTACTGTTGCGAAGTTTGGTCAGCCTCCGGCCCTGGTCCCCCTGGGAAATCTGGTTTCCTTTCAAAGGAGTTCGACCCCATCGGAGATCACCCGACAGGACCTCAGCCGGCAGGTGGCCCTCTCAGCCAATCTGGACAACCTGCCTATCGGAACGGCCATGAGCAAGATCAAGGAGGCCATGAAAGATATTAAAATGGCCCCAGGCTATCAAGTGGTCTTCTCCGGTGAGGGAGAGACCATGGTGGAAACCTTCGGCTATATGGCCGAGGCCTTGATCCTGGCTATCCTGATGGTCTACCTCATTCTGGCCTCCCAGTTCGAGTCCTTTATTGACCCTCTGGCCATTATGCTCTCCCTGCCCCTTTCCCTGGTGGGCATGGCCGGGATGCTTTTTCTAACCGGCGATACGATCAATATGATGTCTCTGATCGGCTTGATCATGCTGATGGGTCTGGTGACCAAGAATGCCATCCTGCTGGTGGATTATACCAAGGTCCTTCGTTCCCGGGGCCTGGAGCGAAAAGAAGCCATTATCCTCGCCGGCCGGACCAGGCTCAGGCCCATCCTGATGACTACCCTGGCCATGATCTTTGGTATGCTGCCTCTGGCCCTGGCCTTGGGCGCCGGTGCAGAGAGTGCGGGCCCCCATGGCCAGGGCCGTGATCGGAGGGCTGATTACCTCAACCTTCCTGACCCTGCTGGTGGTGCCGGTGGTCTATTCCCTGCTCGATGATTTCAGCGGGTGGGTCAGGCGAAAGAGAGAAAAGAAAAAGGAGGCCCTTTCATGAACATGAATAGGAGTATTTTGAAGACTAATATTTTTCTCTTAACTGTTGTTATCATGGCCTTGGGGACCAATGTCTTGGCCCAGTCTTCCGAGGTAAAAAAAGAAGTGATGGTTTTAACCTTGGACCGGGCCTTGCAAATAGCTATGGAAAAAAACAAGGATATTCAGAAGGCCCGGGAATATCGAAACCAGGTGGAGGGGCGTTATGTGGAAGAACGGGCCGCGGCCCTGCCCCGATTTTCAATCACGGCCAGTATGTCCCGCGCCCGGGACGAAAGCATGAAAGCCTTTGGCGGTCTATATCCGTTAGAACAGGAAATCCTCTCGGCCGGCATAGGTGTTTCTCAAGTCCTCTATTCCTTTGGTCAGGTGAGTGCCGCCATTCGGGCAGCCAAAGTCGGCCTTAAAACCGCTGATGATCAATTGCTGCTCTATCAACAGGCGGTCTTAAAGGATGTCTCCTCAGCCTTTTACGACGCCCTGCTTTCCAAGGAGTTAAATGCCCTGGCCCGTCAGAACCTGGAACAAAGGATGCGCCATCAGGAAGAGGCCCGCAAAAAATTTGCCGCCGGTACGGCTACCGATTATGATGTCTTAGCGGCTGGAGTGGCTGTGGAAAATGCCCGGCCGGATGTGATTCGAACCGAAAATCTTATTACTATCACCAGGGATAGGTTGCGTTTTCTTTTGGGATTGGAAAATCAGGAGGTCGATGTCCAGGGCACCCTTTTGCCGACCATCAGCACCTATCCCTCTTATGAGGAGAGTATTGCCCTGGCCTGGAATAACCGGCCGGAATTGGCCGGCTATAAACATCGAATCGGGATGGCTGAAGAACTTTTGACTGTTTACAAGGCCGGCAACAAACCCCGTCTGGATTTAAAAGCCGGGTATGCTTGGAATAGTATGGATTTACCAGGTTGGTCAGCCGGTCCTCTTCTGGGTGTACAGTCGGGCATGTTCAGCGGGCCGGCTTGGACAGCCGGGGTTTATCTGACTTTTCCTTTTTTTGACGGTCTGCGCACTCAAGGAAAGGTCGCCCAGGCCAAGAGCGATCTGGCCACCTTAAAAATAGAAGAGGCCAAGCTGATTGACTCCATTGTCTTACAAACCCGTGAAGCGGTCAATGCGGTTTGGGAATCGGGAGAAATCGTCAAAGGCCTGGCCGGCACGGTGTCCCAGGCCCAACGGCTTCTGTCTATGGCTGAAAAGGGATATGAGTTCGGGGTCAAGACCAAGCTGGATGTGGACGACGCCCAGTTGAACCTCATGATGGCCCAAAGCAACCTGGCCAAGGCCCGAAGGGATCATCTGGCGGCCCAGACGAATTTGCAGTGGGCTATGGGTACTATCCAGGCCCCGGTGATCTCTCCACCCGCTCAATCCAAGATGCCTTAGGCCAAAGGCGAGAGAAACCAATGGTCATAAGTCCTGAAAAACAACAGGCCTTAAAAGAAGCCCTTTTTAAATTGGGCATCCGGGAAGAAGATGTGATCGAGCGGTTTATACGATCCCAAGGGGCGGGCGGACAAAAGGTCAATAAAACTTCCAGCGCCGTTTATCTGAAGCATCTGCCTACTGGTCTCGAGGTCAAGATGCAAAAGGAGCGATCCCAGGCCTTAAACCGCTTCTTGGCCTGGCGTCTTTTGGCCGAGAAAGTGGAAGAACTTCAAGGCGGGAAATCCCTTCAGCAGCAGAAGGCCGAAAAGATACGCAAGCAAAAGAACCGCCGCTTGAGAAGGGCCAAATCAGAGGCCGGATCCCGGACAGCCGATCCGGAAGGCCGGATGTCCAAGACATAACGTCGGATAAAAAATAATTGAAGTTCCCCATTCCAGGGCACAGTCTCTTTACAGACTTCCAGGCAAGACAAAATCTTTATTGTTGAGGTTCGCTCGCTAATCTCATCAAAGGCGGGACTTTCACGCGGCTGGGGTATTGAATGATCCTCTTGCCGTCCCACAAAATATTCACCATCTTGCATCTTGAATACTGCATCCAGCATCCCCACTTTTATTCTTGACACGGAAACATCTAATTGATTATAGCTTTAAACTGACCCTTTAGGGGAAGTCCAATGAGAGAGCAATAATTAGTTACTAACAAATAGAAAGGAAAAGTTTTATGAAATTGAGAAATGCGGTTATTGTTGATGGTGTGCGATCCCCGTTTTCCTGGGGAGGCCGGGGGATGTATGAGGCCACCCGCTTGGACGAAGTGGCGGCCAAGGTCGTTCGCACCTTGATGGAAAGAAATCCCAAAGTGAAACCGACCATGATCGAAGATTTCGGCATCGGCAATGCCGGAGGGACTTCGGATCTGGTCTTCCTGGGTGGCATTTCCCGGTTGGCCGGATTGCCGGCGGAAACGACCAACTTTTCTTCCAACAGGCAGTGCGGCTCTTCCATGGAGACCATGCAGCGTATTGCCATGGCCATCATGGTCGGCGCTACGGATTGCGGCATCTCCCTGGGGGTGGAACGGATGGGACGCACCCTGATGGGGGGTATGGCCGATGGACCGCCGCCTACCCGGGTGACTGGATTGAACCCAAAAATTTTTGAGAAATCCAAACTCCAGCGGGATATGGCCGAAGATCACTCTAAATATTTCTCCGTGCCGATCCCGGATGAAATTCTGGATGCCCCTCCCTTACAACCCATGACTCAAACCGCCCAGAATGTGGTGGATATGTATAATATGACCCGGGAAGAGCTTGACGCCTACACGGTACGCAGCCATAAAAAACTGGCGGCAGCCTATGCCAAGGGGGTTTATAAAGATGAGGTGATCCCCATGGAGGTGGAGAAACCGGTTTTCAACGATAAAAAAGAATGGGTTCCTGAGGAAAAAGGCCCAATGGTCCTCTTTGATCAGGACGAGTGTCTCCGGCCGGGTTGTAATATGGAGGACCTGGGAAAGATGAATCCGGTGAAAGGGATTATCAGTTTCTGTAACAAACCGATTCACATTACCGCTGGCAATTCCTGCCCGACCAACAGCGGGGCTTCGGCCCTTTTGATCATGGCTGAAGATATGGCTATCAAACTGGGTATTACCCCCTTGGCCCGCATCGTGGGCATCGGTGTCGGAGGCGTGAAAGGCCAGCTCATGGGCATAGGCCCGATTCCGGCCACGCATCGGGCCATGAAACATGCCGGGATCACGGCCGATCAGATCGACCGGGTGGAATTTAACGAAGCCTTTGCCTGCCAGGTTATCGTCTCGATCAAAGAGCTTGGCATTCCGGAAGAAAAGGTCAACGTGAACGGCGGGGCCCTGGGGATCGGTCACCCCTTAGGGGCAACCGGCGCGCGGCTGGTCATGACCGTGGCCAAGGAACTGCGCCGCAGCGGCAAACGCTATGGTCTGGCCACCCAGTGCATCGGGGCCGGCGAGGGCATCAGTACCATTTTAGAAGCTATGAATTAAAATCATTGCTATCTGCAGGGAGGATGGCCATCCTCCCTGCAGCCGAAAAAGAAGACCCGGGCAAACCTGATCTTCGGGATAACTTTTTACTTTAAATCTTTAAATAAAGCTTAATTCTCTATAATATTTTCAGTTACCTTCCTTTTGCTAATGGAGTAAAGTTTTTTTCGACCTTGCCTTCAAGTCAGAATACTAATATTATCACCATCAATTTAGTCCAAATAACCCTGATTCCAAGGATAACGGTTTAATTCGAAAATAGGGTTTGAGGTTTAAAATTGGCCCAGTCCTATTTTTATGTACCGACTTCCGACTGGAAGTCTCCTTTTTAGGTCGACACACGGCATCCAGCCGATCGGTCCGAGCGGCCCGACCTTATCAAGGTGCCCGCCCCTGGCGGGGCATGGTGGTTCATATACGAAAATAAGGAAATACATGTCCAGTTCTGTCGTCCCCATACAACCCGGTCGTCCGGAAGCAGAAAGGATTGAAGCCCTGGCTGATCATTTGCAACGCCTGCACAAGGTCAATAGTTCCGACATCCGTGTCGTCAGAGCGCCGCTGCGTATTTGTCCGCTTGGCGCGCATATTGACCACCAGCTGGGTCAGGTAACCGGAACGACCATTGACCGGTCCATCTTGCTTGCCTTTGCGTCCAATGCCGACCGTACGGTCCATATCGTGAGCGAAAATTTTTCCCCGCCGGTCTTATTCCACCTGGATGATGTGCCGCAGGCCGCTCCCCGTGATTGGGGTAACTACATCAGAGGAGCAGTGCTCGGCCTGCAACAAAAAAATAATCTCAAGCGCGGATTAACAGCCGTGATCGGCAGCGATATGCCGATTGGAGGTCTAAGTTCTTCCGCCGCGGTAACGATCGCTTACTTGCTTGCTATGGAAGCGGTCAACGATCTTGAATTGACGTCAAAGGAAAACATCAATCTGGTAAGGTTTACCGAAAATCAATATATCGGACTTAACAACGGTATCCTCGACCAGTCGGTCATTCTTTTTAGTAAGCGCAATCACCTAATCTACATTGACTGCCAAAGCATTGAAGTCAAGCCGATGGTCGGGCCTTTGAAGGACGGCGATTTTGAGATTCTGGTTGTCTATTCCGGTCTGACAGGCGTTTTGGAAAGCACGGATTACAATAACCGGGTAGCCGAGTGTCGGGAAGCTGCGCGGAGGTTGCTGACCCTTTCAGGGCAAATTCCCGGGCCGGATACCTGCCTGCGCCAGGTTGATCCTGCCGTTTTCGCCGAAGAAGGCAGGCGCTTGCCGCCAAACCTTCAACGCCGCGCCGGGCACTATTTTGGGGAAATACAGCGTGTCAACGACGGCCTGGTGGCCTGGCAGCAGGGCGACCTGAACAGGTTGGGAGCCTTGATGACCGCCTCGGGTGAGAGCTCCATTAACAATTACGAGTGCGGCAGTCCGCAATTGATTACCTTGTATGAGATACTGCGGGAGACACCCGGCGTGTATGGAACCCGTTTCAGCGGCGCAGGTTTCCGGGGCTGCTGTCTGGCCCTGATTGACCCGAGCCTCCGCGAAACCGTGGCCGAGGCCGTTCACCGCCGCTACCCGGCCGAATATCCGGATCAGGCGGATGCTTATAACATTCACTTTTGCAGACCGGATGGGAGGGCTGAACTTTGCAAGGCGTAATTTTAGCCGCCGGGAAAGGGTCGCGGCTGAACCCGATCACCTTAAAACGCAGCAAAGCGATGCTGCCGATTTTAGGCAAACCGATTATCGAGCGGGTGATGGAAACGCTCGTCAGGAACGGCATCCGCGAGTTTGTCATGGTCATCAGCAGTGAAGATGATGAAGTGGGACGTTATTTTCGGGAGCAATCAAAACTGGATGTCGACATCCAATTTGTCGTGCAGAGTGGGCGCAAGGGAATGGCTGATGCCTTAAGCCTGGCCGCCCCCCTTATCCAGGGAACATTTGTGCTGTCAGCCTGCGATAACCTGACCCCTGAAGAACATGTGGCCGGGCTCCTGGCGACTCACCGAACCATCGGCGCTAAGGCCACCCTCAGTTTAATGGAGATTGCCCCTTCGCTGGCCGGACGGACCGGTGTGGTAGAGTTGCGCAACGGACAGATTACCAAAATTATCGAAAAACCGGCGGCCGGACAGGCGCCGTCCAACATAGCCAGTTTGCCGTTATATGTATTTTCACCGGTTCTGCTTGATTATCTGCCCGAAATCAAGCCTTCTATACGTGGTGAGTATGAGTTGCAGGATGCCATCCAGATGCTCATCGAACGCGATGGAGGGGTCACCGGTGTTTTTACCCCCAGCCGCCTTCAATTGACCAATGCTGACGATCTTCTGAAGATTAATCTTCATTACCTGACCACCAGGGGAGAAAAGCCACAGCTGGCCCCCCCGAGCGTTGGTCAGGACACCCAGATGATACCGCCCCTGCGCATAGAGGAGAACACGATCATTGGCCGGGGCTGCGTCATCGGCCCCCGTGTTTACATCGAGCGCAACTGTAGCATAGGCGTAGATGTACTCATTAAAGACGCCGTCATTTTGCGAAACACCGTCATTGAGGACGGCCGGCGGATTGTGGGAGAGGTCCTGGCTTAGTTGATCCCCTTGGATCCCGTTGGATCAGGTTCAACCCTGTTGGATCAGGTTGGATCCGGTTGCTGGTTCAGTATTTCCCAAGAAAAATGAGCCGAGCCAGGCATGACAAGGTCAAATGCAGGGCCTACGGTGTGATTGTATCTAAGGAGATGAATAAGAGGTTCGGAACCCTGTTGAAAACTCATGAACGTAACATCGAGGGAACGGTTATGGTATCCTACCCCGGTGGTTGCGCCTTTTGCCAGTTCAAGGTTTCCTGTATGGACTGAAATCCCATGGCCAAGGCGCAAAAGGGGTCATGATATGCTATCTGCTTTTGGAAAATGACAAGAGCCTCGGAGGGCCAGCCTAAAAAAGTATGGTGTTTTCCGATTTCGCCCCATAAAGATGACTTGACAAGAAAATATTTATTTGTTATCCTACAACCACGATGATTTCATTACTTCCTCAAAATTACTTTTTTACCCTCTTCTTTTTCGCGCCGGCGGCGCGATAATACCCCTCTAGCGCCAGTTGGCGCCCAAACAAAATCCAAAATAAGCAACCCCCTAAGACCTCAGAAACATCAGTGGATATTTAGGCCTTAGTCAAAATTTTTTCATTAGGCATCAAGGAGACAGCTATGAAATATACTCGAAAAAACATGCAGGAGATATTGGATCATTTGGCGTCGCGAACGGACACAGACGCCAATAGAATCAAACGGCTCATGCAAATGCCGGATCTTTCCGGACGTCCCAATACCCCTGTTTACCACATTGTTGAAGCCGTCAAGAAGGCTGAGTCTTTAGAAAACCATGACCTGGTTGAATTTCCGGAAATCGTTTCAGTCGAAGAGAACTTCGATCTGCTGGGAACACCCCCGGAACATCCCAGCCGAAGACCAAGTGATACTTTCTATCTAGATGATCATAATCTATTGCGAACCCAGACCACAACCATGTGGTCTTTTTATCTGAAAGATCCTGCCAACCTGAGGAGACTGGAAAAAGACGGGAGATTGTTGTCCCTTTCCTATGGGAAGGTATACCGCAACGATGAGATCGACCGATATCATTACCCGGTCTGGCACAATCTGGATGGGTTGTGCATCAGTAAGACCTCTGAAAAGGAGTTCAACCTGGTTGACTTGGTCAGCGTTCTGGTTGATGTCACCAAGAGTATTTACGGACGGGAAATCAAATGGGGAATGGAATATAGCTCCTTTCCTTTTACCGACCCAAGTATTGAAATACAGATCGAATGGCAAAATGAACGAGTGGCGGTCCTGGGCGCAGGTATTGTCCATAAAAAAGTGCTGTCGCTTTTAAATATCGATCCTGACCATTATAACGGCTGGGCCTTTGGATTGGGTCTGGATCGTCTGGCCATGATCAGAATGAATATTCCGGATATCCGTATTCTCTGGTCCGAAGATGACAGGATAACCAAACAATTCAATAGCATTGACAGCATTTTCAGGGAAGTAAGCCAGTATCCCTCGACGGACAGAGACATCTCCATGGTGGTGTCGAAAGAAGTTCCGGTGAAGGCGATCTACGGCCTTATTAGAGACTGCGGCCATTATCAGAACGAGGATATCATCGAGGAAGTAAAACTCGTTGATACGTATGCGGATGATGAAAAATTCGGAAATGGAAATATAAGCCATACCTTTAGAATTCGATACCGTTCCTTGGCCAGGACCTTAGAAAATTCGGAAATAAATAATGTTCAGGAGCTTCTCAGGAATAAAGTTAAAACCGAGTTTAATGTGCTTCTTCGATAGCGGAGTAAATGAGAGACCTGATTTTGATGGAATTCTAAAAATAGGGGAAGTGTATCTATTCCCCACGATTCAGAAAATAACTTGACATGCTGACCATTTTCGTATAAAATGGCCGCCATGATAACCAGAAATCTGCAACAAGAAATTAAAGAATTAATGGCTCAAAAGCGATCTGTTTTCTTGTTTGGACCGAGGCAGACCGGCAAGACCACTCTCTTGACCGAAATCAGCTCCCTTTATCAAAAGGTCCTGGATTATTCTTTCTTAAATGTTTCCTTAAAATTAAAGGCCGAACAACAGCCCCAGTTTATCCGGCAGGAAGTTGAAGCCGCCAAGCCGGATCTGGTGATCATCGATGAAATACAGAAGGTCCCGGATATTCTTGATGAGATTCAATGGATGATCGATAAATCCAAGTTCGTTTTTGCCGTCACCGGATCATCCGCCAGAAAATTAAAAAGAAAAGGGGTCAATTTACTGGCCGGACGGGCCGTGACCTTTCATCTGGACCCGTTTGATATTTCCGAGAGAAAGCGAGCCATTCCGGATTTAAAAGGTAAGGATCATCTGGAAAAAATATTAACCTATGGGGATTTACCTGAAATCACCCTCCTGGTGACTCAGAAAAAGATTAAGCTGGTGGAAAACCTGTTGCGTTCTTATGTAGAAACTTTCCTGGAAGAAGAAATCCGGATGGAAACCTTGGTCAGAAAAATAGGTCTTTTTGGGAACTTCCTGCGAATGGCGGCTGAAATGTCCGGGAGGATACTCAGTTTCAGGGAACTTTCGCAGGACATCGGGGCCAGTCATCAGACCATTTCCTCTTTTTACAGCATCCTAAACGACTGCTTGGTGGTCGAACCCATTCCCCCTCTGCTGTCGTCTTCCACCCGGCGAAGGCTATCGAAGGCCACTAAATTTATTTTTTTTGATTTGGGAGTTCGAAATGCCTCAGCGGGTCTACTGACGGATAAGGGTATTACGTCCGAAGAGTGGGGAAACCGCTTTGAACAGTGGGTTGGCCTTTCCCTGATTCGATATTTCCGGAGCCGAAATCTGAAAGGTGCAGTCTATTACTGGCGGGATCATAACGGTCCGGAAATCGATTGGATTGTAGAAACCCATAACCGCTGGATCCCGGTGGAAGTGAAGTGGACCGACCGCCTCCTGCCGAAACACTGGAAATATTTAAGTCAGTTTATCCGGGAAAATCCCGGAAAGGCTACTGTTGGCTACATTATATTTAACGGGGAACGGGCCAGACAAATAGACCGGAATATCATCGCCCTTCCCTGGTTTGAGTTGAATCAAATTTTCAAAGTCTAATCCCCACACCCGGCCATCCGACCCCTTTTCTCTAAACTACTATATGTTGGCCTTTCCGCCCTTTGGTTCTCCCTCCTTACTCCGAACTCTGAGCTCTGAACTGTCTTTATTCTGATTCTCTCAACTCCGAACTATCCTTTCCTGCCTCATCCCTCACCCCTCGTCTTTCTTGTTTTTTCTTTCCTCCGAACTCCGAACCCTGAACGCTGAACGTCTTCGACTTTTGCTCAACTGCACAGAAATTTGTGCAGCGGTGACCAAATAATTGTGCAAATGGACCTCCGGCACCATCACAGGGAAAACCTAATTAGAAGAAAATATTCATTAATTTATCCTGGCATAGATCCTGCTATATAATTTATTATTTTATATATTTTCAGATTAGGTGAGCAGGATCGATAACCTTAAATTTTGCAAAATCGGGTACTGCCAGGAATTCAAATCAATTTTATTATTGACATCTTAGCTTCCTTTTGGTTGAATTCTGTCACCTTTCGTATCAAAGTCCTTTCCATTGTAATTTGTGAAGTTAACATTTCCTTGCTTTTGAAGTAAGTATTCCGGCCAAATAGCCGGTTGAAGTGATAGCTGAACAGATAGTCCTTTTTTCAAGCAAATAAGTCTTAAATTTAAGTGGGGAAGTATCCCCTTATTTCAGATGGAGTTCTTAAATCATGCAGGAAAATGTGATTAAAATTCCAAGGGAAAGGATTGAACAAATCATTTTATTGATTCGTGGCCAAAAGATTATCATAGATGCGGATTTGGCGACCCTTTATGATGTTGCAACAAAAGTGCTAAATCAAGCGGTTAAAAGAAATGCAAAGCGATTTCCGTCTGACTTTATGTTCCAATTGACTCCAAAAGAAAAAAACGAACTGGTCACAATTTGTGACCGGTTCCAAAAACTAAAACATTCTTCGGTCTTGCCGCGAGCATTCACAGAACAAGGTGTTGCAATGCTTTCTACTGTTCTTAACAGCGACCGGGCCATTGCGGTTAACATTGAGATTATGAGGGCTTTTGTCCGACTAAGGCAGATGCTATTAACCCATGCTGAATTGGCCAGAAAGCTTGAGGTTCTGGAACGAAAGTACGATGCCCATTTTAAAATGGTATTTGAGGCCATCCGACAACTCATGATTCCGCCGAAGACCCCGAAACGCAAAATCGGCTTTGATCTGAAGGAGGAACAGGCTAGATACGGGAAAAGGAAAGACAACAAGGTGGCGCCAAGAAATTAGTATGGATGTCCCCGGATTTCTTTTGTGAAATTTTTATTTCAGGAGGTTAAAAACTTGAGGTTCCAAGTTGTCTCCTCAAGTTCATTCAATTGGGTCGGAACCTGCTTTGACGGGGTTGAGGATTTAGGTTAGGGATGGGAGTTAGGAAGTAGAATGCAAAGAAAATAGGCCTGACCCCCGGCCTGCTTATGGACTTATTGTTACGATAAAATAGGCCCTGGAGGATGACGCTATGGAACAGAATATGAAAATAAAGCTTTTTATTTGCTATTCTCACCAAGATGAGGCTCCTTTTGTTGAGCAATTTAAAAAACATATTTCTCCACTAAAAGACAATGGTTTAGTTGAAGAGTGGTATGATCGAAAAATCTTACCTGGTGAAGATTATCAAAATCAGATTGATAATAATTCAGAAGATGCAGATATTATTTGTTTATTTATTTCTGTAAATTTCCTTTTTTCAGTTAATTGTAAGAAAGAAAAAAAGAAAGCGTTAGAATTAAGAAAAAGGAAAGGAATTTCTGTTATTCCAATCATTTTGTCTCCATGTGGATGGTCAGATGATAGGGATATTTCCAAATTGTTGGCCTTGCCCACAGACGGAAAACCGGTCATGAGTTTTCAAAATATGGATGAAGCATGGTATGATGTTTACAATGGATTAAAAAAAATAATTAAGAAAGATACAAAGATTAAGCAAATAAAAATAAAAGAAGAATTTGAAAGTTTCTTGCAGGATACAGAAATGCTAACAAAAGCACATCCTCAAAAAGAACTGGTTTTTTTAGGTGACATATTTATATATCCTGAGTTAGATAAATTTGATTATTTAAGAGAATACAAAGAAAAAATAAGCTCAGAAGAATTATTAAAAAACCTTCTTGATTATCCAAAGATTGTTATAGCTGGTGAGACTTTGTCGGGTAAAACGACATTGTGTAAAATGATATTTAAAAAGTTACGGAAAATAAATTTTGTCCCTGTTTATGTTTTCGATAATAAAAATCAGTTTAAAGGAAAAATAAAAAATAAAATATTACGCTCATTCCAGGAACAATATGAGGGGGTAGAAATAAAGGAAATTGATAGGGAGCGAATAGTTCCGATAATAGATGATTTTCATTTTGCTAAGGATAAAGAAAAGCATATACGAGATTTATCCAACTATCTTTACTGTATAATAATTGTTGATGATATTTTTTGTTTGAATATTAAGGATGAAAAACTTATTGGACAATTTAATCCATTTAAAATAAGAGAACTAAAACCGTCATTACGGTATGAATTAATTAAAAAATGGGAATTTTTAACAGATAAAAAAACTATTGATAATAATTTCTATGGGGAAATAGACAAAGCCGTCGAATTAATAGAGTCCACTTTGGGTAAAATCATTGGTAAGGGCGTTATGCCTTCATACCCTTTTTATATTTTATCTGCCATAGTTTCCTATGAGACATTTAACACGCCACTTGATCAAGAAATTACATCCCAAGGTTACTGCTATCAGGCTCTTATATATTTTTATTTAAGGAAAGGGGGCGTAAGAAATGATGAGATTGATATATACATAAATTTCTTTACAGAAATATCTTTTTACTTCTTTAGAGAAAAGAAAAATGAATTATTGCCCGACGACTTTACCTTATTTATGACGGAGTATTTAGAGAAATATAACCTTCCAATAAAACAGGAAATACTACTTCAATATTTAAGTCCAATAATTTTGGTAGATAGCTTTAATAATTATTCATTTCGATATAACTACCTTTATTATTTTTTCGTTGCTAAATATCTGGCCGAGCATATTGAGGATCGTGAAATAAAGAACATAATTGAAAAGATAATGCAGAATCTTCACATAGATGAAAACGCCTATATTGCGATATTCATAACACATCACTCTAAAAATATCCAGATTTTAGATGAAATTGGACTAAATGCTTTAATTTTTTTCGATAAATATAAACCTGCAACTTTGACAAAAGACGAGGTTAAGTTTTTTGATGAACGAGCAGATATTATTATCAAGGCGGCTTTACCTCCTGGCGATACAACACCCGAAAAAGAAAGAATGGAAAGATTAAGAATTCAAGATGAGATGGAGCAATCACAAGGAAATGTTGAGAAAAAAGATGATAAAAATAAAAATGATTCTTTTGGAATAGAATTAAGGGGGGCAATCAGGACAGTTGAAGTTATGGGATATATTATTAAAAACCGAGCCGGGTCATTAGAAAAGACGAAACTTGAAGATATATTTAAAGAAGCAATGAATGTTCATTTAAGAATTTTGTCCTCTTTCTTTAAAATTATAGAAAGTGAAGAAAACCAAAAAGGTATAGTTGATTTCATATTAGAAAGGTTAGATAAAATTATTAAGAAAAAAAAGGGGGAATTATAGTGAACGTCTTAAATAAGTGGACATAAAGATTTTATCTTTTGAGGTTTCCATCGTTGCGACCTTTTAAAGACAGAGACCTCCAGGGTTTCAAGAGTCTCAAAAAAGGCATTCGTTGTTTCCTCATAGCGCATGGTTCGCCAAAGAGTTTCTTGATAATTCAGCTCCGGATGGTAGGGCGGAAGATAGTGAAGATGCACTCGACGGTGTTGACTCCGAAAGTGCTCCACCATCTCTCCCCTGTGCCATGGGGCTCGATCTATCCAAAGATCGATACTCTTATCTTTGAAACGTATCATGATGCTTTTGAGAAGCCGCATAAAGCCCTCGGTATTGCCCTTCCTCCATTTCATCATGCCATGCAGCCCATCAACGGGAGCGACCCATCCAAAGAGATTAAGCCGCTTCTGATGTTGGCTCCGGGTGGAGACGTACGGTTGCGTTCCTTTCTTTACCCAGACACGACCCAGCCTCGGATGAAGACTAAACCCGCTTTCGTCCTCAAACAGAATGATTCTTCTTCCTTCGCTCTTTTCGGCCTGGCGGAGTTTTTTTTAATTCCCTCTGAAATGCCTCTACCCCTTCCTGGGAAGCCTGAACAAACCGGTACATCGGCTGCCTCAGGGAATACCCCAACTGACGTATCCACCGTTGGGCATGGCGGACATGGATGGTTATGCGATGAAAACGCTTCAAATATTCCGTCAAGACCACCCCATCCCACCGGACCCGGGCAATGCCATAGTCTTTCGGAGACTTGGACAAGACCACGTCCAGTTCCCTCTTCAAGCGATCATCCAAGTGGGAAGGCCGGCCAGGGCGAAATCGATCGCGGACAGCCCCAATTCCCTCCTCGTTGCTCTTATGAATCCATTTCACCACCGTCCACCGGGTCAACCCGAACAGTTCGGCAACAGCCGTGGATTTCCACCCGGCCAAGAGCAGAAGATAACCGGCGATCCGCATGCCGATCCAAGCTCCCGGAATTTCATCGGCCATTCGTAACAAGGTCTCTCGCGTCATCTTTGGGTGATCGAGGCTTAGAGCTTTCATGGCTTTCCTCCCAATGTGATTTTATTGGGAGTCATTATAGCATGGAATGCACATAATGTCTACTTATTTATGGCGTTAACTATAAGTAGAGAAAAACTTAAGGAAATCTCAAGAATTATCTTCTGGAATCTGAACTTTTTTGTTGTATATGGTTTTATCTATAAAATTATTCACTCATTAGGTTCTGATAAATTAACAGAAATTGTTAAAAAAGTATGTAATGAAATTAATACTCCGGCGTCTTTCATAGTGAAACATGGTATTTTAATGTGGTACAATAAAAATTTACAACTTGATGAACTTTTAGCAAAAATTGAGGAAAAAGACCTTTCTATGATAACAGAAAGAGTTATAAATCGTTTTGTTGTTAATCATTGTGTTTTACATCCAATTAATTATAAAGACCGACAAAGAATTGAAAACAAATTAGGGATTCGTACAACAAAACTTTTAAATAGAAGTTAATAAGTCAGAACAAAATTGGGGTCATTATTGAAAGCAGAATGAAAAGAAAATAGACCCCCGGCCTAATTAAAAAAAATGATTGTTTAAGGAACCATATGACAAGCTCCCGTCCTCATATACTTCTCGTTTCGCCCAAGCACCCTCCAGAAAATTTGATGTGGGATTGTGCATCTATTCGCAAATTTTATGGCGACTCCCAAGGTCGATCTATCAGTTCCCCTTGTTATCCTCTTGCTCTCCCTCTTATTGCAGCATTAATCAAGAGGGCACAGCCAGATATATCTTTAGACGTAGTAGATGAAGACGTAACACCCATCCCACGAGAAAAGAAATGGGATTTAGTTTGTATTTCAACCAATACATTGCAGGTCAAGAGAGCTTTTGAGTTATGCAGAGACTTTTCCAACACTGCAAAGGTCATCCTTGGAGGTTCGCATTTTTCGTTATACACAAAAATCACACTTGCGGAAGCTCAAGGTTATGCTAACAGTGTTGTCTTTGGCAAGACAGACAACATGTGGACCGGGATTCTCGATGATTTTTTAAACGGCAAACTCCAAACCGCTTACATGTCAGACCCAAATGACGCAGACGATTTTCGTAACCATGTCATTCCCGCCTTCGAGTATTTGAAAATGGATTCATACCTTCATCGATTAATCGAAACGAGCAGAGGGTGTATAAGACGGTGTGATTTTTGCTGTGTGTCTGATAAATTACGATTTAAACCAATTGGAAATGTCATTGAAGAGATCAAGATCCTAAGGAATATTGAGCGGCAACATAATCTCCAGTTTGCATCCATCTTTTTCGCAGATAACTTACTTAATCCCACGGGAATACACTCTGAAAGATCAAGCCAATTGATGGAAGCCCTCATTAAGTATAAAGAGAGCCACTATTTAGGAGACAATCTGAAGTGGAGTGGCCAGGCTGACTTCTTGATTAAGGACGATGAACCTCTGATACGTCTTATGAGTAAAGCAGGAGCCCGCAGGTTGCTTATAGGCTTTGAGTCTTTTCATAATCATTTCGATAAAGGGTTGGGCCTAACTAATCCTCGTGAGCGTAAGCGTTTTTTTGCAGAGCTTATAGCAATGCTTCGTAAGCATGGAATAGAAGTAATAGCATCCTTTATTATAGGCCATGACAACGACCCTGAAACAGTGTTTATCGAATTAAGTGAATTCATAGAAGACACTAACCTAACTTCAGTTCAAGTATTAGTATTGACGCCGTTTCCTGGAACAAAAGTCTTCAACGAGCTTTATTCGCAGGGTAGACTAATCTCTTCTGACAATGGTCACATCGATTGGACCAAATTTAATTCACTCACCTTTGTTTTCAAAACCAAAAAACTAGAAGCGAAATACAGTGAATACATAAAATTTTTGAGGAAAATTTACAACTATGAAAGAATTCTGAAGAGAGTGGATGCTAAGATGAACGAGTTTCCACTTCACGTTCGCGATGAAGTCAAGAAAAATGATTTGCTTTTTGGAAAACACTGCTCGCAGATTGCAATGACTATCGGAGGGGAACAATATGTCGATGATTTTTGACCCAAAAAAAATAGATAAAACCCAATTTAATTTATCCGTTAACATCATCAGAGATCATGAAAGTTCTCATCATGTTTGTTTTAACAAACTCTTCCCTGCCTGCCGGTACAAAAAAGACCAATTACAGGATTATAAGAGATTTCACGTGAGAGTCTACATACCGAAGAAAGCCCTCATGAATATAAAAAAAGAAATCGAACGTGCGATAATAATGGTAAATGGCCTCGATGAAACCAAATATTTCACACTGTACGACCAACTTGGTCTCAAGTTGGCAGAACATGGCATTGCCTCTGTTCTGATTCCTCTACCTGGCCACCTGAATAGGCATGCAGAATACCGAAATAAGGTCCCCGTATACGAAAAAAGACCAACAGCAGATTTGTTAGCGAACCCAGCAATTACAAGGCGTTTTTATTTCCAATTCATGGAAGAGTTGGATATTCTCTTAGATCACCTTACAGGGCAAGACTGTTGTGAAAGAAATGACAATTGTTTTTTCTTTAGAAGCCTTTTTGGTCCAGAAACGCGGGTTTCTATTTTGGGATACTCCATTGGCGCTTTGGCCGCTTTGGCCCACTTCATCAAAAGAAAGGACAAATATAATTCATGCTTTGCACTAAACGGTGGCATCCAGATTAGCGATTTACGTTTCCCAGATAAATTCATAGAAAAAAGCGTATGGAAGGAGTTTACTCTCAAGCTGACAAGCTTTTGGGCGACACAGCACAAACCAACAGATTCACCAGATGAGATCATCGATGATACCCTTTTCTCTCAATTCTTTCTTGGATCTTATACGGGTCCCCTTAAGGAAATTCTTAAAGCATTATCACGTCGGATCTTGTTCGTTTTTGGAGGGAGCGACCAACTCATCCCTTTTCAGAGTCTGCAGAAGATTGAACCGGAGGAGCATGGTTTATCTATTTTAAAAATACCAGGCCTAGGCCACTTCCTCCCAAAGGAAAGAGAATGGAGTAATTGGATTGATACTCTTGTCAACCTAATTGCGAATTTTGAAGAAAATGCTGCCCATGAAATCCTTGGGTTTAAGGAACTCATCGAGACTCTTATAAAGTTGGATAGGAAACACGAATTTATTTCCAGGAACCCCGAATTTCCTTTCAATGGTGTTTTCTTTGGAACAAATATGGCCCTTGAAAAAATAGAGGACGCCAATGTTTACCGCCTAGTACAAAAGCTGATTCAGTGTTCATCTGCATATATTTCTTCCGAGGACCTGTATTCTGAACTCAGCAGAGAAAAATCTAAGTACCTTCTCGGAAACTTGCTTGTCGAGAGCGGACATGTTCGGGAGGATCATGTTGCGGAATGCCTATTAGTCCAATCTAAATCGGGAACGGCGCTCGGTGAATTACTTGTTTCTAAGAAGTATCTAGACGACGGAAGGCTAAACAAAGCTTTGCGGAAACAGGAGGCCTTCTACAAAGAGGGATGAACTGGTCAGCTTTTCGAAGAGGGAAATAGTGAAGAAATGGGGGACGACCTTAAATAATTGATTCCTGAGAAATAAGTCCCGGGGTCGAGGGTCAGGTCTTTTATTTTGGCATAATGAATTAAAGCAGAACACCGGTAATGGATAGGGATTGGGGGCTTACCTGATTTTAGGGTCAGGTCTTTTATCTTGGTGTTATTGTCAAAGGAGTCATGTCTACGTTTGACTTTTGAAACTATTTTAGATTAATTATTGATACTTCTCTTTTTCACATCAAGGATTGCGGGTTAAGATTAAAGAAATCTATAAGGGGCAAACCTTGCGCCCCGATTTACCACTTGATAAGCATTACAAATTACTCAATACGATGAGCAAATTTACTCAAAAACGACAGCAAACCTTAAGCCTTATTTTCGCCCTCCAGCTTCTATGGATTTGTAGTCAAATCTTGATCCTTGGAGGTATGGGGCTGGCCGACGTCGGTGATTCTGGTTGACAAAATTATAATGGTCAGTATAATGACTATATGGTAAAAAATAATGGGGGGTTAGATATGGAGATCATTCGGGAGTATATCCCAGTCACCAAGGCCAAAAGCGATCTGCTGAATTTGATTCGAAAGCTCGAAAATAGCGAAGATGCCGTTGCCATTACGAAAAACGGAACTCCAGAGGCCGTTCTGATCAGCATGAGAAAATTTAAAGGACTCCTGGAGACCATTGATATCCTTTCCGATGAGCAGGCCATGAAAAGCATTAGAAAATCCATCCGGGAGGCCAATCGAGGAAAATGGGTTGAGTTCGATAAGGTTTTCGGGCCATGAAGGAATATCATGTTCGTTTCACTCCTGAAGCAGTTCAATGTATCTCCCGGCTGCATCCCGATCACAAGAAGATCATACGAGACGCCTTAGACCAACTGCGTCGTGAACCCTTTACCGGTGATGACTTGCAGGAGGAACTCGCCGAATTCAAATCCTTTAAGCCCAGGAGATTTCGGATCATCTATACCATTGACCAAAACAAACGGCTTATCCAAGTCTATTATGTCGGCCTTCGTAAGGACGTTTATGACCAATTCCGGCTTCTGCTGGACAAACTAAAATCATAGCCGCACCTTATTTCAGAAAAAGGGAACTTTCCCGGATTAAAATAAAAAGTCTTGAATTGGGGTCGGACCGGACGAAGAGATTGGAGTCTTACCAGACGAAGAAACTGGATTCATAGGGAATTGTATGAAAAACTGGGGTAAAAAAGGTCTTAAACCGACCTTCTTACCCCCCAAAATAAAGCTTTTGATGCCTGTATTTCCTGAGTTTATTCTGGCTTTATTTTCCGGGGCTGAACACAAGTCCGGAGAAACCGAGCCGGAAATCGGTTCAATGTTCGAGAGGACGGCTGCCCTGTTCATGATCCATAATGATATCCTTAGCCCGCAATTCGGCTATTTCCTTTGCGTCTAATCCCAACAGTTCTCCTAAGACATAGTCATTATGCTCTCCAAGGCGCGGAGCGCACACCGCCGGTATTTCCAGACCGTCAATTCTGAACGGAGGGCCGGGGAGTTCAAGTTTCCCTATTTCAGGATGGCGGATGGTCACAAAGGCTTTTCGTTTCCTAAGATGACGATCGGCATACATATCTTCACCATCCCTGGAAGGTGCTGCGGCCAGACCCGCCTGGCAGAATTCATTGACCATCCAATCCCGATCCCGCTGACTTATCCAATGGCCGATGATTTCATCCAATTCCTGCTCGTGTTTTTTTCGGGAACTCATATCTGCAAAACGCAAATCTTTCGACATCTCCGGTCGGCCGATTAATTTAGCCAGAACGGCGAATTCTTCGTCGGAGTGTATCTCCAAGGCCAGCCAGCGATCCACCCCCCAGCATCGGTAGACGTTGTGCGGTGCGAAAAAAGGATGAGCGTTCCCGATTCGTTCCGGTATTTTTCCCGTCATTTGAAAGGCCAACAGAAATTCACCGATCAGCGAAGTGACGGCCTCGCATTGGGAGATATCGATGAATTGTCCCTGGCCGGTCTTCCGTCGATGATGGAGAGCGATGACGGCGCTGTAGGCGGCGACCATGCTGTTCATGATATCCGCATCGGCCGAGCCATGGGTGGGATGATCATCCGGATAACCCGAGACATAAGTAAGCCCGCCAATCGATTGATGGGTTGTGGCAAATCCGAGATAATCGCTTTCAGGACCGCCTAATCCCCGGCTGGAAAGGGCCACACAGATGATATCCGGCCGTGATTTTTTTAAATCTTCGTATCCCAGACCTAATTTAGCCATGACGCCCGGACGCATGTTATCCACGATCACATCGCTGATCAAGGCCAATCTTTTGGCCAGGGCCATCCCTTCCGGCTGGCCGAGGTCGAGGGTGAGACTTTTTTTATTTTGATTGATGGTATTATAGGCCAGGCCCTGGTTGGGCGGAAGAAGGACGGGATTTGGTTCGGGTAGGGGCCAGATTACGCCCCGCCGCGTCATATCCGATCGCCGGTGACCTTCGATCTTGATGACCTCGGCCCCAAGCTGGCCGAGAAGCATGCAGGCGTAAGGTCCGGCATAGACCCAGTTAAAATCTAAAACTCGAATCCCTTCCAGCGGAAGCTTGTCAGGGCCATCCTGGCGGATAGATTCGGGAGAGGACTTAGGACCTTTGCTCGCCTTGGCTAATGCCTTGAGAATCTCATCATTATGCTGACCCAGCAAAGGGGCGGGTCGGCTGATTTCCGGCTTTATGGAGGTCATTTTGTAGGGCCAGCCAGGATATTGCAATCGGCCAGCGATCGGATGATCCACGGGCACAAAATAGTTTCTGGCCGCGTACTGCCGATTTTCCATCACATCTTTGGCCGTATTGACCGGTCCGTTGGGAATGCCCACTTCATCGAACATTCGACCTAATTCATCTTTCTTATACTGCCTCATCCAGGCTTCCATTTGAGGAACGATATCCATCATATGAAAACGGCGGTAAACACGATTGTCCCACTCGTCTCCGGCGATCCAGTCGGGTTTTCCGGCCAGTTCCCTGAAGGCCCTGAAATGATGGTCGTCGGCAGGGGCGAAAATGATATAGCCGTCGCTGGTCTGCATTCTGCCGCTGGCCGGCGGCCGGTCCGGCACGCGGGACCAGGTCGTCCTATTGTAACGATTGCCCGTTATGTTTGGAGCAACCGTAGTCATGACCACTTCCTGAAGGGAGATGTCTACGAGTTTGCCTCCGCCGGTCTTCAATCGGTTCGAAACCACGGCCAGCGTAGCCAGCGCGGCGGCGATGGCCCCGTAATAAGCGACCTGAAATCCCCCCAGCTTGACCGGTGGACGGTCAATGTTAGGGGAACGGGTCGGCAATAGATTGCCCAATCCGCCGGCGTGGATAAGGGTTAATTCGTCTCCTTTGACCTTAGCCCGCGGGCCTGTACGTCCATAGGGGGTTATTACGGTATAAACCAGTTCCGGGTTTAATTGGTGAATGGTTTCCCAGCCCAGTCCAAAACTCTCCAGAACGGCAGGGGTATGGTTATCAATCAAAACATCGGCCCAGAGAATAAGCTTCTTGAAGGTCTCAAGGCCCTGGGGAGAGTTCAAGGAGAGTGTAATGCCCCGCTTGTTGGTATTATTGTACAAGTACAATCCGCTGCATTCCTGATGAGATCCGCTGGTCGGAAAAGGTCCGAAGGAGCGGGCCGGATCACCTTCTGTGGTTTCAATCTTGACCACATCGGCACCCATATCCGCCATAAGCTTTCCACAGTATGGTCCGGAGACCATGGAGGCAAATTCAATAATCTTGATGTCGTTCAGCACTTTTTCAGGCATAGTTTTCCGTTCCTGTTTCGAATGAATTGCAAGCAGATCTCTTATCCGGAATAAGCTCTCTGGAAGGTAATCATCCCAAGGCTATTGGTTTGATAAAGCCGCTTTTTCGTGGGAAGAATATAAAATAAAGTCAAGAGAGGATCAAGGGGAAAAATTGAAGGGAAAACCAGGTGACCAAGGGGATGGTAGGATTAAGATTGGGGTCGTGGGTCGAGGGTCAGGTCTTTTATTTTGGTATAATTAAAGCAGAACATCGGTAATGGATAGGGATTGGGGTCTTACCAGACGAAAAAACTGGATTCATAGGAAATGGTTTGATAAATGCAGGGCAAAAATGGGCTTAAACTTATTAACTTATTGGCCTGAAGACGGCCTGCGAAAATAGGGACGGCTGTCCCTATTTTCGTTCTGACTCCGCCTTGTCATTTTCCCTTGAAAACAGGAGGACGTTTTTCCAAGAAGGCCTTCGATCCTTCAATATGATCTTCTGTTTCCGCACAAACCATGAAGGCCTGGGCATGCCATTCCATATACTCGGGCATGGGCATATTCACTCCTCGGCGAACCCCCTCAATCGCTAACTGAACAGATATGGGAGGTTTGCCGGCTATCTTATTGGCAAATTCCAGGGCTTCGCTCATCAACTGCTCATGGGGCACCACTTTGTTTACCAAACCGATCCGCTCCGCTTCCTTGGCATCGATGATGTCTGTCGTCAGGATCATTTCATAGGTCTTGGCCGTACCTATTAACCTGGGCAGCAGAATCATCGCCGCATCGGGAAGTAAGCCCACGCGCAGGAACACCTCCCCGAAACGCGCCTTTTCGGAGGCGATCCGCATATGGCACATAAGGCTCATGTCGCATCCGTAACCCACGGCCGCTCCGTTGACGGCGGCAATGGAAGGCTTATTGATTTCCACCAGGCGATGGGCGCCTCCCATGGAATGTCTTTTTCTTTGCAGGATTTGAAGGCGGGCTTGCTTTTCCCGCCGGAGGTTATCCTCCGGATCTAAAAATATGTCCCTGACATCATCTCCGGAGCAAAATCCCTTGCCCGCACCAGTCAGTACCACGACCCTGATGCGATCATCTTTCTCCACCAGGTCGATGGCCTGTTCCAGCTCTCTGTGGGTCAGTATGGTCAGGGCATTCATCCGATCAGGCCGGTTCAGGGTAATTACGGCAACGGGCCCTTTCTCCTCGTAAAGGATCTCCTTAAATTCCATATTCTCCTCCTTATTCATTCGAAGTATGGTTAAAAGTTATTTCTTCCTCCCCATCAAAAAAGATAACGTTGGAATAGACCTCCTGCCTGAAGGTCCCCAGGGGATAAAGAGAACAAGACCATTTCATTTTGTTTGGCTTTGAAGCAAAACTATGAACGCGGGATCAACACCGCCCTGGGATCAATGACCTCTCTGATCAGCCTCAATTCCTCCGGGGTGGGTGCGGGCGTTTCCAAGACCTTCTTCGGTATCCAGTCATGGGTGAAACCGGTGTTGGCTTTCACCTCCTCCAAAGTCACCCCAGGGTGTATGGACCTCAGCCTGACCTGCTTGGTCTGGGGATCAAAATCGAAGATGCACTTATCCGTCAAAATCAGACAGGGCCCTCCCCTGGTCAGGCCCGCCTTTTCTCGGGCACCGGGACCGTCCAGATAACCCGCCCCGGATATGAAGTCCACTTTATCCACAAAATTTCTTTTCTCATGGTCAACGATGATGAACTCCCTTTTGAACAGGGAGAAATGTCCCGGCTGGTTTATGGGGCCGATGAGCCGGATCTTGGGCCGGTAGTAGTCCCCGATACAAACAATATTGCAGTTGCCGTATTGATCAACCTGGGCCGCCGAGCCGAATCCCACGTCACATTCCCCCCGGGCGGCCATATAGCCTGTTGCCCTGGATTCGCACCTCCAAAACTGAAGGTCTGTCCCGAATTCCGTTTCCAATTCAGTCGGGATTTCGCTGACGATGGGGTTCATCAGCCAGCCGCCCACGGCCATAAATGAATTGGGGGCATGGGTCAGTTGGGCCAGGCACATGCCCACTACGGGAACCCTGGAAAGAATCTGAATCGTGGCATCCCCGGTAGCCAGGCCGATGAACCAATTCTCGTTATCGTTCAGTTCATGGCTGATGGCCACGGCCATCGCTTCGTAAATAGTATAGGTTAAGCTCATAAGAGGGTCCCTCCCACTACTCGGCATTTCAGCAAGTTCTCAAGGCCGATGAGATTCAGGTATTCCAAGTGAGACTTTACACCATAGACATATTTGTCCAGGTATTCTTTAAATCCCTCCGGCGTTCGGGACATCCGGGCATACATCCCCATATGTTCTCTGTCCTGGTCATAAAGCTTGATACAGGAGGTAGGATGGCAACCATAAGGGGCCTCGACAATAGCAGTGGTCCTGAATCTGGGCAGGACATTGAGGTGCGACAGCCCCATGACCCGGTCCCGGCTTACAATCTGCTCCACGGTTACAATGACATTGGCACAGCATTGCCCGGCCGTCTCATCCAGGCGTTCCGGTAACTGCCTCCGTTCAAAAAACAAAACATTGCCGTATTGATCAGCCATAGGGGCATGGAGAACAACCCATTCGGGGTCGGCTGCCGGAACCAGATGATATTTTTGCCCGTTATAGGGGCTGATCATTTCCTTGATCTTGGGGTTGTATTTGGGAAGGTCAGTGCCCAGCATCTCTTGGGTAGTAAAGAAGGACTGCCCCCGGGAACTGCAGGCAAATCTCTCGAAGGCGACAGGCTCACTGTATTCTTCCAGCTCGATCCGGCCGCTCTCCACTGCCCGGCGAAAGTTGGGGGCCAGCCCATGCTCCTCCAGGCCGACATAAGAAATCTCGACCTTTTTGACACAGCCCGCACCTACCAGGATATCCACCTCGCAGGTGCCGACATGGCCTACCAGGGTGAGGTCCTTGACGCCTCTTCGGATAAGCTCATAGACAAAGGCCATGGGATGGTTATGGACTGAAAAGCCCCCGACATGGAGGCGGGTGCCGTCTTTGATGAGACCGGCCGCTTCTGAAAGGGTGCAGACTTTTTCCTTTAATTCAGGCATGGTCACCTCTTGGTAAGGGCTTTGTGGATAATGGCAAAAGACTCTGGAAATATCTTAGGACAACTATTCTCTTTCCGTCAAGTCAAACCTTACACTCGGCCTAAATCGGGGGACATCAAACTTATTTATTTTTCAAGTTAAGAATTATATATTGTGTTCCTAGATTTCAAATTATTTCTCTGTCAGCTTTTTCCTTGGCCGTTTTGATGTGAGGCGATGGCGGAGGAGGACATAGGTTGCCCCGGAGCCGCCGTCGTAGGACTGGGCGCTGGTGAAGGCGATTACCCATTTTCGCCAGTGACTGCGCGTCAGCCACTCGCTTACCTTGTTTTTCAAAACCGGTTCACAGGGTGAAGAGATACCGCGTCCGTGGATGATCAGAACAGCCCGTTTACCCGACATAATGGCCTCATTGAGGAAGTTTTCGAAGGCATCCTTGGCCTGCGCCGCACCCATACCATGAAGATCGATGTGAGCTTGTATGGAAAAATCACCCCGGTGCAATCTCTCAGCAAACTCCGGCGGGATATCGCGGCCTGTTCCTTCCATGTATTCGGGCGTTTTGGAGATAATAAATCCCTCACCATATTTTACCAGGTTATCCAGGTGTTGCATGACATCCTGTTCCGGTTCATTGACGGGTTATCCAGGACGGGATGATCCGGCGGGTTGGCCACATTGTTTTTCTTTGCATGATGTTTATCCCTTACTATCGGCTTGACGCCTTCCATGGCTTCCCGAAAGGCGCTTTCTTCGTTAACCGATTGGGCACAGGCTTCAGCAGGCTCTGTATCCGTTGTACATCTGCGTCTTTCTGTGGACACCCTGGACATCCTGTTTTTCTGTGGACACATCCTGCTTTTTTGCGGCCACATCCGGTTTTGTTGTGGCCAACCGTTTTTTGTGGGCACTTCGGACGCACCACTACCTTATCTTTAAGAAGTTTTTCCAATGTTGCGAAGGGGTTATATTTTAGGGGGCTATCAGAATCGTTCATAGACGGTTACTGTCAGGTTTATATTGTTAACCTTTCCTGGAATATTTTATCATAAATTTGTCCAATAATATAGACCTGACCCCAAGGCCCCGACTCCCTTCTTTGTTCTTTTCGCCCTTTGGCTTTTTCTCCGAACTTCGAACGTTCTTTCGCTTTTATTTTAAACATTGAACCTTGAACTTTGAACGTTTTGCCCCTTGGGACAAAAACCCCTTGACTTCCTTCCCTTTACCTTTTATTTTCTTTGCATTATCTGTTGGTTTTCTGCTTTAAACTATTGGGGTTATTTCCCCATCTACGCCGAATCCCGCTTTGCGGGACTGAATTACTTTCTTGGCTCCTTTCAGACGGAAAATGGCACAACTGACTTTTTACGTTTTCATCAAAACCAATTTTTAAAAGGAGATGCATATGGATTACATGGAAGAAATGGCTAAATATTACACCACACAAAAACAGAAGGATTTTACCCCTGATTTTCTTGATGAAAAGCAGATCGATAAATATGAATTCTGGGATGAGATACAAATTGGTGAGGAGAGTGAAATACCCACCAAATTTGAAGTGAAAGCCGAAGACCTGAAAGCCTTTGCCGCCTCGGTCCCTGACGATAATCCCATTTTTTATGATGAGGAATATGCCAAACAATGCGGCCATGACGGGATCGTGGCCCATCCTCTCTTTGTTACTCAGATCAGATTTTTTCTTTTAAAGGGAGGAGGACATGGCAGTTGGAATAGGACCCCAGGGGCCAGAAACCCGGGACAAATCATTGAGTATTATGACCCCATAAGGGTGGGAGATATACTGACCCTTAAATTGACCAGCTATGATAAATGGATCAAGAGAGGGAAATACTATATGAGAGCCTTGTCCCGGATCTATGATCAATATGGAAACCTGAAAATGATATACTATAGTACTTTAATTTTGCCCAGGACCAAGGCCGACGTCCTGAGATTTTTAAAGGGAGAGCATGCTCTGGAAGCCTGAGCCATAATGGGATTTTCTGCAAAACTCAATCATTCTGGAAGGATCAAAAAAATGGAAAACAAACTTACTTTTGCATCAATAAAATGCGGGGATAAATTACCTACGGTCCAACAGCATTTGAGTCAGGAAGATATTTGGCACTTTGCGGTAGGTTCCCTCGATATGAATCCGGTTCATTGTTCGCCTGAATGGTGCCAAAAATCACAGGTGTTTGGTATTCCTGAAACCGTGCAGCATGGACAAATGACGCTTTCCCTCTTGGCCAAGGTGATTACCAACTGGGCCTATTCTTCCGGCGGAACCATGAAGACCTTTGAGGCCAAACTGATTAAGCCCGTACCGGTCAATTCAACTTGTACCTATGGCGGTGAAGTGTCCGAACTCCACCCGGTGAAGAAAGGAAAAGATTTTGTGGCTGTTGAATTGTGGGCCCATGATCAGGATGGAGATAAAGTAGCTGTGGGTAAAGCCCAGGTGATTATACCTCAATAAAATACTTTTTTTATCCCCCAAAAGAGGCTTCTAAGCTGAAGGCTTAATTGTTTTCGGGAAGAAGAAATGGGCGCCCCAAAAGCTTTTCGAAATGAAATTAAAGGAGGTAGACTATGAATAAGGATGAACAGATTTACTGGATGGAAAATCTGGCCGGAATATTTATCCGCTGTTTCTTTTACTCGGTGGCCTTATTGCTGATATCGATGATTTTTTATGCGCTGGCCGAAAATTGGGGTTATTATGTGAGTTATAACTGGTATAAGTACACGATGAGCAGGCATGAATATGATTTGCTCTTTTATTATGGTTTGGCTTTTATTAAAACCTGCGCCATCGTCTTCTTTCTGATTCCTTATGTGGCCATCAAGATGGTTTTGCGCCAACGGAAAAAAATGGGAATGCAGCCCAGTGAGACGAAATCGTAGCCTAGACTTGGCCTCTTTCCCTTAATTCTATCCCCTGGCTCATATCCTTGTTGATCCAATCAGTAAATAAGTTGACAGGCAAGAAGCCCTTGTTTATCATTCCGACATGAACGGTGAATAGGCATAAGGCAAAAAGGAGGCTTGGAGATGACTGCGCAGGCACAGATAGAAGAGCTGTACAACCACAGAGGTATTCGCGCCAGGGAACTGCATGATTCAGGGAAAAAAATAATCGGCTATTTTTGTTGTTTTGTCCCGGATGAAATCATAACCGCCTTCGGGATGGTTCCCTTTCGTATCCAGGGCAGCCAGAGCGATCCGATCGATCAGGCGGATGCCTTTCTCGAACCGATGGCCTGTCCCTTTGCCCGAAGCTGTTTCAACCTGGCCCTCAAAGGGGAGTACGCCTTTCTGGACGGCTTCGTCGCTCCTCACAGTTGTGATACGATTGAACGCCTGTACCATATCTGGCATCACAACAAACCCTCGCCCTTCAACCATATGATCAATGTACCGCACATGATGGGGCCGAGCTCCATTGAATTCTTTCGAAAGGAATTGGGCTATTTTGTCAAGAGCCTGGAGCAATGGTCCGGTCGAAAACTGGATCCCGGCCAGCTCAAAGAGGCTGTTGTCCTGTATAACCAACGCCGGGCCCTCTTGAGAGAGTTTTATGACTTACGAAAATCCGATCCACCTCTGGTTTCCGGAACGGAGGTTGTCAAGGTCCTCGTGGCCGGCATGGGCATCCCGGCCACGGAACACATCGAACTGGTCAAAGCATATATCGGCGAGGTGAAGCAAAGACAGCAGCCCAAAACGCAAAAATGGCCTCGGATCTTTATCTGGGGCAGCGAAATTGATGATATTGCCTTTATCCAGCTGGTGGAGGAATCCGGCGCCTGGGTGGTCATGGACGATCTGTGTACCGGTACCCGTTTTTTCTGGGATGATGTCCAGGAAACCCCAGATCCTCTTGACGGCCTGGCCGATCGTTATCTTCAGGTCCATTGCCCACGCAGTAATGTCCCCCAAACCCAAACCCGGGAGAAAGACCTTGAAAATCGTTTTGGATATATCCGCCGCTTCATCAAGGACTGGCAGGTGGACGGCGCCATTTTCTATATCGTCCGCTACTGTGATACCTGCGAATTGGAAGGGCCGGACCTTCGCGAGTATTTGAACGGAATGAAGATACCCGTCCTCATGATCGAGGATGATTATTCCCAATCAACCATCGGACAACTCCGCACCAGGGTGCAGGCGTTTCTGGAAATGATCGGATAAGGAGGAGCCTTGGAAGAAAAAGAACAGGTCAAAACGACAGCGATCAAGGGAACGGACATGGCCCGCAAAGTCAGGGGTCTGGTGAAAAATATCTATCAATCCGCCCAGGAAGCCAAGGCCAGTGGTAAAAAAGTGGCCTATTTTATGGTGGCTTCTCAATACGATGAAATTGTCCGGGCCATGGACATCGTTCCCCTGCCCACGGAGAATTATGCCGGGTTGTGTGCGGCCAAACGGGACATGGACCGCTTTCTTTTGAAGGCCGAGGCGGACGGCTATTCCCAGGTGCTCTGCAGCTATGCCCGGATCGGCCTCGGCTTCGACAGCTTGCGGAAAGAATTGGGTAGTATCCCGGAAAACGCCCCTGACGGCGGGATGCCTGTGCCGGATATGATGCTGGGAAGCAGCGCCGTTTGTGATCCCCGTTTTAAATGGTACCAGGCGGCCGGGCGTTACCTGCAGGTGCCCACCTACAGCATTGATTGCGTGGCGCCGCCGGTTGATGACGACCTGAACGAGGTGCGTGACTATTACATCAAATATCAAAAAGAGCAGTTTGAGGGATTGATCGCTTTTCTTGAAAGGCAGACCGGCAAAAAAATGGATCGGGAACGTCTCTGGGAGACCATCCGCCTGAGTGATGAAGCCTGGCGTCTGTGGTACGAGATCGATCGGCTGCGTGTGGCTATTCCCTGCCCGATGCCGACCCAGGACCATTTCAGCATCATGGTGCCCGGCCATTACTACTCTGGCACCCAGGTGGCCGTTGACTTCTATCAGGCGCTTTACGATGAAGTGAAAACCAAGGTGGAAAATAAGATGGGAGTTATTCCCGATGAGAAATATCGCCTTCTTTACGGCGGTGGTCTTCCGCCCTGGCATACCCTTTGGATTTTTAATTATTTTGAAAGCTTCGGAGCAGTGTTCGTGATTGAAAATGTTTATCGCGGCTACGACCCGGTGGAAGTGCCAAGCAAAGTGAAGGACCCGGTGGAATATCTGGCCTGGCGGGCCTTTCTTCGTTTTACCCAGCGTCATGAAGCGGCCCAGGCCCACAGCGGTAATCCGGTGGTGGAACGGCTGCTGGGAATACCTCACCGACTATCAGATCGACGGCGTGGTCTTTCATGCCTGCCGTTCCTGTCGGGCAACGACTATAGGGCAGGTCCATCTCAAGAATCTCCTGGGCCAATATACGGACATTCCGATGATGCAGTTGGTTTCCGACATGGTCGATCTTCGGGATTATTCCGAGGCCCAGTGGAAGGCCCAGATCGGCGCTTTTATTGAAGCCCTGGCAGGACGAGCGGCCGGAAATTAACCAAGCGGTTATGTTTCTTGCAGACACCAACAACCCTTAAAATATTGAATGTCGAATATCGAATACTGAAAGCCGAAGGAAGAGGAAAACAATCCATTCAGGATTCAAAGTTCGATGTTCAAAGTTCGACATTCTTTTTGTAAACGAAAAGGTTTTTATGCCTTTTGCCGGCATTGATATAGGCTCCACCATGACCAAAGTGATCGCGATGGACCAGCAGGAAAAGATTCTCGCCTCCATCATCGGGCCTACTGGCGCCGAACATCGCCATCTGGCCTTGAAGGTCATGGATGAGGCCCTTCAGAAGGCAGGCCTAACTTTGGAGGAGATTGATTTCATCGTTGCCACGGGCTACGGCCGCATCAACGTGCCTTTTGCGGACAAGCAGATCACCGAGATCACCTGTCATGCCCGAGGGATCAAGGCCTTATTCCCCCAAGCACGGACCATCATCGATATCGGTGGCCAGGATTCCAAGGGGATCAAGCTGGATGAAGATGGCAAGGTGGCCAATTTTGTTATGAATGACAAATGTGCTGCCGGTACCGGACGCTTCCTGGAGGTCATTGCCGAAACCTTGGGCCTTAAGCTGGACCAGTTGGGGGCAATTTCCTTGAAGGCCGAGACCTATGTCAAGATTTCCAATACCTGCACCGTATTTGCAGAGCATGAGGTGACCTCCAGACTTTCAGAAGGGGCTTCGATACCGGAAATTGTCGCCGGTCTTCATGAGTCTATTGCCGGTCGTATCGTCAACATGGTTCGCCAATTGGGGATCGAGAAGGAGGTGGTGGTCACCGGAGGCGGGGCAAAAAACATCGGTCTGGTGAAGGCGGTTGAAGCAAAGGTGGGATTTCCCGTCTTGGTCCCTCCGGAGCCTTTACTGACCGGAGCCCTGGGGGCCGCCCTGGTCGGGCATGATTTTGTTAAACGCGGCATGAGGCCTGATCATGAGCGGAGAAGAGATAGAGTGACTTTCTTCAAATGAACGAGGACAGGAAATACTATGCCGGGGTAGATATCGGGTCTGTTTCCATCAAGGCGGCGCTGGTCAGCGAACGCCGGCTGATGGCCTATGATCTGGTGCCCTCCGGGGGAAATTATAGAGATGCAGCCCGAAAGGTTCTGGACAGCGTTCTGGCCCAGACGGGTCTGAATCCGGAAAGGCTGGGCGGGATCGTGGTAACGGGACTGGGCAACGATAGTCTCCCTTTCCCTGCCCGCCAGATTTCCGATATTTCCTGCCAGGCCATGGGCTGCCACTGCCTCTTTCCATCCGCCCGTACCATAATCGATATCGGGGGACAGTTTACCAAGGTAGGGAAGATAACTTCCCAGGGGAGAATCGCCGATTTCCTCATGAGTGAAAAGTGTGCCGCCGGATCAGGTCGTTTTTTACAAGTGATCGCTCGTATCCTCCAAGTCAAGCTGGAAGATATCGGCCCCCTTTCCCTGCAATCCCAAAAGCCGGTGGAATTTTCCACCAATTGCGCTGTCTTTGCTGAATCGGAAACGGTTTCACGGATTGCCGAAGGCGCCCGAGCAGAAGATATCCTGGCCGGGGTACACCGGGCCATGGCCGCCAAGGTGGCCATGCTGGTGAAAAGGGTAAAGATGGAACCTGATGTAGTCCTAACAGGTGGCGGCGGCGAAGATGCCGGTTTGGTCAAGGCCGTCGGCGAGGCCCTCGGCACTAAGATCCTCGTACCGGAACTGCCTCGTCTTTCAGCTGCCTATGGGGCCGCCTGTCTGGCAGAAATGGGTTAGGGGACGACAATAATTAATTAAATAATTTCAGAAAAAATATGGCTTGATCCTTCCGAGGAATTTGAGAACTCGGGAAATAGGAAAAGCTGGCCCTCTTATTTTATAACTTAACATCATCAATTCTCTAAAGTAAGTATTTTTATCTACCTTCACTTTGATTTATGCTAAGGTGCTAGCAAATCGATGACGGAGCAGGAAATCCGTCACTGATCATGCGCAAAGGAGAGAATAATCCATGAAGAAATTGAGGTATGGGCCGGAACATCCCGACATCACCTATATACCCCACAAGTATGACGAACACTTATTTGACACCGGCGATGCCGTACTTAATTATACCACCACCGGTTCACCCAACAAACCGGCCATTGTACTTATACCCGGGCAAACGGAATCCTGGTGGGGATATGAGAAGGCCATGGGGATACTGTCGGAGAACTTCCAAGTATTTGGGGTCGATCTGCGTGGGCAGGGTCGATCAAGTCGCACACCGGGACGCTATACATTCGACAATTTCGGGAATGATCTCGTCAAGCTCATTACCTTTGTCGTCGCTCGACCGGTGGTGGTCAGCGGGTTGTCATCGGGAGGGGTCATTGCGGCCTGGCTGTCGGCCTATGCGCCCCCCGGCATGATCCGAGGTGCACATTATGAAGACCCTCCGCTGTTCGCCTGCGAATACACTCCGGCCTTCGGACCTTCGCTTCGGCAGGGTGTCGGCGCAACCTTTGAATTGTATAGTACCTACCTTGGGGATCAGTGGTGCATCGGCGACTGGGAGGGGATGCTAAAAGCCGCCCCTGATCTATTGCCGGCCCATCTCCTCCCGCTTTTCGAAGCCAGAATGTATCTAGCAACTGAACCACCTCAGAACCTCAAAGAGTATGATCCCGAATGGGCTAAAGCCTTTGTGACCGGCAGCGTGGGGGCGTCATGTGACCATGCTCAGATGCTTTCGCGAGTTAAATGCCCGGTGCTCTTCACCCATCACTTTTCGCAAGTAGATGAGAAGACCGGTAATCTGTTGGGGGCATCAACGGGCCGGCAGGTTGACCAAGTCGAGAGGTTGGTGAAGAAAGCAGGCCAACCTTTCACTCGTCTCTCTTTTCCTAATAAGGGGCACCAAATGCATGGTGAGGACCCCGAGCTATTCGTCCGCACCCTTGTCGATTGGGTCAAAACCCTGCCGAGTGAGGCCAGGACTCGGGAAAACGGTGTCTTCGCCAAAAAGTAACAGATTACCATTTTCTTTGTCGATAGGCAGCGTAATTCCAAAGGACGGCATAAGTAGCACAGGCCTGGGCTGGCGAAAGGAAGGGCGCCGTTCCAGTTTTTCCCGCTATCCGGCTCATGGCATCCAAGATATTGCCCAGGTCGACCGGCATGATCGGGGTCATGACAATCGGTTTGGGATAACGGTCTCTGATCCGTATGACCTCATCGAAGGAGAGGGTGATATGATTCATGGCACTCTGGGCAAATTTTTCAGTCATCTCCTCTTTGTTTTGGCTGCCCTCCAAGAAACGCCATAAAGAAGGCATTCCGGCTACAACACTTACGGCGATAAGGCCATCGATGCTGGACCTCAATCAGCTCTTTAAATTCGCCTCTTACGCCGGCTATGGTGTCCACAGGGTTCCGGGGCGAACAGGTGTTTCAATCTCTCTTTGACTTGGCCGGACATGAACACTCCTTTTAGGTTTATTCGTTACTGATCCAAAGAAAAGTTGGGCAACAGGAACTTTCATATTAATAATTGAAAGGCCGGGCAGTAACAACTCATTATTTTCGCTAATGCTCTTTCCTATCTTAGGCAAACCGGCACAGCGGTTGGCGGGTTCCTGTTTTGGTCATGACAATCTGCCATAACTGAATGTTCCGGGCACGGAAGGACCCGGCACACGACAGGAGGTAATATTCCCATATCCTTTTAAAAACCGGATCATATCTGCCGGAAAGGGCGTTCCAGGCTTTTTGAAAGCGGTCATTCCAAGCCAGGAGGGTTCTGTCATAGTGAGGGCCGAGATTGTGGAGGTCCTCGATAGTGAAAAGATCCTCCGCTGCCTTGGCAATCTGAGTGATGCTGGGCAGCATTCCGTTGGGAAAGATATAGCGGTTGATCCAGGGATCGCAGTTGATTTGGGAAACATTGCCGCCGATGGTATGGAGGAGAAAGATCCCTTCCTCTTTCAGACAGCGGTGGGCGATTTTCATAAACGTCCGGTAGTTCTTCTGTCCCACGTGTTCGAACATTCCGACGGATACGATCTTGTCGAAGCGCCCCTCGATCTGCCGGTAATCCTGACAGAGGATTTTCACCGGCAGATCCTTACAGGACTCGCGGGCGTGCCGGATCTGCTCCTCGGAAATATTGACGGCCGTAACTTGGCAGCCGTAATGTTCGGCGGCATAGCGGGCAAAACCGCCCCAGCCGCAGCCAATGTCCAGAATGTGATCCTTGGGGTGCAGGTCGATTTTTTGGCAAATGAGATCGAGTTTTTTCTCCTGGGCTTTTATCAGATCGTTTGTTCCCTGGAAGTAGGCGCAGCTGTACTGATTGTAGGGGTCTAAAAAGGAAAAGAAAAGATCGTTTCCAAGATCGTAGTGCCTATGGGCGACGATCTTGGCCCGGCCTAATGACTGGCGGTTGAAAACCCAAGCCGAGAGGTAAGCCAAAAGCAGTCTGAGATTCCCGCGGACTTTCTCTTCCAGATTTCCTTTGAGAACCCGCCAGATAAATTCATCTATCCGGGCACAGTCCCACCAGCCCGCCATGTAGGATTCCCCAAGCCCGAGGTTGCCGTCCTTAAGCACGCGGGCATAAAATCGCTCATCCCGCACCTGAATGTCCCAGGGATCAGGACCGTTGATCCGGACGCCGGCTTCGGAAATCAATTGCTCGACTATTTTTTTGCTGCCATTCATGGCTCGCCTCCCTGTCCTTATCCCTTTTGAAGAGGATGACCTTGCCACCTTGCCAGGCCCCACCCGGCGCCCTGAATCTGCGGCAGCTTCGTCTCTGGCAGTATCGACCTTCAAGCTTATACTACCCGGCTAATCGGGAATAGATGGACAGAAATTAAATCCCTGCCTCCCTATACTTTTCAAAAAACGCCAAATAGGATTGATTCCCGGCTTCAAGCCGCTTCATGACACCTGATTTAACTTCACCCTGGATCTTGCCGGGGACGCCCACCACAAAGGAGCGGTCCGGGATCTTCATGCCTGGGCTGACCACACAGCCTGCGCCGATGACGCAATAATCACCAATCTCGCTGTTATCGAGTATGGTAGCGTTACTGCCGATCAGGGTATTATTCCCGATCCTTTTCCCATGAAGAACGACGCTGTGCCCGATAATGACCTGATTCCCGATCTCCATGGGCTGGCCGCAATGGACCACGCAATTGTCTTCAATGATGGTCCGGCAACCAATTTTGATGGAGGCGAAATCTCCTCTGATGACCACTCCGGGCCAGATCCCGGATTGTTGCCCTATTTCTACATCTCCGATAATATAGGCAGTCTGGCAAATATAGGCCGATTCGGAAATCTTGGGTTCCTTACCGTTAAAAGTCTTGATCATGATATTTTCCTGTTCATAGATTAACAGGTTGCTGAAAAAAATCTATTTACTGCGTTGCCCTCATCCCTCGTCATTGAGACGTACTCCTTTGTACGACTCATTCCTCGGGATTTCGGGCGCCTTATATCTGGACTCTTTTGAGTAACCTGTAAAAATAAGTTTTTCCGCATCCTGTTGATTTGAGATTCATCCTCCGGCAAGAATAGCCAGGATGCGAATCTCATCGTCAAGCTTGAGAGCCCTATCCAGAAGGCCTTTGGTGTTTAAGTTCAAGATCACTTCATTGTTGATGCCGATTAAAACCCGGAGCAGATCATTCGGATCAAATAACCAACTTCGAATCTCGGGGTATTGCCGGATAAGATCATCCAGGCCTTCTCCGATGGTTTTCCCGTAAACTTCCACTGTTTCGGGAATCTGCAAATGTTCTTGTAAAACCGGGGCTATTTTAACCAGGGTAGTCATTTTTTCCATGACGATATTTAAGCGCGAAAAAAAAGAATCCAGAATAAAGGCTCTTGATTCCTTGATTCAAAATTTTATTTTCATGCTTCGTGGTGCCCCGCCCCTGGCAGGAGTAGGACGGTTTATGGTTTAATCTTGAACCTTAATCCTGGTTTTTCTTTTGTTGCTTAATGCCTTTTAACACTACCTCAGGAGTCAGGGGTAATTCCTTAAACCTTACTCCTGTGGCAGCATAAACGGCGTTGGCCACAGCCGCCAGGACCGGGATCATGGGCGGCTCACCGGCGTGCCTCAAGCCGTAAACCCCTTTTGAAGAGCCGACCTCGACGATCAAGGTCTCTATCATGGGGACGTCGGTGGCGGTAGGCATTTTATAATCCAGCAGGGTTGCGTTTTGCATCACCCCTTTTTCAAAAATATAATTCTCCATCAAAGCCCAGCCGATACCCTGGGTGACCGCACCCTGTATCTGTCCCTCAATGGACAGAGGATTAATGGCCAAACCCACATCCTGGGCCACGGCATAGGCCAGTATCCTGACCTTCCCGGTTTCTTGGTCTACCTCTACATCGGCAGCCTGAACCGATAAGGTAGGTGCAGGGGGAAGCCCATTTGCAGCGCCTCTGCCCAATACAGGCCCTTGGCCAAAGATCACTGCCGTTGATCTGGCAAGTTCCGCAAAGGAAATTGATTTCCCGGTATTTCCTTTTACCTGAAAAAGTCCTTGGGCGAATTTAATTTCGGAAGGGTTCACGCCGAATCTTTTTGCGGCCAGAGCGCTCATCTGGACCTTAACATCCTGGCAGGCCCGAACCACAGCGGTACTCAAGGAATAAACCGTCAAACTGCCGACCGACATGGTCGCCCAGGGAGCAGTCTCCGTATCACCAATGACCACCTTGACTTTATTAATGGGGAGGTTGAGCTCTTCGGCGGCGATCTGGGCAATACTGGTGCGGCTGCCGGAGATATCGGTCAGGCCAAGCACCAGGTTGATTGACCCGTCGCTGTTGACCTGGATATTAGCTCCGAAACCTGCCGAGGCCCCGCGCCAGAAACCGCAGGCAATGCCCCGTCCTCGATTTCTGCCTTCCAAGGGCCCTTTTCTTTCTAAATACCCGGCCATCCTTTCCAGAGTTTCTTTAAAACCGACCCGGGGCAACACTTCGCCAATAGGCAGCCTATCCCCCTCCTTGGCTGCATTCAGAATACGCAATTGTAATGGGTCCATCTTCAGCTGCTCGGCCATGATATCCAGATGGGATTCTATGGCAAAGTGGGCCTGAGGAATGGCCGGTGCGCGGTAAAAGGCCGAGGGTACTTTGTTGGTAAGCACATCTTTGGTATCGATGCACACATTGGGGATATGATACTGGCAAAATACGTTGCCGCCGGTGAACATGGCATGGGACATCTCCGGAAAAGCACCGCCATCATAAATGATCTCGGCTGAGGCGGCTGTAATGAGGCCTTTTTTAGTCAGGCCCATCTTGATGGTGATGATGGAATCGGGAGCCGGACGACTGTCTTTCAGCACTTCCTCCCTGGTCATCTCCATCCTGACCGGGCGGCCGGATTTCATGGCCAGCAAGGCACAAAGAGGGGCCAGCGGCTGATAGGTTTTTCCTCCAAAGGCGCCGCCGATTTCCACCGGAACGATTTTAACCTGACTTCGCGGTACTCCCAAAAAATAGGCGATCATCTGCCGGGCCATAAAGACGCCCTGACTTTGGGTCCATATCGTCACCTGGCCGCTGACCGAGACGGCAGCAACGGCGGCAAAAGGTTCAATAAATCCATGGTGGACCTTTTGGGTACGGTAGGTGTTTTCCAGAATAAGGTCCGCTTTCTTGAATCCGGCCTTTAAATCACCCTTATCTATCTTCGTGTGATAGGCAATATTACTGGGTTTGTCTCTTTTGCCGGGTGTGGGATTAGTGATGACATTGGTATAGAGTTCGGGATGAATCAAGGGCGAAGAGGGTTGCATGGCCTCCAAAATATCGAGCACTGCTGGCATTGGCTCATAGTCTACCTCGATTAGGTCCAGGGCCTTTTCCGTTATCTCCAGGCTTAGGGCCGCCACTACGGCCACGGGCTGTCCCGCATAGACGACCTTGCCTTTGGCCAGGTGCGGCAATTCGTTAAAGGTCAGTTCGTTTCCTTTTTTATAGCCAGGTACGTCCGAAGCGGTAATCACGGCCATGACCCCATCCAAGTCTTGAGCCTTGCGAACATTTAAACGCCGGATAACGGCATGGGGCAGAGGGCTCCTGAGCACCTGGCCGTGAAGCATATTGGGCAAAGCAATATCCCCGCTGAAAACGGCCTCTCCGGTAACTTTGCTGATGGCGTCCACCCGGGGTAGGCGCTGGCCGACAACAGAATATTTTGCCATCAGGCCCTCCCTTTATCCGTGGTCCGAGCAACACTCATGATGGCCCGGATGATTTTATCGTAGCCGGTGCATCGGCAGAGGTTACCAGCTATGGCCTCTCTGATTTGGGTTTCGGAAGGCATCGGATTTGAATCCAGGAAGGCTTTGGCCGTAAGAATCATACCCGGTGTACAGAATCCGCATTGTACCGCACCTTCATCCATGAAGGCCTGCTGGAGAGGATGGAGTTTACCCTCCTGGGCCAATCCTTCGATGGTGGTGATTTCTTTCCCTTTGGCCTCAGCGATAAAGACCAGGCAGGCGTTAACTGCTTGGCCGTCCATCAGAACCGTGCAGGAACCGCAACTCCCGGTGCCGCAGCCTTCTTTGGTCCCGGTGAATCCCAGTTCATACCGAAGCACCTCTAATAAGGTGCGCCAAGGCTTGGCTGCAATTTTATAGTCTCGGCCATTGACTTTTATTTTCATGGTATTTTTGCTCTTAAAAAATTACCAAGGCTATTTGTGAAAATTTTCACTTCAGTCTTACCCGTCGGAGATGAAAGGCTGATTAGGTCCCATTTAAAGATGCTGGATACTGGATGCTGAATACTGCATTTAGGGTTTTTATCAAGTATCTATAGTTAACGCCATAAATAAGTAGACATTATGTGCATTCCATGCTATAATGACTCCCAATAAAATCACATTGGGAGGAAAGCCATGAAAGCTCTAAGCCTCGATCACCCAAAGATGACGCGAGAGACCTTGTTACGAATGGCCGATGAAATTCCGGGAGCTTGGATCGGCATGCGGATCGCCGGTTATCTTCTGCTCTTGGCCGGGTGGAAATCCACGGCTGTTGCCGAACTGTTCGGGTTGACCCGGTGGACGGTGGTGAAATGGATTCATAAGAGCAACGAGGAGGGAATTGGGGCTGTCCGCGATCGATTTCGCCCTGGCCGGCCTTCCCACTTGGATGATCGCTTGAAGAGGGAACTGGACGTGGTCTTGTCCAAGTCTCCGAAAGACTATGGCATTGCCCGGGTCCGGTGGGATGGGGTGGTCTTGACGGAATATTTGAAGCGTTTTCATCGCATAACCATCCATGTCCGCCATGCCCAACGGTGGATACGTCAGTTGGGGTATTCCCTGAGGCAGCCGATGTACCGGTTTGTTCAGGCTTCCCAGGAAGGGGTAGAGGCATTTCAGAGGGAATTAAAAAAAACTCCGCCAGGCCGAAAAGAGCGAAGGAAGAAGAATCATTCTGTTTGAGGACGAAAGCGGGTTTAGTCTTCATCCGAGGCTGGGTCGTGTCTGGGTAAAGAAAGGAACGCAACCGTACGTCTCCACCCGGAGCCAACATCAGAAGCGGCTTAATCTCTTTGGATGGGTCGCTCCCGTTGATGGGCTGCATGGCATGATGAAATGGAGGAAGGGCAATACCGAGGGCTTTATGCGGCTTCTCAAAAGCATCATGATACGTTTCAAAGATAAGAGTATCGATCTTTGGATAGATCGAGCCCCATGGCACAGGGGAGAGATGGTGGAGCACTTTCGGAGTCAACACCGTCGAGTGCATCTTCACTATCTTCCGCCCTACCATCCGGAGCTGAATTATCAAGAAACTCTTTGGCGAACCATGCGCTATGAGGAAACAACGAATGCCTTTTTTGAGACTCTTGAAACCCTGGAGGTCTCTGTCTTTAAAAGGTCGCAACGATGGAAACCTCAAAAGATAAAATCTTTATGTCCACTTATTTAAGACGTTCACTATAGTATCGGTCTTTGGTTTTATCCAGTATCTTTCCTTAAGAACTGTTGACTCCGAGACGATAAAATCTTAAAATTAACTTCTTAGATTTAAAATGTAAGAATCTAATCTTTTTTCCTAAACCTCAATCCCTAGTTCTTTACAGGCTGTTCTCAGTGTCCTTTGAACCAGCACTCTCACTAATTCCCGTCGATATTCCGCAGAACCGCGTACATCCGAAATCGGGCCGGCCTCTTTGGCAGCCTGCTCCGCGGCCCGTTCAACCAACACCGGCGTCATCTTTTTGCCGACCAGGACGGCTTCGGCTCTAAGGGCCCTTAGGGGTGTGGGGGCAACGGCCCCCAGGGCGATTCGAGCCGTTTTCAATCGCCCATTTTCTGTTGCTGAAATTAAAAAAGAAGCCACTCCGGCCACGGCGATATCCATTTCTTCCCGGGTGGTATGCCTCAGGTAGCAACCGGCTGAATGCGCGGGAGGCGTGGGGATTACTATTTCCACCAGGAGTTCGTCATCGGCTAAAGCGGTTTTTCCCGGGGCCAGGAAAAAACCATTTAAAGCCATGGTGCGGCTGCCCCTGCTGGAAGCCAAGACGACCTTGGCTCCAAGACAGAGCAAGGGAGGTGCCGAATCGGCTGAAGGGGCGGCATTACAAATATTTCCCCCAATGGTTCCCCGATTTTTTATTGGTATTGACCCAATAAGGAAGCAAGCCTGCCAGAGGATACCGAATTCTTGAGGCAGCCCGTTGAAGGCCAGCAGCCGACTTAAGGGGACCGCAGCACCGAGCCGCAGTCCCTTCTGTGCGCTCCATTCCAATCTATTCAGTTCAGGGACTTGCTTCACATCAACGACAATGGAAGGACAAACCAGCCCCTGCTTCATGAGTAACATCAGGTCCGTGCCTCCGGCCAGAATTTTAACAATGCGGTCCTTGGTCTCCAGGATCTTTAACACCTCAGGCAATGTATTCGGGGCTCGGTATTGAAATTTACCGATTGAGCGAAAATGGGTCATAAAACTTCACTATATTTTTTCTTTATCCTGTTAATGAGTGTATAATAAAAAACTCATAAATAGATAGGTTCAATGATGCTTTTTCTGGAGGGATTGGCGGAAGGGCGCTGCCCTTTCCTGACTTATCAGTGGGGAAAACCGCAGCCCACCTGCATGCTTTTCGCAGGTGGGAATGCGGAGGGGGAAAGGATCCCCCATGGATAAGTCGGAGAAAAGACCAGCCCGAGAGCCACCACACGGAAGAAAATGCATCTTTGAACCGTCCAGACTATTTTTCTCTTATTGGTAAGTCACCTTAGGTTATTTCAAAATGATCGAGGCGTCAACGGCTATGGGCTTGCCGTCTACGACCAATAGGGGATTGACGTCGATTTCCTGGATCTGATCAAAGGATAAAGCCATCTCCCCCAAACGGATCAGCCATTGAGCCAGGAGGTCCATGTCCACCGGTTTTGAGCCTCGAAATCCTTTAAACAAGACCTGCCCTTTCAGTTTGGATACCATCCGATAAACATCCGCCGGGTTTAAAGGGACCAGTCGGAAAACCACATCTTTATAAATCTCGGCCCGGACCCCGCCCAGTCCCAGCATGACAGCCGGTCCAAACTGGGGGTCTCGAATGATCCCGGCGATCAGCTCCAGGCCTCCCTTAAGCATAGGTTGAACTAAAAACGATGCGGGTCGGCTCCCTTCGACCTCCATCTGCCGACAGGCAGAGACTACCTGCTCAGGTGTATTCAAATTCAATTTGACCAGCCCGGCCTCGGTTTTATGGATTAGGCCTTCCTGAAGGCCTTTGAGAACCACCGGATAGCCTAATTCCTGGGCAGCCGACAAGACTTCCTCCAACCGGCCGGCTGATTTTTTCTTCGACCACGATCAATCCGGCATCCTTCAGCCACTTTTTGGACTCCTGTTCATCAAGGATCCTGGGACCGGTCTTGGCCCTGTTTTGTATTTCTTCTTTCAAAGCAACGGGAATTTCGGGAAGGGCCGGCAAAGCGGAAACGGTTATTTTTTGCCGGCCTTCAAAAAGATCGGCCATGATTTTGCTTAGGCGGTGGATTTCAAAATAGACCGGATAACCTAATTCTTCAAGGGTCAAACGGGTATTTTCATAGCCTTCACCCGATCCGAATACCCAGAAGATTATTGGTTTTTGAGGACCGGAAGCTGGGATTCTCGAAAGCATCTCGGCCAGTTTCGTGGTCTTGCTTCCTGCCGGGGGGAACATATGAACGATAATCCCGTCCACTTCCGGGGCCTCATGAAGGATAGCGATTCCGGCCTGGTAAGCCTTCCGCTGGCCCATCTGTTCCATGGTCGGATAAAAGTCCACCGGATTTTTTATCGGCATCCAGGGAGGAGATATTTCTTCCAGACGCCTAAGGGTTTGGGGTGACAGCTCGGCCAAGGCCAGACCGTATTTCTCCAGATAGTCCGAATTAACGATTCCAGCCGCTCCACTGTAAGTCAAGACGGCAATTTGTGCCTTTCTCTCCAGGGAGTGCGGAAGGGGGAAGCCCTTATCCAAACAGCGGGCCATATCGACCATTTCAAAAAAATCATCGGACTGGTATACGGCGGCTTGTTCCAGAGCACCGCGAGCCACTTCATAATTACCGGCCAGGGAGCCGGTGTGACTGGCTGAGGCTCTGGCCCCCGAGGGCATTTTCCCACCCTTAAGAACCACGATCGGTTTTTGAGATAAGCGGGCCATCTCGAAAAACCGTTTTCCATTGGGAATGGATTCCAGGTACATGGCTATGACCTTGGTGGCCGGGTCTTTTAAAAAATACTCCAACAACTCGGTTTCTTCCACATCACACTTATTGCCGATGGAGCAGGCTTTGGCCAGACCAAGGCTTTTATTGGCCATGAGGGTGGTGATAAATCCACCGGACAGGAGTCCGCTCTGAACGATTAGTGATACCCCTCCGGGATTGAAGGTCCCTTCCCAGGATTCAGGCTGGATAAAAGAGAAGACGTATTTTTTAGAGAGATCGATGAGCCCCATACAATTGGGTCCCCAGAGGCGTAATCCCCCTTTCTGGGCAATTGACAGACAGTGATCCTGAAGGGCCTTCCCTTCGTGTCCAATCTCGGCAAAACCGCTGCATTCGAGAATGGCCCCTCGAACACCTCGAGCGATGCATTGCTCCAGCACGGCCGGAACGGCCCGGGCCGGGATAAAGACCAGGGCCAGGTCAATGGGATCCGGCACATCTAAAATAGAGGGGTAACATTTCTTGTCGAAAAGTTCATCATATTTGGGGTTGATCGGATAGATGGGACCGTCATATCCCAGGCAGAGATTGATTAATAGATTACGTCCTCCGCCAAAACGATCAGGTGTAGCGCCGATCACCGCCACCCCCTTGGGCTCGAAGAAAAAATCCATGGCATCCTTTTCCGGGTCGAATCTCGACCTTTTGATATGTGAACACTTATTGTAAAATAGGTTTTACTTTGATCTTCAAAGGGTGGTGGCTATTCTAAAAAAGCCTCGATAGGGTGTCAAGAGATTTCGGAAACCTGTTCGCTTCCTCCCTGCCTAACATCAGGTTTCAAGGATATCGATCATAGTCCTGTTTTGCAACTTTTGTTTAATTCATCTTCGGGGTATAAAATTCAGTGATAATAGGGTCCGAGGATTCCAGGATCGAGAGTTTAATCCCGCCAAAGGCGGGACGTGGCCCCTTAAATCCTTAGAATAATTTCCAAGCTTCTCGTTGCCCTCCTCGAATGACAATTCTAAAATGGAAGTAGCGTCTGTTAAGTTTCCATTTGTTTTTTTAAGTATTCAATCACCTTTTGATCGGCTCTAGGAAAAGGGAAGCGGTCGAGCTCGTCCAGATATACCCAGCGATAATCCTTGACACCGATGGGAGTAATTCGACCCTTCAGCTTGCGGCAGAAAAAGCAATGCAGGGTGATTCGAAAATGGGTGTAAGCATGGCGCACCTGGATAAAACGTTCTCCCACCTTGATTTCAATATTCAATTCTTCCTTGATTTCCCGTTTTAAACAGTGCTTCAGGGATTCCTGAAGCTCTTTTTTCCCTCCGGGAAATTCCCATAGACCGCCCAATAGACCCTTTTCCGGTCGCTGGGTTATAAGGATTTTTTTCTGGTTTTGTATTACCGCCGCCGTAACATCAAAATGGGGAATCCGTTTCCTGGGCTTTTTGACAGGAAGCGAAGCCTGCCGGCCTGAATGAAATCCCCGACATCCTTTTTTAAGGGGGCAGAGGGTACAATCCGGATCTTTCGGGCGGCAGAGCAAGGCCCCCAATTCCATCAAGGCCTCATTGAACAGGCCGGCATTTCTCTGGGGAATGATGTGTTGGGAAATATTCCAGAGCTGATTAATAGTATCCGTTTTTTGAAGATCCTTGGTGATATAAAAAAAACGTATCAATACCCTGCGGATATTTCCATCCAAGACGGGAAAGGGTTGGCCGTAAGCCAGACTGAGGATAGCTCCGGCCGTTGACCGGCCTATGCCGGGCAGTGTGAGGAGTTCTTGAAAATCGGCGGGAATCTTTCCTTTGAATCGACTGACCATGAGTTTGGCCGCTTGATGGAGATTTCCGGCCCGGCGATAATAGCCCATTCCCTCCCAGGCCTTAAGTACATCTTGGCTTGAAGCCTTGGCCAGGGATTTTATGGACGGGAACCGGTTTATGAATCGGCGAAAGTAAGGCTCGACTTGTTGAACCTGGGTCTGCTGAAGCATCATCTCCGAGATCCAGGTGGAATATGGGGTACGACGAATGCGCCAGGGCAGGTCCCTTTGATGTTTTTGAAACCAAGAAAGGAGTTTTTTTTGAGGAAAAGATTCCATGAGGGGAGGGAAGTGATTAATCAAAGAACATTATCTTTTTTGAATCCAGAATCCAGGAGACAGAATTAAGCATAGAGATGAAGTAGTAAAAAGATTTTTGATTTTTTTCCGGCTTCGAACTTCTGTATTCTGCGCATTACAAATGGAAAATAACTATTCCTCGATGAGACTCCCGGGTTGAATGGCTTGATCTCCATATTTATCCTGAATCGTATCCAGGGCACGGTTGAGCCGGCCCCCCTTATTTGAACCATCGGTTTGATTAAATAATAACAACTGACCTTCTCCGGGTTTGGTTAAATGGGAAAGATAAATTCCCAGGAGCCGGACAGGTCTCTTTTTGGTCTCAGTTTTTTCAAGGAGGTCCAGGGCAAGCCGGTAAATGGTTCTTCCATCATCCGTGGCTTCAGGCAGGGTCAGCGCCCTGGTGATCTGGGTAAAATCATGATAAGTCACCTTAAGGGTAATAGTCCGGCCGACTTTGCCGTGCCTCCTTAACCGCTTGGCCACCCGTTGACTTAAAATCAAAATCTCTTTTTCGGCTTTTTCCTTTTCCCGAATGTCTTCCAAAAAAGTTTCTTCCCGTCCCAAAGATTTAATTGTTCTTTCCGGTTGAACCTCCCGGTCGTCGATCCCCTTGGAAAGAAAATACAATTGAAGCCCCTGCTGGCCGAATCTCCGTGCGTAATAGATCTTTGGGCAGGCGGCTCAAATCTCCGATGGTTTTTACATTCAACAAGGCCAGGTCCTTTTGAGTCACCTTTCCAACCCCCCAGAGTTTTTCAATGGGCAGGGGATCCATAAATTCTCGAACTTTCCCTTCGGGTACAATGGTCAAGCCATCCGGTTTGTTTACATCAGAGGCAATCTTGGCCACTAATTTCGAAGGGGCGACGCCGGCTGAAATCGTCAGGCCGATATCTTCCCGAATCAGGTCTTTAATCTGTTTGGCGATCTCTTCCGCTGGCCCAAAAAGTTTTACAGAAGCGGTGACATCCAGAAAGGCCTCATCGATGGACAGAGGCTCCACCAGAGGGGTGAATCGAAGAAAGACCTCGAAGATCTGATCGGAGATCTCCTTGTAACGGGGCAGGCGCACCGGTAAAAAAACGCCCTGGGGACACAGGCGCATAGCAGCGGACATGGGCAGGGCCGAATGAATCCCGAATTTTCGCGCCTCATAGGAAGCAGCCGAGACCACGCCTCTATGTTTAGGGCCGCCGACAATAACCGGTTTGCCCCTGAAAGCCGGATTGTCCAGCATTTCTACCGAGGCATAAAAGGCATCCATGTCCAGATGGATGATCTGTTTAACGTGGGTTGCCATTAATAATAAAATAAAGTTCGAGAGAGTCGTAAACCCTTTTTTGAGTTCGGAGTTTATAAATTAGGAAGCTGAGGAAATAGTATTTTCTTTTGAACTCCTAACTCATTTCTCAAAACTAAACTGGCTCTGGGCTGATGTCTATTTTTTTTCACCAAGGGTTTGTAGTCTAAAATCTGAATTCCAAAACAGATCTTTTAGGGTCTTATCCAGGAGATTATTCAAAATTTCCTGGCTTTGGGAAGAGAAATTGTCTGGCGTAAAAGGTATCCGCACCTCCCGATGGCCGATTTTTTTACTCCAGATAATATCTCCGGAAGGAGGCCGTACCAGGTAAGCTTCTATTTCCACCTCGGCGATAAATCGGGCCTTTTGCTGAACGAAAAAGTGAGAAATAGCCCCTCCGACAAGAAAATCCGTTTGAATGTGGGGGACTCTTTTGAGCAAGGTTTTGATATCCTGTTTGTTGATTTGAATGGTATAGATTTCGTCGGAGCTGAGTTGATAGCCGTATGACGCCATCTCTTTTTTCACTCCCTGGGTGACGATATAGGACAGACTGGTTGGGCTAAATAACCTCGTTCCGTAAAGGGGGGCCTGTCCTATCCAGTAAGGATTTTCCTGGCCGTTCCAAGTGACGTTCTCAAAGGGTATGACCGCTAACTTGACTTGGCCTGTTGCGGACGGGGGAGTTTTGCTTGGCGAATATTGCAAGTCCAGGGTCTTGGTAGTTACACAGCCCCAAAAAAACAAAGGGAAGACGCCTATAAGGATAATCCTGAAACAATTCCTCATTTAGACCTCCTTGTCCTGACCTAATTTTTATTAAGTTTAAGTTATTCATTTTTTTTTTGCAATACTATTTAATATAACTTAAGATATTGACAAGGTTTGGTCTTTCGTCTATGTTTTAATCAAGGTGAAAAAAGGGCCGTGGCTGGTGACCCCACCATGTGTCTTATGACTATCCCAAGTATTCCATATTGTTATCGTGATCCTTGATTCCATTATCCATTTAGGAGGTTTCTCATGGCGATAAAAGATTTTTCCGGGTGCCATATTCCGTTGGTCACCCCATTTAAAGACGATTTCTCTTTAGATGAAGACGGCCTTCGCCGCCTGATCAATTACCTGATTGAAGAAGAAAAGGTTAATGGCTTGGTCCCTTGTGGAACCACCGGCGAATCCCCAACCCTTAACCACGATGAGCACAATAAGGTCATTGAAATTACCGTCAAAGAAGCTCGGGGCAGGGTTCCGGTGATTGCCGGGACCGGTTCCAACAGTACACAGGAAGCCATTATGATGACCCAACATGCCGAAGAGGTCGGGGCCGATGCTACCTTGCAGGTGGGACCTTATTATAATAAGCCGACTATGGATGGAATGCTGGCCCATTTTGAAGCCATTGCCAAAAAGACCAAGCTGCCTATCCTTATCTATAACATCCCGGGGCGAACGGGGCGGAACATTGATCCTCAAACCCTGATCAAACTTTCGGAAATAGATAATATTGTCGGGCTTAAAGATGCCTGCGGAGACCTAGCCCAGACCATGGAAGTTATCGCCGGAATCAAAAGGAAGGGGAAGACTTTTTTTGTCCTTTCCGGGGAGGATTCTTTGACCTATCCCTTAATGGCCCTGGGAGGAGACGGGGTTATCTGTGCCGTAGGTAATGTCATCGGCCGGGAATATACTTTGCTGTGCAAGCTGATGAAAGAAGGCAAGTGGCTCGAGGCCAGGGAGATTCACTATAAAACCCTCCCTCTGGTCAATACGCTATTTATTGAAACCAATCCTGTTCCGGTGAAAGAAGCCCTGCAGATGATGGGGCTTCCGGCAGGACCGCTGCGACTCCCTCTGGTTCCCCTGCGCCCGGCCAATAGGGAACGGCTACGAAAAGAACTCATTGCCGTTGGACGGTTAAAAAAATAGGCAATAGCTATAAAGTTCAAGGTTGGCTGAATGGGGACCAAGAAAAACCTTGAACCGTAGTCCTTACACCCTCAATATGGTGTGTAACCAAATCCTTTAAACATCCTGCCTGCTATCTCGAAAATCTCCAATGGCCGAGAGAGAAGGTTGGAAATAGATATTAAATCGGGAGAATAAAGAGGCTTATGGAAAAAGAAAAAAAAATCTGGTTTGACGGGAAATTTGTTCCCTGGGAAAAAGCTCAAGTTCATATCCTGACCCACACCCTTCATTACGGTCTGGGGGTCTTTGAAGGCATTCGCTGTTATCAGTGTACAGACGGACGATCGGCTATCTTCAGGCTTCAGGAACACGTGAAAAGGCTTTTCAACTCGGCCCATGCCATGGAAATCACTATTCCGTTCTCTCAAAAAGAAGTTGAGGAGGCTTGTTGCCGGATTTTGAAAGTTAATGGGATGAAGGATGGGTATATCCGGCCCTTGGTTTTTATAGGGGAAGGGGTTATGGGGGTCCATCCCAAGGATAACCCGATAAGGTTATCGATCATCGCCTGGAAATGGGGGGCTTACCTTGGAGACGAAGGGCTTCAAAAAGGGATCCGGGTCAAGGTGTCTTCCTATACCCGGCATCATGTTAATGTCATGATGACTAAAACCAAAACCTGCGGGAATTATGTCAATTCCATCCTGGCCAAAAGAGAGGTGACTCGGGATGGGTATGACGAAGCGATCATGCTGGATACCGAGGGATATGTTTCCGAAGCCAGCGGAGAAAATATTTTTCTGATCAAAAAGGGGCATATCCAAACCCCACCACTGACCTCGGTCCTGCCCGGGATTACCCGCGATTCAGTTCTGACCATCGCCCGGGATCAGGGTGTGAAGGTGATCGAAGAACGATTCACCCGGGATGAATTATATCAGGCTGACGAGGCCTTCTTTTCCGGCACTGCAGCCGAGATCACTCCCATTCGGGAAGTGGACAATCGCCGAATCGGCAAGGGCCGTCGAGGACCTGTTACCAAAAAAATACAAGATACTTTTTTCAAGGCGGTTAAAGGGGAAGATGACCGTTACCGGTCCTGGTTAACCTACCTGAATCGATCTTAAAGGATTTAAAGGAAGCCACAGACCGGTTTAATTCGGAGTAATTAGTTCGGAGTGTGGAGCAAAATCATATTACTCCGAACTCTGAACTCTAAGCTTGAGTTACAACACCCTCGAATCTTTGAATCCTAAAAGCTCCGGATCCTTATATTAAATAAAACGAGATTACCTCAATGGATAGTGCGGTCAAACGAACCGTCTTAATTATCGCTTGTCTGAGTGCCTTTATCGTTCCTTTTATCGGCTCGTCGGTCAATATTGCCCTTCCGACAATCGAAAAAGAATTTAAAATAGATGCAGTTACCTTGGGTTGGGTCCCCACCTCCTATCTTCTGGCCTCGGCCATGTTTCTTCTACCCTTCGGCCGGATTGCAGATATTTACGGCAGAAAGAAGATCTTTTTGGCAGGTACCGTCATATACACCCTCGGTTCTCTGTTCTCCGCCCTCTCCCTCTCCGCCCTGATGCTGATTGCCTGCTGTGTGATCCAAGGGATCGGCAGTGCCATGACCTTCGGAACCTCCATGGCCATTCTGACCTCTGTATTTCCCATTGAGGAACGAGGAAGGGCCATCGGAATAACCACGGCCTCGGTTTACTCCGGTCTTTCTCTTGGACCTTTCCTGGGTGGCTTTTTAACTCAGCATTTAGGCTGGCGAAGCGTTTTTTATTTTAATATTCCCTTTGGGTTGATGGTCATCGTTCTCGTTTTATGGCAGCTCAAAGGAGAATGGGCTGAAGCCAGAGGCGAGCGTGTTGATTTGCCAGGATCCATCGTCTATGCCTTAACGCTTCTTCTGGTCATGTATGGTTTATCTCTCCTGCCCGCAGGATCAGGGATCGGATTGATCGGAGTTGGCGGAATAGGTGTCATTGGTTTTTTCTTTTTTGAAGCCCGCAACGGCAGCCCTATCTTGAATATTCAGATTTTCAGACACAACCCGGTGTTTACCTTCTCCAACCTGGCGGCCTTCATCCACTACAGCGCAACCTATGCCGTCACTTTTTTGATGAGCCTCTATCTGCAATATATCAAGGGGCTCAACGCTCAAAGTGCCGGGATGATTTTAATATCCCAACCCCTAATGATGGCCGCCTTTTCCCCCCTGGCCGGGCGGCTTTCAGACCGGATCGAGCCAAAGGTGATCGCTTCCCTCGGCATGGCCTGTACCTGTGCAGCTATATTCCTGCTTTCGTTCATTGAAAATAAGACCGGCTTGCCTTATATTATTTTCACCCTCCTTTCCCTTGGTTTCGGTTTCGCCCTTTTCTCTTCGCCCAACACGAATGCGGTCATGAGTTCGGTAAAAAAGCACGATTACGGGGTGGCCTCCGGAACTATAGGGACCATGCGACTGATCGGTCAAATGTTCAGCATGGGTATGGCCATGATGATATTTTCCATGGTCATCGGAAAAGTCAGCATCACACCTTTTCTATATCCCCTTTTCCTTAGAAGTATGAAAATTGCTTTAGTCATCAATGGATCGCTTTGTTTTCTCGGCATATTTTTGTCTTTGGCCAGAGGCAAGATTCAGCATCAGGATTTGGATAATCCATCCTGAAGTCCATCGACCTCGCCCTGGCAATACCACCCGGAAGAAGAGGTATCTGACTGATGAAACGTCCTTTTTCGACCTGAAGGTTGAGACCCCTTTGTCATCTTCAACGGATAAACACCGGCCCAGTAAGGGTGAGGTATGTATATCTAATTGAAAATAGTATGTATTTTATGTCATTCGATCAGAGAATAAGAAGACCGTCGCCTGTCCTTAAAAACCCATCTGAAAAAAATCAACCAAAATCCTTTTGATTAAAAGGAGTTAGGAGTTAGCACTCTCTGCCTTTTATTTTTTTCCTTGACATACCATATATTGTATCTTACCCTTTCCGACATACAAGATAAAGGATCATAAAGGGAGGGGCAGAGATCATGGGGAGTATTGTTGAGTTTCATCAGAACCAGAGTGCAGTGGAAGTCCACGAAACCACAGATCTAGCCCTTTTTGTTCGAACTTCTAATGAAGACTTGGTCACCTGGAACCGTCAAAGGATCATTGATGCCCTGGTTCGTGAAACTTTTGTAGACCCAGATACCGCTGAGGCCATCAGCAAAGAAGTGGAGGAGTTCATCTTTTCCACCAAGATCTCCATGGTCACTGCGCCTTTAATCCGGGAACTGGTAGACTCCAAACTGATTGAACGCGGTTTGGAGAAGGCCAGGATAATGCATACCCGTCTGGGGGTGCCTCTTTATGATGTGGACCAGATGATCGTCCATCCCAACAAAGAAAATGCCAACGTACCCCACGGGCCGGAGGCCACCAACTTGACCCTGGCCGAAGGAATCAAAAAGGAATACGCCCTACTTAGTGTTTTCTCTCCACAGGTCGGTGATGCACACATGAGAGGGGATATCCATCTCCACGATCTGGGTTTTATTGACCGGCCCTACTGCTCCGGACAATCACTGGAATACATTAAAAAATTTGGCTTAAATATGCCCAATGCCCTGTCTATGGCCAAACCGGCCAAACACCCAGAGGTCTTGCTGGCCCATATGGTCAAGTTTGCAGCGGCCCTTCAAAGCCATTTTGCCGGGGCTATCGGCTGGGATGCGGTCAATCTCTTTTTCGCCCCTTATCTGGAAGGCTTGTCGGACCGGGAGATCAAACAACTGGCCCAGATGATGATATTTGAGTTCTCTCAACAGGCCGTGGCCAGGGGAGGGCAAGCCATTTTTACAGACATCAATCTTTACTGGGAAGTCCCACAACATTTTGAAGGGGTGCAGGCCATCGGCCCTGGCGGGGAATATACGGGTAAAACCTATCTGGATTATTTGCCCTTGGCCCAAAAATTTGTCTGGCTTTTATTTGAAGTCTACAAAGAGGGGGATGGGGCCGACCGACCCTTCTTTTTCCCCAAACCCTTGGTTCACATAACTGAGAAATTTTTCAGGACCCCCGGCCACCAAGAATTTTTAGATCATATCTGCGAAGTGGCCAGCCTGAAAGGGAACACCTATTTTGTTTTTGATCGGGGGCAGACTGCCAAGATTTCCGAATGTTGCCGCTTAAGCTTTAAACTCGAGGCTCAGGATTTACTTGACGCCCATGAGCCTTGGAAAATGCGTTATTGTGCCCTGCAAAATGTGACTATCAATTTCCCTCGTCTGGCTTACCAGGCCGAGGGAAATGATAGCGCCCTTTTTTCCAAATTAGCGGAAAGTGTGGAGCTGGCCGTGGAAGCCCATTTGCAGAAAAGTGCCTTTATCCTCAAACTTCTCTCCCTCGGAGAAAAGGGCCCATTGTCTTTACTGACCATGGACCGGGATGGTTCGCCCTATTTGCGCCTGGAGCGGGCAACTTATTTGATCGGTATGGTGGGATTAAATGAGCTGGTTCAGTATCATACAGGAGAAGAACTCCATCAATCTCAAAAAGCAACAAAATTCGGACTCAAGGTTATTGCCTATATGAAACTTTTAGCCGACCGGTTCGGCCAAAAATACGGCATGCGTTTTGTCCTGGAACAGACTCCGGCTGAAAGCACGGCTTATCGTTTCGCCAAACTGGATCTTCAAAAATATCCAGAGCAGGCGGAAAAGGTAGTTAAGGGAAATAAGGCCCACGGAGAAGTCTATTATACCAATTCAACCCTTTTTAATGTTTCGATTCCAATGAACCCGGCTGATCGGGTTCATCAGGAAGGTCTGTTCCATCCTTTAATTGAAGCTGGAGCCCTGACCCACATCTGGATCGGGGAATCCAAGCCCCACAAGGAATCTTTGACTAATTTTATTATTAAGACCTTCAAGCTGACCAAAAACGACCAGATCGCCTTTTCCCCGGAATTTACCACCTGCCGGGCCTGTGGTCAGACCTCACGTGGTTTGTTGGAAAAATGTCCTTATTGTAAGTCCGCTGATGTCGATGGGATCACCCGTATCACCGGATATTTCACCAAAATCTCCAGTTGGAATAAAGGAAAAATCGGTGAACTCAGAGACCGCTATCGAAACAGTTCATATTTCCCAGGACCAGGAGCAGACGCTTCGATCAAGGAAAAATCAACCAGCGAGATTTGAAATTCTGAAATCCAGGAGCCCTTATCCCAGGTAACCCAGGCGCAATGGATGCATCCTGATGCATTTAACCAATAAAATGGAAAAATTTCACATTTAGGGGAGGTTAGCCATGACTTTGTTTACCAAAGCGGATTGTCAGAAATGTCATTACATCAAAGACCATTTTAATCTTCCTTCCCTTGGAATTCAGGAGGAGGTCCTGGGAGAAGATAATCCCGAGGCCCTGGCCCATTTGGCCTGGCACGAGTTGATCGAAACGGCCCAAAAAGAATTACCTATCTTAATCCTGGATGATAGCACGGCCGTTATTGGGGCCATTCCAATAAGAAGATATTTAAGCCATCAATATGGAAATTAAAGGTTTTATTGAAACCTCTTTTCTGGATTGGCCGGGGAAAATTTGTGCTGTCCTTTTCCTCCCTTCATGCAATCTGCGCTGTCCTTATTGTCATAACCAGGAGCTGGTTCTTCATCCGGAACGGTTATCCAACTATCCCTGGGGATATGTCCAGCAAAGGCTAACGGCCTTACGAAGCTGGTTGGACGGGGTCTGCATCACCGGAGGCGAACCGACCCTCCATGCCGATTTGCCAGAACTGCTGGATCGGATCCATCATTTGGGATTGGGCATTAAATTAGATACCAATGGGACCCGTCCGGAGATGCTGGAATTTTTGATTTCCCAAAAATTGCTTGATTATCTGGCCATGGATATCAAAGGCCCATTAGATCAGGAATCCTACGGACGGTGTGCCGGTGTTCGGATTTCAATTCCCGAGATTAAAAAATCTATGGATTTCATTTTTTCCGGCCGGGTAGCTGGAGAATTCAGAACCACGGTCGTGCCCCAGTGGCATACCCCGCCGGTCCTGGCCCAAATGGCCCTGGAATTAAAACAGGCCCCGAAATGGACCCATCAGGAATTTAATCCGGCCCAGACGTTAAACCCCACTTTTTCTAATTAAAGTTATTTCCTTTTTCGATCTTAATCTTATCTTTTTTTAAAAGGGCCAAGGCCTTTTCCACCACCTGGTCGGCCGTCAATCCGAATTTTTCAAATAAGACCTTGCCGGGGGCAGAGGCCCCGAAGTGATCAAAACCGATAACTGCTCCCTGGTCTCCTACATAGGAATGCCATCCTATTGGGCTTCCGGCTTCTATGGCCAGCCGGGCCTTGATTTCCGGAGGTAATACTTGGTCGCGATATTCCTTGGGTTGCCGCTTAAATAATTCCCAACTGGGCATACTGACCACCCACGAATGGATTCCCCTGGCTTTTAATTGTTCCATGGCCTCAAGGGCGATTGAAACCTCTGATCCCGTGGCTATTAAAATAAGCTCCTGCTTTGGACCTTCGCTTTTTTTCAATACGTAAGCCCCGTAGGACAGATGGTCGGCCGGGGCCATTTGGCTGCGATCTAGGGTGGGCAGATTTTGTCTGGTCAAGACAAGGGCCACAGGACTGCCTTTGATTGTCAAGGCCAAGCGCCAGGCCTCGGCCGTTTCATTGGCATCGGCTGGCCGGATGACGATCAAATTGGGTATGGCCCGCAGAGCGGCCAACTGCTCAATGGGTTGGTGGGTAGGGCCGTCTTCCCCCAGGCCGATGCTGTCGTGAGTAAAGACATAAATTACCTTTAAGCCCATCATGGCCGCCAGTCGAATCGGAGGCCGCATGTAATCGGAGAAAATCAGGAACGTCCCACCGTAAGGAATGATCCCGCCGTGTAAGGCCATACCGTTCATAATGGAACCCAGGCCGTGTTCACGGACACCGAATCGAATATTCCGTTGATCGTAGGTCCCGGCTTGAAAATCTTTGGAGCCTTTGATTTCGGTTTTATTGGAAGGGGCTAGATCCGCAGAGCCGCCGATTAGATTCTGCACCTTGGCGGCCAGGGCATTGAGCACCGTTCCCGAGGCCGCCCGAGTGGCCGTCCCTTTGAGATCGACTGGAAAGACGGGGATTCCCTGGTCCCATCCCTCTGGCAGATCTCCGGCTATGATCCGTTTATAGTCTTCAGCCAACTCAGGATAGGCTTTTTGGTAAAATGACAGTAAGGCCTCCCATTGCTTTTCTCTTTTTCCTCCGACCTTAATGGCCTTCCGAAATAAATCCAGGGTCTTTGGGGGTACATAGAAGGCAGGCTCCAACGGCCAGCTTAAGTTTTCCTTGGTCAGTCTGACTTCTTCCGGTCCCAATGGTTCACCATGGGCACTGGCCTTGTTTTCTTTATTGGGGCTTCCACAGCCGATGCAGGTGCGAACAGCGATCAAGGAGGGACATTCGGTCTCGGCCTGGGCCTTGCGGATTGCTCTCTTAATGGCCTTAAGATCATTCCCATCCTCAATTTGTTGAACATGCCAGCCATAAGCCTTGAACCGGCCTATCCGGTTTTCCGTAAAGGTAATATCCGTACTGCCCTCGATGGAGATATGATTATCATCATATAAGTAAATCAACTTGCCCAGTTTCAGATGCCCGGCCAGGGAAGCGGCCTCGTGAGAAACTCCTTCCATCAGGTCCCCGTCGCTGACAATGGCATAGGTAAAATGATCCACGATGGGAAAATTCGGGCGATTAAACCGGGAGGCCAAAAACCGTTCGGCCATGGCCAGGCCCACTCCATTGGCAAACCCCTGACCAAGAGGTCCGGTGGTGGTTTCCACTCCGGGGGTATGGCCATATTCCGGATGGCCCGGGGTTTTACTTCCCCACTGTCTGAAGGCCTTAAGGTCGTCCAGGGAAAGGTCATAACCGGTGAGATGAAGCAAACTGTAAAGCAGCATGGAGCCGTGACCGGCGGACAGGACAAACCGATCCCGATCAGGCCAAAGAGGATTTTTAGGGTTGTGTTTCAAAAACCGGGTCCAAAGGACATAAGCCATAGGGGCCGCGCCCATAGGCATGCCCGGATGACCGGAATTGGCTTTCTGGACCGCATCCACAGCGATCATGCGGATGGTGTTGATACACAAATCATCCAATGGATTGGATTGGGTGTGAGTCATTTCTTTCATCAAGTCATCTCCAACTCATTAATGGGGAATAGTTATTAAAGCCAGCCCAATCTATTCCAAGAATGTTGGGTTGTAAACTAGTTTTTACACCACAATGTTTAGACATCTAAATTCCGGACCGCCGTAACACCTAAATCGAAGGCTTCTTTCAGGGCGGTAGGATGATTGGTAATGGTCCCTTTCCCTTCTACGGCCCGATAGAAAAGTCCACCTTCATAACTTTTGTCCAGGGCATCGAAAAAATATCTGGCGGTGAGTTGAGCCCCTTCAAACAGGTTCTTACCTTTGGTGGCTCCCACGGCAATCAGGTATCCCCGCCCATGGTCATACCTTCTGCTCTGTTTAGGGGGTTTTTTCAGCCTTCTTTTAGACCACATGGCCTGGGAGCGATCAACCAGCATCTTGGCCTGGGCAGGCAGCCCGTAAAAAAATATCGGAGAAGATAAAAATATAATTTGGGAGTCCCAAAGAGACGGGTAGATTTTGTCCATCTCATCCTGAATCACACATTCCCCGGTCTTATCACAGCCGCCGCATTCACGGCAGCCGGATATTTTCAGGTCCCGAACATAAACCTTCCTGATTTTCGCCCCGGCCGCATTGGCCCCTTCCAGCACCTTGTCCAGAAGGAGATCGCTGTTTCCGTTTTTTCTCGGACTGCCGTAAATGCCCAGGACTTTCATCGGAGAGCCTCTTCTTACACCAAATGAGTTTTTATTTTAATCTTTGGTCAATTCCTTCGGACTCACACTCAGGAATGTAACAGGTCACATTGACGAATTCACATTTTTGATTACAGGACGGACATTGGTCCGGGGGCGTTTCCGTTTTCAGGGAATATCCACAGTTACTGCATTTCCATTCGTTCTCGGCCATTGGTTTCATCTCCTTTAAATATGTTGGATTGAATCAAGGGGAAAAACCCCAACCTATTCCTCCGGGGTAAATTGATCCTTGCCTACACCGCATAATGGACACAACCAGTCATCCGGAAGATCTTCAAAAGCCGTACCGGGAGCAATGCCATTATCCGGATCCCCTTCAGCCGGATCATAAACATATTCGCAAACATCACAGACATATTTCTTCACGGTCTGCCGCCGTTCTTTTTAAACTATTTTTCCTCAGACATAGTCTTCCAGGATTTTGTTCATTCTCTCTTGATCCACGCCTTGCCCGATCAAGGGGCCTTGTTGCAACACCTTGAAATGATCTTCAAAGGTCGGCCTCTGGTTTTGATAAATGACACCCACGGGAATCCTTTCCCCCCATTCGATGGCTGTTTTCATGGCCTTTTCCCAATCAGCAGGATCATGGTCTTTTGGTAATTCATAACAGCGCTTCTTGTACCAGGCGAAGGTATTCACCTTATTAAAAGAGACACACGGTTGCAGGATATCCACCAAAGAAAAACCTTTATGGGTTATGGCTTGCCGAATCAGGGCCGTCAAATGATCGGTCATTCCTGAAAAACCTCGGGCCACAAAACCGGCCTGCATGGCCACGGCTACGGCTATCGGATTAAAAGGGATCGAAGGCACACCCTGGGGTTGGGCCTTGGTAATCAGGCCTTCATCTGTGGTCGGGCTGGCCTGTCCCTTGGTCAGGCCATAGATCTGGTTATTATGAACCAGCAGGGTCAGATTGATATTCCGGCGGATGGCGGCCAGAAAATGATTGCCTCCTTCCCCATAGTTGCACCCGTCACCGCTTTCAACAAGGACCGTTAAATCCGGGTTGGCCAATTTCGCCCCGGTGGCCACGGGCAGGGATCGGCCATGAAGGCCATTGAAGACATTGGCCTTGAGATAATGGGGGGCCTTAGCGGCCTGGCCGATACCGGAAACGAAAAGGACTTCCCGGGGTTTCAGCCCCAGGCCGACCAAGGCCTGTTTGACGGCCTGGAGTATGGAAAAATTTCCACATCCCGGGCACCAGGCGGTTTCAAAAGTTCCGTAATCTTCCAAAGTGACCATAAATAAATTCCGCTTATCTGAACTTTTATAAAACTGATGGACCTTGGAGTTGAAGCCTCGATAGACGTTTTTGTTCGCCCCACTTCTCGGCTCACACCCACTCCTTCAGGGTGGCTCCCGTTTCATCAGCCTGCCAAATGTTTTAAAATATATTCCGGTGTTATTGGCAGTCCATCATAGCGCAGCACCTGTTTGGCAATTTGAAAACCAGTTTCTCTGCGGATCAGGCGGGAAAATTGTCCCAGGGCATTCCCCTCCAACGCAATCACTTTTTTAGCTTCTTTCAAAAAAGGGATAAATTGATCCGGCACCATTGGCCACACCTGGGAAAAACAAAGGGTTCCCACCCGTTTTCCCTGTAATCTCAGTTTGGCGGCGGCTTCCAGGACAGATCCCCTGGTGGATCCCCAGGTAACCAGCAACAGATCCGGCTTTTGATCACCGGTGAACTGGGGGGGCACTACCTTGAGGGCCAGGGCTTTCATCTTTTTGAGCCGCTTTTCCACCATCTGTTTTCTCACCGATAAATCTTCGGTCAGATGGCCGTCTTCCGTATGTTCATCACTATCGGCTATGACCAGGTTCTCCGTCTTTCCTGGAATCAAACGCGGCGAGATACCGTCTTCGGTTATGGCATATCGAAGATAAGGCCGGGAAGGAGGAGAACCATCGGAACCCGGGGGAATCCAGGAAAGGGCCTTTAGATCAAAAGGCTCCACCGCCCGATAGGCGTCGGCTAAAAATTGATCGGTTAAAAGAAAAATCGGGGTTTGGAGAGACTGGGCCAGTTCAAAGGCTTTTCGGATCAGGTGGAAGCATTCTTCAACGTTGCCGGGAACAAAGACAGCTCTGGGAAATTCACCGTGTCCGGCGTGTAAAATGAATTCCAGATCGGCCTGTTCGGTTCTGGTAGGCAGTCCGGTGGCCGGTGCGGGACGCTGGGCTACAACGATGACCAGCGGAGTCTCGGTCATTCCGGCCAGGCTGATCCCTTCCACCATCAGGGCAAAGCCCCCGCCTGAGGTGGCCACCATACTGGGGGCCCCTGCAAAGGAGGCCCCGATAGCCATATTGACAGCCGCAATTTCATCTTCGGCCTGTTCGACAATCAGTCCCATAGCCTCGGCCTGGGCGGCCAGAGCAAGACCAATGGATGTGGACGGGGTCATAGGATAGAACGAAAAAAATTTTAATCCGGAGGATAAGGCCCCCAAGGCAATGGCCTCGTTTCCGTTGATCATCAAACGCCTGGATGGATTGGGAATAGGTGGTAGTTTTGGAAAGGGTACTGTCTGGCCCTCGGTCCATTGATAAGCAGTTTTAAGGGCCTTTTGGTTTTCTTGGATTGCAGAAAGGTCTTTAGGACCAAAAAATTCCTTTATGGCCGAACCGAGGCCATCCTGCGGGAGCCCTAACAAGGCGCCGACCACGCCCAAGGCCACTGTATTGGAATATCGATTTGAGGCCAATTTTTTGAATGGGACTTGTAAACAGGCCGGTCCTTTGACTTCCCAAGCGCTATCAACTACCATCAGGCCTGCGGGGAAAAGCTCTGCTCTATGAAGAGTTATGGTCTGTTCATCCAGGGCGATCAGCAAATCAATCGTTTCCTGAGGGGCCAAAATTTCCTCAATGCCGGTTCGTATGGAAAAGGTGTTGTGCCCTCCTCGAACCCGTGATTGATAACTCTGAGTGACCCCGATAAAGTAACCGTTTCGAGTCAGAGCTTTGGCCAGCAACTGACCGATGGTGACCAGCCCTTGCCCCGCTTCACCGCCGATAACCATATTGATAGAGGTGAAGGCCATCATACCCCATCTAAGCCGGCTCGTTCTTTTTCCATAAACCACCCCTGGGGATCAGTCAGATAATAACGGGTATCCTTCAAGGCCTTCCAGTGTCCCTTTTCTTCCAGGATCATCTGGTCCAGGAAGGCCGCCTCAATAGGATCAATGGCCTTGGTCCGGTGTTCCTGGTAAAATTTTATACTGGCCGATTCAAGATCCAATCCGATATCAACGGCCTCCAAATCCGTGGTCTCGGCCTTTATTTTTTTCCTTTCCTTAGGTGCCAGATTTTGAAAAAGCATTTCCAGATCATGGGAAGGAGCCTTGATGGATTCCCAATCTCTGGTCCAGCATCTTTGGGAGGTCAGGGTATTATGGATTTGTTTTATCCGCCCGGTGTGAATGACTTCATCCTTCATCAGGGCGGAAAAGATTTCCATACACTGAGGATTCCGGCAGGTCGTCGCGGCCTTTTTATAGAACGCTTTCCCTTTTTCTTCCATGTCCAAGGCTGCGGAAAGCATGTCCATCGAACACTGGTTTTGATCAACCATTTTTTCAGGCCTTCCACAAGCCATGCAGGTTACAATATTCCCGAGCCGTAATCTGGGCGGCCTGAATATCAAATTGGGCCTCCGGGACCTCTCCCGGTTTAAGGAACTGGCGATAGGCCTTCCCGTCGGCAATTACTTCTATCCATTCAATATAATGTTTCTCTTCCATGGGATGGGCCACGCTTCCCACTTTGACTTTGAAGCCGGTGGCGGTTTTTTCTATGACCGGTACATGCTTTTCCTTGGAAGCGTCAACGGTATTGGCAACGAATAACTTCATGGGTTGTCCGCAGCAAACCAGTTCTCCTTTGCCATCATGAAGAACCTCTACTATGTTTCCACAAACTTCACATTTGTAAATCTGTAATCTTTCAGTCATTGGAATTTCTCCTTTCGCAAATACTGGGGTTTAAGGGTTCGAGATATAAATAAAATATTTTCGCCCATTGCCTGGCTTTAAACTACCAATTTTCCGCCAACAACTCATAATAATCCCTGGGGTGGGCACAAGCCGGGCACTGTTCCGGAGCTTCCGCACCTTCATGAAGATAGCCGCAATTCAAGCATCGCCAAACTACCGGCCGATCCTTTTTAAAAACCTTACCGGCCTGAATATTAGCCAAAAGCCCCAAATATCTTTTTTCATGCTGCTTCTCAGCCACAGAAATGTAATCAAAAATTTTGGCGATGTCGTTAAAATCTTCTTCCCGGGCGATTTTGGCAAAACCAGGATACATTTCAGTCCACTCATAATGCTCGCCACCGGCGCTGGCTGCCAAATTCTCGGCGGTGGAACCGATCACCCCCGCCGGAAAGGCTGCCTGGATTTGTGCTTCACCTCCCTGGAGCAGCTTAAACAGCCTTTTGGCATGTTCTTTTTCTTGATTGGCCGTCTCTTCAAAGATAAGCGAAATCTGAATCAATCCTTCTGTCTTGGCCTGACTGGCAAAGTAGGTGTATCGATTTCGCGCCTGGGATTCGCCGGCAAAAGCGGTGAGGATATTTTTTTCGGTCTTGGATCCTTTTAGATTCATGATGCCTTCTCCTTTCTCTAATTTCTGAATGATTTGTGGTTGATTTTCTGTATTACCGGTTTGCCTTTGTTTGTTAGTGTTAAGGTTTATAAGCCAGTTGTTATAAAACCTCATGCCCTCTTGGGTGGGGAATTCGAAACATGAAAATGATTCTAAGGAATCAAGGATTCAAGTGAAAGGCTTTGGAAGTTAAAACCCTTGAACCTTATTTTCTTTAAAAATTAATAGTAATAATTATTACGATAAAAACTTTTTTCGCGATGTCAAGGGGTTTAAGGAAAAAATGACGCTTCTTCTGATTTTATTTATATTGAACATGAGCAGTCCGCCCCGAACCTGGGACAGATCCAAGCATTTTATTAAGGTAATTTGTTTAGCGGGGGAGGATGATCAGAGTGTCTCCTGCTCGAACCGGTTTATTTTTACTCCGTTTATTCCATTGTAGCAGCTCATTCGTGGAAACCTTGTACTTGATGGCGATACTACGCAGCGTTTCCCCCTTTTTCACTTTATATTGAATTTTTTCATTCTTCGATGAAGTTGGAATCGGCTTCTTCTCCTCTATTCTTTTTTGTTCCATTCTTCCAAGTTTAACCAATAAATTCTGGTTGGCGGCCTCTAGGGCCTTTAACCTGGATTCCAAATGATTCTGATAATCTTGATTCGCTTTAATTGTCTGGTCGAGTTTTTCACCTTGTTCCTTGAAACTGGTCTCCAAAATTTTTATTTTCTTTTCCATTTTTGAAGCTGTTCCCGAACTTTCCTGGAAGAAAATAATATATCCGATATAAACTAAACCTAAAACGATCAGACTGCCGAAAATAATTTCTAAAGACGAGAGTGCAAAACGTTGTTTTAAATGAGACGAGTTTTGGGGATTCCGGGAGGTTGGGGTTTCCGAATTTGATTGATTTTCCATTTGATTTTCCAAAAAGAGCAATTTGTTAGGTTAAAAAGTATTGACCTTTAAGATTACATTTTATTTACCTTATCAAATATCGACTTGATTTGTCAATTGAGGTCTGAAATTCCTTTTCTTCGGTTCGGTCGTGAGTCACCTCCATAAGCTGGTTCATTTTGCCACACTTTTCACTGGGGGAGGTTCAAGATGTAAATACTTTAGGAACACAAAAAAACCAAGGACTTAGTTCATTCCTTTCTATCTTAAACCTCTTGGATGTCAATGCTGATGAGAAGATAGATACCAATGAATTGAAATTTGGTGCTGGTTTTATGATCAACAGTCTGATCCATGTCCAAGACCAGAATAACGATCATTTACTTAGTGCCGAAGAATTAGGGGTCTCCCCAAACATTGTTTCTCAATTGGATACCGATTCTGATGGAAAGTTGAGTGCCAAAGAAATGATATTGGCAACCGAGAAGCTCATTGACGGGTTAGTACCGATTCTGGACACTAACGGCGACGGCGCCTTGAGTCGAGATGAATTGGCTGTTCTTCAATTACTTTTTGCCGGGCAGAAAGCCACTGGAGCTTATCAGCCTGCGGGTTCGGGAACAGAGAACTCTTTTGGCCTCCAAAAGCTTTTTAGTCTGAAGGTTTAAGAAATTTCAGTGTTAACCCAAGCCGGAAAAGGGTAATGACCAAACCAAGGGGGGTTGGTCATTACCCTTCTTTCCTACTTAAGCCGGTTTCTCCAATGCAACTTTTAAATCCTTATAAAAAAATGCTTGCTATACTCCCCAACAATTCTTATCATTGCTCCGAATGACAGCCTCGTAAAAACCTCCTTAACCGTCATTCCCGCGAACCTGAAATTAATTTAGGGGGTCGCCGGGGTGAGGTCCCTGCCCGGGCGGGATTGAACATGGAAAGCCAGCCCCCCGACAAGCTCTGGGCCTTGAGCTGGTCGAAAAAGCCTATTTCCAGTCACACCTGTGGGTCTGTCCCGAAGATGGCGGGAATAGAGCGCGTGCTTCCTTATTAAGATTAACTAACGACATCTGTAAAGAAGGGATTATAAATGGCTGATAAAACAGAAGCGGGAAAAAAGATGGGTTATGTAGAAATGCAGGATTTTTTTGAAAGGACCCTAAAATTGGAGACTCCGCCCGTGGCCGTCAGATTTGTCCGCCAAGGCGAGGGAAAACCAAAAGGCGTAAGCACCAACATCAAACCCATCTCCTTTTGCCAAGCGGTCACTGTGGCCAGGCAGGGGAATTATTCCGTCTATTTAACCAGAGAGAACCTGAGCTGCCCCAATGCCCGACTGGCCTTTGGCCTGGGCAACGAAGAGGAAATCAAAAGGGATCGGGAAAACCAGATTTCGAAATACCATAACTATGCCCCGAATAAAGAAGTCTGGGAAAAAATGGTGGATAAGAAATTTGCTATTCCTCCTGGAGAGGTAACGGGGGTAGCCGTTGCTCCCCTGGCCAGGGCCAAATTTATCCCCGATGCCTTGATTTTTACCGTGGTGCCCTGGCAGGCTTACTTCCTGATGAACGGCTATTTTTTTATGACCGGTGATATGCCGCTTAATTTCACCATGGCTACCAATTCTCTGGTCTGCGGTTATGCGGCCGGCATTGCCGGCTGGGATAAAAAAATCAACCTGGCTACAGCCTGTTCAGGCGGACGAAGTTACGCAGGAACGGAAAGTATTCATATCTATTTTGCCATTCCTTGGGAATTGGTTGATATTGAGATCGAGGGACTTAAGCAACGATCCAAAGTGGCCCCTTATCCCGGTCTGATCACCGTTCCCTTGGGGGTACCCAAACCGGGAAAACACTTCTTCAAAAGCGAAGAGGACTAATAGCCATGAGTACAAAAATCGGAATCATCGGGGCCGGGCCAGGGGGCTATGTCGCCGCCTTTCGGGCCGCCCAATTGGGTGCCCAAGTGATTGTTATTGAGCAGGAGGCTGTCGGCGGCACCTGCCTGAACTGGGGCTGCATCCCCACCAAGACCATCAAAACCACCGCTGAAGCGATTGAAAAAATTCAACGAGCCAAAGAACTCGGCCTAGATCTGGAAGGGGGCTTCCGACCCAATATGGAACGGATCATGGCCCGGAAAAATGAGGTTATATCGATCCTGGCCCAGGGGATAAAAAAAAGTTTTGAGAGCTATAAGATTCAATATCTGGAGGGGACGGCCTTCATTCAAGACCCTAAAAAAATATTGGTTAAGGGGCATGACGACCACGAGCAGGCGATCGAAGTGGATGACATCATCATCGCCTCAGGCTCAAGGCCCATGAGCTTCCCGGCCTTTCCCTTTGACGGCAGACATGTCCTCTCCAGCAGTGATGCCCTGTTATTAAAGGAAATCCCCGAATCCATTTTAATCGTTGGCGGAGGGGTGATCGGCTGTGAGTTTGCCTTTATCTTCAGTTTACTGGGCAGTCAGGTCTCGGTGGTGGAGGCCCTTCCTCGAGTCCTCGGTCTCCCTTCCATTGATCTAGATTGTTCGACCATCATCCAGCGGGAGATGAAAAAGCGAAAAATCAAGGTCCTGCTCGATAAAACCGTTGAGAAGACCGAGATCCAAAACGACTGGATCAAGCTGACTATCGGCCCTTCTCCTTTTCTCAAAGAGGTTAAAGAAAAAGACCGCCAACCTATGGAGGTGGAAGTACAGAAGGTTCTGGTTTCTATTGGACGGGAATCCAATACCGAGGCTTTAGGATTGAAACGGTTGGGGATGGAATTGGATTCCAACCTTTGGATCAAGGCCAACGAGAGGATGGAAACCAATTGCACCGGTATTTATGCCGTTGGTGATGCCCTGGGGCCTTCTAAAATCATGTTGGCTCACGTGGCTTCAACCGAAGGAATCGTTGCTGCTGAAAACATCATGGGCCATAAACGGGCCATGAATTATGAGGTGGTGCCTTCAGTTATCTTCACCTTTCCAGAGGTAGCCGATGTGGGGCTGACCGAACCGCAGGCCCTGGAAAGAGGTCATGAAGTCCAGTCCGACAGCTTTCAGTTCCGTTCCCTGGGCAAACCTCAGGCTTTGGGTGAGATCGTCGGTCAGGTCAAGATCATTTCCGACAGTCGAAATGAAAAAATTTTGGGAGTCCACATCGTCGGCCCTCAGGCCACGAACCTCATCGCTGAAGGGACCCTGGCTATTCAGATGGGGGCCACGGTCGAAGACCTAGCCCGTACCATCCATGCCCATCCGACACTTTCCGAAGCCCTGATGGAAGCGGCCCAGAAGGCTATGGGAGCAGGTCTGCACAGGTTGAAAGAATAACCAAAGATACTTAAGATTTTGGTGTTTGGGGGTCTTGTTTCTTGAAGTTGTCCACCTCAAAGCCATAAGCTTCTTTGCCGGGTCAAAAAAATGAAAATACGTAAAAGAGCAGGCCTACAATAAAGTCCAAGATCCGGCTGGGTGAATGCCCTGGTTCCAATCAACGTAAAAATTCGGGCCGGTATGGAGCAGTGGGTTACCTTTTGGATAACTTCAAGAAACAAGACCCCCAAACACATGAAATAAGGTTAGAGACAAATTCTCAAACTTCAAGGAGTAAGCATCTAAAGGAAGGGAGGTATGACCGATGCCCCATGTGATTGTAAAACTTTATCCGGGTAGATCAGAAGATCAAAAAAAACGACTATCTGAAGCCATTACCAAAGACGTCGTAACCATCGCTAAATGTGAAGAGAAATCTGTTTCGGTAGCTATCGAACAAGTAGACCCAAGCCAGTGGGCTGAAAAGGTGTATCGGCCTGATATACTGGATAACGAAGCCAACCTCTATAAAAAACCGGGCTATAATCCCTTTGGATAAGTCCAAAGAAAAGACCAGCCCAAAAGACAGGGACGGGAACTTTTCTTTCACCCGCCCAGGCTTGTGCCGTTTATGAAGCACTGTGGAAGTACGCTTCCTATCGTCAAAGAAATTCGTAATCGGTTAATTCCTGACAAAGAAACCGTTCCGGCGCGTTTCGGTCTCGATTCGTCTAAATCGATAACGCCCCGGCTTTAGGTCTGTCATTATTGAAATTTGCCCCTCTTCCCATTCACAATTTCTTAGTAATTCAATCTCTTCTCCTCGTCCGCCCTTGACAGCAAATTTTAAGGCAGCCAAGATGAGCTTTATCGGTCAGGCTCCGGCACCTTCCGGGCCTCATGTCTTTTTTGTCCTTTTTCGAAGAGCCTTTCTCCTTCCTCGGTGGTGATGAGAAGGGGAGGAATGGTTATCGGTTTCCCGCTTTGATCCAGGGCCACATAGATGAAATAAGCGGTCAGGGCCTTATGCCGCTCTTCCGTAACGAGATTTTCAGCTTCAACTTCTACACGGATTTCTATAGAGGTGCTACCCACAAAGACGGGTCTGGCGTGGGCGAAAACCAGTTCGCCGATGTGCACCGGCCTTAGGAATTTCAATTCCTCCACTTTGGCCGTCACCACATTAGAATGGGCATGGCGGGCAGCGACTACCCCGGCGGCCGTATCCATCATTTTCATGATCTCTCCTCCATGCACATTTCCAGCCGGGTTGCCTTGATCCGGAAGCATCACCTGAACCAGAGTTATGGAGGAATGTCCTGTGGTCCTTTCTTTCGGCGTAGATCGTTCCTTTAAGTGCTTGATGAGATTTTTTATTATTTTTTCATGCCTGGATTCCATTTCGGCCATTCGTTCAAAATATTCCCCGATTTCCGGGAACCCTTCCTCTCGGGCGGTTCTGGCAAAGTCGGGATAAATCGTATTATATTCGTATGCCTCTCCGTGGACCGCCGTCTCCAGGTTGGTCAGGGTATCCCGGATCTTTCCTAAAAGCTCAAAGTGGCCTCGGGCATGCTCTTCTTCATTTTTGGCAATTTCCAGAAATGCATCGGAGATAAAGGTGAGCCTCTCTTTCTCAGCAGCGGCAGCATAGTAGTTGTAGGCGTTTCTGGCCTTTGATTCCGCCGCGAAGGCGGCCTCCAGGTTTTTTTCGGTTTGACTTCCTTCTAAATTCATCTCGTCCTCCCTTTGGTTTTCTCGGCCTCCTTTATGAAATTCACCTATCTAACCCCTTTACAAACAATCCCGGGTCGTGAAGTTAGTTCAATTTTTTTATTTCTTCGACGATTTTCAGTAAGATTTCGCCGGTTTTGCCCTGAATAAGGTAGTTGGAAATACCCTTCTGGGTATGTGGTGTCGGTTCGGCGTTTACTTCAATGCCCTATTGCAGGAACTGACTCAAGCCTTCACTCTATGGCTTCGCAAAAGGCCAGACCTGCTTGAAAGCCAATTTGGGGAAAAAGCAATAAGGACATTCTTCCGGTGGTTCCGGGCCATAATGGATATAGCCGCACATGCGGCAGCGCCAAGCGATTTGACCGTCCTTTTCCTTATTATTAGCATCTGCCAAATCCCATTCCCTTAGAATGGGAAGATCTTCCAACGCAGGCATAACCGGCTTATAGGAAAAAAGGGCATGGTTTGAAACAATGATGCGCTGTATCTCGCTGGTCCCTTCATAGATACTGAACAGTCGGGTATCGCGAAGGAGTTTTTCAACCGGGAACATCTTGGTATATCCATAGCCTCCGAAAATCTGCAAGGCGTCGTTCACCACTTCCAGGGCTTTTTCCGAAGAATAAAATTTGGCCATAGAGGCAGACACCGTGGGATTCATCCCCTGATCCGTCTCCCAGGCCGCTTTCCAGACTAAAAGGCGTGCGGTATCTACCTTTTGATACATGTCGGCGATTTTAAACTGTAGAGTCTGGTAATTGGAAAGGGCTGCCCCGAAGGTTTGTCGCTTCTTGGCATAATCGATGGCATATTCCATGGCTGCTCGAGCAGCCCCTACGGCGAAAGCACCAATAATAGGCCGCGTCCTGGAGAAAGTATGCATGGCTAGAACAAACCCTTTCCCAGGAGGGGCCAGGATATTTTCTTTGGGTACACGCACATCCTTTAAATGGATTCCTGCCGTATTGGAACAACGTTGCCCCAGCTTAGGGATGGATTTGCCGATCGAAACCCCTTCCCATTTCCGATCGACGAGAAAGGCACAAAGGCCTTGATGCTGGGAAGCCGGATTAATTGTGGCGAAGATCACTAAGTAATCGGCTATCCCTGCATTGGTGACCCAGTATTTGGTGCCGTTTAAAATATAGTCCTCTCCATCCTGGGAAGCATTACAGCGTATTCCTGCTACATCCGATCCCATGGTCGGCTCGGAAGTAGCGAAGCAAATAAGTTTAAATTCTTTGGCTATTTCAGGAAGGATTTTATCCTTGAGTCTCTCATTATCGGAAAGGATGAGAGGTTCCATGCCAAGAGAATTGTCAAAAATAGAAGTGGCGATCCCCGGACAAGCAGCGGCAATTTCCTCGGTAATCAGGGCGGCCTCGATCAGTCCAAAACCTTGGCCGCCAAATTTTTTGGGAATGTCGGTGTTCATGATACCGGCCTCAAAAGCTTTTTTCAGGATGAAAAGAGGTGCTTCATCTTTTTCATCGTAGTACCAAGAAGCCGGCAACACTTCCTTCAAAGCAAATTCCCTGGCCCTGTTTTGAATTTCCAATTGTTCGGGAGTAATATTAAAATTTAACATAAACAGTCCTTTCGTTGGCTGAAGAATAACCCCCATTCTATTTTCCGGAACGGCCTTTTAGGCCATATCGGGCTTGTTTCTCTTTGAGATCAAAGCCGATTTTTTGCTTAGGGGGTGGCAGGCGCGGCTGGTCGAATCACCTCTTGTTCACTAAAAAGATTATTTCATCGATAATTCTGCAGCCTTCCTTTTCGTTGAAAGGGTTGACAGGAATTCCAATGATTGCGAACCAAAATTGGCGGGGCGAGAGCCTGCCCCTTGATGTTGAAAGGATAAGGACAAAGAGTGTTACCTTTTCTGAGTCGTCAGTTCCTTGCTCAAAAGGCGGAGATGACCCATTTCCTCTTTAATCACATCATCCAGACGGCTGCGTCCTTGTTTTTCGGGAACCGCCTCCCGCATCCCTAGATAAAAAACAATGGAATCCTTTTCGGCAGTTATGGCCTCCTTTAAAATCGCCTCCATAGAAGAGGTGTCTATTTTCTTTTCGAAAAAAACGCGGGTATCGGCCAGGGCCTTCAAATAGCCCGCTGCCTCCCCCTCGGGATCAAAGACCGTAGCGGTTTTTTCCGATGCGGTTAACTGGGAATGCATTTGGGTGAAGATTTTTAGATGGTCATCTTCCATGGCCTCCAAACGGAGTAATAACTCGCGGACATTGTCGTCTTTCGCGGCTTTAGCTGCAATGCGGTAGAATTCGGCGCCGTTACGTTCCAACTGTTTCGCTATTTCAAAGATGTCATTGGCATTAAAATCGTACATTATGACTGTCGACTTCCTTTCTTGCTTTCCTGGATTTCTTTTGACGTAACGGATTATAAAATAAGGAAAAGATAGGGGTCAAGAAAATAAAATGAAATCCTCTACAAAGGAGTATGAAAAACGAGTATCCCAACAAGTCACTGATAGTTTGTCTTGCTTTTTACCCGGTCTTTTTCTTTTCTTCCTCTACCAGTATCCTGCGCAGGACCTTGCCTATCATGGTTTTGGGCAGTTCGTTGCGGAACTCGATGGACTTGGGCACTTTGTAGGCCACGAGTTTCTCTCGGCACCAGGCCTGTATTTCCTCGGCGGTGGCTGATTTGCCCGTTTTAAGCACGACCCAGGCCTTGACGGACTCGCCCTGCTTGGCATCAGGAATACCGGCCACGCTGGCCTCGGCCACGGCCGGGTGAGCACTGATCACCTCTTCCACCTCGCGCGGCCAAACCTGGAAGCCGCTAGGCTTAATCAGGTCCTTTTTACGCGAGGTGATGAAGAGATAGCCGTCCTCATCCATATAGCCCACATCGCCCGTGTACAGCCAGTTGTCGCGCAGCATCTCTTTGGTCTCTTCCGGTTTTTGCCAGTAGCCTATCATCAAGTTCGGTGCGCTGAAAATGATCTCGCCCTCTTGACCCGGCGGCAGCTCCCCTTTACCGGTATTGATATCGCCGATCCGCACTACCACGTCGGGCAGAGGCAGGCCTACTGAGCCTTCCTTGTATTGGCCCATATAAGGACCGACGCAGGCGGCCATGGTGGTCTCCGTCAGGGCATAGCCTTCCAGGATGCGCCCCCCCGTCAGGTCTTCAAAGCGCTTCTTGGTCTCGGCCAGCAGCGGAGCGGCACCTGAGCAACAGGTCTTCATGGATCTGAAATCGACCTTGCCTGCCTTGACCTTGGGATGTTCCATAAGGTTAATGAAGAGTGCCGGCACAGCTACGAAGAAGGCCGGCTTGGTGTACTGAATGGTGCCAATCACGTCATCTCGGTCGCGGGGATTGGGCACCAAAGCCAGCGGCATATAGGTGACGATCGAGGTGCACATAACAGCGTAGGTTCCAAATGAATGAAAAAGCGGGAGCACAGCGATCACGACGTCTTTATAGGACTCGACATATTTTTTTAACCCAGGCCTGGAATTGCAGGCCGGTGGCGACCTGGGAGAAATGCGAGCCGACCACGCCCTTGGGTAAGCCGGTAGTGCCTCCGCTGAACAGGATCAGTGCCGGGTCTTCCGGCTTCACGACCACGTCAGGCCGCTTGGCGCCAGCCTGCTTTCTCATCAAATCCTGCAGCCACAGGTCCTCCTTTTCAATGACAAGGTGATGGCCTTCTTTCTTTTCCTTCAACAGGGTGAAGAGTACCTTTAACACGGGCGGCAGGTATTCCTTGACGTTGGTGGCAATGATGTTTTTCACCGCTGTCTTGCTCTGCAGCTTCTTGATTCCCTGGTAGAACGGTGTCAGCACCACTACCGTTTCGGCGCCGCAGTCCTTCAAGGCGTGTTCCATCTCCGCCTCGGTATAGACGGGGTTCAGGTGAACCAGGATGGCGCCGACTTTCCAGGAACCCCAGCGGCAGATGATGGCTTGCGGGCAATTGGGCATGACCAGGGCCACACGGTCGCCTTTTTCCACACCCAGCGTAACCAGTGCCGCGGCAAACTCGTCACTCAGCTTATCCACTTCCGCATAGGACATATGCCGTTTTTTAAAGATAAGCATATCGGCCTGGGGATTTTCCTTGACCGCCTTATCCACATAATCGACCAGCGTCATTTCAGGATAAGGTTTCAGGGAGTGCGGAACTCCTTCATCATAGCTTTTCAGCCACCTTTTTTCATCAGCCAATGGAATTCTCCTTTTGATAGAACTTGCCTTTTGCTGGAAAGAGTATAGGGCAAAAAAAAGACAGCATCAAGGAGAAAATAAGGCTTTAGGTTTGGGTTGAGACCCTTGGTTTTTTCCCAACGGTTTAATCTCCCACCGACTTTATATCGATTACGTTGGTACTCTTCTGATTTTCTCAAAATCAAATTTTGAGGATTTCAGGAAGAAGTTACCATCAAACTTGACAATGCCTGTATCGTTAAATCCTGGCTTTCACACTTAAATACTTTCACTTTATGCCTGTCTGTGTGAGATGCACAGGCAGGGCGTTTTCTTTTTCTCCTTGATCCGCCCTGTTACCTGTTTTATACTTTCTCTAAACCCTCATGCCCCGCTAGGGGCGTGACACCACGAAGGATGAAAATACTGACTTCCTAGAGAATAGTGTGTCATTCCGGCGAAAGCCGGAATCCAAGTAAATTAATGCGTCAAATAACCTGGATGCCGGATCAAGTCTGGCATGACGGGGAACAAGTCACTCAACAGGTAAATTTGGAGTTATTTTCGTATTAAATATTAAAGGAGATTTTATGACCAATCATTCTCAATAATTCCGATTCGTGTTGGCCTCTCGGTACACCCCCGCTTATCGGCACAAAGATACCCGAGAGCATGCAGGCCCTGACCATTCACCGAAACGATTACGGCCCGCCCAAAAAGGTGATCCGGCTGGAAACGGTTCCAACCCCCAAGTTGAGGGAAAACGATGCCGGTCGTGTTCTGGCGGCGGTTCTGGCTTCGGGACCCAATTATAATACCAATTTCGCCGCCCTGGGACTTCCGGTCCCAGTTTTCGGCCGAGGAGATTCGGCAACCATCCATATCCCCGGCAGTGATGCCCTGGGGATCGTGGTGGATGCCGGTTCCGCAGTCACCCGGGTCAAGGTCGGCCAGGCTGTTATCCTGGACTCCTGGACCGGCCGGAACATTCGCGGCTATGAAACCCATGACGGATTTAACGCCCAATTCACCGTAGTCGATGAGGAGCGAGCCATCCCCATCCCGGAAACCTTGCGTGAGCATTCCCCAGAGAGCCTGGCAGCTATGCTCCTGACCTATGCGACGGCTTATCGGGCCATCATTGAACGCCTAAGAGTCAGACCGGGCGATTCGGTCCTAATTATGGGCGGCGGGAAGGGAACGAGTTTCGCCGGCAGCCCAATTGGCCAAGGCCCAAGGGGCCCGTGTAATTCTCATGGGCAGCAATCCCACCCTGGTCAGCCATTTGATTTCCCGCGGCCTGGCTGACGCCTTCGTGGACCGCCGGGCCTTTGACCCGGCCGTGTTTGGGGTCATCGAACAGAAACTCTCCCGGTCGAAATGGGAGCGACAGACCGAATCGTTTCGCCGGGCCATTCGTAAGGCTAATAACGGCCGCTTGGTGGATAAGGTATTCGAACATACCGGAGGAGAAAATTTTCCCTTACTGATCTCCGCCCTGGCCCCCGGCGGCACACTGGCCTTCTTCGGGGCTACCGGCAAGGGGCTGAAAGGCGAATACAAGGAAACCTTCTTTTATGAAGGCCGCCGTTTCGTCATGGATGCGCGCTGGGTCTGGATGCGTCAGAAACAGGTCCTATTTCCGCCGCGGTTCGGCGGAGCGAATTTTAGAAGCAGCGGGTTTGCTTCCGGGCCGGCGTGTGCTGGTCTGGGGAGCCGACCCATACGCCCGGGCATTTATCCGGGCGGCCTTGAACCGATCGGCCAAAGTGGCGGTCATCGCCTCCCAAACCAGAGAAAAAAAAGGAATCGCCCAAGTGATCCGAATGGGCATCCATTCCGATCACATCCTGGACCGAGATGGTTTCCTGCTGCCCGAAGACATGCCCGACCCGCTGACTGAAAAGGGTGAACCCAATCCGGTGTATGGTTCGGAATATATGAAGCATGCCCAGGCGCTCGGCAAGTCCCTATGGACTATATTCGGACCTCGCCAAAACCCGGACCTGGTTGTGGAGAGGACCGATCAAAGCACCCTGCACTTCAGCACCTTTGTGGCCCGCGACTTCGATGAGAAAGATGTGATGCCTTGCGGCATTGTGGTGGCCCGAGGCGAGTCCGACCTTTCGATCCGCGGATCGCATATGTTTTCCTCCGCGCAAACTGCCGATGTGGTACGCCTGCTCTCCTCAGGTACCTTGGTGATGGAACAGGAGGACCTGGAGATAACCGATCTGCCGGGGCTTGCCGGTCTTCAACAGAGAATGTTGGACGGGGTCATGAAAAAGCCTAAGGGAGTGGCCCTGGTCCAGGCCGATCGCTCAGGCCGCACCATAGCTGACTATGAATCGGCCTTCCGGGGTGAAGCGGTTATGAAGGCCGATCCGGCTGAAAACCGGTTGATCGACGTCCGGTTGATAAAGGAAGTAGCCCTGGTGACGCTTTGCCGGCCAGAGGCACTGAACGCCTTAAACGATGCCCTGGTCTCCCAGTTAAGGGATCTGGTCCAGGAGGTCGCGGCTAAGAAGGCCATTTCAAACAGGCCAGTCAAAGCCATCATTATCACCGGGGCCGGGCGGTCTTTTGTGGCCGGGGCGGACGTGAATGCCTTTCGCGGCAGTCCGGATACCATTGGGGGCTTTGCCCGTAAAAACATCGGCGTCTTTTCGGATTTGGAAAAGCTGACCATACCCGTGATCGCATTGATTGACGGCTTCGGGCTGGGCGGTGGAAACGAATTGGCCATGAGCACGGATTATCGGATCGTCACCGAGAACGCCCAACTGGGACAGCCGGAAGTTAAACTGGGTATCATCCCAGGCTATGGAGGCTTACAGCGCCTGCCCCGGCTTATCGGCCCGACCAAGGCAGCCGAGATGTGCATCAATGGCGAGCCGATCAATAGTTTTGAGGCCGTGGAGATTGGGCTAGCCGATGAATTCGTCCCATCGTCAACTGCTTTGCCGCGGGCCTTTGACATAGCCCGCGAGTTTATTGAGGGGCAGCGGCCCATACCGCCTAAAGATTGGGATGTCCGCGGGGCCAAACAGCAGGACGAGTTGAAGGCCCTTTTATCCCGGCCTGTTGTCTGCGAGTTAATGGCTGCTCCTACACCAACCCTAAGCGAGGCCGGGAATCTGCGGGCCGCACGGATGGCTTCGGCCAGGGATACGCTTACGGCCATACAGTACGGGTACGAGCACGGGTTTGAGCAAGGTCTTGGTAACGACGCCATACTTTTCGGACGGATCGCCGCCTCGCCCGGCGGTCAGGAGTGGATCGACCGCTTCCTGGCCAAGGACCCCCTTCAGGGCTCGTTTTTGACCCTGTTGCCATAGGCTGGTTTTCTAGAGTTCTAAACTTGAGACCTTTGAAAAAGGAATACGTTTAGTATTTTGAGGATTAAAATTTGAGTCTGACGAAGAGATTGGGCAAAAGGGGACGTTTTTCAAAGGTCTCAACTTGACCCTTAGATACAAGTATTAAGCAGGAGGCTTTTTTATGGTTTGGAAACCGGAAATTGATGAGCTAAAACGTCGACATCGACTTGCCGAGCAAATGGGAGGTCCGGAAGCGGTTGCCCGTCACCATGCCCGCGGCAAACTAACCGTGCGGGAGCGAGTTGCTGCCTTAGCCGATCCGGGCTCCTTCCAGGAAATAGGGGCCCTGGCCGGCAGCGCTGTTTATGATGGCGATAAATTGGTGGACTTTACACCAGCCAATGCAGTAGTGGGTTTTTGCAGTTTGGACGGAAGAAAGGTGGTTGTCAGCGGTGGAGACTTTACTGTCCGGGGCGGTGCAGCAGATGCATCCGTGGGGCGAAAACAGTATTTTGCCCAGAAGATAGCCTATGAATGGCGGTTGCCTTATATTCGTCTTCTTGACGCCACCGGAGGCAGTGTGCGCACCTTCGAGCAGTTGGGTCGTACCTATATTCCCGATAACCCCGGAACGTTGACCGCCCAACGCCTGCTCAGCACAGTACCGGTGGTCTCGGCCGTTTTGGGTTCTGTGGCCGGACTGCCGGCAGTAGAGGCCTGTCTGGCCCATTTCAACTTGATGGTCAAAGGGACCACCCAGGTTTTTGCCGGTGGACCTCCGGTAGTCAAGGCCGCACTGAATTATGATATCACCAAAGAAGAGCTGGGGGATGAGCGGACACAAGTATATCAGAGCGGGGTTATTGACAACCTGGCAAAAGATGAAAAAGAGGCCTTCCAGATGATTCGGCGCTTTCTCAGTTACCTGCCCGAAAGTGTTTGGGAGATGCCGCCGCGAACCGAACCTCCCGACGACCCCAACCGCCGTGAGGAAAAGCTCCTTTCAGCCATACCTAGAGAAACTAAAAAACCGTACAACCCCTACAAGATTCTGAAATATATCTTGGATAAAGATTCGTTTTTTGAGATTGCCCCCTTGTATGGGCGGGCGCGCATTATCGGCCTGGCCAGAGTGAATGGCTATCCGGTGGGGGTTATGATCAACAACCCCATGTTTCTGGGCGGTTCGATGGATGTGGCCGCCGGAGATAAGGTTAGCCGCTTCATGCAACTATGTAATACCTTCCATCTGCCCATGATCTATTTTGCCGACGAGCCCGGATTTATGGTCGGTCTGGATGCCCAAAAACAAGGCATTGTGCGGGCCGGGGCCAGGATTGTTTGCGTTCTTTGCGAAACGCAGATGCCCTGGATAACCTTCGTCATCCGCCAGCTTTATGGTGTAGCCGGTGGATTGCATCTGCGATTCGGAGGCATGTATTGCCGCTATGCCTGGCCTTCCGCCAACTGGGGTTCCATGCATATTGAAGGAGGGGCTACGGCCGCCTACCGTCGGGAGATTCAGGCCGCAGCCGACCCCGAAGCCAAGCGTGATGAGATTGAAGCCCGTCTTAAGGCCATTGCTTCTCCCTTCAGGACCGCCGAGGCCTTTAATATCGAGGACATTATTGACCCGCGGGATACCCGCTCGTTACTATGCGATTTTGTCGAGATGGCCCAAAAAGAAATAAAGAGGCAACTCGGGCCGGTGCCCGGTTACAGCTACCGTCCCTAAAAAATTTTCCAAGGGGGTATATTGGGCCAAAAGAAAATCACCGGGATGGATATCGATCGGGCCAAAAAGATTCAAAATAGGCTCAGACAAAAACTGAGAATAATTCCACTTGGGAAAAAAATTAGAACTATTGCCGGGGTGGATGCGGCCTTTGGAGAAGATCGGATTATCGGGACCGCCTGTTTGTTTAGTTTTCCAGATTTGAAATTCCTCGAAGAAGCCTGGGCCATAAAAAAAATTTCTTTCCCATATATACCCGGATATTTGTCTTTTCGGGAGGTCCCCGTTGTACTGGCGGCCCTAAAAAAATTGACCGTCAAACCGGATCTGATCCTGGTTGACGGGCAGGGAATCGCCCATCCAAGAAGAATGGGAATTGCCTCTCACTTGGGGGTGCTTTGGAATGTACCGACGATAGGCTGTGCCAAGTCAAGATTGGTTGGGACCTACCAAGAACCGGGGATGAAAAAAGGAGACTGGTCTCCTCTAAAACTGGATCAGGAAGTGGTCGGAGCGGTTTTAAGAACCCGAGAAAGGGTGAGTCCCTTATTTATCTCTCCCGGCCATAAGATCGAACTTCCCGAATCCATAAGCATCGTATTGAAGTCCACCACGGTTTTTCGCATATCCGAACCGCTACGAAGGGCAGATCAACTTTCAAACATTATCAAACGGGACTTAAAGACAAAGAAATAAGGTCTGCCCTTGTTTTCTATTTTAAATCGACGCCATCTCATAAAAAAATGTAATCTTCGTGAGTGTGTTTTTTTACCATCCTTCTGGGGCATCGGAGTTCCAAGAAATGGCCAAGTGGGAGTCCCCGCCTTCCCAAAGATCAGGGTGGGTCGGCTACGATAACTAACTTCGCCGCCGTCGTCAAATACTATCTGTGAACCTTCTCTTTATCACTCACCCCGGCCGAGCCAAAGGTGGCCATCTCGTTGTAGATCTTGACCGCTGCCTCAATAATGGTCATGGCCAGGGCCGCACCAGTGCCTTCTCCCAGGCGCATCTTTAGGTCCAGAATGGGTTCTACGTTGAAGAGCCGCAGAAAAAGGGCGTGTCCAGCCTCTTCGGACAGGTGACTGAAAAAAAGATAATCCCGCACGGGCGGGCATAACCTGCAAGCCGCCAAGGCCCCGGCCGAAGAGATAAATCCATCCACGACCACCGGTACATGAGCTGAAGCCGCACCCAGACAAAGGCCGCAGATCCCGGCAATCTCCAATCCCCCCAAGGCGGCCAGGGTGCTGAGCGGATCGGTCAGTCTGTCCTTATTAACTTTCAACGCCTTTTTAATGACTTCAATTTTTTTGATTAGCCGGATATCATCAATACCGGTCCCGCGGCCGGTGATATCTTCCACCGGACAAGGAAGTAAAGCGGCAAACAGGGCCGAAGAAGGAGTGGTGTTGGCAATGCCCATTTCTCCGGTCCCCATCAGGGTTACGCCCTCTTGCACCGCAGATTGGGCCAGGTCGATCCCAACTTCTATGGTCTGCGTTGCTTCTGCCAGGGTCATAGCCGACCCTTTGGCGATATTTGCGGTGCCGGATTTAACCTTGCGGCGAATAAGATTGGGGGCATCGGTCAAAGGATCATCCACCCCAATGTCGATTACAGCAACTTCCGCCCCGGCCTGTTTGGCCAGAACATTGACAGCAGCGCCGCCGGCCAGCATATTTCTGACCATCTGGGGAGTCACCTCTTTAGGATAGGCGGAAACGCCTTCTTCAGCTACCCCGTGATCCCCGGCGAAGGTAAAAATCTTTTTTCGGCCAATAGTTGGCTTGATCGAATTAGTAATCAGACAATATTGAGCCGCCAGGTCTTCGATCCGTCCCAAACTGTTGGGTGGCTTTGTCAATTGATCCAGATGATTCCTTATGGACGGTTCGAGAGATCGATCAACGGGTTTGATGGATTTGATGGTTTGGGTTAGTTTATTCATGCTTTCCTCTAAATAATATTTTTTGCTCTCCCCCCTCCACTGTCTCAGTCAAAGGGTATCGGGCTGGTTTGAAGTTTAATTTATTCCTTGAAGAAGGAACCTTAGGCGATGTCTGCCTTAAAAAATCCAAAATGGCTCCTGTCCGCAATTGGCTCTCTAATCCACCTCAACTATATATTCACTTTATAAAAAAGGGTGCTGAACCTTAAAAGTTAACGGCCTTTAAAGTCAGCCAGGCGTTTCTCAAAAAAGGCCTTTACCCCTTCCGAGTGATCCTCGGTTAGGGAGGCCAGTAATACCTGATCCGAATCCATATGCATTATGGCCTTGTCCAGGGCTGAAGTGATGGCATTCACGCTTCTTTTTATCATCTGAGCGGCCACCGGGGGCATGGCCGCGTAATTTTCGGCCATTTCCATCGCCCGGTCCATTAGCCTGTCGCTCGGGACAACTTCATCCAAAAAACCCCAATTAAGCAGAGTGGTTGCATTTTCCTTTTGAGCGAGAATTACAAAACGCTTGGCCCTGGCCGGACCGATCAAGTGCACGCACAGCGGGAGACTGACCCAGCTCAAGGGGATGCCCAGGGCTCCTTCGGGATAAGCGACAAAACAGTCTTCAGCCCCAATACGGAAATCCAAGGCCGAGACGATACAAGCACCTCCACCCAAGGCCCCACCATTAATCGCTGCTATGGTGATTTGGTTCATTTCATGGAGTTTCTGAATCATCCTTGGACCCAGATGAAATTGTCGCTGTTTGCTTATTAACGAAGCGCTGGAAGCCGCTGCTCTTTTGGGGTCCTTCAGGTCAGCCCCAGAACTGAAATGCTTGCCTTGCCCAGTGAAAATCACCACCCGCGTTTCAGTATCTTCCTGGAACTCATCGGTGACCATTTCAATTTCCCGCATAAGGCTGTTGTTCAAGGCGTTCAACCTGACAGGTCGGTTAAGCTTAACGATTGCGATCCGGCCATTTTTTTCCACAATCAGATTTTTATAATTCATCTTTTTTGGTTCCTTGCCTCTTACTGTTAATTCTAATTATGAGGATCACCCATTCGGTTATGAGATCACGTCTGCCGATATTCCCCCTTAGGCTTGGGCCTTAGCCGCCATTTTCTTCATGATATTGGCAATAATCAGATCCTGGGCCAACTGCCTGCCGGCAGACATGGCCGGCGAGAATCTCCTGATAAAATCGATCTCTTCCGTTGTCGGCGCCTCCGTTTGGCTCAAATCCGCGGCGATCTTCAAATCCCAGGGAACTTCCTTTTGGATATCTTCAACCTTTACGCCGGGATGAATTTTAGCCAGATACATCTCTTTGGTTATGCGCATCGAACCTGAAAATCCCCTGGGTGCTGATCAGCATCGACGGCCCCGATCCTTTGGGAAAAAGACCGGATCTATCACGGCTGTCGCCGCCGTCCAGATATCCGGGAGAGGTCACGTAATCGAGCTTATTCACGAAAGATCCGCCCCGCAAAGTCAGGATCGTTTTCTTCGAATAGGAAAGAAAATCGGCCGCGCCGCCCGAACCGGTCAATCGCAATGAAGGTTTGAAGTAGTCGCCGATAGCGGTCGTATTGATGTTGCCGTATTTATCAACCTGACCGACGCCGAGAAAACAGGTATCCACAAAACCCCTGTAGGTCATGGTGAAGGCGGTGAAAAGATCCGTGGCGTAGGAAAACCCTCTTATGCCGCAGGCGTCCGCAATATGGTTCAGAGGCAGCAGGGGCACGAAATCGATCAGACCCGCTTCCATCATGAGAGTGGCGTGCGGGGCATATAAGGCCTTGGCTACGGCACCGGCCGTAGTCGGCAATCCCACGCCAAGAATGACGTTTTCGTAATCCTTGATTTCTTTGGCAACGGCGATAATCAATAATTCATCAAGCGTATAGGGCTTACTCATAAAGTTTCCCTCCCTCTTTCAATTTCGCTTCAAATTCTTCGATGGTTAGGCCCAAGGTCCTGTGCCTGTTATTTTCATCCCAGGCCGAGGTATAGGCCGAACCATAATTGGCCGGTGCGGAATAGAACGGCCTCGCTTTTATGGCATTCAGCGACTCGATTCCAAACTTGGAAATATAATGATCGATATAGGCTGGCGCGGTCTTTACATCCGAAGCACCACTCGTCAAGCCAGGTTTTGATTCCGTCGGCGGTCGTATCGGCCAGGTTAAACATGGCGTGCATGGGGAAGTCCAGATTGTAACAGCCGATCAATTCCGTGGGGTGGGCGTTCCAGGGTATCTCGATGAGCGCATCCACGCGGAAGGCCGGTATAATGGTCAGATGCGGACTGGACTGAATCACATCATGCTCGACAATTTCCTCGCAGGAAACGATGATTCTCTTGCTGGCCAGGGATGCGGCGGCAACACTTCCGAGCGCGCCCCAGTACTGGGCGTTGCCGTATTTATCAGCCCGCTGAACATGCACAATGCAGACGTCAGGATTTAGGGCCGGGACGGTCAATATATCCTTTCCCGTATAGGGGGATTTAATAATACGGTATTTGTTCTCCCCCATAAAAGTGCGTTTCCGAAACAGATCGGTTTCGATCGTTCCTTCCAGCACCTGGATGAAATCAAAGCCATGCATGCCCGCAACCATCATGGCATTGTACTGAAAGTTGGTATAATCTTCGATCTCGATGGTTCCGGCCATCAAGGCACGTTCCAGGGCAGAGCCGCCGGCTTTCCCGCCGGCCCTCATGCAGTAGGTCGTCAATAATCGATCGACGCAGCCGCCGGCTATCAGGCATTCCACGTCCAAAATTCCCGATTGGGAATACAAGGTGAGTCCTTTCCTTCCCTGCCGGATCACTTCGAAGACCATGTCCATGCAAGTTCCGACCGTGTAATTGCCGATGACCAGATGATCACCGTCATGCACAAACTTGCTGATGGCCTCCTTTACGGTCATAATCTTGTTGATTTCTTCTGTCATACAGGCCTCCTGTCTTTCTTAGTTTAATACTTCTTGATTTTATAGGGACTCATGAAGACACCTTGATGTCTCTGAGTAATCTAAAGGTCTTAAAGACTTATTTTACTGTTTTTTTGAAACGGAATTATAATAGTTTTCGTCCCTCAGGCCATCGACACATTCAAGGGAATACATGTTCGGGGGCGAAAAGTCAAAGAGCATTTCAAGAATCATCATCACGATTCGGTAGGTCAACCCCCATAACACCTCGGGAACTTCTTCATCTTCATGGAGGAAACCTGGAAAATCCTGAACGACTTCATCATTACTGCCCGGATAGGCTTCAAAACGCATTCGATAGCGGACATAATTTTCGGGCTTCAGAAAATCTTTTATTGGGATGGAAACCACCTTTTCCACTTCCCGGTTGGGAAAGAATCGTTTCTGATTCCTGATCCAAACCACCATTGGGTAGATGAATTTTTGAAAAGATTGGAGCGGCTGTGGCGGCATGGGGCCGAGAAACTCGATCCGAAAAGGATTAAGACGCATTTCTTCCAGGGATTCTCTCAGACCAGTGGCCAACAAAAGAGAGAGCCGGCCAGCTTCCAGCCTTCTCCGAGTCCGCCATTCCTTCCAATAGGGCCAGCGGCCCAAAGGGAAAAAGGGGAGTCCCAAAAATTTTGCCACTATGGAATCGATATGATGAACAATGCCTCCGCCCGGAAAACAAAGGTCTCCTGACTGTCTCACCAGTTGTGATCTTTTATTAAATACAAAACAAAGTTCCTTCTCTGGCTCCTTTTCTTTAAGGCCTTCACTTAAAAGGCAAAGAACAACGGATGAATCCGTTGAATCGGAAAGGGTTTCGGGAAAAAGGCAAATTTCCCGGTTTTGTTTGGCCAGTGTTTCCGTAACCTGGGTTATAAATGGTCTGAATTCCTTTGACACCTTTTGTCTTATGCTCTCTTTTCCTATTGAGATTTTATCCGACCTGTTATATCTTTTATCAAATATTGTACGTTTAGGCCAATTATTTCAACGGAAAGGAACCGGGACATGACAACAGAAGAATGGACCCCAGGAAAGCTATTGGAAATATCCGGAAATTACTGGGCGGCTTGTGCTGTCCAGGCCGGAGTCAAATTGGGTATTTTTTCGCACATCAGCAATCAGCCACTCAGCGGACAGGAAATTGCTCACCAACTGAATGGGGATCTGAGGGGCGTCACCATGCTTCTTAACGCTTTGACGGCCATGAATCTTTTAATGAATAAAGATGGGGTCTATTCTAACACGCCTTTCAGCTCCGCCTTTCTGTCAAAGGAATCCCACCAGTACATAGGCTATATGATCATGCATCATCATCATTTAATGGCTTCCTGGTCTCAATTGGACAAAGCGGTATTAACCGGAAAGCCGATTCGAGGCCGGGCCTCTTTTGAGGATGAAAAAGTCAGGGAAAGTTTTTTGATGGGCATGTTTAATATGGCCATGATGCTGGCCCCGCGCCTGGCCTTCATTATTGATCTTTCCGGTAAGAGACATCTTCTTGACCTGGGCGGCGGCCCTGGAACTTACGCTATTCATTTTTGTCTGAAAAATCCCGGGCTCAAGGCCACAGTCTACGATCTGAAAACTACCCGGCCTTTCGCTGAAAAAACCATCGCCAGATTCGGCCTTACAGAGAGAATTGCATTCCAGGATGGGGATTATGTCAACAACGATATCCAGGGGACCTTTGATGCGGCCTGGCTTTCTCAAATCCTTCACGGCGAGGGCCCGGAGGAAGCTCAAAAGATCATCCAAAAAGCGGTCTCGGTCCTTGAGCCCGGGGGGCATATTCTGATCCACGAATTCCTTTTGAACAATACCCTGGACGGCCCCCTGCATCCGGCCCTTTTTTCTCTGAATATGCTTCTGGGTACGAACCAGGGCCAATCTTATTCGGAACAGCAAGTCATGGATATGATGGCCAAGGCCGGGGCCGGAGAAATCCGCCGCCTGCCGATGCAAACCCCCAACGATTCAGGGGTGATCCAGGGGACGGTTTAATAAGGTCTCGTTGTTTTCCTGATGTCTTAACGAGGGGTTCCCATCAATACTTCTGGGGAGGAAAAACAAACTTCCGGGTTTCAAAAAAAGTTTGATCGGTTATGGTGAGGAAGGCGGCAAAGAAATAACCTGTTGAAATCGATTAGATTCGCGATGGGGATGGTCTGTCTTAACAGGATGCGGAAAAACTCATTTTTACAGGTTGCTCAAAAAGGTTCAGATACAAGACGCCCGAAATCCCGAGGAATGAGTCGTACATAGAAGTACGTCGCAATGACGAGGGATGAGGGCAACGCAGTAGATGGGCCTTTTTCAGCAACTTGTTAAGGTTTCCTCTTTCACCTCCTCTGGTCAGACTTGGCGATGCCGTGGGCTCCGTGAAAAAAATTAAGGGAGAGCCATAAACCGGATGGAGGGGCAGGGTTATGTCTCTTGTCGGCCAGGGGATGAAGAACCAATCGGTATGGTCTATAAGGCCTTTATTTCAGAGGTGCAACTGGGACACCGTGTGGCCTTGATCGGGATCACGGAAAAACAAAATGGGCATTCTTTGGTGGTCAGTGCGGCAGGTTCCGGTTCCTTTTTAAGTTTGTTGATCTGGCGGATCGTTAAGAAGATGACGAAGGCGACGATTAAAAAATCAATAATGGTATTGAAAAAAATACCATATTTGATCGTCGCCGCTCCGGCTTTTTTGGCCCCTTCCAAGGTGGCAAAAGATTGATTGGAAAGGGTTATAAAAAGATTATTGAAATCCACCTTACCCAAAAGTAGACCTATGGGTGGCATCAAGACATCATTCACAAAAGAGGTGATAATCTTACCAAAGGCCGCTCCGATAATGATGCCCACGGCCATGTCCATTACATTTCCCCGCATAGCAAATTCTTTAAATTCTTTCCACATATTCAATCCTCCTTATAATAAGTTTAAAGATTAACTGCTCAAAACCTTAAAGGGACTGTTGGTTGAGTTATAAAACTCGGTGTAGGCTTTATTTTGTTTTTCCGGTAACATGATTCCTCCTTTTATCAAATCAACCCAGGGATAAACATCTTGGTGGATTTTCGGTAGCGGGAATATTCGTCCCCGAATCTGGCCATGTTCTCCTCTTCTTCCGCCTTAGCCGTAACTATCAGAAAGGCGGATACACCCAGGATCAATGACCCGCTCAACAAGGTCGTGTGTTTTAAAAAAATCCCCCAACCTAGCAATAACAATGAGGAGTAAAGGGGATGACGGATATATTTGTAGGCCCCGATGGTCACTAAATTAGCGGTATTTTCAAATCCCAAATCGGAAGAGCCTTGGACAGGGCCCTGGGGTTTTCCGATCTTTCGGAGGAGATAAAATCCATGGATGGCCAGAATAAGGGAAGCCGTCAACAAAGCCCATGAAATCAGTTGAAAAACGGAATAAGGATGTTCGATCCAATAACTTATATTGATCAATAAAAGGATCAGTAGCAGCTCAAAGGCAAAAAAGCGGTAAAACCCATGGGAGCGAGGCCTGGGTAATGATTGCCGGGAAATAAAAATAATTCCCAAAGAAACAACAGCAAAAATAATCCCTTTGACCATGGTCGGCCCTTCCTTAATCGGGTAATCAGTGCAGTGTATCTATCTTCCCTTACCATATCTCTTTTATCATAATTCCCGCCAAACCGGAACTCCAGATTGAAAAGACTGGATTCTGGATCAAGCCTGCCTTAGTGTCTTTTCTTCTTGGATTAACGCTGGCTCTCGCCTGTGAGAGCCGCGTAGTGGCCCGAATCCGGTGCAGAAGCAAGTTAGGCCATAGGTCTTATCCAACCCAAGGGCAGTATGCACGGCACTTTCTTCTTATATTCACGATATCCGGAACCAAACACGGACTCCAAATAGTTTTCCTCTTTTTTGACCAATTGACGTAAGATGAGGTACATGAATATCGGTATGGTCAGCGCTATCCAACTGTTTACTAAAAGGGCTATTCCGGGGACAATAAAAACCACCCATGATGCATATAACGGATGGCGACAACATCTGTAAATGCCGTTGGTTACAAGCTTATCAGCATTGTAGGCGCGCATAACTGTTTTAGCCGAAATTATATAGAATGGTATTCCAATCACTATCAGCGCCATTCCAAGGATAATCAGAAACCGATGAGGTACGAAATCTATTTGGAAGACAGGATGGAAATAGCGGCTTATTACGATAGTCACCATTCCGTAGCCGATCGATAGAGCCGCAAATATTGGACCTGAACCCCATCTGCTCATTTTTTCTTCCATATCTATTATCCATTCAAAGTTATTTAACTACCCAGTTGCACCTGACCGCAGGCTTGCGCGCTATCAGTATAATCAATATCAAAAGCCGTTATGGGACTTGCCTTTTCTGCATCAGGCACCTCCAGGCCCGGGGTGGATTCGGGTGATGAGATCCGAAATGGCCGGAGGTAAGTGAAAGAACCTCAAAATAAGGCTCCACGGCCAAGACGATATCTCCGGCGGCCCGTTGAGGTGGACCAGGACCTTGGCGATGCTCATCAGCGTTGCCAACGAGGGTCAGCCACAGGCCGGCTTCTTCCAAATGAGCAGCGACATTTTTGGCAAAGCTTCTTCGATCATTTTCAGAACCGAAGGAGTGAAAACAGCCCCGGTCAAATACAAAACCAAAAGGAGCACCTTCAATTTTGTTCTTAAGAAAATCAACCAGCCTGAAATCGCATTCGACCTTGGCTTCAGCAGCTTTTTCTTTGGCCTTCTCTATAGCAATCTCCGAAGTGTCGGTAGCAATAACCTGAAAGCGGTTCTGGGCAAGCCAGATGGAATTGTCTCCGGTTCCACAGCCGATATCTAAGACTTTGCAGCTCAGAATAGGTTTTTGGGTCACCACTTCGATAAGATTGAAATCCGGCTGGCCAATGTCCCAAGGCGTGTTCCCTGATTGGTATCTTTCTTGGTAACGCTCTTCAACGGTCATCTAATCACTCCTCGTCATAAGTTAGCCATAAGAGTCAAGAGTAGACTCGACCCCATCCTCAAGAACACAAAAAGCTCGGGCAGCGGCCTTCTACTCGGAACCGGAGCCATAAACATCAAGATAGCGCGAAGTTGCTCCCCAGTTCATAAGCCTGGTATAGCCGGCCTGTTCGAGGTCCTTGATGACCATCTGTGCCCTTCCGCCGGTTTCACAGGTCAGTATGAGATACTGGGTTTTTGGTATCTCACCGAGCCTTTCCATGATCTGGCTCGACGGAAAGCTCTTGGCAGTCGGGATGTGCGACTTTTGATAGGCATCTTCGGGACGGACATCGATGATCCAAATGTCTTCCCGCGGTTTTTCTATAAGCTCCTTTAGCTTGGCCGGTTCAAGGTACTTTTTTAATATTCCCCCATCACTACCCACATACCCCTCGTAACAACCCGCGAGCAAGGCCACAGAAATCAAAACAATGAACCAGGCGACATGTTTTTTCATATGGTATAATCCCCCCGATAAATGTCTTTGCGATGGCCGACCTTTACTACCCAAACCGTAAGGTCCTTGTCTTGAATGGAGTATACAATTCGATATCGTCCTTGACGGAGGCGATACCTTTCCTGGCCGGTCAGCTTTTCACAATCTGATGGCCGGGGATCTTCGGCCAGAGTTCTGATCCGCCGGAGTATCTTCTTCAAATCGCTCTTGGCTATGGCCGCAAAATCCTTCTCAACAGATTCTCGGAAAAAGATTTTATATGCGGCCATCTTTTTTCAGTCTTTTTACCATCTCATCATAACGGATCAAAGGCTCTCCCGCCCTCCCTTCAAGCGCTGCAAAATCCTCGGCGTCTTCCACCAAGGCTTCTCTGACGGCCTTATTGATAAGCTCCGATACGGAGGTTGAGGTCTCAACGGCCTTTAGTCGCAGGGCTTTATGAAGCTCGGGTTTTAAATAGACCGTAGCTCTCTTGACTTGTGTCGACATCATGGCACCTCCAGATGTAGTTAAATAACCATAACACTATAACGCTATTATGTCAATGACGTTACATTAAGTCTTTAAAACCAACGACGAAATTCAGGGCGAGGCGGGAGAATCCCACCGATCCTGTGCAATGCAATGTTAGGCCGCATATGGGTACTTAGGCTAAGTTAACTTCCATTGGTCTCAAACAAAATTCAAATATCAGGGCTGACCCTGATATTTCTCCACTTCTCCCTCGATTCATGACATGGTACCAGGCATCCGGATATTCTATTCTCAACGGTCTGGACATATTTCAATTCTTATCATAACGTACCAACAAGAGTCAAAAGCAGACTTGCCCCCCTCCGACCAATTTGTAATAAATTACAAGACCATGCACACTTACATAAAGCCGCGACGAAAGTCCGGTCGGTGTTTACTGACTTCTTATACCTGTAGATCATTTCATAGTCTTTCAATTAGCTTGTAATAATCCTTGATTGTACGAAGGGATTCCATCATGGTTTGGAACAAGATCCAACTGAGGACAAGGATTCCTATGGTTAGTCCAATCTTCCATGCCCGCGTCGTTTGTGGACGCCACCAAATCAGGGGCAACGCCAGAGGTCCCACAGCGCAGACTGCGAAGATAATGAAGGATTTTCGGAAATACCATGGAGTCTTTTCTTCTGCAAGACGTGAGGGGATGGAGGCATCCAGAAACTCACCACAGTGTTTACATTTTATAGCTTCGTCTTGAATATCTTCAGCGCAGAAGGGACACTTTTTCATTATCATCTCTCTTGGTAGAACGTTGCAGGTCACCGGGAGCCCGATTTTTGGGTGATTCGATGGAGCCAATTGTTAGCGCTCACTCGTTCGCTTTGGTTGACCCCGTCTCCCTGATCCAAGGCTTTAGCCTTGGAATCCACATCGGTACATTCCGTCTATAAACGAGGTATTCTTCACCAAAACGTCTTACCAATCCTGGCTCTTCTGATAACCGAAAATAGAAGGTATTCCCTATACCAAAGATCAGGGCCCACATGAATAATAACCATGATCCAAAAAAAATAGTTTCCCCGATGAGCATAAAAAGAACCCCAGAAATCATAGGATTGCGGACATAGCGGTAGACACCGTCGGTAACGAGCTTTTGAGTTGGATTCCATGGAGCGAGCGTTCCTCTACCCTTTTTCATGAATAATCGAATCGTGATGACAAGAAGCAAAAGTCCGACGCAAAAGGCAAGGGTACCCAGGGGAGCTTGAATAAAGGGAACAGGAAGATAGAGTCTTACCCCGAAAGGATGGAAACGGACGACCTGTAGAAATGGAACGATCACTACAACTGTGATCGGCAGAATCAGAGAACAAAGTTGTCGAAGAAGGTTTGTGCCAGCCATAGTAGATCTTCATAGCATAAGAGATTTGTTGCGCCAGGGTTCAACCTCCACCTTCGACATATAACAACCAAACTCAACTGCGGCCCTGGCGAGGCAAAGCGGCGACTGGGCCGTCGGTTGGAGCGCCTTGTTCGGTGCTTATCCCCTGAGATAGATATTCAACCTTACCGTTTGTCCAAATTGGTATTTTTAAATTATTCTTCCTTGCATTTTCAGCAACCTTGACGGCGGCACGTTGCAAAGCCTTAAATCCTAAGACTGTGTATGGATTATGTACTTTCATTTTCCTGTCTCCGATTCATCAAGAACCACTTGCAAATGTCGTTTTGCCCGAACCATTAGGCCCTGCTATTATGTAACATTTTTTTTCCAAAGTTAAAATACCTCTCTATCACCAAACGGTGGAACTCACGGCGAGGCGGGAGCATCCCGCCGATCCCGTACAGTGAAATGTTAGGCAAGTTTTTTTTGTCGTCTGATGATTTCCGCCAATGATCTTAAGGCTTGATTCACTGAGTCATGGTCAGGGAAAACTTTCGCAACGTCCGGCTCAATGACCACGGTATTTGTTCCCTCTTCGTACATCTTTGAGTATTTTCCCCGAATACCCTTGCTGAAATCGTATTCCTCAAGCATGTCCGGATCTTTTTGCATTCTCTTCATATTGTTTCCTTATCGTGCATAACGACGGAATTCACGGGGAGGCGGGAGAATCCCGCCGATCCCGTGCAGTACAATGTTAGGCAGTATATAAATAATTAGGCTAAGTTAACTTCCATTGGTCTCAACCAAAATTCAGATGTCAAGGGCTGACCCTGATTTCTCCGCTTATCCAGCGTGATGTTATATTTTCTACATTAATTCAAGGAAAAGATCGACATCCATCCGAGCTTGCTTTAGAATATGGGAAAGTGTCGAACGTTTGATTGGTCTGTGGGCCGGAATTGTCAGTTTTAGCACTTCATCGTGGATATGCTTTTGCATTCTGATGTGGCTGCCCTTTTGCCGGACTATCACCCATCCGTCCCGCCGAAGTGCTCGAATTACTTTGTCATATGCAACGCTTGGGATTTTCGTCATACTGCGACTTCTAAGATCTCTGTACCCGGGACTATGTTCATGTCGTCAACGACAGGCTCAATGTATAGCTCAATTGCTTCCTTGATGTTTTCCAAGGCTTCCTCTTTTGTATCTCCCTCGCTAATACAACCAGGAAGGCTTGGAACATAGGCAGTAAACCCACCTTCTTCGCTTGGCTCAAAGATAATTTTAAGTTTCATTTTTCAATCCTCCATTAAAATATAACGATAGAACTTACGGGGAGGCGGGAGAATCCCGCCGATCCCGTGCAGTGAAATGTCAGGCCGCATATGGGTACTTAGGCTAATTTAACTTCCCTTGGTCTCAATCATAATTCAAATGTCAAGGGCTGACCCTGATTTCTCTCGTGACTGATCTGTTTTTCTGGCCCTCTGCTACTTGAGAGACTTTAGCCACTTCTTCCGTTCTTTCTCGTCGGGCACTGCGAACTCTTCCAACTTCTGACGCACTCTTCCCACTCTTACAGGGTCATACGACTCCAACACAAGCTTCGGCGTCAAGTGCTCCATCTCGAGCACGAGTTTGATGTTGGTCCGAAGATGCTCGACAGTATTACGTGTTTCATCTCTGGCCCGCTCTGCCTCGACCTTTGCGAGTTTGGCTTCTGCATTGGCCTTCAGTACGCCTTCTCTTGCCGCGGCAGCTTGCCTCAGAGCATCGCCTGCTGACTGAACAGCCCGGTCCGCTGAATTCCTTTGCCTGGTGGCTTCGTGGAATTGCAGCCAGGATAAGGTAACGAGAGCTATTGACAGGATCATGGAGACGACGCTAATGAAACCGGCAACAGACTCCAACTTTGATGAAAAGTAACCTTGAGTTCTCTTACAGTGAAAGCAGACTCTTGCGCCTTCCGGAATGGACATCCGACAGTGTCGGCAGGGCTTGGTTTTATCGGTCATGCTTCAATCCTTCAGAAACTGTTTCTTTAGCGAACGCAATGTATCGGCCGCACGGGACAACCAGCATGAATGAAAAACAAAGCGGGCTAATATCGTGTCGGCTGGATGTTTTTGTTAGATTGCAGGAATGGCTTTAGATTGAGTTTAATATTTTCTGCTAATGCATCTATATAGTCATTGCTCATTCTGCCCGGATGGTACGCTTCATAAAAAATCTGTGCCCTGTATTTGTATTTAATTATTCCAGTATCAGAAATTTCTTGTCCCCCAGAAAATTTATTTGCCAAAAGCCCATATGTTTTTGTAAAAAATACGTTGATCGGGGCCTTTACGACATCGATTTTTTTGAATATATAGTCCATCTTTGTACATTTTTCCCGCAAATTCCATTGATGTTTGGGGTCGTAACATTTGCACGCATTGCTTAACGCCACATAATCCAATAGTTCAAACCACCAAAGGTCATCTTTCTGGATAGATAGCCGCATGATTTTATATATCCTATTCCAAAAACCCGGCATATATGCCGTTTGGAAAAAACAAAACCAGAGGGGTTGCGCTATTGTTTTATCTACGCTGAAACGATGCTCATAAGCCCATTCGTAACTTTCTAAACCTACAAAAAAAATCAAAGGGGTTTTACCCACCCAATATATCCCCTGCGGCCCATCTATTTCATCGCCAAATTCGGCCATACAGTCTGCCACACACCCAGGCATATTATTTTTGTAAAATGCCCAAATAGCTTCATACTTAGTCTGAACAGCCGATACACGTTCCAAAAAATTGCCGCTCATGTCATTTTCAATCTTTTTTAACTTTTCTAAATACTTCGCGATTTCTTCATCCATAATATTATCTCAATCTAACGCAAATTTCACCGGCCGGCGCCGCCAAAGCCAACCGAGCGAAGGCGAGAAGACATACTTCTTACGCCGGTCCGGTGCAAATTGTTGTTCGCGGAAACTCGCTGTCTGACGGCTGAGTGCGAAAATATTTTTCAAACGCCAAATACCACTCAAGGTCGGAACCTCGGAGATCTCCTTTCCTCTGGCCCGCGAGGATCATGAACAGCGAGACAAACCCGTCCCAGTATCGCGGCTCCCCATACTTGCCCCTTACGGGTTTGGCAGGATTGCTCCGGAGATATTCCTTTGGGCTCCGATTGCTTTTGGTCATGTTGCACTTATTGCAGGAGGTCACGAAATTTCTCTCGTCGTGCGCGCCACCCGACGAGTGCGGCTCGACGTGATCTATCACGGCTGCGAGGTGATCCAGCATCGGTGCTGCGTCACGGCGATAACGGAAATCGTAGTACGCCAGCTGACGCGGGTATTTTTGTTCTCGCGCAAATCCTTCGAGATATTTCAGTGCGGGAGCGAATACCGTTGGCCGTTGGCACCAGTGGCAGAGCCAGCCGTCTCTAAATAGCACACGGACCTGAACGGCAATTGGGATCTTTGCTCTGCCTCGACCACGCTTGTCCATGTTTCAGTTCCTCTTACCGCGAACAATTAATATACGAAGTTCATTTTTTACAATTTTTCTCGATATTATAACACCCCATCATATTTAAAAAAAGGTAAAATTTACATAATAATCAATAGATACATATTGATTTGATGAAGCGGAGGACTTCTGGACCAAATGGTTGTTCAATCCGACGGCAAATCCGGGGTAACCAAATGGAATAGGGGACAAAAACAAAAAAATATTGACTTTGTCCCCCCTCCCATGTTAGACAAATGCGGTCAATATTATAACCCGAGGATTATTAAAAAAATAAACGGGTTGGGAAGCCCGCCGTAACATTTTTGTGTCGGGTTGAGGCTTCGTGCAGGAAGATACCAGAAAATACATTAAGTTGCTGGCCTTAGTCAGTACCATGGGAATATCCATGGGCCTGGCTCTAGTAATTGCCATTGTCGTGGGTTATTATCTGGATAAATGGTTTAAAACCAGCCCGGTTTTCTTTCTAATATTTATGGTCTTGGGGATAGTAGCCGGATTTAGAAATATCTACGTGATTATGAAAAGGACTGAAAAAGATTTTAAATGAACAGGGGGTTGTCTATTTGGAAAGAAGGATCGGTCGAAGATCCTTTTCTTAACAAAGTCCGGTTTATGAACGGGGTGATTTTTGCCCTGTTACTGCTGGGCAGTATGATTCTGATGCCCCCCTTTTTTGCTCTTGGTGTCAGTATTGGTGGTTTGATCATTCTGGTCAATTTTCATCTCCTGTCCCGGATTTTAAGAAAAGCCTTTATCCCCGATCACCTGGCCAGCCCCAAGTCGGTTATTGTTAAATACTATCTACGGTTGTTGGGCACCGGCATCGTGTTGTATTTTTTAATTGCCAAAAGGCTGGTCGATCCCCTGGGCTTGGTGGTCGGATTGTCGGTGGTCGTCATCAGCCTGACCCTTCTGGGGTTTAATGAAATGCGAAAAATCCTTTTTAAACCGTCATGCCCCCCAGGGGCGTGACACCACGCAGCTTGTAAATAGGCTTTTAGGAGTTTGGGCGTTATTTCGCACTAAAGTTATTATTAAGGAGGCCAATTAATTCATGGAGCACCCCATTTTTTTTCTTACTAAACTATTAGAATCCATAGGGTTGGGGCATTTCGCTCATGCCTATCCCCATGTGACCTATACCTGGCTGATCATGCTGCTGTTAATCGTTTTTTCCCTCCTGGCCGTAAAATCGATGAAGATGATCCCGTCCGGCGGACAGAATTTTTTTGAAATGGTTATCTCAGGCATTGAAAACTTTCAGGTGGAAACCATGGGAGAGAAAGGGCGAGTGTTTTTCCCTGTACTCGCCACGTTGGGCTTATTTATTTTCCTCTCCAATATGTTGGGCTTGATCCCGGGTTTCTATTCACCTACAGCCAGTATCAACACCACCCTGGCCTGTGCCTTGATTGTTTTCGTGATTACCCATATCATCGGGATAAAGGTTCACGGCTTTAAGTATATCAAACAATTCCTCGGACCTATCTGGTGGCTGGCCCCGCTGATGTTTCCTATTGAAATCATCAGCCATCTTTCCCGTGTGCTTTCCCTGACCCTGCGGTTGTTTGGAAATATCTTTGGAGAGGACCTGGTTTTGGCCATCCTCCTTTTGCTGGCCGGTAAATTTTTGGCCCCGGCGGTGGTGATGATGTTTCTGGCCTTGTTCACCAGTTTCATCCAGGCTTTTGTCTTTGTCTTGTTGTCCATGATTTATTTTTCTACGGCCCTGGAGGAAGCACACTAAACAATTTCGGATTGTGGATTTCGGATTTCGGAATAATGAGGAAATAAACTAAAGAATTGCGGATTTTAGAATTCGGATTGTGGAATAAAGAAGCAATCAGATTGATCCAGTATCGAGAATCCAGAATCCAGTATCGGATTTTTAAGTTTTAGGAAGAAGGCGAATCTTTATATAGAAAGGAGAATGATTCAATGGTAAAAAAAGTAGCTCTATTGACAATGACCGCCCTGCTCAGTATGGTGGCCATGGCCTTTGCCGAAAGCAATCCTCAGGTGGCGGCTGCCGGGCTTAACGTCTATTTTGGCGTGGTCCTGGCCGCAGGTCTGGGAATTGGGATTGCTGCCCTGGGAACAGGTATCGGTCAGGGCTTGGGCTTGAAGGGCGCGGTTGAAGGCGTTGCCAGGAATCCTGAGGCTTCAGGTAAGATCACGGTGACCATGATTATCGGTTTAGCCATGATCGAGTCCCTTTGTATTTATGCACTGGTTGTCTCTCTGATCCTGTTGTATGCCTATCCTATGGCCACACCGATTGCCAAGATGGTCGGTCTGCCCATGTAATTCATTATACCAACATTTATACCAAAGGATAAAAAAAGGGCTGTTGGCGAGAAACCAACAGCCCTTTTTTTTATCCTGTATCGGGTTTCATAAATTGTTAAACACGGTATCCTTAAATTTTTCACCCAGTAGACGTCCCTGAATTTCCAAGCACCTGTTTTAAAAATCGTCCGGTGTAGGATTTGGGGTTTTCAGCCATGGCCTCAGGGATTCCGACTCCGATAACTTGACCCCCCTCATCCCCGCCCTCCGGACCCAGGTCGATGATATAATCAGCGGTCTTGATGACGTCCAGATTGTGTTCGATCACCACCACGCTATTGCCCATATCCACCAGGCGGTTAAGGACCTCCAATAATTTTTGTATGTCGGAAAAATGCAGGCCGGTAGTGGGTTCGTCAAGAATATAAAGGGTCTTTCCGGTCGATCGTTTGCTCAATTCCCTGGACAGCTTGATTCGCTGAGCCTCTCCGCCGGAAAGGGTGGTGGCCGGTTGCCCTAATCGGATATAACCCAATCCTACCTGCATTAAGGTTTCCAGCTTTTCCCGAATGATCGGGATGGCCTCGAAGATCTTCAGGGCCTGATCGACCGTCAGGTCCAGGACCTGGGCGATGTTCATCCCTTTATAAAGGACTTCCAGGGTGTCCCGATTATAACGGCTGCCCTGACAGACCTCACAGGTGACATAGACATCCGGAAGGAAATGCATTTCTATCTTCATCAGTCCGTCCCCGTTGCAGGCCGGACAACGCCCTCCGCGGACATTAAAACTGAATCGGCCGGGCTTATAGCCTCGCGACCGGGCCTCCGGCGTCCTGGCAAACAGATCCCGGATGGTGGTAAAGAGCCCGGTGTAGGTGGCCGGATTGGACCTGGGGGTACGGCCGATCGGCGATTGATCGATGTTGATGACCTTGTCGATCAACCGGACCCCTTTCATCTCCTGGACCCGGCCGGCCCGTTGTTTGGAGCGGTAAAGACGCTGGGCCAGGGTCTGATAAAGGGTGTCGATAATGAGAGTGCTTTTCCCTGAACCGGAGACGCCGGTTACACAGGTGAAGACCCCCAGAGGGATCGAGACATCGATCTGTTTAAGATTGTTTTCCGAGGCCCCTTTGATCTGGATATAACCTTTCTTTTGACCACGTCGCCGGGAAGGAACAGGGATGGTCCGCCGGCCTGACAGATATTGTCCGGTCAAGGACTCGGGGTCTTTGAGCAATGCTTCGGGGGTGCCGCTGAACACCACTTGCCCTCCGTTTTCTCCTGCCCCGGGCCCCATATCAATGACGTAATCGGAAGAAAGGATGGTGTTGGCATCGTGTTCAACGACCAAAACCGTGTTGCCGAGATCCCGCAGGGTCTTCAAGGTCTGCAGAAGCCGGAGATTGTCCCGGGGATGAAGCCCGATACTTGGTTCATCCAGGACATAAAGGACCCCCATCAAATGGGAACCGATCTGAGTGGCCAGCCGGATGCGCTGTCCTTCACCGCCGGACAAGGTGGCTGAAGTCCGATTGATGGTCAGGTAATCCAGTCCCACATTGGCCAGAAATACCAGGCGGTCATTGATCTCTTTCAATATCCGACGGCCGATCTGGGCTTGCCTGGTAGTGAGCTTTAAGGTATTAAACCAGACCCCGGCCTCCTTCACCGAAAAGGAGGTGACTTCATGAATGGAAAGTCCCTGGATCTTGACGGCCAGGCTTTCCTTTTTTAACCGCGTCCCCTTACATGTGGGGCAGGGTCGGACGTTCATGAAACGCTCCAGTTCCTCCCGGATCATGGAGGAATCGGTTTCTTTGTAACGCCGGTCCAGATTGGGGATGACCCCCTCAAACGGTCGTTCATAAAAATGTTTCCGGCCTTCTTTTTCAAAATAAAAACGAATTGGCTCATTGCCGGAACCGTGCAATAGGACTTCTCTTACCTTGGCCGGCAGATCCTTAAAAGGGGTATAGAGGTCAAAATGATAATGGCTGAACAGGGCATCGAGCGTCTGTTGAAAATAAACGGAAGACCGGTTTTCCCAGGGGACAATGGCCCCTTCACGAAGATTCAGATTGGGATTGGGCACAATCAGGTCGGGATCAAAGTACATTTTAGTCCCCAGACCGTCACAGGTCGGACAGGCCCCCTGGGGATTATTAAAGGAAAAGAGCTGGGGAGTCAGCTCAGGCAAACTGATGTCGCAGCGGTCGCAAGAGAAACGTTCGCTGAAGAGGACCTCCTCCCCGTTCCCCAAAAGGACCCGCAGGAACCCCTGAGAGAGCTTAAGGGCCAGTTCGGCCGAATCGGTCAGGCGGCGCTGCAGTCCTTCTTTGACCACCAGGCGGTCCACCACGGCTTCGATGGTGTGCTTCTTTTTCTTGTCCAGGACGATGTCTTCTTCCAGTTCCCGAAATGCGCCGTTAATCCGGGCCCGGACAAACCCTTCTCGTTTTAGTTGATCCAGAAGTTTTTGATGCTCCCCTTTGCGGCCGGTGACCAAAGGGGCCAGGAGCTGAATCCTGGTCCCGGCCGGGAAGGCCATCAACTGGTCGACGATTTCCTGCACCGACTGAGAGGAGATTTTTTGCCCGCACTGCCAGCAATAGGGTTCTCCGATCCGGGCAAAGAGGACCCGGAGAAAATCGTATATCTCCGTCACCGTCCCCACAGTGGAACGGGGATTTTTACTGGCCGTTTTCTGTTCTATGGAGATGGCCGGGGAGAGCCCTTCGATATAATCCACATCGGGCTTGTCCATCTGTTCCAGAAACTGGCGGGCATAAGCCGATAGGGATTCCACATATCGCCGCTGTCCTTCGGCGTAGATGGTGTCGAAGGCCAGGGTGGATTTCCCGGACCCGGAAAGGCCGGTGATAACCACCAGTTTATCGCGGGGGATGACCACATCAATATTTTTCAGATTATGTTCCCTGGCCCCTTTGACCAGGATTTCATTTAAAGCCATATGTTATTCCAATGTTACTTAAAATTTTTCATAATATAGGAGAAAAGTATCAATTATGAGGGATCAATCATGCTATTGGTATAAGGTCCACGGTATAAGGTTTTCCTTGAACCTCCTGCCCCTGCTGGCCTGCAGGCGCAGGCCTCAAACCTTGAACCGTCATTTATGCCTCATCTGGGCAAAGGCGGCGGCCAGAAGAATGGCCTGCGTCAGGCTTTCCGGGTTGGCAAGGCCTTTCCCGGCGATATCAAAGGCCGTTCCGTGGTCCACTGAAGTACGAATAAAAGGCAGTCCCATGGTGATATTGACGGCCGTATCGAAATGGAGAAGCTTTAAGGGAATGAGCCCCTGATCGTGATACAAGGCCACCACTGCATCATAGCGGCCTTGAGCCGCCCAATAAAAAAGGGTATCCGGCGGATAAGGACCGGAGATGCGCATTCCCTGCCCCTGGGCCGCTTGGATGGCCGGGACAATGATTGTTTTTTCTTCCGAACCGAAGGCTCCCTGTTCCCCGGCATGGGGATTGAGTCCGGCCACGGCAATATGCGGTTCTTTAATTCCGAACCAGCGGGTCATGGTTTGATGAGTCAATTCAATGGTAGTGAGAATTTTTTTGATATCCAGTATCCGGAGGGCCTTTTTAAGGGAGAGGTGGATGGTCACCAGACTGACCTTTAACCGCTGTCCGGCCAGCATCATGCCGAAGGACCGGGTTTTGGACAGGTGGGCCAAATACTCGGTATGGCCGGTGAAGGTAGGACGTAAGTTTCGGATCATTTCCTTGCTGATGGGACAGGTGACCATAGCCTCCACCTGGCCTTTTAAGGCCGCCTTTGCGGCCAGACGGATATAGTCTAAGGTCGAAGAGCCCCACTGGGGGTCAGGTCGTCCGGGAACGACCTGATCGACAGGCAAGTTGGAGGCCTCATACAACCAGACCGATTCCTTAAAGTCTTCTGCCCGGCTGATTCTTCGAATCGATTTAATATGAAATGATTTTCCCATCCTTCGGGCGGCTGCTTCCAGGACTTGCCGATCCCCGACGATCAGAGACCGGCAGGCTTGTTCGATCTGAGGATTGTCCAGGGCCTTGATGAGAATTTCCGGTCCGATTCCGGCCGGATCTCCCATGGTGACGGCAATAAGGGGTTTATTCATTTTGGGTTCTTTGGGTTAAAAAATTGAATTTTTAATTATAATCGGAAAATCCTTTTTTCACAAGTGCAATTTAAAAATCCCTGGAAGTATGATATTATTAAACAGAGGGTAAGATGGATTGCATTCAATACAGTAATTTGTGAAAATCAGGATTTGGGGGTACAGACATTGTCAAGTGTGATGAGGGCTTCTTCCTGATATCCTCGACTTGCCATTTTTAAAAAAAGACAAGATTTCAAACGGTAATAGAGATAAATGGGCCCAAAAGTCTTTATGACCCCTCCTTTACCCCTTTTTTCTCCTTGACCGCTCTTATTTCTCATTTTATACTATTACAACTCAAAACAAAAATCTTATCAAATAAGAGAAGTAATAGAGTAGGGCGAATGGGATCGGATATCGCATGATGATACCGAGGAGATTTGTCCTTACCCTTCCACCATTGAAAATACCATATGGTTTTTTATTAGCTCTTTTTTAATACCTGGGAATAAATGATCCTATAATACAATGACAAGAAGGAGGTTGAGAACATGTTAGTCCGCGACATTATGACGAACAATGTTATTAGTATCCCCAGTGATACCCTGATGTTTGAAGCCGAGAAGATTATGGAGTTTCACAAAATCGAACGCCTTCCCGTCGTCGATAAGGGTAAACTGGTGGGGTTGGTGACCAAGGATATCCTTTTGAAGGCCGGCCCTTCGAAAGCTACCAGCTTTAGCCGCGGGGAAATCTACTATCTCCTGTCTAAGCTGATGGTCAAGGAAATCATGGTAACGGATGTGGTGACAGTCTCCCCTGATACTACCGTTGAGCAGGCAGCAACCAAGGCTCAGAAAAACAAAGTGGGTTGTCTGCCGGTCTTGGAAGATAATAAGGTAGTTGGGATAGTAACTACCAATGACTTCTTTTATAAGATACTGAATCCGCTTTTAGGAATTGGTGAGGGGGGCAAGCGGATAATCGTCCAGGGAGTTGGTGATCCAGAGGGGATGCAAAAGGTGCTCGAAACCGTGCGGAAAGGTGACATTGAGATAAAGAACTTCTGTTCCCTTTCGTCAAGCGGAGCTGGGAAAAATGATTTTGTTCTTCATCTGAACACCAATGATGTTGCCACCGTACTTAAACAACTTAAGGAGATGGGATTCAAGGCAGAAGAAAGGCCACATACGATCTAAGTTTCGGTTACAGGCGAGGAAAGGGGTCAGATCTCCGGTTGAATTATTGTCAAGGCTTTCCTTAAGATCGCATATCGCTCTTGCAGCCAACGATTAAATGATTTGATATATGGTTTCTATAGTCTCCCGAGGACTTCGTCAAAAAGAAAATATGGAAATACTCTCCAAGCCGCCTCATCTGGCCGTGGGGCGGATTAAATATTTCAAATAGTAAATGTTAATTTTCGGAACAATCGCTTTAGAAGAGTTATAGGTGTATCGTTGAATTCAGTCCGGTGAGACCATTTTTAAAGAAATTTGAGGGCTTCTTCTGAAAAACCTTATTTCAAATAGTCCGGAAATTGTGTATATTAATAATAGTAGTCAATATTAAGGGGTAAAGCAGATAAGGATATTTATTGGAAGATAAAAAAATAGGTTAACTTAATCTTTTAATTATAAAATAGGTCAAGGGGAAGGCAGGTAATTATGCTCGGTATAAATCAAGATTTGTTGGTTATTTTGATAATAGCCGCTTTTATCTTTGGGGCCAAAAAATTGCCTGAAATAGGTAAAGGCTTGGGGAAAGGAATCCAGGAGTTTAAAAAGGGTATCTCAGGACAAGAAGAAGAGCCAGCACCTAAACCCAAAGAAATTGAAAAAGACACGACTGATAAAAATGAATAGGATAAGCATTGATTCAGTTTCTCCAATAGCAATAGGAATTAAATCGATCTGAAGTGCCTAATACTCGTTAGGAAAAAGTTATCTAGATTTTGGATAGACTCAAGATTATTATAGGTCTCCGAATACCGAGGTAAAATAACCCTTCAGTCATGGCTAATATAATAATAGCATAACGGTGATTTGAAATAATGGATCAAAGAATAATAGGGTGGAAAATAGGGATCAAAATCTTTTTTGTTATTGGAATTTTGTCTATAGGAATCTCGGCCTTTACCGGTGAACCGGCGCCGATTTCCCAACCTATACCCGGAAAGGGAAAGGTTTTCAATTTCACAGCGACCAAGTTAGGTATTCCATTTCTCAGGGCTACCATTAAGATTATTGAGGAATCGTCCTTAAAAAAAGATAAGCCTTTGGTTAAGATCCAGGCCATCTTCCAATCGTGTCCTTCCCTTGAATTACTATTTCGAATGAACAACCATTTCACCTCAACCCTGGAAAGTGGGACCTACACCCCGGTGACTAACGTGAAAGAGATTGATCAGGGGGGGCTTTTAATTAAAAAGAAAAACTCTTTTCAGACCTTTACCTTCGATCCCCTTCATCAAAAGGTAGTGGTGGAAAGCAAAGAGAAAAAAGAGAGACAAGAGATAGCTCTTCCGCCTGATACCTATGATCCATTGTCCATGTTGGCCCGTTTCTATTTAAAAGAGGATTTGATTCCAGGGCAGGATATCACAATGTCTATTTTTGATGGCGAGAGATTGAGACAGCTCGTCTTCCATTCCAATAAGGAGAAGATTAAATCGAAAATGTATGGAGAGGTGGAGACTGTTCGGCTAGTATTAAAAACTTTTTTCTCAACCTTTCGAAATCAAGAGGGGACGATACGCATCTGGTTTACAACCGATGGAAGTAAGACCCCGATTTTAATCGAAGAGTATCTTCCTGTTGGCAGGATCAGGTTTGAATTGGAGTCCGTCGAGGGGACCTGAATTCGATCGAAGAAAATTGTTCCGCTTCAATCTATCTTTTTCCCGGTAGTCGCTAAGTTGCAGGATTATTTTTTTGAAGACTTGAAGATGATCATTGAAATCGGTCTAGGGGGAAATTTTTATTGAATTTGAGGATTACTTCCTGTATTCCTCAAGCTACCATTTTGAAAAAAAGGGGACATCCTTTTTTACAGAAGTTTGGTCCGTATCTCCCGCCGACGATCCCTGGAAATGGTCACAACCACCTCGGTCCCTTTGCCGGGTTCGCTGTCTACCTCAATTCGGCCTTTATGGTCGGTGATGATCCTTTTAGCCATGGTCAGCCCCAATCCCAAATAATTAAACTTGGTGGTAAAAAAGGGATCGAAAATGAGAGGCAGGTTTTCGGCTGGAATTCCTTCCCCATTATCTTTAATTCGAAAAGTCACCTGATCGCCTTTAATTTCTCCGAATAATGCCACTTCCTTCTGGAAGGAAACGGCCTCCAGAGCGTTTTGGATGATGCACTCCAATGCCCGGACGAGAAGAGCCAGATCTCCATAAAAATGGATCGGCGAGAGAGTCTCCAAAGAAGGAAACCTGATCTTAAACGGATTGGCCTCTAATAGGGCCTGAAAAGACTTTTGGGTCTCTTTAAAAATCAAAGACAGGGTGAGGGCATCGTAGCGGGCCAACGGTACTTGGGTGAATTCTGCCAATCGGTCAATGATGTATTCCAGATGCTTGGCCTCGTTTTGAATGATCTCGGTATAACGGGAGTACTCTTCTAATGTTCTCTGTTCTTTGGCCAGCCTGAGGGCAAAACCTCCTATCGAGGCAATAGGGTTCCGAATCTGATGGGCGATCTGGTCGGTCATTTTCCCCAAACCGGCAAAACGCTCTGAATCCAGATAGTCCTTTTCCAACTTTTTCAGTTGGGTGAGGTCTTGGAGGGTAAAAATTATCAGTTCCCGGTTTGAGACCTCTTCCTTGTATAGGGCAGTGGAAAGATTAATGAAAATGGGATCCCCATTCTTCCGGCCCAAAAGCGCCTCTCCTTCAAAACCAAGGCCGGACCTGGTTATTTTTAAAATATTGGGGAGAAAGACCCGGATGTCTTCGGGAAAAAAGAGGACCTCTACATTCTGTCCGATTAAAAGTCCCTTAGAATAACCCAATAATTCTTCCGCCCATTCGTTGATTAAAAGGATTATCCCTTGCTGATCAAGGAGCAGGATGCCGGTCTTGACGATCTCAACCAATCTGTTGAGCAATTTTTGAGTCCAGGGTATATACTCCATGGGCTATCTCCTGTGTTTTATCTTTTATCTTGCGCCGAACTCCTATTTCTTGTTAAGCCGTCGCCTTCATGGGAAAAGCCTTTAAAAAAAGGCTGTTTTCTTCCTGGCGTAAAAAATTCAACAGCCATTTCCGCACTTTGGGGTGAGTTATGGGGATGCCCTCCAACTCCTTGCGAATTTCAGAGGAGTCCAGTCGAAATTCCTCTTCGTTGACTCTGTGGATATAGAGCCAATCCACTGGATTTTCAGCTAGAAGCACAGTCAGAAGGACTGAAGGTATATCGCCCAGGGGCGCCCGATCGATGTGACTATGACGAAAGGTGGCTTGAACTGTCGTCCCTTTCCCCGGCTTGGAAAAAATTTTCAGATCCCCTTCACAACGGCGGCAGGCTTCCAAAAACAAAGGAATCCCCAGGCCGATATGACGGGTTTTCCGGGTGGTATAAAAAGGGTCCAGGACTTTGGCCACCTGATCCTCGGACATGCCTCTCCCATTATCTCTGATTTCGATGAGCAATTGGTCTGCTTTCAAATTCTCATCGATGATGATATCAATCTTGGACGCACCGGCCTCAATTGAATTTTGAACGATGTCCAGGAGGTGCAGGGAAAGTTCTAACAAGGGATTTCAGATCTCCTTAAAACTGTTTAAACCCTTGGGGGATCATTGATCAGGCCACTTTACCAGGACCTGCCTTCCTTCCTGACCCTCGAAAGCCAGGGTCATCTCTTTGATACCCGGATGGGCCATCTTAAACTGGGTCCGATTTTGAATCTCGACCAGCCGATGGGCATCTCCATTGACAACGAGGCACCAATTCTTCAATTGGGGCCACTCCAAGAAGTCCTTTGGGGGATTAAAATAAGGAGTAACCTCCAGAGCCTTTACGGGAAGGGTTTCGGGGATAAACCCGAGATTGGATAATAAACTGAAGGAAGGCCGGTTCACATGGGCCGGGATAGCCATGCCCCCAAGAGCGGCCACTTGATCTACAACCTCCTCCAGGGCCATGTCGGCCGCTTGGGCCAGTAACCGGTCTTCGGTTCGAAGCAATTCCCCGGCGGCATTGACTACATATTGCGGACCGAACAATGCCTCTTTGTTGGCCAAGGGGGACAATTTTTGAAAAACCTTTTCCTGCCACTGTTTACACGAATCAACCGTATCGAACAGGCAAAGAATGTGAACTTCCTCTCTGGACTGTAGTTCCATCCCCGGCAAAACATGGATGTTGGTCCCGACCGCCGCTTCCATAACCGCTTCCGCATTATAACAGGCATTATGATCGGTAATCGCGATGAGGTTTAAACCTTGCCTTTCTGCCTGCCACAGGATCAAGGAAGGAATCATCTCAATTTCCGCACACCCCGACAGCACGGTATGAATATGGAGATCGGCCTTAAAAAGCTTCAATCCATCCGGATTATGAAGGGAGCTTTCCGGATCCTTATTCACCGCTGATCCCCAGAGAAACCAGTTGCCCGATAACAGAAAAGGTATTTTTAGGAGTAAGCAGCAAGATCACCTTTTCTTTTTCAGCTTGGGCGATGGTCTCGGGGGCAGGCTGGTTTCCTTCGGTAATGATGATACCGGCCAGATTGAGCAGACTGGCTATCGCTACCACATTGACGTGAGACTGAAGGGTAACCCAGAGAAAGTCTTTTCTCGCCCCACGCATAACACAACTCAGGAGGTCCGAGGCATATCCTCCCTCCACCGGACGATCCAACAACTCGCCTGAAGTGATCACCTTTAAGTTCAATTGTTCAATAACAGTCTGAAGGTTGATCATGGTATTTTTTCGGATTTTCCGCTCCTTTTTTTGGTTTTTCAAAATTAAAAAGCCAGGACTTTACCGCTTTTCTTTAAGCTTGGGTTCGATCATTTTTACTCTCAGAAAAAACCGGCAGGTCTTTTAGGAATACGATTATAGCTTTATCAGAATATCCAATTGGGTCCCATTGTCCGGTTTTGATTCAATGGTAAAGGAATCAGCGCACTTTTGTATATTGGCCAAACCCATGCCCGCCCCAAAACCCAACTCCTGAATCCAGGCCGGGGCGGTTGAATATCCCGGGGCCATAGCCCGTTCCACATCGACGATTCCCGGCCCATGATCCGTAACCGTCATATGAATCAAATCAGGCTGAATTTCAGTAACCAATTCTCCACCTTGGTCGGTATGGATAATAAGATTCATTTCAGCTTCATAGGCACAAATGGCCACCCGTCGCAATATGGATGGGGGTATCCCCAGTTGCTCAAAAGCCTGTTTGATCTTGCTTGAGGCACTCCCGCCACTCTTGAAATCTTTCTCTTTGATATGATACCTGAGAATCAGGCTGGTCTGGTCCGAGACAATATATTCCTGATAATTTATCCGGGGTTCTCGTTTCACCTCGTCATTATGATAATGCAGACTGATGGCCTCCAACAACCCCCTGGTGATATCGCTCCCGGTCAAAATGCCGGTCAAGTCCCCTTGCTCATTAATGACCAGAAGTCGACCAACTTGAAATTGAGAGAATTTTTTTATGGCCTCAACGATAGATTCTTTTTCCATAACCGTAATCAACTTCCTGGTCATTCTTTGACTGACGGGCACGTTAAGCTCACCGGCTTCCAGGGCTTTGATCAGATCCTCCATAGAGGCCACTCCGACCAGATGACCGCTATCCAACACCGGGACACCGGATATCCGATTGGTCTTCATAATTTCCTTCAATTCCTTGATAGTAGTACCCGGCGAAACGGTTATGACCTTTTTCCGCATGACGTTTTCGATGGGCAAATTATAAATAAGTTCTTGTTTTTTTGTGAATTCCAATGGGAAGTACCCTCATTTAATTGGCTTAAGATGAAAAAAGAGTTATGTCCTCCAAGGCGGTCTAAATATTTCCTTTAACAAAATCAAAGAGGCGTTAAGGGGACAGAAGCTACGCCCGCTTTATAGAGCATCCCACAGGATTCATACATACTGAAATTCGTGGTGATTAGAGGGATGCCCAGTTGTTCGGCCAACCGAACAGCCTCCGGGTCGGGGACCTTTCCCCGTACAAAGATAATAGCGGTTACATAGGCCATTTCCGCTGTTCTTACGGCTTGAAGATTTTTCAATCCGGTGAGAAGCACGGAGCCGGGAATCATATAAGCCAGGGCGTCGCTCATCAAATCCGTCGCCCCGCAAAATTTGATCTCTTTTTCCGGAATAGCCTTTTGCGTTACGACGGTCCCTTTCAAAATTTCAATAATTTTTTTTAGTTTCACCAGTCTACATCCTTGAATAATTTATATTTTTTTAATCATATCAATATACCACACCCCTTCCAAATGATCAAAAGGAAAATCAAATGATTCCTGAAATGAAATAACTTTCATAAATAACCGCCCCTTCTTTTTACTATAATAATTATTGCTGACATATCCTGCTAAAAATGATATAATAAAACTTAAAAAAGACCTGGGGATGCCGATAAAGAACCCGGGATAAATATTTTTCAGGGAACTGCTCCCTGTTTCTAAAATACTTGCTTTGTTTTGCCAATCCAACAGAAACATGATGACAGGAGGTTGGAATGAAAAAATTTTTATTGATCGGATTGATTTTTTCTCTGTGGGTTCTGAACTTGTCCGGATGCGGCTATAACACCATCCAGACCAATGAAGAAGCGGTCAAAGCCGCCTGGGGAGATGTTGAGTCGTCTTATCAAAGAAGAAACGACCTGATCCCCAACCTGGTCGAAGTGGTCAAGGGCTATGCCAAACATGAAAAGGAAACCCTGACGGCCGTTACCGAGGCCAGGGCCAAAGTGGGATCGATTCAAATGAGCAAGGATATGTTGAACGACCCTAATGCCTTCAGCCAGTTTCAAAAGGCCCAGGGGGATATGAGCAGTGCCCTGTCCAAACTGATGGTCGTGGTGGAAAAATATCCGGACCTCAAGGCCAACCAGAATTTTCAAGACCTGCAACACCAACTGGAAGGGACAGAAAATCGAATTAATGTGGCCAGGGACCGCTTCAATAAGAAGGTTGCGGTTTTTAACAGCTCCATTCGTATCTTTCCCAATAATCTGACCAATAAATTTTTATTGGGCTTAAAACTCAAAGAGCCTTTTAAGGCCGAAGCCGGGGCTGAAAAAGCGCCAACAGTAAAATTTTAAAAACAAAAGGGTTCAAGGGATCCGAAATTTTAGGATTCAAGCTGAAAGACTTTAGAAACCCCTTGAACCCTGGCCGCTGAGGCAGATGCGAATCCTTATTTATATTTTTGAAAAGAATGGTTAAAAAATGAAAAAAGTCGCTCTGGTCTTGTCTTTTTTTCTATACGTCCTTCCCTCCCTGGTACAGGCCCTGGAGGTCCCCAGACTGCAGGACTATATCAATGATTATGCCTCCATGATCTCTCCGGCGGCCAAGTCCCAGCTGGAGAGCGAGTTAAAAGCCTTCGAACAATCCGATTCCACCCAGTTGGTCGTTTTAACAATTCCCTCGTTGGAGGGCGATACGATCGAAGGGTTCGGTATCAAGGTGGGCGATGTCTGGAAGATCGGCCAAAAAAACAAGGACAACGGAATCATCGTTGTCGTTGCCAAACAGGAACACAAGATACGAATTGAGGTCGGCCGAGGTCTGGAAGGCCGTTTGACGGATCTGTTGGCCGGAAGGATAGTGGACTTGGTCATAACACCCAGGTTCAAAAGAGGAGACTATGACGGCGGATTCCAGGCCGGAGTTTCCGCCCTCATCGACGCCACCCGAGGGGAATTTAAAGCCGACGAAGGGCATCCGGCAACTCAAAATAAGGGCGCCCCTTCATTCTTGACTTTTCTTATTGCCGGTTTTGTCGCCCTTTTATTCATTGGCAGCCTTTCCCGTATTTTGGGAGGTATTGCCGGAACCGTTGGTTTACCGGCCTTGCTTCATTTCGGTCTTTTCCCCTTGGGAATAGTTTCGTTGATCCTTTCCGCCCTGGCCGGATTCGGGTTAGGGATGTTTTTGCCGTCTCTTTTTTCCAGTACCGGAATGGGGAAGGGAGGCGGATTTTGGCCTGGCGGATTTTTCCCAACCGGCGGTGGCGGCTGGGGCGGAGGGGACTCGGGGGGAGGTTTCTTCGGTGGTGGTGGGGGCTTCGGCGGCGGCGGGGCCTCCGGGGATTGGTGAGATCGAATTAAAGTTCAAGGTTCAAGGTGTGATAAAAAAACAAAATAATTCGGGTTGAGGAAATGAAATCGGCTGCAACTTTTTTTACCGAGGAAGAGAAAACCAAAATCAAGGAAACGACCCAGACCATTGAATTGAAAACTGATGGAGAGATCGCGGTGATGGTAGTGGACAACAGCGATCATTATCTGGAAGCTGAGGTCTTGGGAGGAATTGTTTTCGCGAGTCTTCTAGCCTTAGCCGCTTCGGTTCTATTTTTCCATGAATCCCTTTATGCTTATATCCCTTTAAGCTTTGTCCTCTTTTTCCCTTTTCGATGGATCGGAGCCAAATTCTCTCGTCTGAAATTGGTTTTTATCGGACATCATCGGAAAGTAGCGACTGTTCATCATAGGGCACTTCGAGCCTTTTACGAAAAAAGGCTTGATCAAACTAAATATCATACCGGGGTTTTGTTTTTCATTTCTTTGCTGGAGCGAAAAGTCTGGGTTCTGGCTGATAAGGGCATTCATAAAAAGATGGAGCAAGAAACCCTCAATCAGTTTGCTAAGATGGTTTCTCGGGGAATCAAAGAAGACCGGGCCTGTGAGTCCCTCTGTCAGGCCATCGAGGGCATCGGACGATTACTGGCTGAACATTTTCCTCTCACCCCTGGTCATAAAGACGAATTGCCCGCCGAAGTAATGACCGAATAAGAATAACTTCAAGGAGGATGTATGGATTATTTACAAATGACCTCACCCTGCGGTTTGGATTGTTTTAATTGCACCATGTCTCAGACCAAAGACAATCCGAACCTGCGGATAAAAATTGCTAAAAATTTGGAGATTCCCGAGGAAAAGGCTACCTGCCAGGGATGCCGCGGGGAGAATGGGACGATAGCTTTTTTAAACATGACCGAGCCTTGCAGCGTCTATCAATGCATCAAGAAAAAAGATATTGATTTTTGCTATGAGTGTTCCGATTTCCCCTGTGACTATCTCCACCCCTTTGCCGACCTGGCCTCGCAGAGGCCGCACAACACCAAGGTCTTTAATTTGTGCCTGATTAAAAAGATGGGGTTGGAATCGTGGGCCAAGACCAAAGCTAAAAAGGTGAGAGACACTTATTTCCAAGGAAAGTTTAAGCTCTAACCATAATACCGAGGTAAATGCCGGCCAATAATTCAAAGCTTGAGTATTATCATTAGCGCGGCACCAACAAGAACGGCAAGCTCAGCATGCAGTAATGCTTGGGCATGTCAAAAGCGCCAAAGAAGATGAAAAAAAACTGTAAATACTGGGATACCAGCGGCGATGGAGTTATTACCGAAGACGAGTATGTCCAGCAGTTCAAGAAGATTAAGAGGAAATAAAGTGTCCTGACCAGTATTTGGGTTGACGGACAGTGTCAAAATAACTCTTCTTGCGACTTTCACCTACAAGTCTTCTAAGACGATCACTTTCGAAAAATAGCGATTACCATTTGAAATGCGCATGGTGAGTTGAATAACTTTAATGCTGTTTGTTCCTCTTCTCCTCGTACATCAACGTGTCTGCCTGAGCCATAAGTTCATCGAGAGAAAAGGGTTTTTTAGGGTCATAAGGTGCTATACCTATGCTCAGGGAGAGTGTATAGCTTCTTCCTTCAAGTCTGTTGTAATCATCAAGATAATTATGTAGACGCTTCATGAGGACTTCTCTGGTTTCATCGGTGGTATCTATTACGAGGATGGCAAATTCATCACCCCCCACACGGCCTATGATATCTGATTCCCTGAATACCTCTTTGAGGATAGTTGCAATCTCAACAAGTGCCTTGTCACCCTCCTGGTGACCCAATGTATCATTAATCTGCTTCATCTTATCCAGATCAGCAAAGAAGAGGAGCATGTCTTTCTTGGTCCTCTCTGTTACCTTCATCTGCTGCTGGGCAAGGGTGAAGAACCCTCGTCTGTTGTTTAAACCCGTAAGGTCATCCATTATTGACATGGTCTGGAGTTTTTCTTCCAGTCGCTTGCGCTTAGTGATGTCCCTGGAAAGACCTCGGAATCCGACTGGCTTGCCTTCTTTATTTCTTATTAGAGATACCGAAATTTCGTTAAATCCGTTAGTCCCGTCTTTCTTGATAAATTCCCCCTCAAACGCCCTAATCTGTTCCCCTGTTCTGAATACCCTATTGAAGAGCTCATACATTTTTTTAGCGGCTGTTTCATCGGTATATCGCTTGTAGTTCATCCCGATCAATTCTTCCCGGGTATATCCAAGATCGCTACACTCGGCGTCGTTAACAAAGGTAAAATTTCCGGTAAGGTCAACCTCAAAATAACCCTCTTGGGTGTTATCAAGAATGGTCCGGTATTTCTCCTCACTCTGGATCAGCGCCTCTTCCGCCCGCTTGCGCTCGGTGATGTCAAACATGGTAGACCTGATCATCAAGTAGTGCCCGGGTGAGTCATAGATGACTGAGGCATTCAATAACACCGGGAACGTTGTACCGTCTTTGCGAATTATTTCTAGTTCTAATTCCCCTACAAATCCTTCGGTTTTAAGGCGTGAAAAATTTTCCCGGAAGGTTGGCAGGTTCTCTGAGGCGATCAAGTCGGAAAACTTTTTTTTCCCAATCAGCTCGTTCCGGGTATATCCCAACCATCTAAGTTCAGTATGGTTGATTCGTTGGAATATGCCGTTTTCGTCTAATGAGTGATAGCCACAAGGGGCGTTGTTATATAGATCTTCAATCTCTTCCGCCGATTTACGCAGTTGGGCCGTTCTTTCCGCCACCTGGATTTCAAGCTTGGTCCGCAACCGACTCAGTTCGAGATGGGTCCTCACTCGCGCCAGGAGTTCTTCGCGCTGGTAGGGCTTGGAAATAAAATCAACTGCCCCAAGCCCGAATCCTTTCACATTTACATCGAGGTCTGTAAGACCGCTAATAATCATTACAGGGATATCGCGGCTATCTTCCTGCGCTTTAAGCCGTCGGCAGACTTCGAATCCATCTATGCCCGGCAAGCCGATATCCAGAAAAATCAGCCCGGGCGGCTCGGACGCCACGGAGCGAAGCGCCAGTTCTCCGCTACCGGCTGAGCGCACCTGGAAGCCCCCAGTCGACAAGATATTCGTAAGCAGCCTCACCGCCAGCGGATCGTCGTCGACAATAAGTATTTCATCTTGCTCGGTCATAAACCACACCCATATCCCAGTTTTGATAATGAAAATCTTTTTACGTTCTATGCAGTTTTAATATCAGACAACCAATAAAAGACCTCACCTCTCTCTTGAGGAACGGGGTCTATTTTTTACATTTTGCTGATTTCCACTTGAACTCTTCTTATTTTTTCAAAATCTAATTTTGAAGATTTCAAGGAAGAAATGTTTCAAAATTGAAGGACAAATGCACCCGCCACTCTGATTTTGAAGACTCCACCTACAAGTCCTCAAAAAACATAGCCCTATAAATGCACGATTACTGTTTGAAAGCAAGCGATTTAAAGCAAAGAAAATTTATAAATCAGACCTATCATTTTCCGGTTTACTCAAACCCAAACCCTTTCTCCTTGAATAATTTCAGACACACTTCCACTACTTCCGGGTCGTAAAGGATCCCTTTGTTCTTCTCGATCTCCTCCAGAGCGGCATCAATTCCCAATGCGGGCCGATAAGGCCGATGTGAAGCCATGGCTTCAACAACGTCTGCCACCGTAAGGATCTTAGCTTCAAGAAGAATGTTTTCTCCCACTAGTTTATTAGGATATCCCGACCCATCCATCTTCTCATGATGCTCCAGAACGATTCTGGCAATAGGCCAGGGGAATTCAATGTCTTTAAGGATTTCATATCCAGACTGAGAATGTTCTTGGATTAACTTATATTCAATTTTTTTTAACTTCGTGGATTTGGTGAGAATTTCCGCAGGAACGGCAATCTTGCCAAGATCATGGATGACAGCTGCCATTCGGACACCTTCAATTTGATGGATCGGAAGGTCCATTTCTGAAGCAATGGCCTGAGCCAGTGCGGCAACCCGTCTCTGATGTCCCGCCGTGTAAGGATCACGAGATTCAACCACAGTAGCCATCGCCTTAACCGTTCCAGATAATGCCTGTTGAAGCTGATCAAAACTCTCTTTGAGATTAGCTTCTGCTTTACGTGATATGATAATTTTGTACAATTCGTTGGCTACGAGTTGCAACTGGTCTACATCATGCTCATTGTATTCTTCTTTCTTGTTCCCCACGCCAAATATCACATGAACATCGTTATCTACTACAACAGGGATGCTCATAAAGCGCTTTAGTGGAGTATGACCTTCCGGAAGGCCCTTCTGGTTGGGAGAGTTAGGGAAATCATTATAAACAATTGGTTTTTTGTAACGAACGCAGTCAACCCAGTTTCCCGCTTGGTCCAGAGGATAATGATTGTCATAGACAGTGGTGCACGATTTAAGAGCCTCCGCATTCCAGGTTTTTAGAATAATAGTCTTACTGTTATCAGCAACCTGGTGAAAGAAACCGATTGCACTGTCAGTTAGGTTGACTGCTTTTTCAAGAACATAATCATAAAGTTCCTTGTCAGTCATGTGGGAAGCAACTAAATAAAGTTCTAGCAAAAGCTTTGTTCTGGCCACTTCTTTATTGATGCGATCTTCCGCTAACTTGAGGTCGGTGATGTTCTCAATGGCAGACAGGGTGCATTGTTCCCCGTCGAGTTCGATCAATTCAGCGGAAAACAGGCAGGTGATCACCTCGCCGCTCTTGGTGCGAACTTGCACCTCTTCGTTCCGCAATCCGCCATTCGCGAGGAAAATCGGCAACAGGCGTTCGCGATCAGCTCGATTCACCCACAGACCCATGTCTATCATTGTGCTGGCAAGCGCTTCCTCGCGCGTGTATCCCATGATCTTTTCAAAGGCTTCGTTTACTTCGATCAATCTCTCATTGACGGTTGAACTAATGGTAAAAATAATGGGACTTTCCTTAAACGCCTTGGCGAATTTTTCCTCCGATCTGCGCAACAATTCTTCCGCCCGCTTGCGCTCGGTGATGTCACTTCCGTAAATGGTAGTGTAACCGGCATCGATAATCGGCGCAATAGTGAACGAGAATGTGCGCTTGTTGTGTTCAAGATCGACCAATAGAACCGATCCGCTGTTCATGACCTCAGAGACGACATCTTTCAGTATGGATGGAACGTCCTGGCCTACCTGTAACTGCCACTCCGTCAACTGGCTCATGCCGGCCTGGTTAATATAGAGCAGCGTGCCATCTCGGCCGATGCGCAAGACTGGGTTAGGATTTTCGGCTGGGAACATGGCCAGGTCATGTATTTCTTTCTCAGCCTGCTTGCGTTCGGTGATGTCTATGATTGCTCCTCTTATCCCAGTGGCATTATTCTGATGAATAATAGGAGAGGAATAGATAAGTCCGATAAACGTGCTGCCATCTTTCCTAATAAAGGTATATTCCTGGCCGGGGATTGATGCTCCCCGCATTACCTTCCCCATATTCTCCCCAACTTGTTGCCATTCTTCGGGGGCAAAGAACTGAAGTACGTTCATATCTTCATTGAAATCTTGATTATTATACCCGAAGGCTTTGAGGGCAGTTTGATTAAAGGAGATAAGACGACCTGTAGCATCAATTTCAAAAATTGATATTGGTAGGAAATCGGTCGTTTCACGGTATCGCTTTTCACTCACGCGTATCGCCTCTTCGTTCTGCTTGCGCTCGGTGATGTCCCTAATTGTCCCTAAAATGTGCCACTGTTTGTTTATTAGCACTGTGCTTATGGAAATTGAGATTGTAATAATCTCTCCGCCCTTCTTGTTGCCTTTCAATTCTAAGTCTTTGATAAAGCCTTTTTCTTTGAGTTCAGAAACCATTCTTGCGCGGTCATCTGGATCATTATAAAGGCCAAGCTCTAATGAGGTTCTGCCGATTACTTCATCTCGCGTATATCCATAAACATCTTCAAAAACGGGATTAATATCGATGATTCGACCTTCTTCCAACGTGGCCCAATAAAAAGCATCCAAACCAGTCATGAATGATAATCTGAATTTTTCTTCACTCAGTTTCAATGATTCTTCTATTTTTTGGCGTTCGGTGATGTCTTCATAGATGCCGACAATGCCATAGGGAGTGTTGGTAGCATCAATAAGTGGAATTTTGGAGGTATCGATAACGATACGTGAGCCATCGGCTTGTTGGAGGGGCTCTATGATATGCAGTCGGGGTTCGTTAGCGGAGATGACGGCCAGGTCGTCGGCACGGTAAGCCTCGGCTTCTTGTCGCGGCCACGGAAGATCGAAGTCGGTTTTGCCGACGATAACATTCGGCGTGGCAAGACCGGCGGCCTTGGCAAAAGGTGCATTGCAGCCAAGGTATCTGCCGTTAAGATCTTTCCAGAAAATGGACTGAGGGATGGTATTAAGAATGGTTGAATGCCGTTTCTCGTTTTCGATCGCGTCTTTGCGGTCGATACTGAGTTTGGTAATCACATTGGTCATGCGTACCAGAAGATCAAGGATGACCGGAATTTTCTCTTCATCGACAATGGGCACTTCCCGAAGAGCGGCAAGATAATCGGCAATATCAAAATCTAATTCCTCGGCTTGCCTGCGAAACCAAGCTTCGTCGGGTTCTTTAGTCAGAAATTGTCCGACAAAGACATTGGCGATATGTTTTCCTTCGATGATGATTGGGGAAGCGCAGTCAGTTAAGCCGTTTCTGCAGGCATAGATGGTATAAGTTTTTCCTTCCTGGAGTTGTGTCGCCAATTGGGTGTCGCTCTCGATACAACGGTCGCACGTTGTGGGATGGACGCGGTGGAACTGGGTGCAAAGGCGTCGCCATTGGGATGAGAGAAGGACATTGGCATTGAGATCAATGATGGCGACTGGAATATTGATGAGGTTATAATACGACTCAAACAGTTGCTGGATTTCGGTCGTCTTTAGCAACTCTTCCAACATCGAGGACATGGCGGGAAGATCGCCGCTGTATCGGTATGATGTTGGATCCTTCATATCCACGTAAATCTCATAGTTATTGTTCATCAATGCTCCTTTTTTTCAGAAAAAAGGTTATGAAATAGTAGATCAATATACACTCCTTATGTGATTGGTTAATCCTAATGGCTCGACTTTAGCGCATGATTCCTCCCGGATTACTCCGGTTGATCCCCTTAGATGCCCATTAAGATCGAGAGCCCCTTTGCCCTTTCAGGTTGTTATCTAGAAAAGTGTGACCGATTTCGCCAAAAAGGAAGGCTCAATAAAAAAACCTCCAAAGGAAATAGATATCCCTTATGGAGGTTTCGTATCGGTACTTTTTGAGAATCCCACTTTATTTCCCGCTCCAAAAAGGTTGGGGTTAAGTTGGAATTTTTTCAATAAATTATAGTAATAATAGAATTATTGCTCCGTTGAGAGAAAAAGTCAATAGAACAGTGGTGAAATGATGTGACTGCATAGGTTTATAATATGCCTTATTAAGGATTTTCGTTTGAACTCTTGTCTTTTTTCAAAAGAGTAAATTTGAAAGTTACAAGGAAGAACTCCTCAAGTTTCCCCGACCATGGCCTCCACACTCCAAATTCAAATCTTTCACCTACAAGTCCTTAAAAAACATAGCCCTAAAAATTAACGATTACGGATAGAAATATGGGAGAGATGATTGGACAACCCTGTCCTTGAACTTGAGGTGTTATCGCTCCTTTTTGGCCATAGTCATCTCCTTCCTTTGGGCTGACTCAGAGGTTATCATATTGTCCAATTTTTAGGGACCACCTCAATCTGAACTTACTCAAACATAAATCCTTTTTCCCTGAATAGTCTCAAACACACCTCTACTACCTCCGGGTCGTAGAGGATTCCTTTGTTCTTCTCGATCTCCTCAAGTGCGGCATCAATACTCAAAGCGAAACGATAAGGCCGATTAGAGACCATGGCCTCCACCACATCGGCCACCATAAGGATACGCGCTTCCAGGGAGATTGATTCTCCCTTGAGCCCCCGGGGATACCCCGAACCATTCAGCCGTTCATGGTGCTGATAGACAATTTCTGACAGAGGCCACGGAGAATCCACATCTTTCAGAAGTTCGTATCCTTTCTGGGAGTGTGTCTTCATCATAGAAAATTCGACTGCGCTCATCTTTGAGGGCTTGCTCCAGATTTCCGTGGGAGTGGAAATTTTGCCGATCTCATAGATAGACGCAACCAGGCGGACACAATCAACCATTTCTTGGGGAAGACCCATTTCCTCCGCAATCGCCCCAGACAGGATGGAGACTCTTTGTTGGTGTCCGGCTGCATAGGGATCTTTGGTCTCTACGGCCATGACCAGCGCCCGAAGGGTTACCCTTACTGCCTTGCGTAATTTCTCTTCGCTCTCACGCAGTTTCCCCTCCGCCTTTTTACGATCGGTTATGTCACATAGAAAATTCAAAGTAGCCGGTTTCTCCTTCCATGGGACAACAACTGTCTTAGCCTCAACCCACCTGACCACGCCATCCCTTCTGATAACCCTAAAAGGATAAACCAGGGGGACTTCTTCACCTCTCATTCTCTTGACATTATTATCCATTACCATTTCACGATCATCAGGGTGGATAAACTCAATAAAAGGCTTTGAGGTTAACACCTCCGGAGGGTATCCAAGTATTTTAACACCTCCAGGATTGACAAATTTTATCCTTCCCTCTTGGGTAATAGAAATCGATTCTGTCGCATTCTCAGCAATAAGACGATATTCCTCTTCCCTTGCCTTAAGATACTCCTCTGCTTGCTTGCGCTCGGTAATACGGGCGACGGAAATTATGCCGATAATCTTGCCTTGGCGCATTAATGGAGATCCACTGATTTCACCATACTTTATGGTTCCATCCTTGGCGATAAACCGATAAGTTGTCGTCGAAGTTATTTTACCCTTTAAGACCAAACTTATATCAGCGATAGCCTGCTCAAAAGATTCCGGCGTAAGGATATATTCTAACTCGGAAACAAATCGGCCAACGAAATCTTTTGGTTTATACCCCAATATTTTCTCCACGCTTGGAGACATACTTAAAAAATTGAGATTGGTGTCAATTGTAAAAATAACATCGCTTACATTCTCAAAACTCATCCGACACTGCTCCTCCAATATCTTCAACTTTTGATTAGCAATTTCTAGGTCTGACATTTTCTTTTCAAGTTTTTTAAAAAGGCCTTCATTGTGCCGCCGGAGGAACTCCATTTCTTCACCGAGAGGCTTGGTCACTTCTTGCTTTACCGTATATTTTTCTTCCAACATCTCTTTTAACATATTCATAAAAATATCCGGTTCCTGGGGTTTAATAATGAATCGATCCATCGTTTTCCGGTTTACTTAAACTTATACCCCTTTTCCCTGAAAAGCCTCAGGCAGGCATCGACCGCGGCCGGGTTGTATAATTTTCCTTTGTTTTTTGAAATCTCATCCAGGGCTACCTCAATCCCCTGGGCAGGCCGGTAAGGCCGATGAGAGGCAATGGCCTCGACCACATCGGCCACCATCAGGATCTGGGCCTCGATCAAGATTTGATCCCCTTTAAGTCCCGAAGGATACCCGGAACCATCCATCCGTTCGTGATGCTGGAGGGCGATCTCGGCAATAGGCCAGGGAAACTCTATATCCTTCAGGATATCATAACTGGTTTGCGAGTGCCCCTTGATCAGGCTGAATTCAACATCAGAAAGCTTGGTCGGTTTACTTAAGATTTCGGCCGGCAACGATATCTTGCCCAGATCATGGACTACGCCGGCCATGCGGATAGCCTCAATCTGGTCTTTAGAAAGGCCCATTTCCTGGGCGATAGTCCGCGCCAGGCTGGAGACCCGTTGTTGATGCCCGGCGGTGTAAGGGTCCTTGCTTTCCACGGTTAAGGCCATGGCCTGGATGATCCCCCCCATGGCCTTGTGCAGCTTGTCTAAACTATTTTTGAGTTCTTCTTCGGCTCTTTTCCGTTCCGTGATGTCGCTCAGGGCACCGATCCATTTAAAGGCCCTCCCATCTTCATTTCTCAGACACATACCGGCACTGATTATATGGATGAGATCCCCGTCTTTTCCAACCAACCGATATTCTTCCAGATGCGGGTCCCCTTGCTTTAAATGTCTTCTCACTGCCTGGGTGATACGTTCAAGGTCTTCAGGATGAATTTTTTTAACAAAGGCGACGCTGGTATTGGGAAGGTCGCCTAACATATCATTAAGTCGTTCAACGGCTTTACCAAACCAATCGACTTGACCTGATTCGAGATTCCATTCATAAATAAAATCGTTGGAACTTTCGGCGGCCACGCGAAAACGCTCTTCGCTGGTTTGTAAGGCCTTCTGGGTCTGTCTGAGTTCCGTAACATCTCGAGCGATGCCCCGGAAACCAATAGGATCACCTGAAGGATCTCTGATCAACGATACGGAAGTCTCTAAGTTTTTCCTTTCTCCATTCTTAGTAATAATTTCATAATAGATGCCCTTGGAAGATTCTCCGGTTCGATACACCTGATTAAAGGCCTGATAGATTATTCTGGCGTTCTGGGCATCGGTATATTGTCGACTATTCATGCCCTGCATTTCAACCCTGGAATATCCATTGATTCGCGACATGGCATCATTAAAATAGGTCAGGTTGCCGGGCAAGTCCACCTCATAATACCCGTCTTCAATAGTTTCAATAATGGTCCGGTATCGCTCCTCCGATTGCCGCACAATCTCTTCCAATCGCTTGCGCTCGGTGATGTCCATGAAAGTGGTTTGATTGAAACCCTCCCCCCCTAAAGATAAATGAGCGTTGGAAGCATGAAGGGTCCTGATCAGCCCACCTTTACTAATAATATCGTACTCAAATTCCGGCGGAGGTGTTTTCCCTTCAGTAATCATCTTTATCCGACCGGTGATTAATGCTTTCGAGGATGGCGCAACATGATCCAATAAGGGTATTTTTTTAAATTCCTCAAGATCATCGTAATTGAATAATCCCAATAAAGCATTATTGGCAAATAGGACCTGATTTCCTTTGGAAATCCCTATCCCCATAATCGACTGTTCTACAATGTTACGATATCGCTCTTCGCTCTTGCGCAACGCCTCTTCCGCCCGCTTGCGTTCGGTGATGTCAAACATGGTAGACCTGATCATCAAGTAGTGCCCGGGTGAGTCATAGATGACTGAGGCATTCAATAACACCGGGAACGTTGTACCGTCTTTGCGAATTATTTCTAGTTCTAATTCCCCTACAAATCCTTCGGTTTTAAGGCGTGAAAAATTTTCCCGGAAGGTTGGCAGGTTCTCTGAGGCGATCAAGTCGGAAAACTTTTTTTCCCCAATCAGCTCGTTCCGGGTATATCCCAACCATCTAAGTTCAGTATGGTTGATTCGTTGGAATATGCCGTTTTCGTCTAATGAGTGATAGCCACAAGGGGCGTTGTTATATAGATCTTCAATCTCTTCCGCCGATTTACGCAGTTGGGCCGTTCTTTCCGCCACCTGGATTTCAAGCTTGGTCCGCAACCGACTCAGTTCGAGATGGGTCCTCACTCGCGCCAGAAGTTCTTCGCGCTGGTAGGGCTTGGAAATAAAATCAACTGCCCCGAGCCCGAATCCTTTCACATTTACATCGAGGTCTGTAAGACCGCTAATAATCATTACAGGGATATCGCGGCTATCTTCCTGCGCTTTAAGCCGTCGGCAGACTTCGAATCCATCTATGCCCGGCAAGCCGATATCCAGAAAAATCAGCCCGGGCGGCTCGGACGCCACGGAGCGAAGCGCCAGTTCTCCGCTACCGGCTAAGCGCACCTGGAAGCCCCCAGTCGACAAGATATTCGTAAGCAGCCTCACCGCCAGCGGATCGTCGTCGACAATAAGTATTTCATCTTGCTCGGTCATAAATCACATCCATATCCCAGTTCTGATAATGAAAATCTTTTTACGTTCTGTCCAATTATTGGGGACTACCTCAGTATTTTTTGTTCCGAAGCGTTGATCTGATCATCCGGTTGATGAATTCCACCTTCCAGTACACCAGAGAAAAATAAAGGGTTTGAGGTTTGAATAATAAAACCGTTTACAGGCCTCTTGGCCCTCGCGAAAGGGAAAGACCTGTAAACGGTTTTTCTTTAATGCCTTTAGAAATTAATTATTTTATTACGGATTTTGACTTAATTGCCCAAGGTTATTCATGGTATACGTTTCAGTCCCAGAGGCATGTTTAGAGGTGCGGCCAAAACCTGTCTGTGTACCGTCACCCGTGACGGTGACCGTTACGTTCGCTGAGGGGTTATACCCGGTGGTTTGAAGTAACGCCAGGGTTACCACACCAGCCGGGTTGTCTCCAAAATAGGCTTGACTGGCCGTATAGGCATTTTTGAGGTCCGATAGGGCAGTGGCATTATAAGCTCTTACTCGATATTGTGAAAACTGTGGGATAGCAATGGCCGCCAAGATGCCGATGATGGCGATGACGATTAACAATTCAACCAGGGTAAAACCTTTTTGATTTCTCTTTTTGGTAATTTTTTTCATCACGATCTTTTCTCCTTATTTTATTTTTTTATCTAATATAAAATAATAACCTTTTTAACTATAATCCCTCTCACCATTGAGTCTTCGGATTACCACCTCCTTGTATGATTTTTCAGAATAGCCTGTTTTCATTTTTATCATCTCGTCGCTTTTTAATTATGCAAGATGGATACCAAAATTGATTATAATTATTAGAATAATATAATTAATAATATCAAGTAATTAAAGAAATGAAAAAAGGAAGGATTAAACTAGACAAGTTTAATTGACAAAAATTGTTTGGAAAGGACAAAAAGGTGTTAAAAACATGAAGACCATAGAGCCGAGGTTTTGCCAAGACACACAGACTCAAAGGACGCACTAAGGGCAATGTTATTATCGCCCTTGGTCGAGTCGGCTCTTCTGTTTAATGTTCTTGAGAATTCTTCTGACAAAATTTTCAATCGCTTGTTCCTGTTTTTCTTTTAAATTAAGAAATTTTATGCCCAGTTGATAATTATAATCGTCTGTGGCTATATCATAAGGAGTTACTCGAACTATTTGACCTTTTAATCTAATATTATCCGGCGAATTTTTTAACTTGAATGAAATGCTAACCGCCTCATTGACTTGCACTGGGTCAGGAGAGTAGCATACATGAGAACCCCCCTTTTACTCAGATTTGTCACGTAGCCTTTCTCCGATTTTTTTTGCATAGTATAATAGTATAACGGACAATAATCTGCAGTGGCCCCCTTTCGAATATTCTTTTTTCATCGCCCTTCTGCTTCATTACTTAGCCCTTAAAAATTATTATACTGATTTCACTTGCTAGTTATGGGGTATTTGATAAAAACTTGCTTTTTACTAAGAGTATAAGGAAATAAAAAAACAGGATCAAGAAGAAAAATAGGGACAAAGGCAAGGAGACCATGCAGGGCTGGACTTTAAAAATTGATTACCGTTTGAAATGTATTATAAAGAACCAAAATTGAAAATCAACATTTCACAAGTCACCATCAAACTTGACAATACCTGTAAAGTCAAATCCTGATTTTCACAAATAAGGGCGTTAATAACGAACCATCTCCGGCTTCAAAAGAGGATTGAGTTGTCGATAGGCCTTGCGATAGGCCCGGCGGATTTTGTTCGTATTGGAGGAAAATAACAACCCAAAGCGAACACAGGACCGGTAAAGGGATTCTCCTTTGAGATCAATGGACAGTTTGATGGGGATAAGACCTTCCGGAAGTTTTTCTTTGATACCGGCAATAAGCTGTTCCCAGGCCGGAGAAAGACGTTTCTCCGCCTCATGAAAATAATCAAGAAAAGGCACCACCACCAAATCCACTTTCTTTTTCAAGGGCTGAAAAAACTCCGAATGGTTATTGCCCTGGATGACCTCAACTCCCAGGCGGTTCAAAAAGCCGGCGATAAACTTCTGATAGGCCTCGGTGGCGTTCCCTGGAAAAAGGGCCACCCTTCGAACACCCTGGAATTTCCAAACCGGGCCGAATTGTTTCTGGACCTGATCCAGAAAGTTTTCCGACAGCCAACGGCGATGGTCGTCCATGCGATCCTTGGCCCTTTTAAGAAGCCTTCTCCCATAATATCGGATGTAACTGTAATAAACATCCAGTTTGACCAACCGTTTTAGAATCGCCTTCCAGGAATAAAAAGCAATAAGGGCCTGATAAGCGGCCTTCTGCAATTCTTCTCCGGTCATCAGACGGGGCTGAAAAACCACATGAGAACCGTCATAGAGTTCCCAGTTTCGGGTCAGAAGGCGGTTTTCCTGCTCTAGAGACTTAAAAGTTTCCGTACCGGGAAGAGGGGTAAGCATCATAAATTGAGCGGAGTCCACCCGGTTTTTAATGGAGAAGCGGATCGTCTCCCGAATGGTTTCCGGGGTGTCCTCGTCAGCGCCGACCATAAACATCCCGTGGATATGAATCCCGTGACGATGGAAGGCCTTGATAGCCCGGCGCATGGCGGCCTCGTCCTGCTTTTTTCGATAGGCCTTCAGAACCTGATCACTGGCACTTTCAAAACCGATATAAACTCCCCAGCAATTAGTCTCTCGGAGAAGCTCCAAAAACTCCGAATCAAAAGCCGATTCAGCTCTAACCTGGGTACTCCAATTCTGGTGAAAGCCTTCTTCTTTCATTCGTCTGAGGAGATTCTTGGTCCTGGTGGGATTGGCGGCAAAATTGTCATCACAGAAAAAAAGATGCCTGGCCTGGCCGGCATTGACCTTGATTTCTTCCATGATCAGATCATTGGAGCGGAATCGATATCCCCGGCCGAACATGGAAACCACCGAGCAAAATTTACAGGCATAAGGGCAACCTCTGGAGGTGGCCACCGAGACCATCCCTTGAAGGGGATTCCAGCCTTTGATCAAAGAAAAATCCGGAATCGGGAGTGTATTCAGGTCCTGAATTAACGGACGGTCGGAATTATGCTTTGGCTGGCCGTCTTCCCAGTAAGACAGACCTCTTATCCCTTCCACGGGACTCTGACCCCGCAGTGCAGTTAGGAGTTCAATCAGGGTTTCCTCCCCTTCCCCTCGAACTACAAATTCACCATGAGGCAGGGCTTCATCCGGTAAAAAAGTGACATGAGGGCCCCCAAAGACAACCGTTTTTCCCAGATTTCTTGCCTCATCCCCCAGGAGAAAGGCCCGTGGTATGGTACTGGTGATCGAGGAAATACCAACCATATCAGCCCAGCGCAAGTCTTCCCCGGTAACCGGTCCCGAGGTCTCTTCGATCAAGACCCGGGCCTCATAACCCTGATTGCGAAGGATAGTTCCCAGAAGGATAGTGCCAAGACGGGGTATCCTTGCCCGGCTGAACACATGTTCTACCGGAGAACGGGGTTCTATTAAAATGATGCGCTGAGGAACTTTTGATTTCATAAGGCTCTTTCTGTAGGATTTAATGAAACGTTTATTGCATAATACCCGCCACCCTGGATAAAGTAAAGGGAAAAAGGATTCGGGAGAGGCGGAAGGCTATGGAAGCTCGGAGGGCAGATTCTACTTGCAAGTGCGCCACATTAGATAACCGCAGGACATGATGGGATTTTCTGGTAGTGTGTGAAGCACGACCAACACGCACCCCAGAAAGGGACCCATCATGCCCTATACCCATCTTACAGAAAAAGATCGATATGTCATCAGCCATTTGAAGGTGGCCGGTTTTTCGCTACGGGAGATTGGACGTCGTCTCGGGCGAGACCATGCCACCATTAGTCGGGAGATCAAACGTAACGGCCCAACCTATCCTGAAGGAATATACTGGTACGATTTCACACAACCCCGGGCCATTGAGCGGCGTCATAAAGCCCGGCATTATCGCCGGCATGATCACCGTACGCTGGTTGAATATGTTGAAGCTAAAATCCGTATCGAATGGCCTCCGGAAGTTATTGCTGCTCACCTAAAGCTTGATCACCCAAACGATAAAACCATGCGTATCTGCCAGGAAACTATTTATCGGTGGATATTTCAAGATGCTCAACAAGGTGGCGATCTCTACTGCTATCAGAGACGCCGTCACAAAAAACGCCGCAAACAAAGACGCTATGGCTCGGGAAGACGTTTTATCCCTGGGCGTGTTTCCATTGATCAACGTCCATCCCTGGTTGATTTACGCCAACGGTTTGGGGACTGGGAAGGGGACACGCTGGAAGGTGGAAAAGGAAAAGGGGGCCTGGCCACTCATGTCGAGCGTAAAGGCCGTTATCTATTGGCAGCCAAGCTCTCGGACAAGACCTCCAACACCATGACTCAGCAAAGCATTAAATCCTTTCGGAAAGCTCCCCGGACCCTACGCCATACCCTCACCGTTGATAATGGTAAAGAATTTTCTAATTTCAAAGAGCTCGAAAATAAAACCGGGTTAAAAGTCTATTTCGCAGACCCCTATGCAGCTTGGCAGCGGGGAATCAATGAAAATACAAATGGTCTGTTAAGACAATATTTCCCAAAAGGAACTGATTTCCAAAAGATATCGGAAAAAGAGATTGCTTTTGTCGTTAAAAAACTAAATAATCGCCCCAGAAAATGTCTCCACTACCAGACCCCTCATGCGGTCTTCTGTCAGGCTCTTAGTGGTGCACTTTGAAGTAGAATCTGCCGAGTAATTAGTTCGGAGTTCAGAGTAAAGTCTTGCCATCTCACCTCTCCGAACTCCGGTCTCTAAGCTTGGCTTACAGGACCATAGAATCCTTGAATCTTCGACCCCTATTTAGTCCCAATTTTTCTCTTGAGCAAATTGGCCGCAATCAGCAATGGATCCCATACCGGGCTGAAAGGAGGGGCATAGGCCAGGTCCAAACTGGAAATGTCTTCCAGGGTCATTCTCTGATGCAGGGCAACGGCCAGGACATTGATCTTGCGGGCCTCTCCATCCCAGCCGATCCAATTGCCTCCAAGGAGTCGGCCTGTGGATTGATCGGCCACGATCTTCAATAAAGTGGGCTTTGACCCGGGATAGGATCCCACCCTGGAAGAGGCTTCCACGACCTGCGAAACCGCCGGAAACCCGTTCCGTTTGGCCTGGGCTTCGCTGATTCCGGCCGTACCGATTTCCAGGTCAAACACCTTCACACAGCCTGCACCTACGATCCCATGAAATTCCGCTTGTCCTCCAACGGCATTTTCACCGGCTACCCGACCCTCTTTATTGGCCACATCTCCTAAAGGGGCCAATGTAGTCTGGCCGGTCACCCTCTGAAGCTTCTCACAACAGTCACCGGCCGCCCAGATATTAGGATCGCTGGTCTGCATCAAAGAGTTGACCTGAATCCCTCCGGATTTTCCAACGGCGATCCCTGCCTCTCGGGCAATCTCAACATTGGGTACAATCCCGGCCCCAACAAAAAAAAGGTCAGCCGAAAAATCACCTTGATCGGTTATAAGTCTTGAGGCTTTCCCTGCTTCTGTTTCAAAAAAACGGGGTTGGACTTCACCTATATAGCGTACACCATGAGCTTCCAATTCTTTGACGATAATCGGCCCCAACTCCGGTTCCAACCCGCTGTAAGGAAATTTACCCCGATATAGGAGGGTAGTTTCAATCCCTCGCTCCCGTAAGGCTTCAGCCACTTCCAAGGAGATATTACCGGCTCCGACAATCACTACTTTTCGAGGGTTACGTTGATCAATGAAACTTCGAATACCAATACCGTCTGACATTCCTTTTAAACTGAAAATATTTTGGGCCTCTTCCCCGGGGATATCCAGTTTTCGGGAACGGGCTCCGGTGGCCAAAACCAGACGATCATAAGGGAGATAAAATTCTTTCCCCTTATGCAAATCCAAAACCCGCACCTGTTTTTCCTGGGGGTCAATAGCCAGGACCTGATGTCTAAGCCGGATGTCTATCTGCTGTTTTTCCTTAAATTCCTCGGGTGTCCTGACAATCAACTCGTTATAATCCTTGATTACATCACCGATGTAATAAGGAAGCGATCAGGCACTATAAGAAATAAAATTTCCCTTCTCTAAGAGGATGATCTCGGCCTTGGGATCTTTTCTTTGAGCTGTGCTGGCCGCCGTCGGTCCGGCCGCTGCTCCACCGACGATGACCAAATTGAGGTTATTTTTCATCTTAATGCGCCCCCTTTTCTTTATGATAGTCATATTAAAAATTAAAATTGAGATGACTTTGTAAAAACCTCTCCCGCCAAAGGGGGGACTAGGCGCGTAAACCGGGACCCACCCTGAAAGGGCGGGACAGAGCGTTTCCATTTTCGCGAAAAAATCCTGAAGGATGAGGCGTACATAGAAGTACGCCACAATAAGCCAGCCCCGGCGAAGGCCAGGGTAGGTTGCAGTGCAATCCCGCGAAACGCTTGACTGATGGTCTTTTTACGAAGCCATCTTTATAATAATTTTGAAAGAGGAACCAAACGAACTTTATCCTTCAATTCAGGAAATTTTTTTTTAATAGCCCGCAGGGTCTGGGGATGGGGATGACCGCTGGCCACGGCAAAACCCCGTTCCTGTGCCAGACGAATCAATAGTTCCAATTGTCCTCGAATGGCATCTTCTTCGATACTGTTATCCAGAAAAATATCCCGTTCAATAGCCTTAACCCCCACCTGGGAAGCCAGAGGAATAATGACGGAATGAGGGGTAGTCCGACTGTCGAAAAAAAACAGTTTCCTTTCCTTAATCGTCCTTAACACCAAAGTCATTTTATCCCGGTCTTCGGTAAAACGGGAGCCCATGTGATTATTCACACCGACCACCTGGGGGAATGCTTCCAGATCTTCTTCCAAAATTTTCCGGATTTCCTCATCCGTCATACTGGTCAACAGGGCCTTCGGTCCGGGGTTGTTTTGCGGAAAAGCATTGGGTTCCATAGGCAGGTGAAGCAACGTTTCTTTGCCCTTTTGAAATGCCTGTTGGACCATTTCCTTGGCAAAGGGGGCCTGGGGCAAAAAAGACAAGGTCAGTGGAGCTTCAAAATCGATAAAATCCAAGGCCAATTGCTTTTGGTAACCCAGGTCATCTATAACAATGGCCACCATCGGTAATCCCTCCACCTGCGGATAGAAACGCTTTTTGAAGGTTTCCGGTTTAGTGGAGGGACTTATTTCTTTTGGATTTCTCTCTTCAAAAGGGGGAAGACTTGGAGTTGCTGGCCCTTTTTCCGGCTTCCAGGACCACCATATATACCCCGCCCCGAAGGCCAGGACCAGACCCATCACCCATATCCCAATGGCCACCCCACAGCCCCCCCTTTTTTTTGGGCTTAAATATTGCGGGGATTTTCGTCCAGACACCGGAAACCCTAAGGGGCCACGTTTTTAAAGATCTGAGAGAAAACACCCCAGCTTTTTAGAAGATGGAGGGCGCTGGCTAATTGAGGATCATCCCCAGTTTCTCCGAATGACTTTTTCTCTTCAATCTGGAGGGATTCAGGCTCAGACTCTTTCCCTTTCCCTTCATCCTCCATGTGTCTTTCCAGGTCTTTTTCGCGAAGGGCTCTGGTTTCCTTTTCCGGGGTTTCCCCCTTTCTTAACGGCCTGCCTTTAATGATAATGTCGGGGGTTATCCCTTTGGCTTGGATGGAACGACCGCTGGGGGTAAAATAGCGGGCGGTGGTCAACTTAAGACCTGAGTTATCCTCCAAAGGAATAATGGTTTGAACCGACCCTTTTCCAAAGGTTTGGGTACCTAAAATAATGGCCCTTTTTTGATCCTGCAGGGCTCCGGCCACAATTTCCGAAGCGCTGGCACTCCCCTCATTGACCAGGACCACCAATGGATAGCTTCGGACAACCTTATTGGGATGGGCATTAAATTTCTGGTTCTGTTCTTTGGTCCGTCCCTGGATGGAAACAATCACACCCGAGTCCAAAAATTCATCGGCTACTTTAATCGCTTCATTCAATAACCCGCCCGGGTCATTTCGAAGGTCAAGAACCAGACCTTTCAACCCTCCCTTGGTAGTCGAATCTAATTTGTTCAGGGCAGTTTGAAAATCATCACTGGTTTTTTCCTGAAAGGTACTGATCCGGACATAGCCGTAACCTTCCTCGAGCATCTTTGATTTGACACTCTTGATCGGGATGACATCCCTGACAATAGTATATTTTTTGGGTTCCTTGGCCCCTTCATGGAGAATAAGCAAGATGACCTTGGTCCCTTTTTGTCCCCGAATCAAACGGACGGCATCATTCAAGGTCATATTCTTAGTGTTTTTTTCATCAATCTGAAGGATTTTATCTCCTGGGGAAAGACCGGCTTTGTCGGCCGGGGTCTCTTCGATCGGGGAGACTACGGTCAAGACTCCATCCTTTGAGGTTATTTCGATCCCGATCCCACTGAAAATTCCGGAGGTTTCAATTTCCAATTCTTTGAATTCTTCGGGGGTGAGAAAGGTGGAATGGGGATCCAGGGTATTCATCATTCCCCGGATGGCCCCATAAATCAGTTCCTTGGAATCCTTTTCTTCAACATATTTTTTCTGGATTTCATTCAGGGCTTCACTGAACACCTTGATCTTTGGGAAGGTCTTCTCCACATCGGCGGCAGTAATACCCTCCCTGTGGATACCCACCAAAAAGAAAAAAACCATCACCAAAACGATCAACCCTAAATACTTTACTTTACAGCTTTTTTTCATAGTTCCCCCAAACCCTTTAGTTAATTAGCCTTATCTTTCATAAATTGATTGAACCGTATCGATAATTCAAGGGATTGAATAATCAAGTTTTTAGTTCAAATTTCGGAGCTTTTAGGGTTTTCTTCCGAACTAATCGCTCCGAACAAAAAACTGCTTCTTCCCTCGAATCCTCCTTAAGGGTCTTTTCCTGTACTAAGTAACGGGTACGGCCCCATTCCCAACAATTCCATTTCATGGCCGCCGTTACATCAAAGCCCCCTCAAATCGACCAAAACCTGACTTAAGTCTTGGCTTTTCTCATTTTTTTCTATTTTTCCACTTTAAAGTTATGAATTATATTCCATCCCTTATTAAGTCAAGCATTTTCTTTGCTTTTTTTCTAAAATAGGGTCCGGCAATAAATTTTCAACCCAATTTTACTTTTTTTTCTTTTTCAAGTTAAAAAAATCTTGACAAGAGTTGATCGAGAGTTTACTTTCATTTTGTTTTTAGAATTTATGATGAGTTTGTCCTCGGTAGGTGAGGCTCCCGAGTAACACACAGGCCACTGCCCAAAAGCATCCAAAGATGCGGCGCATTAGGGTAGAACAGGCACTCCCGGATTAAGGGCTTGCTTAAGGTGGCTGAGGCGAAAGTCTCTTACGGTACACGGTGCCAAAGCTTGAACGAGTGGGGAATTTAGGTTTTTCCGGAGCCTTTACGGCTTTCGAATTGTTTGGCCCTTTCTCTGCTCAACGGCTGAGGGAAAGGGCTTTTTTATTTTCTCCTCGGCCCTATAAGATAACCTTTTTGGAGACAAAAGCTATGAAAGATAACGAAGACCAACCTCCCAGTAGGGGCGAGTCGCACAGTATGTTGTGGGAGTTGCGCCGGTGATACGATAGTATCTGCTTTTCTTCCCTATCGCCTCACTCGCCCGCTTCTTCCACGACCTTTAGTGGTGAAAGCTGAGGGTGCAAGGCGGCCTGATTTCTTCCCAGGATCATCCAAAAAGTACCATTTCTTTCCCCATAATAACCTGTAAATCCTTCGCCTGAGGCTCTTCGTATCTCTTTCTTAGGTATATTTGTTTTTCGTAAACCGTCTTATAAACAAATGGTCACTCTTTCTTGATAAAACGGGGATGCTATCAGGGCCGGGACGGAAGATCTGGGACAGGCCCCCCAACCACCCCTTTTGCTTGAATTTGGAATGACTGGTCGGAGATTCTGAGGATGCTTAATTTTTCCAAACTGTATTACATCTTTCGTCGGACATGGAAGGCCATCATGCTTTACTTCATCCTTGCTGGTCCGGGGATCGTGGTGATGGTGGCTGATAATGATGCCGGTGGTATTACGACCTACGCCGCCACTGGTGCGAAGTTCGGTTATAACCTCATCTGGTTTCTGATTATTCTTGTGCCTGTGGCCTATTACGTGCAGGAAATGACCGTTCGCTTAGGCGCCGTTACCAAACGGGGGCATGCGGAGGCCATTTTCGCCGGGTTCGGTTCTTTCTGGGGATGGTTTTCACTTCTCGACCTGATGATGGTCAATTGGCTCACCCTGGTGACCGAGTTTATCGGCATGACCTCGGCCATGAGGATCTTCGGCATCCCGCCATACCTTACGGTCATAACTGTTAGTGTGGTAATGGGGATCATGGTCCTCCACGGCCGTTACTGGACCTGGGAAAAAATCGCCCTTTTCTTCTGTGCCATCAATCTTATTTACATACCCGGGGCCTTTCTGGTTAAACCGTCGGTATCGCAGATCATCCATACCGGCCTGATCCCCAATTTCCCGGGCGGCTTTCCATAATGAGTTGTTCTTTTTCCTAATGGCCAATATTGGGACGACCATCGCTCCCTGGATGCTCTTCTTCCAACAGAGCGCCGTGGTTGACAAGGCCCTGAAGGAAAAAGATATCCCCTGGGGTAAGCTCGACACCTTTATCGGCTCGATCATGACGGTGTTGGTTGCAATCTTCATCCTGGTGGTCACCGCCACGGTCTTAAAAGGGGTCAACATCGATGACGCAGCTCAGGCTTCGCAGATACTGATGAAAGGCAATAAGTATGTCGGCACCTTCATGGCCATAGGATTATTCGATGCCGGTCTTCTCGGAGCGATCTGCATCTCTCTGGCCAGTTCCTGGGCCTTCGGAGAGGTCTTCGGCTGGGCCCACTCCTTAAACAACAAGATAAAAGAGGCCCCCTGGTTTTACGCCAACTATTTCTTTACCCTGATAACGGCCGGCCTCGTCGTCTTAATCCCCAATGCGCCGCTGGTGCTTATCACCTTGTTCGTCCAGGTCATCGCGGTCACGCTCCTACCCGCCGCCTTGGTCTTCCTGATCCTGCTTTTAAACAACAAGAAGATTATGGGAGAGTACACCAACAACGTTTGGCAGAACACCGTCACCACGGTGATTGTTGTCATTATCGTCATCTTGTCCACTTTGTACGGAATCAGCACCCTGTTTCCGAACATGTTCAAATAGGGAAGGAGAATTGTTATGAACCCGATCAGGAATTTTATCAGCCATAATTATGCCAAGGTCCGCGACATAAACAAGAAGTACGCCACCCCCAATATAGAAATGTCAGGAGCGGTCAAGTTTTCCCTTCTCTGCCTCCGCTTGTATCTGATCTTTCTCGTTGGTTTATTAATTTATAAATTCATTACCTTGTTGTAAGAGGGGAGGTCGATCATGAATACCTTTATTTCCAAAGGACTGGAGGCCGATGAATCCGTTTATTTCCTTAGCGATATCATCCATACCAAAGTGATTTCCAAAGGAAAAAAAATAGGCAAATTGCGGGACATCGCCATTGTCGAGCATGATAAAATTCCCGAAGTGACCCATTTCATCATCAGCCGCCCATTCGGATACAAGCCTTTGTTGGTTCCCTGGGAGAGGATCAGGGAGATCGGCAAGAAATCCGTAACCATCGACATCGAATCACCGGAAAAGTATGAAGGGGAGCCGGAAGAACATCAGATTCTTCTTAATGACCATATCCTGGACAAGAAGGTGATCGACATGGACGATAAGGAGATCGACGTGGTCTATGACGTCAAGTTAGTACTTCGTCATGGTCGACTCTATGTAACCGATGTGGACTTCAGCAGGTATGGACTTCTGAAAAGATTGAGGCTGGCTCCAGTAGCCAATATGATATATAGTCTTGCGGAGATATTCAAAAAAGAAACGCTTTCCTGGGCCTATGTGCAACCTTTACCGGAACACATCGGAAGCTTTAAGGGAAACGTTAAGCTTAACGTCTTGAAAGAAAAACTTCCGGAGATCCATCCAGTAGATTTGGCGGATATCCTGGAGGAACTGGATGAGGGGCAGCGAACCGCCATCTTTAATGAGTTGGAGATGGATCATGCCTCGGACACCCTGGAAGAGATAGAGCCCCGTGTACAGCGAAGCCTTATCTCATCAATGAGCAAAGAGAAAGTAGCCGACCTGATTGATGAAATGACGGCGGCCCAAGCTGCCGACGTTCTGTCGGTCCTGCCGGCCTCAGAAGCGGAAGAAATCCTCAACCTGATGGAGCATGAAGAAGCGAAGAAGATTAAATCATTGCTTGAAGAACAGAACGATACCATTGCTAATCTGACGACATCCAGCTTCATCTCTTCCCGTCCAACGGACACCATTTCCGAAGTGATTGAACATTACCACAAGGTAGCCCCGGAGATGGATGTGACCAATTACGTATTTGTGCTTGATGGGGACAGCAAACTCATCGGAGTTCTCGGCACACAGGATCTCCTGATGGCCGAACCCTCCGATAAACTGGAAGATGTAATGAACACCGAAGTTATCAGCCTCGACTTCACGGACAGCATTGCCAAAGCGTCGGAGATGTTTACCCGATATGGATTCCGGGCCATTCCGGTTACCGATAAAAATGATGTGATCCAAGGGGTCATTCCCTACCGCGATGTAATGAACCTAGAGCACAAATTTTCTTAGGGCGCCGAGAAGGTCAACATGTCAGAGAAATCGATATGGATAAGTTTCCTAAAAATACTAAAAAAAATAGGGGGGGTACAAAGGTAATCTGGCCTTTTCTCATCATCTTCTTGATTGTGGCCCAAGGAACCGCTTATGCGGATGAAGGGCAAGAGAGCTGCTGGCCCGCCTGGTTTCCCCGGTTGCTCGGCGTTCAGTTTACAGGAATCTATCAAAGGATGCCTGATTTTAATAGCCCCTACATTGGAGATAACAGCCTCAGATTTGACCAAGGTAAAGGACAAAGTTTCACGCAAACCTACGGCATCTATCTGGGTTCCCGGATCAGCCAATCCTTGCAGATCTATCTTGACGTCGAGATGTTTAAGGGGAGCGGGATAAGCGACGGCCTCGGTCTTGGGGGCTACATGAATGGGGATTTCATCAGGGCCGGGGCCATGGGTTTGGGACAGGATCCCTACCTGGCCCGTTTTTATGCCCGTTATCTTATCCCACTCTCTTCACAATTAACAGAGCCCCAGGAGCGGGCCATGGACCAGCTACCGGGTCCTGAACCGGCCGACCGGATAGAGATAAAGGTGGGTAAGCTCGCCCCACCGGACGACTTCGATTTGAACCGTTACGCCAACAACGCCCGCACACAGTTTTTGAATTGTGCCTTCATTGTTAATACGGCCTGGGATTACGCTTCGGATACTAGAGGTTATACCATAGGCGCTTCCATCGCCCTGGTCCATCCTACTTGGAGGCTCATTTTCGGGAGCTATCAGGTACCGACGACCCGGAACGGGAATGTCCTCGACGGCGAAATATACCGGGCCAGGGGGGATAACCTTGAGGCTCACGGTGAAACCGGGAACCAGGGGCACGGTGGTCCGTTTTCTTGCTTACCGCAATGAGGGACGCATGGGCGATTTCCAGCAGGCCATTGACATTGGCCGTCAACAAGGAACCGTCCCGGATACTGTGGCGATCGAGAGTCCTGGCCACGTGAAATACGGTTTCGGCTTAAACTTGGAGCAGCCTATTGCCGATGAAGGAGAGACGGGCCTCTTTGTCAGGCTCGGCTGGGCCGATGGGTCCAACTCCGCCTGGTCCTACACGGATGTTGATAGGATCGTATCTGCCGGTATACAGATAAGCGGTCGAAAATGGGGCCGAACCCAAGATCGTCTGGATTTCGCTTTGGCGCTACAAGGATTATCCAAGGTCCACAGGGATTACCTGGCGGATGGAGGCATCGGTTTGGACATCGGCGACGGAAAGCTCAACTATGGTTCTGAAAGGATATTCGAAGCTTACTATCTGATCCAACTCGGACACTACGTGCAGCTAAGCCCGGATTTCCAGTACATCGAGAACCCTGGGTTTAACCAGGATAGAGGCCCCGTTACCGTTTATTCCCTACGGTTACGAGTTAACTATTGAAGTGAGCTAAAAGCTTATTCAATACGAGGAACTTGAAATTTAAAAGGATAAAAAAATAGCGTCATTATCTACATTTCTCCCTCGAGTGAAACCTTTGTTCAGAAAACATTAAATGCTTCAAAATAGAGTCAACCGTCTCATTATAGTATTGTCCCGGTGAGGCTATATTTTCTTCCGTCTGTGTCTTTAGAGCTGGCCTTTTCTTCGGACTTATTCACGAGGGATACTTTGCCCTCTCCGCATTCTCGTCCGCCAAGAGACAGCGCCCTTTCGCCAATGACTCCAGAAAAACCAGCCTCACCTGCCGGGGTCAATTAATTACTATTATGAGACGGTTAATCAGTGATAATTTTGTCATCAATGGGGTCAGGCAATGGTAATAACGTATTTTTTTAGATTCATTCCCTTGATTTCCCCACTCTTTAAATAGTACAATTGTCCCAATTTTTCCTGAGAAAAGGGCTTAAAATGTCGAAAATAAAAATTAGCGCTGAATTGTCCCATCTCTGCCCATTAACGGAGATCGTCCAACAGGCCAGGGTTCTTGAAGATAAAGGGTTTTACCGGGTCTGGGTCCCGGATACGATAGTATCTCCTTGGGAGGCCTGGCTGGCAGCTTCCCTAATCATTCAAAATACCTCCAGGCTGAGAATCGGACTGGGCGTTACCAATCCCTACACACGACATCCGGTAATTATGGCCCAGATGGCCTGCACCCTTCAGGCCTTGAGCCAAGGAAGATTAACCCTGGCTATCGGCAAGGGTATTGCCCGATTCCTCACCAAAGCCGGGATAGGACAACATGAAAAGGCGGTTGAGGAATGCGTGACCATCCTCCGCCCATTGATCAACGGCGAACGATTCAGCTTTGAGGGGCAGGCTTTTCGATTAGATTCCGTTCAATTGAGGATCGATCCGCCGGAAGAGAACATTCCCATTTATTTGGCGGCTATTGGCCCTTCCGGCTGGGAAAAGGCCGCCCGCCTGGCCGATGGCGTTTCCACTTTCTGGGGGAAAACATCCAAGAATCGCGTCAGCGATACCTGAACGAGAAGCCTCTCCCAGTGGCTGTCCTGATTCCCTTTTCCTTAACCCGAACCGATTTTTTCCCGAATACGGTTCATTCCGAAGAAATACTGGCCGAACGGATAAACGAACTGGGAGAGGCGGGATTTGATGAGATCATCATCGCCTATGCTGAAATGAAGGACCTGGAATTCGTTCCGGGTACGCTCGGACAATAGCGAATTCAGCAGGGACATTTTAACCTTGGATGCACCATTCCATTTTTCTTCTTGACCCTCCGACCTTCCTATTTTATATTCTTTCCGGCCTGATGGAATACCTGACTAAAAAGCTCCCTTGCCTTTCTTCATGGATAATCAATCGCCCCGACCGCAATTACTTACAAAATAATTGCCCGGAATAAAGAAGGAGAAAATGACCGATCAAAGCGACTTATCTGACCAAACGATTATTAGACAAAAGGAGGATCCCTATAAAGTCACTTCCGAACTGTTAGATGACGGCCATACCGAACTGACCTGTTTCTTTTTTCATCATGGGGCTAATTTCTATGTCTTCAGTTACAAAAGTACAGGGATTAGACGCCACACCTTTATTGATAGCGGAGACCCCAGGTATGAGGATCGAATCCTTTCCATTTTAACAAAGCATAAAATCAATCCCGAGCATATTGAACAAATTATTATTACCCACCGGCACTACGATCATTGCGGTCTGGCCGATCTCCTGGCCGAAAGATCCGGAGCAAAAGTTATGGTCCATACTAACTTCCGGGATTTCATAGAGGGTCCAATTAGCGAAGTGGACCGAATCTGGATAGGAGGGTTTGAGCCTTCACGACTCCGGAAATGTCGGATTGAATATCTCTCCCCATCGGAGGGAAGCGGTCCAGTGCCTATCGACGGCTTGGATTTTCCCGCTCTGACCGAATGGATTCCAATCGGCGATTCAGGCGGTCTAAAGGTCCTAGCCTGCCCGGAAAGCACAATTATGCACAGTCCCGATCAGATCATCGTCCATTACAGACCTAACCATTTTCAGGGACAAGATCGACCAACGAGTCATTTCCTCTTCTCAGGGGATCTATGGTTGATGCACGGCCCCCTTTTCTCCAAAGGCTTCAGAGAGTTTTCCCTTCGTCTCAGAATGGCCTCCTTGCAGGCCAAAGGGATATTGAGCGGAAGAAGGCCGCCCAGAAGGGATCCCCGCCTACAGGATACCGAGGCCAAAGAAGCCCTCAAACATGGATTCTGTCTGATCCGGGTCATGCCGGGCCATGGGGAAGATTTTATAGGAACCCGCATGGTCCCCTTATGTTTCCTATGCGACCGTGATCTCCTGGTTGAATTGGGCTATACTATGAATGATAAAAAAGCTATCTTAAAATCCGACAACCTTGTACAAAAAATCAAAACCATAAGGGAAAAGGCCTATGCCGGCTTTTTGAAAGAATTACTCCTGTGGCAAGAGGTTGGCTACAGTACAATGGAGATGTCTGATTTGCTGACACGAATCTATAAAGAGCAAAAGGGCGGGGGACCTCTGGTTCAGGAAGACAGGCGGGAAAGAAGATTAAGGATAAAGGAAACCCTGGACAGGTTAAGGGATGAAGGAACCAATGCTGACGGGTTCAGGGAGTTAGCTGAATCAACTTTGTCAAAACTTGAGAATATATAAAGAGCCCACCGCACCGAACTCCAAATGTTTTTTTCTTAAATCATTTCAAATCTATCCTTTTTTATTTGATTTTTTTAAATCAAAAGTACTTACTTTATTATATAAACATAAACAAAAGGATGTCTTTATGAACACCGCAAAATTATTTAAGAACGGAAGCAGCCAAGCAGTTCGCCTCCCGAAGGAATTCAAATTCCGGGGGGATGAAGTCTATTTAAAAAAAATCGGCAACCTGGTGGTCTTGATCCCCAAAAGTGATCCCTGGGACTCTCTCATCCGCAGTCTCGATCATTTTTCCGATGATTTCATGAACGAGAGAAATCAATCCGAGTTAGAAAAGTGGAAGACCTTATCATAAAATTCCTCCTTGATACCAACATCTGCATTTACATTATTAAAAAGAAACCCCCTCAAGTCTTAAGAAAGTTCAAGACTTTTAAGATCAATGACCTCGGCATATCGTGCATCACCTTGGCGGAACTGGAATTCGGGGTACACTTCAGCCATTATCCGGGAAAAACCAGGAAGCTTTGAATGAATTTATAAGTCCTCTGGAAATTATCCCTTTTGATGATCGGGCGGCTATCAGTTACGGAGAAATTCGGGCTTACCGGCAGAGAAAAGGATTGAAAATAGGGGCCATGGATATGCTGATCGCCGACCAGGCCAAAAGTCTTTCCATACCTTTAGTAACCAATAATTTAAAAGAATTCAAAAGAATCCCGGGCCTGCAGGCTGAAAATTGGGTATAGCGGTTTTCTCTTCACGACATCTTTTTGAACCCTTTATTTATCTTATTTGGCTTTTGCTGTATTTTTCTGGTAAACTAGTTTAAAGTTGGTTAAAAATCAAACTGAATGTTCATTTTTTGAACGGTAAGGGGGAAAATGATACCAATTGAATATGATATCATTGTCTTTAAGGAAGATCACACCTATGTGGCCTATTGTCCCGAACTCGACATTTCAAGCTGTGGTCAGGATGTTCAACAGGCCAAGGAAATGCTGAAGACAGCGGTCAGGCTTTTTGTAGAAGAAGCGGAAAAAATGGGGACCCTTGAAGACATCCTGGAAGAATCAAGATATAAGAAAGACCCTGCCGGACGATGGATACCTCCCAAGCTTGTAGCCACAGAATTGGTCAGCGCCTATTAATATGCCCAAAATTATTCCGACTTCCTGTGGGGGCCTTGCACATAGTCTCGGCGGTTGGTCTCAGGTGGCTTCGTTGTCAAAATGAAAATATAATATGAAACATTATGACAAGGTATCCGATAAAAGTACTTTTTTACCGCATCAATGATTTTATCTTAATCCCTATGAGCTTTGAGCCTTCATCTATGAGCTATCCACATTTGTGAAGTTAACATTTCCTTGCTTTTTGAATGAAGTTTTCCGGTCAAACAACCGGTTGAATGGATAGCTGAGCAGACAATCAATTTTTTTTATAGTCAAAAATTTAGACTTTTTTAAAGGACATTCAGTTGAAATTAAATTGGAGAAAAGGTCAAAACCAGACTTGGCCCCCCTTCCCTCAGTTTGGAGATGTTCAACCCTAAAAAGTGCTTCAAGTTTTGCCCATCATGAGAGAGGAATAGCATGCCCGAAGGATTACCCTATTTCTGTATATTCTGAAAAATGACATGATATACAGAAATAGTAAAATTGACGAATAAAAAAGCTACCCCAAAATAATAGTTTATTTTTGGTGAGTTAAGTTGATTATGGTATAGTAAAGATAAACAGGCAATAAAAATCCTCATTGCCTATAGTCTTTAAGAACCCCTTAGGTTGGGGAGATATACAGAAAAACTTTAGAATAACTTGTTGGCGCCGCTATACTCAAAGATTTAAGGAAACGAAATGGCTAATAAGAAGCATCTCGAAATATTTATGAAAGGCGTCAAAGTATGGAACAAATGGCGTAAAAGTAATCCTGAGGTGCGCCCAGACTTAAGCGGGGCTAATCTAACTAAGGCAGAGTTTAGGGATATTAAGCATAACATTTACGCCGACTTACATAACACAGATTTGCCCAACGCTGATTTGTCTGGCGTTGATCTAATGCATTGCTATTTTCATGGTAGTGATTTGCGTGGTGTTAAGCTTAAAGGAGCAAGTCTCGTCCGAACAAATCTTACTAAATGCAATCTGAGTGGGGTAGATTTTACGGGCGCGGAAACACGCAAAGTATTTTTCAGTGAGTCTAACCTTACTTGCGCAAATCTCAGTGGAGCAAACCTACATCGAACATTCCTCGATAAAGCAGATCTTAGCGGGGCTAATTTGACTAATGTTAGTTTCTACTCGAGTCATGCTAAAGGAGCTAAATTCTTTGGGGCTAATATCCAGGGAATGGATATTAATGAGGACGATTTCAGTGACATATTTGCCCTTGCGGAGGCTGATGGACTTGATCAAGTAGCCCCTCAAGGTCGTTATGTTGTTATTGATTATATTAGTAGAGCTTTCGAAGAAATTTATAAAAAGCGACCAGAAGGGCCGTACGGGCCAGACGGTCAAGACTATTCTCTAGATCGCCTTGATCAGGTCTCAAAGAAATTAAAAATTCTTCATTCAATTTATAATAATAAAGAAGTCCCTCAACAACTTATAAACGTTGTACAGGTTATTAGCGATGAATTAATCCTCTATCTACAAAAACATCCTTCCGCAATGTTTGAAATCAAGCCGAGACAATTTGAAGAACTGGTTGCTGAACTATTGGCCCACTTTGGATGGGAAGTTAATCTCACTCCAGCTACAAAAGATGGCGGTTACGACATATTTGCTATCTCTAAAGATATATCTGGCTTGCAAACTTCTTGGATTATCGAATGTAAAAAGTACAAGCCGGAGTTGAAAGTGGGTGTCGATATCGCTCGGGCCCTCTATGCAGTAAAAGGTGACTATCGTGTAGCAAATGCAATGCTTGCTACTACTTCTCATTTTTCAGCAGGAGTACACGCTTTTAAGTCTTCGCGCTATGACTTTGAACTTCGTGACTACGAAGCCATTCTCTCTTGGATAAATGAGTACCATCCCCGCCCGGAAAGTAAGATTTATGTAAAAGAGAACAGATTAATAACGCCCGATAGCAAAGACTGATTTGTAGAAGTTTCTTCACTATGCCCCGGCTTCACGGTCCAACCCTTATAAGGGGATCATTGGGGGGGTGAAGTATTGACATTTAGCAGAGAATAGGCAAAAATCATGGGGTCACCCATTAAAAAGCCACTGTCAAGAGGAAAAGGATCTCCGTATGCAAGAATGAGCAATTTTTTTCTTGCAGTGAAAAGACGTGATAGAACCGCCCGTAGGTTTTCAACGTCTTTACCCTTGCTGAAATTTCAAAGGTTGATGTGTCAGCAAGTATTTCACTGCACCAGTCACCCATCAGGATCAAGGTCATTGCGCACGAATTCGGGGGACACAATACCAATTATCAATTATTTTTTTAAAAATTAGTATTGTGTCCCTGGATTCCGCACCAGAATTGAGTAAAACGGTAATTGAAGGTTTCCCAAGTTTGCGTCTCGATCAGTTAACAACCGACTTTCAGAAAAAACTTTTTTGGCCGAGAAATCGGATTTTGCATTTAGCTGATTCGTCATTCAAATATGAAGATGCACTTCGTTGTTCCAATATTTCAACATTAGGAATCAAAATTCTTGAAGACATGGATACAGCCAAGCGCAATACTGGCTAACCATCAGATCAAGCCGATCATCCCCTCAGCACTCGCCGTCCTACGGCGGCTCGTGGCTTTGGGTCTGTCGGCTTATCCTCATCCGTTGGATGACAAGTGACAAGAGAAATGAAGGACTATACATCTAGACCAATTGATCGTTTCGCCTTTCGGTTCAAGAATTACACTTATCGTCCTATTCGTTTATGCCTGGAGGATGGGCAAGGCCTAGCTGCGACGATCCTTCTGTGTTGCGCGATTGACTTGCTTGCAAAATTCAGCTCTGGCAACCCGAAGAACTCCGGAAATCGTCTAAAGTACGTCGCCTTCCTCAAACAGTATTTTCCGTCGGCTTATGATCCCGATACCTTTTACGAATTCGTGCGGTGCGGGCTTGTTCATAGCTACTCTATGGAAGACCAATACACAATCCTCTGCCGAGACGAACCGTGGGCGTGTCAGGTTCACCTACGTAATGATACGAAAACGGGGAAGATGGTAATAAACCCTTTCCAAATCCTCGCGGATCTTCAAAGGGCAGTCCGGCACTATGTCGAAGATGTCAAGGCCAGTGAAGTTAAAGCCGAGGCGTTTCTCCGTGTACACAAGACAATTCCTTTGAGACAGCAGGTATCGAGATGGAAGAAGCTCAAATATCTTGCAGTTGATAAATGAAGATCATCCAACGAGGCGGTGCACCGGATCGCCGAAAAAACCGGCTCCCGGTGACCTCGTTGCCGTGCAAGGAAATATCAGGGAGGTCTGATATGGAAAGAGATTTCAGCTTCTACGATGATGTGACGGGTTTCGAGCGATATCTCAATCTTCCACCGGGATCCCTGCGAAACATACCAATTTACGCGCGCAAACCAGCAATTGACGCCATAATGAAAGTGCGAGAAATGGAGAAAGCTAGCCTCTTCCGTCCAGGTCTCTACTACATTGTACTTGCGGACCTCTGCGCCAACACTGCGTTTAACGCAAAATACGGTGATGCCGAGGGTGACGTGAGGATTGAGTGGTTTCAGACGGCGGCCATTCAGTCTATAGGCGAAATCGAAGTCCGAAACTACGTCGCGTTTAGCAAAACCATAGGAGATGCCGCATTGCTCATCTTCTCCTCGTTCAAAGATGTCTGGGAATGGTCGGAGACATTCTCCAGCAATCTTGAAGCGATGACCACGGAATACCCAGAAAACTTGGAGATTCGCAATGTCAAGTACGATGGAGACCAACTGGGCCAACTCCTGGAAGACTTCAAGCTTTGTGCTCGGAGACTGGTTCACTTGGGAGAGGTCTCATATAAAGAACATGCTGACCCGCTATCCTTGGCAGTAAGCCAGACATTCAAGATCGAAAAGAGTTTCTCCGAGACTGATTTGGGTTGTACCCAGGCCGTCGCAGACGCCATCCATGCAAAGCTGCCCGAGCTGAGTTTGGACCTGCATGAGAACAAGAAGGTGAGGATTCCAGGCGTTGGCGATGAGGTCATGACCTACTATGTGCGGAAACGTCAATTTGTGAGTCCAAAACGGAAAGGCGGCTAACAAGTGCGTCCACCCGATCGCCGATAAATCCGGCTTCCGGTGAGCTTTGGATGAAAGGAGGTGGTTCCTATTAACGGGCAACAAATAGCATCGGCACTGATAGCTGTGATTGGGATCATAGGAGCCTTTGCTTCAGTTTCTCAAATCTCAGATGCCACGGCAAGGGGGGTAGTAACCGCCGTCTGCATCACGATTACGGTTGCAGCCATCTATCTCTTTGTCTCAACCTATGTTAATATCTTAAATTCGATTCACAACCTAAGAGTTCTTAAGAGCCTACGCATTAAGAGGCTGTTCACTAATGGCACCGATGCAACGCACTCCATGAGAGCAGCAATAAGGGGTTCCAAATCTGTGAGCATAATGGCGGTTTCGGCTGAAAGCCTGATCAAGTCACTAAAGGACGAGATCATATATGCATTGAGGGAGAACTCCGTCAACATTAGAGTTTTGCTGGCTACCCCCCACTCGCAATTCGTCTCTGATGTCGAAGAGACAGAATCTATTGAGCGAATCGGTCATATTACACCGGAAATAACAAAGGTCGAGTCACTGCTGAAAGAATACCTCAGTGATGCAAAGGCAAACGCCAATGCCAATACGGTGGTAGGTCAGATTTGGCTTGGCAATTATAGTACACATCTACGCAGTTCCATGGTTCTGTGCGACAATTTCTGGGGGTGGTTCACGTTGAATCTCCCGCCTAGGAGGGCGGTACAAAGCCCATCTTTTGAGCTTGAATATGGCGAGGGCAGCCTCTTCAAAATATGTTCGCAGCACTTTGACAGAGTCTGGGAGCTAATGAAATCATCGGACAAAACCAATGAGATCACCATCCAACGAGGCAGTGCAGCCAATCGGCAGGAAAAGGCGCCCGCCTCTGGCTGACCTCGTTGTTAGGCCGCCTATACATCAGTATTCAAAGAACTACAAATTAAATAAGGAAGGAGTCAATATGAGCATAAGTACACTTGCAAACGCCGCCGTAGCAAGGCGTATGGACTTTTTGCCACTCGGTGGTGTCCCTCAGGGACTTACAGAAATCGCCGCTGCAGCTACCGCTACACCCATTGCAATAGTTCCACCTCCATTGTTGCTTCGTGTACAGCCACAGCAGACTCAACCGCAACCTTCACTTCCTGCGAACACGGTTAATACTGCACTTCACGTTATCTTTGGCTACATACCCACCGAAGTGTTGACATTATATGTAGCTATTCTCGCAGCGCTTCACCAACCAAACAAACTAACTTCCGGAGTATGGCTGACGTTTTGGGTTTTTCTGATCGCTACACCCGTTGTGGTATGGCTCGTATATGCAGCCAAGGTCAAGGCAGCCCAGAAACCAGTGCCCATTGCATTTTCACAATGGCCACTTTGGGAAATGCTGGCAGGCGCCGTAGCATACTTCGCTTGGGCGTTCGCACTTCCCGAGACTCCGTTTAGTGAATTCGCTTGGTATTCGTCATCTCTTGCTGGAATTATCGTCCTTGTGGCCTCTACATTTCTGGGCTTGTTAGCACCATTTTTCCAGAATCCAATAATTCAGTAATCCGACGGCGGCCTAACCAGCGACTCAAGCTGACGAAAAGAGCGTGGTACGAAATTCCGCGTGTTGAAGTTTATGAACAAAAGAACTAATACTGGTGTGCGCACGATGGTATCGGCCCCGCAAGCTGCGTGCCACGGCTCAACGCCGCATTGGGTCTCATGATTGTGAAGACTTTATTTTTTTCTTAAACAATCTGCCATGAATAAAGAACTAAAAATACCGCAGCAATGGGGGAAAGACCCTCTTTCTCAATTTATTGATGATGCTTGCCATAATACCTATGCGACGTTTGCGAACCTTAAGCCTGAATTCACGAGGCTAAAAGCGATCCATAGTACCTTCCAAAGAATGGTCGAAAATTTACTGAACACCCCCGACTGGTTTGCTGGATTCTTCTTAATGCGAGCCCATTCAGCATATTTAGCTGGCGCCCGACTTTCTTTGAGTGGTCAGGTTACTGAGGCATATATGGTGCTCCGTGGTTGTCTTGAAAACAGCCTCTATGGTTTACATTTTTCTAACTATCCTGATACTCGTGAGGTTTGGTTGCGCCGTAATGATGATGAAGATAGCAAAAGGCGATGTAAAAATGAATTCACATCTGGAAACGTCCTTAAAACCCTTGAATCCAGAGATACGAAACTTCACAAAATTGCAAAGAAATTATATGAAACTACTATCGATTGCGGTGCCCATCCTAATGAACTTGGGTTACTTTCGATGATGAGAAAGGCTTTGGATGAACATAAAATTGATTTTATGGTTGATTATCTTACCGGAGACTCACCGCCCTTACGTCTTGGATTGAAAATGACAGCAAGAGTTGGCGTTTGCTCACTATTTATTTTTAAGATAGTCTTTAAAGAACGATTTGACATACTGGGAATATCCAAGGAATTAGAGAAATTGAAGCAAGGGCTGTAAGTTGGAGAGGACATAACCAAAAAGTTTTCCAGACAGATTTTAAGCTATGTTTCGCATCTTCCGGTGACTTTATCGTTAGACCCATGAGATTGAAAAAGATAACAGGGTCAATTTTTCATTCTTTATAATTCGCTATTCTAAAAAAATGGGTCCTATGAAAAATAGGAGCCATCAAAATATCTAGAATAAAGTTTTGACAACAATGACAGAGCAATTCCCATTTGTGAGGAGCCTTCATGAATAAAACCATAAAGATTATCATCGGACAGACAACATTGCAGGGTGAGCTTTTCGATTCCCCTTGCGCTCAGGCCGTTTTCTCCTGCCTTCCTATCGAAACCCGGCCCAACACCTGGGGTGATGAATTTTATTTTGAAATCCCCGTTAAGATGCCCCTTGACGAATCGGCGACTAAAAAAGTAAAAGTGGGGGATATCGGTTATTGGCCGCCGGGTCAGGCCCTGGCTATATTCTTCGGCCCTACTCCCATGAGCACCGGTTCCGATCCTGTTCCCGCCAGCGAGGTCAATCTCGTAGGCAGGATTCTTGATGACCCGGTTCTTTTAAAAAAGGAAAAAGGTACTCTGAAGATAACAATCGAATAATAGAAGAAAGGGGAGGAAAAGGAATCAAATCTATTTAGTTTTTATGCTAAGAGATAATGACTTTGTTTCGTTCAAAGCAAAGTCAAGGTCAATCCTACCCGCCTTCCATGGCTGGTAGGAAATGGACTTCGCTGTCTTCCTTTAGCGGCGTATACAACCCCATTCTGCTCCCTTCGCCGTCCACCACCACAGTAAAAGAGGGGCTGAGGTCTTTCCCTTCACAGAGGCGGTCCCAAACACCGGGATAAACGGCATCGAGATGGGCCAAGGCCTGCCTCACATTTTTTCCGGAGACACGGATCCTGTCCTTCCCTTTAGTTAAGTCGCGCAGGTCTGGAGGAATCCAGAGAACCGGCATGGCTACCGGAGTTTTCCCATAGCCCGCAGAACCCTTTCGGGAGTCATGGGCAGTTCGGACAGGCGAATGCCCAAGGCTCTGTGAATGGCGATGGCAATCGCTGCCGGCGGCGGGACCACCGGAGGTTCGGCGACCCCCCGGACCCCGTAGGGATGGCCCGGATTGGGAACTTCCACCAGGACCGTCTCGATCTTAGGGACATCTGTTGACGTCGGCATCCGGTAGTCGAGGAAACTCCGGTTAAGCATCCTGCCCTGATCGTCAAATTGATATTCTTCGGACAGGGCCCGGCCGATTCCTTGGGCAACGGCGCCCTGGATCTGCCCTTCGACATGCCCCGGGTGAATGGCCTTTCCCACATCCTGTACCGATGTACAGCGCAGAATGGTGACCTTGCCGGTTTCCGGATCAACCTCCACGTCCACGATACAGGTGGAAATAGCACTGCCGATGCCTTTGGGCTCGAGGCTGGCGGTCACATAGATTGGACCACCGGTGGTAAGCACCTGTGCCGCCACCTCCTTGAAGGTGAGACGTTTGTTCGGATCGGTGTTAGTGGTGAAAACGCTTTCTCGGTAAGATACGGTGGAGAGATCGACATTCCAAATCAGGGCCGCCCGTTCCTTCATCTTCTGGATCACATCGTCGGCCGCTGTGATGGCGGCTATGCCGGTAGCAAAGGTGGTGCGACTTCCTCCCGTGGTTGCCGTGTAGCCAATGGAGCTTGTGTCGCCCGTAATGGGGTGTATCTCTGCAAGAGGAATCGACAGCCTTTCAGCGGCCTGCATGGCTATGGCGGTCCTGGCATTGCTGCCGACGTCGATGGATCCCATGATCAGGTTCACCGAACCGTCGTCGTTGACGCCCAGGGAGCAGGTGGACTGCAGGGCATTGTTGGGCCACCAACCGCAGGCGATGCCCCGCCCCCGATAAGGTCCTTCGAGCGGCGTCTTATAATGCGCCGATTCCATAGCCGCCTCCAACGTTTCCCTGAATCCGATGAGGGGATAAGACGATGCCATCGATCTTCCGTGTCCCTTGCTTGGCCACGTTCTTCAGCCGGAATTCCATAGGGTCCATACCGATTTTCTCGCTCAACTCGTCGATGACGTTCTCATAAGCAAAGGTGACGTGTGGGGCATTCGGGGCCCGGAAGGAGCCGCTTTTCGGCTTGTTGACGAAGACATCATAACCTTCGATACGGCCGTTGGGGATATCGTATGGGCCGAAAATGACCCTGGCCCCACCGGCGGCCCAACTGAAGCCACGATAGGCCCCAGTTTCAAACACCATATAGGCGGTGGCCGCAGTAATCCGGCCTTGGCGCGTTGCACCCATCTTCACCCGGATGAAGCAGCCGGTAGAGGGAACCGTGGCCGTGAAGACTTCCTCCCGGCTCATCACGATCCTGACGGGTCGTCCGGACTTCTTGGACAACAGGGCGGCTGCCGGTTCCAGAAAGGCAGCGCTCTTCCCACCGAATGAACCGCCTGTTTCCGTGGGAATGACTTGGATATGCGCCAGAGGGATGGGTAAAACATCGGCCACGTCCCGGCGCACGAAGAAGGCGCCCTGGGTGGAAGACCAGAGCTTAAGCTGACGTTCTGAGGTCCAGTCGGCGACGGCGGCCATGGGTTCGATATAACCCTGGTGGATTATCCCGATCCGGAATTCCCGCTCGATAATAATATCGGCCTCGGCGAATCCCGCCTCCGGATCCCCTTTAAGATGTTCTACACGAAAGGCCACATTCCCGCCCACGCCCGATCTCCCTTCTTTGGGAACATTATCTTCATGGAGAACAGGACTGCCCTTTTCCATAGCCTGGAGGGGGTCCAATACGGGTGGAAGCACCTCATAGACCACATCGATCAATTTTAAGGCCTCCTCAGCCAGCCAGGGCTCAGCCGCAGCCACAGCCGCGATGGGATGTCCGCAATAAAGGGCTTTATGGCGGGCAAAAAAGTTGTCCCGCGAACTGACTGTCTTTCGGCTTGACCTTTTCCTGATTGGCGATGTCTTCAGCAGGCCAGAGGTCTTTCCAGGTGACGACGGCCATGACGCCGGGGAGCGCTTCCGCCCGGCTGGTGTCGATGGACAGGATGCGGGCATGGGCGTGAGGGCTGCGCAGGATCTTACCGTGGATCATCCGGGGCAATTTAATATCGCCGGTATAAGCTGCCCGGCCCGTTGCTTTTTCCACCGCATCCTGAGCCACCGGACGGGTGCCGATGATCTTATATCGAGCCGCTGCGTTTTCCGCGGCTGCTTTCTGTTTGATGGTTTCGCTCATTGGGCAGCCCTCCCTTCCGTTTGCTTTCGGTTCCGCAGGCGCGAAGCAGCCTCCTTAACCGCCCGGATGATTTTGTCGTATCCGGTGCATCGACAAAGATTGCCTGCCAGCCAAAAACGAATCTGTTCTTCTGTGGGGTCAGGATGGCGATCCAGAAGCGCTTTTGAAGCGATGAGCATCCCTGGCGTGCAATAGCCGCACTGGATGGCGGCGTTATTCCAGAAAAGCCTGCTGAAGATCATGAAGACTGCCGGCCTCGGCCAATCCTTCGATGGTCATGACCTCCTGCCCATCGATTTCCACGCCCAATACGAGGCAGGAATTCACCAGACGGCCATTGAGCAGGACACTGCAGGAACCGCAGTTGCCGTCGTTGCACCCTTCTTTGGTTCCCGTCAGATTAAGAACGTCCCGAAGGCAATCCATTAAACTCTGGCGGGGGTCGCAGAGAAATTCTACCTCTTCGTTATTTACACGCGCCTTGACGCGAACCTTATCAGCCATGTTTCTCAACCTCCTTAACAGGTTGCTGAAAAAGGCCCATCAATCCCGCCAACGGCGGGATTGCCCTCATCCCTCGGGATTTCTTCGCATAAAGGGCAATGCTCAGTCCCACCCCTTCGGGGCGGGTTCCCAGTTTCGGGCGCCTTGTATATAGACCTTTTTGAACAACCTAAAAAAATATTTTCCGCATCCAATTAATTTTTTCAGCTTTCTGTTAATCGTGCCCTGTCCACAGCGCCCTGCAGTGCCCTTTTAACCAGGATGCCCACCAAGTGCCGGCGGTAATCGGTTGTTCCGCGCATATCGGTAATCGGTCGAATGGCCACACGGGCGATTGCCGCAGCCTTGCTGAATGCCTCCTCGGAAGGGGTCTTCCCGACGAGGGTATCACCTGCCTCTCGAACAAGGATAGGGGTAGGGGCGACGGCACCGAGGGCAATCCGCGCGGCGACGATTTTCTTAAGGTCATCGCTCAGATCCACTTTTGCGCCAACCCCTGCCACGGCAATATCCATTTCATTGCGGGGAATGAATCGCAGGTAGCGGGCGCCGGAGCTGGGCCTTGGTGGCGGTACTTTTATTGAGACGAGCAGTTCCCCCCGCTCCAGCACATGGGCCCCCGGACCGGTAAAGAACTTTTCCACTAGGTACGACTCGTTCTCCGTGAGGTCCGAAAATCCGGCAGACGGCTTCAAGGACAATCAGGGTTGGCAGGGAATCACCGCTGGGTGAGGCGTTACAGACATTCCCGCCGAAGGTCGCCCGCCCCTGAACGGCCACGCCCCCGATGAGCGAGGCTGAATCGACGATGGCCGGATAAAGATCCTGAATCTGACGATTCTCATAGATCCGCCAGCAGGGCACGGCTGCTCCGATGGTAAGCCCCTCCACAGGGTCGTAGACCAACTGGTTGGTGTCCGGAATGTGTTTGATATCTACGATGAGGTCGAGATCAAAGCGACCGGCACGGAGTTGAACCAGCAAATCGGTCCCTCCGGCCATCGCTTGAACCCGGAGGTCTTGGTTGCTCAGTAACATCGCGGCCTCCTGAAGCGATGAAGGTGCACGATATCCAAAAGGTTTCATTTACGCTTCTCCATTTCTTTTTTGCGACTTTCTTTATGAAAGTGAATTTTTTTTAAGCCGGCCTGGTTCTTAGTTCGAGATTCGTGAATGATTGTGCGGTTAGTTTTTTGAACAAGTACCCGATAGGTTACAGGTGTTATTTTAAATAAAACTTATTCCAGAGCGTTAAGATATTATATTAAGTTAAATATGACGCATAACTTTTACTGTCAAGAAAATTTTCGTTCCCAAGAAGGTCTTTTTAGAATTGATGACTGCACCCTGAATCTTTTGAGATGACTTGAGAGAACTGAAGTTGCTCAGACGGCAATTAATAAGAATTGGTTTCTTATTGAATCAGAAGGTGGTATTTTACTGTAAAAGTGGGCCATAAATCCGCGAGATGGGTTTAAAGGTTTAAAGAATTTCATTGCGAAAGCCCGACCGGATTTTAAACCAATTTTAAAAGGGCCGGGATGGTGGATGAGCTATACCGTCCAATCCCGGCAGCGGTGTGTGTTTTCTACTTGCCCTTGAAGGTGGGAGTCCCCTTGCCAACGCTCGATAGACCGGTCAGGGCGTCTTCTGTGGAAAAAATCTCGTTCAGGTGGACCAGTTCCAGATGAACGGCTTCTGAAAGGGGCAGTTTGAAGCCTTCATCCATAATCTGGTTGGCAAACCTCAGGGCCAGCGGGGCCTTGCCGGCAATGATTTTGGCGGTTTTCGCCGTCAGAGGATCATCGCTTTTAAGAAATTTACCGGTCAACCATCCCTCTATCTTATCATCTGAAAAAAGTTTTTTGATCTGTTGAAATTCCGGGGGAAGTGCTTCTTGGCCTTTCCCCTTTTTCGAAGTCAATTTGCCCTCGGCCAACAGCTTATGAATCTTTTCGTCGATCTCCTCAGGTGAAAACAGATAGTCGGCCAGCCCTATGGAAAGAGCGACCTCCCCGGAGATTGTCCTGGCCGGTGAAGATGATATACTTGGCCAGCTCTTTGCCTACATAGCGGCTGGTACGCTGCGGTCCCACCGAGTCCCGGATAGATCCCGATTCCGGTTTCGGGAAACCCCATGGCCGACTTGGGCGTGGCCGCGATCACATCCGCAGAAAGAGCCAATTCAAAACCGCCCCCTAGGGCCGGCCCATCCACCTTGGCGATCACCAGCTTTTTGCTGGCATCGATGCGTTTCAAAACATCCTGGCCGAAAGCCGTGAAGGCATAATTGTCCTCCAACCGGTAGTTCTTGATGCAATCCACAAAAAAATTGATGTCGGCCCCGGCCACGAAAGCCTTTCCAGCCCCCTCTAGAACAATGGCCTTGATTTGAGTATCCGCCTCGGCTTCTTTGAAGGCCTCGTCCAATTGCTTGACCACGGTAGGATTGAGGGCATTCATGGCATCCGGTCGGGAAATGCAAACCCGCCCCAAATCTCCATCACGGCGGTAGGAGACATAACGGATGTCCCACGGATCTCCCTTGGCCTTCTGGGCCTTCAGACTATCGGGCATTTTCAGGCCGGGCCAAGCCTTTAAAAGGTCTTCAACCATGCTGTAAGTCTTATCGATGCCATAGAGGTTCATGAGTTCGAAAGGTCCTTTAGACCAACGAAGCCCGACCTTGGCTCCCAGGTCGATGTCAGACATACTGACTACATTTTCCTCCAGGAGTGTGCAGCAGAGATAAAAGACAGTGCCCAGCAACCGGTCTACAACCTTCTGCAATTTTGACTCATCCACCTGGCCGTCGAGAGGGAAATCCTTACCCGATTCAAACTGGGCCTTCAGCCTGGCCGAAGGGGCGTAAAAAGAATGCTTGATTTGATCGAAAAGGGATTGGGAGGTGTGATGGGCAATCGTTACGCCGGTTACATTGACCAGTTTGAAAGTGACCCATGCCGATGTCTAAGGCATCCATGAATGCCTTGTCGATAGTGGAAGCGTTGGCCCAGCCCTCCTCCAAGATGCGGGTCGCTTCGTTGTTTAAGGGGACAAAAAAACGGTTGACGGCAAAGCCGGGAGAATCCTGGACTAAGATATCGGTTTTACCAGTAAGAATGGAATACTGCTTGCAGGCGGCGATGCATTCCGGCGATGTAGCTGAACCCGGAATAATCTCCAGAAGGCGGTTCATGGCCGGATGGTAGAAAAAATGAAGCCCGACAAAGCGATCCTTTCTATTTACGGCCTTGGCCAGTTCGTTAATCGAGAAGGAAGAGGTATTGGAGGCCAGGATCATCTTGGGACCACACACTTTATCAAGCCGTGAAAAAAGCTCTTTCTTGACCGCCAGGTCTTCAAAGACCGCTTCGATCACCAGATCGCAGTCCTTGATCTCGGCCGTGTCCGCAGTGCCATGAATACGGGAGAGGATTTCGTCGACTTGTTCAGGCTTAAAGATTCTTCTTTCCACTCCCTCTTGAAGAGTTTTCCTAATATTGTTTATTCCCCTTTCGACAAACTCCGGTTTCATGTCCACTAAGACTACCGACAGGCCTTCCTGAGCTGTTTTTTGGGCGATCCCGCCGCCCATATTGCCTGCCCCGATGATTCCTATTTTTTTCATGTTTGAAATCTCCTTATTTACCAGTTAACAAGCTATCTGATTTGTTTCAGCATTGCCGCCGATCTGAATTTTATGATTCCATTGCCTTTATCCCTTTTATTTTTTTTCCTTCAAGGCCCGCCAGATGCGTTCGGAGGTGACGGGCAATTCGTTAAGGCGCACCCCGGTGGCGTCGTAAACGGCATTCAGGATGGCCGGGATGGTGGGCATGATGGCCCCTTCGCCGACCTCCTTGGCCCCGTAAGGGCCGTTGGGCTCGTTGCTTTCAATAATAATCGATTCAACCGGCGGCACATCCATGGCCGTGGGGACCTTGTATTCTCCCAGAGAGGCATTGATGATCTGTCCTTGATCGTTGAATTTCACTTCTTCAAACAGGGCCTCGCCCAGGCCCATGGAAACCGAACCTTCCATCTGCCCTTCCACAGAAGTCCGATTAATGGCCAGGCCGCAGTCATGGGCATCGGTTACTTTTTCCACCGTCACCTCGCCGGTTTCCAGGTCCACACTGACCTCAGCGATCTGGGCCGAACAGCCATAGGCCGGGGAGGTCCCGACCGTCGCCCCTTTAAATGAGCCGCCCAACTTGGGTGGTTTATATTTGCCCGTGCCGACAATCGTGCCTCGTTCTAAATAGGCCAGACGGGCCGCTTCTTTAAAAGTCAAGTGATCTCCCTGAGGCGGATCGGTCCAGCCCCGATGCTCTTTAATATAGCTGATGCGTATTGGTTCGAAATCCGGGGTGACGCCTTCAAAAAAGACCAGCCCGTTGCGGACCGAAATCTTTTCCACTGGAACGTTCAGGCTTTCAGACAATACCTCTAAGACCTGACGTTTGGCATCTTCGGCCGCTTCCTTGGTGGCGTATCCGGTCATCAGGGTCTGGCGGCTGGAATAGGCCCCCAGGTCCACGGACAGGTCCGTATCCCCGGAGACGACCCGCACATCCTCATAGCGGACCCCCAGGGCCTCGGCGGCGATCATGGCCAAGGCCGTGTCCGAACCCTGGCCGATTTCCGCACTGCCTGTCTGGACCTGGATGGTCCCGCCGTCCTCGGAAATTTTAACCACCACGGTGGCATGGTAGGTGTCGGACCGATAAATGGGATAACCGGCGCCGGAGACAAAGAAGCCGCAGGCCATGCCGATGCCTTTGCCTTTGGGCAGGCGGCCTTTTTTCTGTTTCCAATCCGAATGATCCCGGATGGCCTCGATGCATTCTTTCATGCCCAAGCTGCTCATGTTAAGCTCGTTGCAGGTGGTGTCTCCGGTTTCCATGATATTTTTCAGGCGCATTTCCACCGGGTCGATCCCCAGTTTTTCGGCGATGATGTCCAACTGCTGTTCGAACCCGGCCCGGGCGGCCACGCCGCCGTGTCCCCTTTGGGCCCCGCAGGCCGGACGGTTGGTGTAGACCCGATAACCGTCGTATTTCATATTGGGGAGTTTATAGGGGCCGCCTAAAAGGGAACCGGCATAATAGACCGTGGCGATCCCGAAGCTGGAATAGGCCCCGCCTTCGAGATAGCAGGTGTTATGCAGGGCCATCAGGGTGCCGTCTTTCTTAACCCCGGTTTTAAAGGTGTGAAAAAATTGATGACGAGCCCGGCTGTGCAGAAAGACCTGTTCCCGGGTAAAATGCATTTTTACCGGACGATGGGTTTTGATGGAAAGCAGGCAGCCGACCAATTCCAGAGTGGAAGCCGAGGCCTTAGGCCCGAATCCGCCGCCCACATAGGGTTTGATGACCCTCACCTTGCCGATGGGTATTTGTATGACCATGGCCACGGTCCGCTGGACATAATGGGGAACCTGAGTGGAACTATAGAGAGTCAGATATCCGTGATAATCGTAAACAGCCACAACGTTGTTGGGTTCCAAGAAGGCGGCATCCTGTCGTTTATTGACAAACTTATGTTCATGGATCAGGTCGCATCGGGCAAAGGCCGCTTCCACATCACCGAACTCCTGGTGAACCTCGGCGCAGATATTGCGGGCGAAGGTCTCATGGATCTGAGGGGCCCCTTCGCTCATGGCCTGGAAGGGATCAAAAACAGCCGGAAGTTCCTCGTAATCCACCCGGATCAATCCTAAGGCCTCCTGAGCCGTTTCCCAATCCACAGCGGCCACGGCAGCCACTTCATCCCCGACATAACGCACCTTATCGACCGCCAGGATGGTTTCATCGTAACGGGCCGGGGAAACCCCATAAGGGATGACCTTCACATCCCGGGCGGTTACCACGGATTTTACTCCGGGAAGTTTTTTGGCCTGTGAAGTATCGATGTTTTTAATGCGGGCATGGGCCAAAGGACTTTGCAATACGGCCCCGTAAAGCATATTCGGAAAATGCAGATCATCAGTATAAATAGCCCGTCCGGTGGCCTTGTCCGGTGCATCCAGCCTTGGGGCCCGGCTATTGATGACGCTGTAGGAGTTCATAAGTTCTGTCCTTCCTCTTATACGTTTTTGCTGATCCTTTTAAACAGTCAGCTATCCTGTTTGACCACCGAGTCAATGGCATCCACTATTTTCTGATATCCCGTGCAGCGGCAAAGGTTGCCGCTGATGGCTTCCCGAATTTCCGATTTGGCAGGCCTTGGGTTTTTATCCAACAAGGCCTTGGCCGACAGGATCATGCCGGGGCTGCAAAAGCCGCATTGGATGCTTCCGTGCTCCACAAAAGCCTGTTGAATGGGATGAAGTTTCCCTTCCTCGGAGAGCCCTTCAATGGTCAGTATCTGGTGCCCTTCAGCTTCCACAGCCAGGACCAGACAGGAATTGACCGGCTGTCCGTCCATCAGGACGGTACATGAGCCACAGTCCCCCAGACTGCAGCCCTGTTTAGTTCCTGTCAGCCTTAAATTTTCTCTAAGCACTTGAGTCAAGGTTCGGTTTACCGGTATGACCAGATCATACTCCCGGCCATTGACCTCAAGGGTGATCATTCTTTTCATGGGAAATCTCCTAAGCTTTTTTCATGAGTTGCCGATAAGCGTCTTTCAGAGTGCGTAAGGTCAAAATCTTCACCATGTCTTGACGATAATCCGCAGATCCGCGATGATCGGTGATGGGTTTGGAGTCCTGAGCCGCAGCCTGGGCCGCTTCTTGAAAAACCGGGTCGTTTTCATTTTTAGGTTTGGCTCCCATTAGGATTTTGGCTGCCGATGGCGCAAGCATTGGGATAGGGGCCACTGCACCCAGGGCCACCCGGGCCTGGTTGATCGAACCGTCAGGTGTCAGTTCAAGGAAAGAAGCGGCATTGACCAGCGCAATTTCTAACGCCTTCCGAGTTCCCAGTTTGAGATAGGCTCCGGCCCCTGGGGTTTTCTGAAACATAAGCCACATCGTCGCCAAACTGCGCCGTCATTGGCGGCGCGCGTGGCCATGCGAAGCCACCCTGAGCTTCCGCCGCGCGCTGCTGCATAATCGATGGATTGTAGTTGTGATGGAAATGACGCGGCACCCTGCGAGGGAGAGACGTAAAGGGGGACGTTTGTTTGGTCGCTTAACCAGTTAGTGCTCTGGAGGGATTGGTAGTTGCAGACGAAAAAGCCATGTCCTTCGGTCGGGGCAATTGGGGACCAAGTCGGTCGGAAGCTGCCGGGCTGGCGCGAGCGCGAGGATGCTAAGAAGCGGCCGACCGCGCCTGGCTAATGAGTCTCATAATATTTAGTGTCATAGAACTGCTCGTTGAGATTGTCTACAAACTCTCAACTGGATACATTAGCAGCCTCCTTCCGACCGATAGCAAGGATGGTCGGCAGAAATGATTTGGCCCGCCGGGTTATGGTCTCGGGCCGCAATTCCTGCTCTTGCTTAGTGGAGCGTGGCAGAAATTGGCACCCGAACTCCAGATCTCAGCGGAAGCTGGTTGATGTCCTATATTGCGGGGCAGTATCGAGTTGATGCGAAACATTGTGCTTAGCCTTTTTCTTACCGCCTCGTCCGCCCGGCGTATTTGCCCCGAATCCTTCCGCGCCGGGAACGCCGGCAACTCTTTTCCTTCGCTGCCTGCCTGTAACATAAACGACGGCAAGAAAAAGGCTAAGCACAATGTTTCGCATCAACTCGATACTGCCCGCAAAACGTATCGGACATCAACCAGCTTCCGCTGAGATCTGGAGTTCGGGTGCCGATTTCTGCCACGCTCCACTAAGCAAGCAGGAATTGCGGCCCGAGACCATAACCCGGCGGGCCAAATCATTTCTGCCTGACCATCCTTGCTATCGGTCGGAAGGAGGCTGCTAATGTATCCAGTTGAGAGTTGTTAGACAATCTCAACGAGCAGTTCTATGACACTAAATATTATGAGACTCATTAGCCAAGGCGCCGTCTGCCGGCTCCTTAGCATCCTCGCGCTCAGCCTGGCTTCCGCCCAGGCCCGGCAGCTTCCGACCGACTTGGTCCCAATTGCCCCGACCGACATCGCGCCTTTCGTCTGCAACTACCAATCCCTCCAGAAACTCTCCTCGTGGCCACCCCTGCCGTTTAACTGGTTAAGCGACCAAACAAACGTCCCCCTTTACGTCTCTCCCTCGCAGGGTGCCAGCGTCATTTTCGTTGGCGACCAATCCATCGATTATGCCCAGCGCGCGGCGAAGCTCAGGTCCTTCGCATGGCCACGCGCGCCGCCAATGACGGCGCGGCTGAGCCTGGCGACGATGTGGCTTATGTTTCAGAAAACCCCAGGGGCCGGGGCCTATCTCAAATTGGGGACCCGGAAGGCCCTGGAGATTGCCCTGGTCAATGCCGCTTCTTTCCTCGAACTGGCTCCCGATGGTTCAATCAACCGGCCCGGGTGGCCCTGGGAGCGGTGGCCCCAATCCCTTTCCTGGCCTCCTCGGCGGCCCAGGTCCTGGAAGGGGTCAAACCCAAAAATCAGGACGATCCGGTTTTCAAAAAAGCCGCCCGGGCGGCGGCTCAGGATTCCAAGCCCATTACCGACCATCGTGGATCAGCGGATTACCGCCGGGACATGGTGGAGATTTTGACCTTGCGCACCCTGAAAGCCGCCTATCGGCACTTATGAAAAATGCTTAGGAGATTCCCATGAAAAAAATGATAACCCTCAAAGTCAATGACCGGGAATACGATCTGGTCATTCCCGTAAACCGGACCTTGACCCAAGTGCTCCGGGAAAATTTAAGACTCACCGGCACCAAACAAGGCTGCGAAATGGGAGACTGCGGGTCTTGCACCGTCCTGATGGACGGACAACCGGTCAATTCCTGTCTGGTCCTGGCCGTGGAGGCCGAAGGGCACGAGATACTGACCATTGAAGGATTATCCGCTGAGGGAGAACTCCATCCCCTTCAACAAGCCTTTGTAGAGCACGGCAGCATCCAATGCGGCTTTTGCAGTCCGGGCATGATCCTGTACCGCCAAGGCCTTGCTGGACAAAAATCCTTGTCCCAGCCAATCGGAAATCAGGGAAGCCATCAGCGGCAATCTCTGCCGCTGCACAGGCTATCAAAAAATAGTGGATGCCATTGAATCAGTGGCAAGGGATAAGGTCAAAGCGAGGTAATCAAAAATCTTCACTAGCTTAAACCTATTCATTACCCTGAACCAAACCTTTACCTATGAAAGAAGGATAAATCTTATGAATACCTATAGCGTCATCAACAGCCGGGCCCCGAGACTGGATGCACCGGACAAAGCCACCGGTCAGGCCATTTATACCGATGATCTGCATTTTCCGAATATGCTCTCCGGGGCCATACTGCAAAGTCCCTTGGCCCATGCCCGCATTCTAAACATCGACACCTCGAAGGCCAGGGCCCTTCCGGGAGTCAAATCCGTGGTAACCGCCCGGGACTTGCAGATCATTCCTTTCGGGGTTTCCCCGGCCCGCTATGATGAGACCATCCTGGCCGTGGATAAGGTGCGTTATGTCGGGGATGAAGTGGCCGCCGTAGCCGCTGTGGACCAGGAAACGGCCCAGGAAGCCTTAGGCTTGATCCGGGTGGATTATGAAGAACTCCCGGCCGTCTTTGATCCTTTCCAGGCCATGACCGAAGGGGCCCCCCGATCCATGAGGCCTTTGCCCGCAATATCTGCGCCGAGGTCCATCAGGAGTTCGGCGATGTGGAAGCGGCCTTTGCCCGGTGCGACCTGATCCATGAGCATAAATTTGTCAATAAACGTCAGGATGCCGCCTTTCTGGAACCCAATAACGCCGTAGCTGTTTTTGATCAACACGGGTATTTGACCCTCTACAGCTCCACCCAGGTCCCCCATTATGTCCAGCGGACCGCGGCCATGGTCTTAAAAATGCCCATCGGCAAGGTCCGGGTCATCAAATCCTATGTCGGCGGCGGGTTCGGCCCCAAGGCTTCGGCCTCCACCCTGGAATTGACTGCCTGCCTTCTTTCCATGAAAACCCATCGTCCGGTGAAGATGCATTTCTCCCGGGAACAGGTCTTTCTCCACAGCCGGGCCCGGCATCAATTTTTTCACACCTTTAAAACCGGAGTCAAAAAAGACGGCACCTTGATGGCCCTCCATAATACCTGCTGTCCTGGAAGGCGGGGCCTACTCCAGCTTCGGGATCGCCACCGTCTATTATGCCGGTTCGCTTTTAGGAGGCCCTTACAAACTCCCCAATATGAAATATGACGGCTTTCGGGTTTACACCAATCGCCCGGCCTGCGGGGCCCAAAGAGGACACGGCGGCGTGGCCGCCCGGGCCGGTTTCGAACAGCAGTTGGACATCATCGCCGAAAAATTGGGGATCGATCCGGTGGAAATGCGTTTAAAAAATATCATGGAAACCGGCGACACGACCTGCAACGAACTGAACATGAGCAGCCTGGGGATGAAAGAATGCATCGAGGCCATTCGGGATCATTCCGATTGGAAGCTGAAAAAAGGCCGCCTGCCTAAAGGCAAAGGGATCGGCATGGCCTGCGGCTTTTTTGTCTCCGGTGCCGGTTACCCCATTTATCGTTCCGACACCTATCATGCCACCGTCGTGGTTAAAATTTCCGAGGACGGCGGGACCGTCCAGGTCGGACCGGCAGTGCGGAGATCGGCCAGGGATCGGACACGGCCTTGGCCATGATCGCCGCCGAGGCCCTGGGGGTTCGCTACGAGGATGTGCAGGTTGTTTCCGGGGATACGGATCTGTCCGTTGACCTGGGGGCTTATTCCAGCCGTCAGACCCTGATGACCGGATATGCCGCCAAGGAAGCGGCCGAAGATGCCCGACGTCAGGTCCTGGAGGTGTTGTCTGAAGCGCTGAACGTTCCGCTGGAAAAGATTTCGATCCGCAACGGCCTGGTCTTTTTTGAAGGCGCGCCCCCGATTTTGAACCGATACGCATCGAGCTATATCAAAGAGCACCGGGGCTGGACCGATCCCCCAGGGAAGATCACCTGACTTTTAGGGAGGCGGCCCGTCTGGCCTATCTAAAAAGAGGGACGATTGTCGGCACCGGCAAATACAAACCCCCAAACTGGGGGGCTCCTTTAAAGGGGCGGCGGTCGGTACTTCACCGGCCTATGGCTGTTCGGCTATGATTGCCGAGGTCAGCGTGGATCTGGAAACCGGCGAGGTGACCGTGGATAAAGTGACCGATGCCCATGACTGCGGCCTGGCCATCAATCGGACCTCCGTGGAAGGGCAGATGGAAGGTTCGGTAGCCATGGGCCTGGGTGAGGCCTTGTTTGAAGAAGTGAAATTCAACGACCGGGGACAGATCATCAATGCCTCCCTGGGAGAATACAAGGTCCCCACGGCCCTGGATGTGCCGCAGGTCGAATCGATTATTATTGAAAGCAACGAACCCAACGGCCCTTTCGGGGCCAAGGAGGTCGGCGAAGGGGCCATCATGCCCACCATCCCGGCCATCCTGAACGCCGTTTACGATGCCACCGGCGTGCGCATCACCGAACTGCCCGTCACCTCCGAACGCATCTGGCGGGCCTTGAAGGAAAAAAAAGAAAAGGGAGAAAGGCAATGGAATCATAGAATTCAGATTGGCGGCAATGCTGAAACAAATCAGATACCTCGTTAACTGGCAAATAAGGAGGATTCAGACATGAAAAAAATAGGAATCATCGGTGCAGGCAATATGGGCGGCGGGATCGCTCAGAAAACAGCCCAGGAAGGCCTGTCTGTAGTCTTAGTGGACATGAAACCGGAGTTTGTCGAAGGGGAATAAACAATATCAGGCGTACTCTTCAGCAGGGAGTGGAAAGAAAAATCTTTAGGCCTGAACAAGTGAACGAAATCCTCTCCCGTATTCATGGCACTACGGACATGGCCGAGATCAAGGACTGTGATCTGGTGATCGAAGCTGTCTTTGAAGACCTTGCGGTCAAGAAAGAGCTTTTTTCGCGGCTTGACAAAATATGTGGTCCCAAGACGATCTTGGCCACCAACACCTCTTCCTTCTCGATTAACGAACTGGCCAAGGCCACAAATAGAAAGGATCGTTTTGTGGGGCTTCATTTTTTCTACCATCCGGCGATGAACCGCCTTCTGGAGATTATTCCGGGTTCAGCTACATCGCCGGAATTCATCTCCGCCTGTAAGCAGTATTCGATTCTCACTGGCAAAACCGATATCTTAGTCCAGGATTCTCCCGGCTTTGCCGTCAACCGTTTTTTTGTCCCCTTAAACAACGAAGCGACCCGCATCTTGGAGGAGGGCTGGGCCAACGTTCCCACCATTGACAAGGCAATCATGGATGCCTTAGCATCGGTATGGGCCTTTCAAACTGGTCAACGTAACCGGCGTAACGATTGCCCATCACACCTCCCAATCCCTCTTCGATCAAATCAGGCATCCCTTTTACGCCCCTTCGGCCAGGCTGAAGGCCCAGTTTGAATCGGGTAAGGATTTCCCTCTCGATGGCCAAGTGGATGAGACAAAATTGGAGAAAGTTGTAGACCGGCTACTGGGCACGTCTTTTATCTCTGCTGCACACTCTTGGAAGAAAATGTAGTCAATATGGCCGACATCACCTGGGAGCCAAGGTGGGACTTCGCTGGTCAAAAGGACCCTTTGAACTCATGAACCTCGCCGGCATCGATAAGACTTACAGCATGGTGGAAGACCTTTTAAAGGCCTGGCCCGACCTGAAAATCCCAATAGTCTAAAGGCCCAGAAGGGCAAGGGAGAGCCATGGGACATCCGTTATGTTTCCTACCGCCGTGATGGAGACCTGGGGCGGGTCTGCATTTCCCGACCGGATGCCATGAATGCCCTGAATCAGACCGTGGTCAAGCAATTGGACGAGGCCTTCAAAGAAGCCGAAGCGGATACTCAAGCCAAGGCTATTGTCCTGGAGGGGGCTGGAAAGGCTTTCGTGGCCGGCGCGGACATCAAGTTCTTTGTGGATTGATCAAGAACAACCGGTTAGAGGATAATTATGCATTCACGGCTTTCGGCCAGGATGTTTTGAACCGCATCGATGCGAGCAAAAAGCTGGTTATCGCCAAGGTGATGGGCCGGCCCTAGGGGGCGGGTTGGAATTGGCCCTTTCTGCTGATGTGATCGCGGCCACGCCCAAGGCGGCGATGGGGTTTCCCGGAAACCGGGATCGGGATCTACCCTGGACTCGGCGGGACCCAGCGGACCAGTCGCCATGTAGGCAAAGAGCTGGCCAAGTATATCAACTTCACCGGTCGGATAATCTCTGGGGAGGTCGCTCTTTCCATAGGGCTGGTGGACTATCTGTTTTCACCTAGGAGATCGACGAAAAGATTCATAAGCTGTTGGCCGAGGGGGAATCGACTTCGAAAAAGGGGAAAGGCCAAGAAGCACTTCCCCCGGAATTTCAACAGATCAAAAAACTTTTTTCAGATGATAAGATAGAGGGATGGTTGACCGGTAAATTTCTTAAAAGCGATGATCCTCTGACGGCGAAAACCGCCAAAATCATTGCCGGCAAGGCCCCGCTGGCCCTGAGGTTTGCCAACCAGATTATGGATGAAGGCTTCAAACTGCCCCTTTCAGAAGCCGTTCATCTGGAACTGGTCCACCTGAACGAGATTTTTTCCACAGAAG
>CAWDKY010000028.1:0-210195 GCA_963802945.1 uncultured delta proteobacterium
CCAGCAGTCATGATGCCTTTCACTCGAATCCTCGACCCCTTGACTCCTTGAATCCTTATTTTTATTGAGGAATAAGCCATGCTTAAAAAAATTCGCTGGAAATTTACCTTTATCGGTCTTCTGGTCGCTTTGTCTGTTTTATTTATCATTCCTTCCTTGACTAAAAACTTACCGTCGTGGTGGAGCAGTGTCTTACCCAAGGAGGGATTGCGACTGGGATTGGACCTCCAGGGCGGGATGCATCTGATCCTCAAGGTGGATCTGGAAAAGGCCACTAAAAATTATCTGGAACTTTCTCAACAGGATCTACGGGAGAGCTTGAGGAAAAAACAGATCCCGGCCAGCCGGGGTGAGGCGGGAGGTGTAAACCGCCTGACTTTTCTGTTGCCCAATGCCGATCACCTTCCGGTGGTTCAGAAAACGATCAAAGAGGAATTTCCCAACCTGACTCTTGGTTTCATCGACTCCTAAGCCCGAAGGGATTCAGGTCGAGTTGGCTTTAAAGGAAAAGGAAATCAAGTCTATTACTGAGAATGCCCTGTCTCAGAGCCTGGAGATTATCCGAAACCGGATCGATCAATTCGGGGTGACGGAACCGGTCATCATCCGGCAGGGCTCGGATGAAATTGTGGTTCAATTACCAGGGGTCAAGGATCCTCAACGGGCCATGGATCTTATCGGCCGGACTGCCCAATTGGAATTTAAACTGGTGGATACCGAAAGCAAAGTTGACCTTCAAGGTCTTATTGATCAGGCCGTCGAAAGCGGCAGATTAAAAAGGGATTATAGCCATGCCGAACTGAACCAGGCCCTGCAGGACCAAATTCCTCCTGAAAGGGAAATCTGCATCCGGAAAGAGGTCAACCGAGAGACCGGCCGTGTCGGCCGCATCCCGGCTTTGCTTTTTTCCAAGGTCTTGATGACCGGGGACGCCGTCAAAACAGCTCAGGTTCAGATCGGGGGACAGTTTAATGAGCCTTATGTCAGCATTGAGCTCAATAGCCATGGAAGCCGGGTGTTCGATCAGATCACCCGGGACAATGTCCACCGCCAGTTGGCCATCATATTGGATCAAATTGTTCAATCGTCGCCGGTCATCCAGGAACGAATTTCCGGAGGCAAGGCCCAGATCACCGGTTCTTTTTCCATGGATGAAGCCAGCGACCTGGCTATTGTCCTGCGGGCAGGGGCTTTACCGGCGCCGGTACATGTTGTCCAGAACGTAACCGTCGGACCGTCTCTGGGCCTGGATTCCATTAATAAAGGATTTATGTCCGGTCTGGTAGGTACGGCCCTGGTGATCTTGTTTATGATGTATTATTACCGGTTCTCCGGCCTGATTGCCGATTTTGCCTTGGTCCTGAATGTCGTATTTATGATTGCCGCCCTGGGAATCTTTCGGGCCACCTTGACCCTGCCCGGCATTGCCGGCATCATTCTGTCCATCGGTATGGCCGTGGATTCCAATGTCCTGATCTTTGAACGGATGCGGGAGGAATTTCAACAGGGCAAACCGGTCAAGTCCGGCGTGGACGGAGGATACGATAAGGCCTTCTGGACGATCATTGACTCCCATGTCACTACCTTAATTACGGCCTTTGCCTTGTTTTTATTTGGGTCCGGTCCAATCAAAGGCTTTGCCGTCACGTTAAGTATCGGCGTTATTTTCAATCTTTTTACCGCCCTTTTTTGCACCCGGGTAGTTTATGATTACTTGAGTATCAAGCGGCTGTTGAGACCCTTGCATTTTGTCCAGTTTCTGAAAAAGACCAAAATTGATTTTATCGGCTTAAGAAAATACGCCTTTATTTTTTCGGGAATCCTTTGTTTATTGGGTTTGATTGCTTTTGTTCAGATTAACCGAGGGCAAGCCAACCTGGGTGTAGAATTCTCCGGCGGGACCATGGCCCAATTCAAGGCCGGCCAATCTTTCCGGTCTGGAAAAGGTCCGTGGGGCCTTAGTACAAAGGGGTTTCAAGGACCTTGAATTGCAGCAGGTGGCCAACGAAAATATCCTGATGGTTAGGGCTAAAGGATCGGGACAGACCGTGAGCCAAGCGACCGATGCCATCGGCAAGGCTCTGCAGGAGGATTTTCCGGAATTAAAATTTACCCTGGAAAGCAAGGCTGAAATAGGGTCCTCAGTCAGTGCGGCCTTGAAAAAGGCGGCTTTAATCGCCATTGCTATTTCTTTGGCCGGTATTATTATCTATCTGGCCTGGCGTTTTGAATTACGCTTCGGAGTGGGCGCTGCCATTGCCACTTTTCACGATGTTTTGGCGGTCTTGGGAGTTTTTTATTTGTTGGATAAAGAGATCACCTTGCTGATTGTAACCGCCCTTCTGACTTTGGCCGGTTATTCTCTGACCGATACGGTAGTGGTTTTTGACCGCATACGCGAGACCATGAATCGCGGCGGCAAGCGGGATTTCGGGGAGATGATCAATATAAGTATCAATGAGGTCCTTTCCCGAACCATTATTACCTCCTTAACGGTTTTCCTGGTCGTCCTGGCCCTCTTTTTCTTGGGGGGTGTGGTGATTCATGATTTCGCCCTGGCCCTGCTCATGGGGGTAATCGTAGGCACCTACTCTTCTGTCTTTGTGGCTTCGCCCGTCGTTTACTTGTGGCCGAGGAAGAAGGGAAAAGGGACGATGAAAGGGAAGGGGAGGAAAATGAGAAGGTAGCGGATAAACTGGTGACGAGTAATGAAAGATAGGAATGGAGGGAAGTCGTCAGAGTTAGCGACTGTCATCCATTGAGAATAGTTTTGAGATTTGAGTTCGGGGTTCGGAGCATCTTCTCTTTTAATAGTTCGGTGCACTAAGTAGTTTAATAGTTCAAAAGCATCTGAGTAACTGGAAATTTATATTCCGAAATCCGAAATTTTGTTGCTTTTTCCGATCAGGTTGTCTTTTATATTTGATCCCCTCGCCCGCCAATTCAAAAATCTTCAAAAATGAATTCAACCATGTTTAATGAACTCGTAAAAGTCGTTGGAAGCCTGTTTTTGTCATTCCGGTCCCGCATCAAGAGCGGGATAGACTCAGCCGGAATCCAGTTTTTTTAAGGCAGTTATACTTATCCTGAACCCCGGCTTTCGCCGGGGTGACGGCTTTTTACGACCTTTTCAGGTTTTATCCAATGGGATTCTTCATAGAAAAAATAAAAAATTTATACTACGGCAGGGTGATGGTTGTTTTGGCGGTCATGGGAATGATCGTCTTAGGGATCCAGGCTTATTCCTTCGGCATATTCATGAACCAGGGGACCAAGGTTACATCTTTGACTTCACCGGGGGTATCGTTTGGCCTTTCACATCACGATCGTACTTTGTGTTTGCGCTTTTATTCTCAGTTTACTTTTATTAAGGTCCTAAGGCAAGGAGCAGAGGAATGGGTAAAAACAGAGAATGGAAATCGTGTTTTGATTTCATTTGACAGCTTAATTCCTGAATGTTAGAAAATTATAACATAAAGTTAGAGGATTCCAGGGCTTGCGACGAGCTCAGCCGAGACGTTCAAGGGTTTTAACTTTCATACCTTCCCATTGAATCCTTGAATCCTCATTTTGGAAAAGGAGATTATCACCAATGGAAGACCAAAACCAGATCAGGGGGCAAAAGGAGCTCCAGGAAAAGGTTCTGAAGGCCCACCTCTGTACAGGTTGCGGGGCCTGTGTCAACCTTTGCCCTTATCAGGTTATATATAATGACCAGACGATTGTGCTGCATCCTTGCGATCTCAAGGAAGGTCGATGTTATGCCTTTTGTCCGAGAACACCCACGGATTGTGACGCCCTGAGGAAATTGCTTTTTGATGAAGCGGATATGACCCCTGAAATAGGTCCGGTTAAAGGATTCTGTATCGCCAGGGTAGCGGACCAACAGGCACGAAAACAGGCCCAACATGGAGGAACGGTCACGGCCTTGATGTCCCTGGCCATTCAGGAAGGGATTATTGATACGGCTATCGTAGCTGAAGGACAGGAAGATTTCCAACATCATGGAGTGACGGTTCACGATGTATCTGGAATCAGGAGGAGGGGGAAAAGCAAGTTTATCGTCTCCCCGACCATAGCGGAGTTCAATAAAGCGGCCCAGGGAGAAGCTCAAAAGATCGGGGTCGTAGCCACACCCTGCCAGGCCTTTGCTCTGGCCAAGATGCGCCTGAAACCCATTTCGACCAACGACAACCAGATCGATAAATTAAAATTGGTTATCGGTTTGTTTTGCGGATGGACCCTTTCCTGGCGAAGATTCGCCGATCTGTTGACGTCTAAAACAAAACTTTCGGACATAACCGGTATGGATATTCCTCCTGGAAAAAGGACCGTGGAAGTCTATACCACCAACGGGACGCTCCATTTTTCAATGGACGAGCTTGCACCTTATATACGGGAGGCTTGCCATTATTGTATGGATACGACCGCCGAGTTCAGCGACATTTCCGTCGGCTCGGCCAGGATTCCGGAAGGGGATTGGGCCGAAACCAAGTCCTGGAACCAGGTTATCGTCAGATCCAAGCGCGGACAGGAGTTGTTGGAGCTGGCCAGGGCCAAGGGCGTTCTTGAATTTCGCGAAGTACCGAAAGGGGTTCTCGAAGACTTGAAAAAGGCCGCCATGGAAAAGAAACAAACGGCGTTGGACCGGTTGACGGAAAAGAATAAATAGATAAAGAAATTGAAAATTTTTTTTAATCCCAAATGTATTAAGGTAGCCTGTAAAAAGTTGGAGTACTGGAGTGTTGGAGTGATGGTTTTAAAACCAGTACTCCAGTACTCCAACACTCCAGTATAAAAAGGTAAGGATATATTCACAGGTTTGTTTTTTAAGAATTTATCCTAGGCCGGAAAGCATTCCGGATTCGATACGGAGGACCCTATGTCAAAATTGACGGATCAAAATGAAGGGAAGCAATATTTGCTTATGGGCAATGAAGCCATTGCCCGGGGGGCGCTGGAAGCGGGGATCAGTGTGGCCAGCGGCTATCCGGGCACCCCGTCTTCGGAAATCATCGAGAGCCTGGCTAAAGCCGCCAAAGAGAGAAATCTCTATGTGGAGTGGTCGACCAATGAAAAAGTGGCTTTGGAAGTGGCTGCCGCCGCATCCTTCGCCCAGCTCAGATCTTTATGTGTCATGAAACAAAACGGAGTCAATGTGGCCTCTGATTTTCTTCTCCATCTGGCCGGTTCAGGAACCCGGGGAGGGATGGTCCTGGTCACCTGCGATGATCCCGGGGCCTTATCCAGTGTTAATGAAGGGGAATCCAGACATTTTGCCAAGATGGTAGAAATTCCTCTGCTGGAGCCGGGTGATTTTCAGGAAGCCAAGGATATGACCCAGTGGGCCTTCGAGCTGTCGGAAACTATCAGGAGTCTGGTTGTCGTTCGAAGTGTAACCCGGATGTCGCATGCCAGCGGGAATGTTCGATTCGGGAAACTTCCAGGTAAGGAAAAACAGGCCATATTCATATACGACGGTTTCGTACTCGATCCTTTGGAAGGGCTGGTCATCAGTGCCCCGGTCAGTTTCAAGCACAAACAGCAACAGGATAAACTTATTAAGACCAGAGAAATTTTTGAAAAGAGTCCTTTTAATACTTATGTAGGCCCCGAAAAACCTGAACTTCTGCTGATCACAAGCAGCGCCTGCACCCTTTATAGCCGGGAGGCTGTTCATCTTCTGGGACTGCAGAGCAGGGTAGGGGTGTTGAAAATGGGCACGACCTGGCCCCTGCCGCCGGGATTGATTATGAAGTACCTGTCTCTTACTGACAAGATTTTGTTCGTGGAAGAGGTTTTGCCTTTTCTGGAAGAAAACGTGAAGATTCTGGCCGCCGAACAGGCAAAAGAAATCGGGGTCAAGATCTTCCATGGCAAGAATGACGGCAGCATACCGATGGTGGGAGAGATGAATCCAGACTTTGTCGTATCCATCCTGGCAAAGCTTATGGAAATTGAGTATGTCCCCATGTCCAAGGAATATGAAGAGAAGGCTGTGCAGTATAATATTGCCAAAGCGCCTAATAGAGAGCAGACCTTCTGCCCGGGGTGTCCGCATCGGGCATCCTTCTGGAGTATTCACAATGCCCTCCTGATGGACAACCGCAAGGGTTTTGTCTGCGGCGATATCGGCTGCTATACCATGGCCATAGGCAGTACGGGTTTCCGAACCTTGAAAACATTGCACTCCATGGGATCGGGCACCGGTGTAGCCAGTGGCTTCGGCAAGTTGGGTCAATTCGGCCTGGATCAACCGGTGCTGTCCGTCTGCGGGGATTCGACCTTTTATCATGCTGCCATGCCGGCCCTGGTCAATGCCGTCCATCATAAATCCAACATCACGATGGTGGTTTTGGACAACAGCGGTACGGCTATGACCGGCTTTCAGCCTCATCCGGGACTTCAGGTCAATGCCATGGGAGAAACCATGCCCGAGGTCGACATCGCCAAAATTTGTCAGGCCATAGGGGCCAGAGTGGAGATCCGTGATCCCTTCAATCTGAAAGAGACCCAGGAAACACTCAATCAACTGATGGCCGACAAGCAAGGGGCCAAGGTTTTAATCCTGCGCCAGAAATGCGCTTTGTCACCTGAAAGAAAGGCCAAAAAATATTTTGAGATGCATGTCGATGAAACCCGATGTCTTGGCGAAAATTGCGGCTGCAATCGCCTCTGCACGCGAATCTTGAGTTGTCCGGGTCTGTTCTGGGACAAAGACAAAAAGACCGCCAAGATCGATGAAGTTATTTGTGCCGGTTGCGGTGTCTGTTCTTATATCTGTCCTGTTGAAGCCATTAAAAGAGAGGAGGTGGCCTGAGCCATGACCCAAACTCAATTACCCAAAGAACCGTACAATATCATCATCACCGGAGTCGGGGGGCAAGGAAACGTCATGGCCTCCAGGATACTATCGAATATGCTGGTTCACCGAGGATATCATATTACCATAGGTGAAACCTTCGGGGCCTCTCAACGCGGCGGATCAGTGATGAGTCATATCCGGGTTTCGGCCGATTCCACCTGGAGCCCTCAAATACCCAAGGGGAAAGCGGATATCGTCGTCACCCTGGAACCCATTGAGGCCATCAGGGTCTTGATGAACTATGGAAACCCTGAAATCAAGGTACTGACCAATACCCGTCCCATCTATCCGGTGGGAGTCATTTCCGGGGAGCTTAATTATCCGTCCAAGGAGGAAATTCAGGAGGCAATCAGGGATTTGTCTTCCGATGCCTGGTTTATCGATGCCACCGACGAGGCGGTAAAATTAGGTAATCCCATTCTGGGAAATATCATAATGATCGGAGCACTTGCCGGAACAGGACTTTTACCCGTTGACCGCCAGAATTTTCAGGAAGTGATACGGGAAAATTTGCCGGCCGGCACTTTAGACACCAATCTGAAGGCCTTTGATCTGGGTGCGGACAAGGTTAAACAATAACTGATTTTCTTAATTCATAAAAGGTATCACCATGTCGTCCGAAAAACAAAAATCCCAGGACCCTAAACTACCCGAAACCGATTTGGAGCCGGAATTGGAGGAGGATTTTCTATTTGAAGAAATTGAAATCGAAGAGGACCTAGAAGACTCACTGTCTCCAGAGGGAAGGGATATTTTTTTAGAAGGACTGGATGAAGAACTCGATGAATGGGAAGAATATATCGATTCTCATTGGAATAAAATCATCAATGAGCAATGAAGAACTCGTAAAAAGCTTAATCCACGTTACTCCGGAGAATCCCGGTTCAGGTCCGGGACAGGCGCCGGGGTTCTGAATGGGATGAGATTACTGGATTCCGGGTCAAGAGGCTATGTTGCAATTATATTTTTGTCATTCCGTGCAAGCGAAGCGCGGCACGGAATCCAATAATTTCATTAAGTTCTGGATGCCGGCTTCCGCCGGCATGACGGCCTTGATGGCTCTATCTGCCATTACGACATAGTCTCCAAGCCCGGAATGACGAAAATGAGCTTCGCTGATTTTTTACGTATCCATCAATAATGAAGGATTGATGATTGCAGGAATCAAACCGCTTCGGATGTGAGGTTTGAATCCTTTTTTGCTTCCTGAAAGGATCATAGTTTATGACCAGGGGTATGAATGTGACCAATAAAGAACAATTAGAAAGAATTTTTCATCCCAAACGTATTGCCGTTATCGGTGTTTCTGGGGGTAACAATTTTGGTTACGGCAGCCGGACGATCATAACCATGCAACTCTTCGGTTATCAGGGTGAACTTTATCCTGTCAATCCCAAAGGGGGGAACCATTTCCGGATTGAAAATTTGCAAAACCCTGGAAGAGATCCCCGGGGAATTGGATTTGGCGATTATCGCCGTTCCAGCCTCTTTGGTTCCCGAGGCCCTTGAGGCCTGCAGACAAAGGGGGGTGATCGGGGCTGAAATATTATCCGCCGGATTTAAAGAACTGGCCACTCCTGAAGGCAGGGCATTGGAAGAAGAAATCAAAGGTATAGTCAAAAAAGGGATCCGCGTTGTTGGACCGAACTGTTTTGGAATCTATTGTCCGGCCGGCGGGATAACCATCTTGCCGGGAGCTGAATTTCCCCGTGAAAGCGGGCCGGTTGCCTTCCTGGCGCAGAGTGGGGGTATGGCGGGTGATTTTGTTAATAATGGCAATTCCCTCGGTTTGAAATTCAGCAAGGTAGTCAGTTTCGGAAACGGCGTTGATCTGAGGGAAACGGAGTTGTTGCAGTACCTGGGGGATGATCCGGAAACCAAGGTCATATGCATGTATATGGAAGGGGTGGAGGACGGCAGGGCCTTTTATCAAGGTCCTTAAGGAAGTCACGGCCAAAAAGCCGGTCATTATTTATAAAGGGGGCCTTTCCAAGTCCGGCAGCCGGGCGGTTGTCAGTCATACCGCTTCCCTGGGGGGCAGCCGGCAAATCTGGGAATCGATGATGCGCCAGGCCAATGCCGTTCAGGTGAAAAATTCCTGGAGAAATGGCCCAAGTCGCACTGGCCTTTATTTTGCTTCCGAAAGGGCATTACCGGGGGTCTCCGTGGTCGGGGGAGGCGGGGCACTCGGGGTTACGGCCGGCGACACGGCCGAACCCTATGGTTTCGAACTTCCTATTTTACCCACCGATATCCAGGAACAAATCATGGCCATTCTTCCCAAGCCGGGCTCCAGCGCCTCCAATCCGATTGATGCCGCCAACCCGGGAGTTCCGCCCGAGATCTTAAAGGAGGTCTTGCTGAAGGCCGGGGCCTTTGAAAAGATCGATCTTGCAGATATTGATACAGTTGCTTTATATCTTCAAGTCTTTTTTCCGGCTGAGCAATATTCCACTGGATGAGGCTGTACCCTATACTCAACTGGGAAAGGCCGTCCAAGAGGTGCAAGATCAGACGAACAAGCCGGTTGTTCTTGTCTTGCCCAACAGCAAGAGGGATGTGGAAGATCTCGACCTCGAAGAGGTCAGACGTAAAGCAGGGTATTTATTTTTTGAGAAAAAGATATTAACTTACGAAAATCTTGAAGATGCCTTCAAGGTCATTGCCCAGGTCTCGCGCTACTATGCGCGAAGAGAAACTATTAAGGCCAACTGAAAACCGTTCCAAATCAAAAAACATTACCGATGGGCCCTTCATCTGAACTTTACTTTGAAGTCCTTCCGGGCAATGGACCGTATTTGTTGCTGGTCCATGGATTTTTGTCCAGTCGGGCCTAAATGAACTTTTCAGCCCGTTCGTTTAAATGAACTAAATCAACAGCACCATAATTAGACTACCGTCTTATTCAATTTACCAGAACTTATCGAGAAACCGGGGATGCCTTCCGGTCGTACCCTTATTCTTTATTAACCTTCAGACTCAGAGTTTATTACCTGTCTCAGGCTGTCCAATGACTGGGGTCCACTGTCTTAAACAAAAAAAGAATTTACTTTCTCCACCAGATCTTTGGGGTTAATGGGTTTTTCAAGAAACATGTTCACAGGAATCCAGGAACCATCAAGATCTTGTTCGGAAAATTTACCCATATAAATCCCTTTTTCATTAATGGCGGACAGCATGATAACAGGGATCATGGCTAATTCTTTATCGGCTTTAATTTTTCTGGCTATTTCAAATCCTGCCGATGAGTCTTCCGGGAACATCACATCAAGGATAATAAGATCTGGCTTGAAATGTTTTAGATTGTTGTTAATGTTGATTTCATCATACTGAGCACCGACTTCATAGTTGTTTTTTCCCAAAACAATCGATATCGATTCTACGATATCCCGATCATCATCAATAACGTATACTCTTCGCATAGGCACCTCCTAATTAAAAGATTAACTCCTACAGCCATTTCTCACAACTTTACTCTGACAAATTAAATTCTAAAAATAAGTTAGACTTATTAAATACAATTGAAAAGGTCGTTCCTTCGTTGATTTTACTATTTACATCAATATGCGTATGATGGATTTTGGCAATTTGAGAAGCTATGGCCAGACCCAGACCGGTTCCATTGGGCATGAAGCCGACGGCATTGTTCGTTCTGAAATATTCTTCAAAGATCTTGTCCTGAACATCCTCCTCCATGCCAATCCCTTGATCTTTGATCTCAAAATAAATTCTGTCATTGGCCATTTCGATTAGTTCAATGTCTATAGTGGTCTTATCTGGAGAATAAGTTAAAGCATTTTCGATCAGTATCGAAAAAAGAACATTGATTTGTTTTTTGTCGCAAAAGATCAGTAAAGGGGCTTCAGGTTTTTGAAAGTTTATCGTTATATTCTTCGATTTGGCAATAACGGCAAAATGTTCGATCACGTAAGAAAGGATATCGGAGATGTCGTTACTATCCATGGAAACATCATCTTTGGAAAAGGTTTTTAATTTCGCCAGTTCAAGCATTTCATTGATAACAGTGGTGAGTAGTTTGGATCTGGTATTGATTTTTAACAGGATATTTTTGGTTTCTTCATTGATTTCACCGGTATATCCTTCCAGGACAAGATCAAGAAAGCTCTGTATGGCGGCAAAAGGAGCTTTCAATTGGTGGGTGGCATGGAGAAGGTATTTTGTTTTTTCTTCACTAATTTCTTGCTGTCTTAAATATAGCTTGTCGGCAATATTTTTTTCTTTTTGAAGCTCAAGATTTGCGGCTTCCAGTTCTTCGGTTCTTTCAATAATTCTTTTTTCAAGATTAATTTTATACGATCTCAGATTCTTGTTCACTTCATCATAGGAGTCGATAATACTAAATAGCGCTTTGGTTCCTTTCGAGCCAACCAGACTGGTCTCTGGAGACTTTTTTTGCTGTAATTCCTGGAAAACAGATTTTCGGCCCGTGGCTTCAAAAATCAATGTAACCTCATGGTCATTGAGGATTGGGGCCATATTCGTTACACATTTGATATGGTGTTCAGCAGCATACATCATCCCCGGCGAATTGGGGTTTACATCACAAACACATTTGATATTGATCTCGGGGTTATTTAAAAGAACCCTTAGAAAAGCCAAGCCCCCTTTGCCAGCTCCAACGATGGCGATTCCGTCATTATCCATAGCAACTCCTTCCGTTTTATTCCCCGACTCATAATAGCTTAATGGAAGCCCAAATGTTCGGTATCCTTCTCGGCTATGATTGCCAGTGATGTCTCGCACGGTCAGCATTTTTGCCCCTCCATTAGCGCACTAGTGACGACTTCAGGTTTGAGAGCATCTCCGACTCTGCCGATCTGCCGTTTTTCTCATGACCTCTGCACCAACCCTGACGTCACACCCTATTCGGATTGGGGCCCAGCTGCCTGATCTCCTCGGTAAAGTCCCCTACTATCTGGGCGAACCGCGGGCCTTCCGCTGCGGAGACCCACTCCAGTCTGAACCTCTCCGGCTCCAGACCGAAGTCCTCGAGCATGAGCCGTATGGCATCGGCCCTCTTTTCCGCTTTGAGGTTTCCTTCCTGGTAGTGACAGTCGCCGGGGTGGCATCCGCAGACGAGAACCCCGTCCGCCCCCTTGGTCAAGGCGTCTATGACCAGGTTGGGATGGACCATTCCCGAGCACATGACCCTGATGATCCGCAAGGATGGCGGATACTGGATCCTCGACACTCCTGCAAGATCAGCCCCGGCGTAGGAGCACCAGTTGCAACAAAAGCCGATGATCAACGGGTCGAACGTATCGTCCATCACTCCACCCCCAAGGCAGCATTGACCTGCGCGGAAATCTGTTCCAGCTTGAAACCCTTCACATAGATCCCCAGTTTCGGGCAGGTTGCCATGCAGCACCCGCAGCCCTTGCATATCGACTCATTCACCTCAATGGTCTTCTTGATCGCGCTCTCCCTTACGTATTCGAGAAGGGTGATTGCCTTGTACGGACAGGTGTCAACGCAGTAGGCACAACCGTCGCAGTTCTCGTCCACCACAAAGGATATGTTGCCTTCGAGCTCTATGGCGTCCCTCGAAAGCACGGTGGCCACCCGGCCAGCGGCCGCCTGGGCCTGGATGATGCTCTCCTCAATCCTCTTGGGGGAGTGGGCAAGTCCCGCCAGGAAAACGCCGTCGGTGGCGAAGTCCACGGGGCGCAGTTTCATGTGGGCTTCGAGAAAGAAGCCGTCGGCATTGAGGGGTATCTTCAGGAACTGGGCAATCGTTTTGCTATCACCGTTCGGGACAATCCCGGTGGAGAGGACAACGAGGTCGGCCGGTATGGAGACGGGGATTCCGAGAGTCTGGTCGTAGACGTCCACCATCAGTCTTTTGCCGTTTTTGGAAACTGAGGGTTTCCTGTCCGCGTCATAGCGTACGAAGACAACGCCGTTCTGCCTGGCCTTGGTGTAGTAGCTCTCCCGGAACCCGTAGGTTCTCATGTCCCGGTATAGCACGTAAACGTGGGTAGACGGGGAGAGTTCCTTTATCTTCAAGGCGTTCTTCACCGCTTCCGTGCAGCAGAGGCGCGAGCAGTAAGGCCGCTCGCTGTCCCGGGAACCGACGCACTGGATCATCACGATGGTCCCGAGTCCTTTCCCCGGCGAGGTAAAGAAACCCTCCACTGCCACCAACCGGTGTTCCAGCTCCAGTTGGGTGAGGACCCTCTCATCTTCTCCGTACAGATATTCGTGAGGCTCATACTCCTTGGCCCCGGTAGCGACAATGACCGCTCCGTGCTCAATCTCCTTCGACGTCCCGTCGCTTAAAGCGAGCCTGGTCTTGAAATGGCCGATGGAACCTGCGATCATCTCTATCCTGGCCTGGGCAAAGAGCTGGATGCGATTGTTTTCTTTCACTTGATTTACGAGCGACTTGAACTCGTCGAGAAATTTCGTTCCGCTGATCAAATAGTGGATGTTCCGGAGGTGCCCGCCAAGCTCCTTCTCTCTCTCCACCAGGTAGACATCGAAGCCCTGATTGGCGAGCTCCAGCGCGGACGTCATGCCCGCAACTCCGGCCCCGATGATGAGGGTCGATTTTGTGATTGGAACCGAACGCGTTTGAAGAGGGTCGAGAAGTCTCGCCTTGGCCACGGCCATTCGGATGAGGTCCTTGGACTTCTTGGTAGCCTTATCATATTCGTGCATGTGGACCCAGGAACACTGGTCCCTGATATTGGCCATCTCGAAGAGGTATGGGTTGAGTCCCGCTTCCCTGAGGGTAGCCCTGAAAAGCGGCTCGTGGGTCCTCGGCGTACAGGAGGCGACGACTACCCGGTTGAGGGCGTATTCGGCTATCTTCTCCTTAATCTTCTCCTGGGTGTCGTTTGAACAGGTATAAAGATTGTTCTCCGAGTAGGCCACGTTAGGAAGGGTTTTCGCGTAGTCTACGACTTCAGGCACATTGACAAACCCGGCGATATTGGTGCCGCAGTGACAGACGAAAACGCCTACACGCGGCTCCTCGCCCGTCACGTCCCGCTCCGGCGGGAATTCTTTCTGGGTGATGAGGCTTCCCTTCTCATCGCGCAGAAGGGACATGACCCGTGCAGCCGCCCCTGAGGCCTGCATGACCGTCTCGGGGATGTCCTTCGGCTCGGTGAAGGGACCAGCCACGTAGATCCCCTGTCGATTCGTCTCCACGGGGCGGAAGGTCGACGTCTCGCAGAAATGAAATTCGTTGAGATCGATGCCGAGGACGGCGGAGATCTTTTCCGCCTCCTTGGGTGGTTGGGCCCCGACTGATAAGACCACCATATCGTATTCCCGGGAGACCTTCTTTTCGCCCCCGGCGAGGTATTCGACGACGAGGTTCCCCGTCCCCTCTTTCTCTTGGATCAGAGCGGGACGGGATCTGATGTAGTTCACGCCGAGTTTCTGCGCCCTCAGGTAGTATTCCTCAAACCCCTTGCTGAAGGCCCGCATGTCCATGAAGAAGACGTCGCACTGGAGGTCTTCTCCCGCATGCTCTTTGGCGATGATAGCCTCTTTCGTTGCATACATGCAGCATATGGAGGAGCAATAGTCCCTCTCGGAATCCCTCGAACCGATGCATTGGAGCCAGGCGATCCTCCGGGGCGCCACGCCGTCCGAGGGTCTCCGGACATGCCCCGAATAGGGGCCTGAAGCCGAAAGAATTCTCTCAAACTCGAGGGCGTTCACCACGTTGGGGAATCGACCATAGCCATACTCCGGCTTGACCCTTGCGTCGAAGATCTCGTAGCCCGGCGAGAGGATGACCGCCCCCACATTGAGCTCGATTTTCTCCTCTTTCTGGTCAAAATCGATGGCCTTGGCTTCGCAGACCTCCTTACAGATGCCGCAGGCATCATACTTCATATGAATACAATGTTCCTGATCAATCGCGGCCTTATTCGGAACAGCCTGGGGATAAAGGATATAAGCGGCGGCCCTTTGATCCAAACCCATATTGTATGGGTTGGGAAGAGGGATCGGGGCATTCACACTCGTCAGAGTCGATACCTTCTTCCCTACGGGACAGATAAAGTTACAGGCGCCGCAGGTCCAACACATCTCGTTGTTCTTTCCAAAGGGGGACTCCAATTTCTTTCTGGGTCCTCGTCCTGAAAAGCCCACGGCGGTTCTTCCCATTCTTTCGTTGCACATACGAACGCAAAGGCCGCAATAGACACAGTCGTCAAATTTTTTCTTGATCCTGGGCTCCTTCACTCCAAGTTCCATGGCTATTCTCTGAATGGTTTCCGAATCAGGGCACCGAGCGAGAAGAAGCTCTGCGATGATTTTTCGCGCCCTTTTAACCCTGTCCGTGTCCGTGAAAACAGTTATCCCATCCAGAGCCGGATAGGAGCAGGAGGCCTGAAGTGCAGGGGGTCTATCCTTGACATGAACCTCAACAACACAGAGCCTGCATGCCCCATAGGGACTTAAGGCCTTGTGATAACAGAGGGTCGGCACTTTAATACCCAGCTTTTCAATAGCGCTGATCAGTTTTGTTCCTTCCTCTACTTCCACTTGTTGATTATTAATGGTAAGAGATGCCATGGTTCACCTGTTATTAATTTTCAAATATTCATAGGAGAAATTTATTTCCGGATGTGTTTCCTGCAAACATCTAATGGTCCCGCTGAGATCCCCCAAAGGTCTCCTGTCGATATGACTTAAACTGAAACTTGCTACAATCTTTGTTCCTTTCCCTTCCGCGCTCTCAACCACCAATTTGCCACCCGTCTCTTCAGCGGATTGGGCGAGCAGAGACAACCCCATGCCTACACCCTTTCCATCTTTTGTTGTAAAAAACGGATCCAAGCACTGGCTCTTTGTTGCCTCATCCATCCCTTCACCGTCGTCTCCGATTTCCAAGATGAGGAGATCCTTGAGCGCATTTTCGGTCAACCTGATTTTCACATTGGCTGCGTTTGCCCGAATCGAGTTTTCAACCACATCCAGGATGTGGAGAGAGAGATCCTCCATGTTTACAGAATGATCCTCCTTCCAGCCTCCTTTTTGAAGGATTTTCTAAGTTCTTCAGTATTGATCTCTCTGATAAAATAGCCGGTTCGGGTCTTTCCGATATCTTCCAGGTAATGCGCGTCAGAGGAAGCAATCACCGGGAGGCTCTTGGGGAGAGAGATCCTATCCTTCCGCGAGGGATCTGTAATCTCCTGGGCATCGAGAGGGAGATCCTCAGGGATAAAACCGAGTTGACCGATGATCCCAAATCCTTCCCGGTCGACATGAGAAGCGATGGCCAGTTCGTTCAATTGGTGAACGAGATTTACCACCTCGTGAATTGGGATTTCCGTTGAGGTGATTTCCATCCCACCGATGACGCCTATCTCCTCTTTCTGTGCAATCTTCTTTGCAGCAAACACATTTTCAGCGGAGTTATGATCGCAAATTCCAATAAAGTGGAGTCCCTTCTTCTTCGCCTCTTTCACAATATTCCTTGGAGACATTGCAAGATCGGCGCATGGTGAAAGACAGGTATGGATATGCAAATCCGCATGGTATGTTCTCAGCTTATTTAATCCCAAGTTCGTAAAGCCTTCCCACAACTTTGTAGGCAGACCACGGGCTTACTAGTATCGGTATCTTTTTCTGCTTCGCCTTCTTCAGCATCTCTGCTTCAGGCTTTCTTCCATTCACGAGGATGATTCCTGAAAGGTCCTTCGAGTTAGCCACGGCCATCACATTAGGATGGATTTGCATTGTTATCCAGATATTTCCCTGGTTAGCATTTGTCAGAACGTCACTCAGCATATCCCCCGCGTATCCTCCGGTCACCGTTCGATCCAGGAGATCCTTCCCCACGAGTACATTTAAATTTAAATCCTTGACCAGGTCTCTAAGTTTCATTTTAGGAATACACCGCAAACTTTAGATTCGTCCCCTTACCGACGCCCGATTCGAGCTGCATCTCGTCCGTGCAATTCTTTATATTGGGAAGCCCCATCCCCGCTCCGAAGCCCAGTTCCCTGATGAAATCGGGTGCCGTCGAATATCCGGGTTGCATGGCGAGTTCGATATCCGGTATGCCTGGCCCATGATCGATCACGTTTATGGTGATCTTTCCAGGTTCAATTTGGGCGATAATGTCGCCTCCGGAAGTGAAGATAGCCAGATTCATCTCGGCTTCCAACACTGCGATGATGAGCCTCCGAATGTGATCATCGGAGTAGCCGAGCTTCAACAGATTCTCCTTGAGTTGATCGCTCTGCTCCCCGGCCTTTTTAAAGTTTCCACCTTCCACACGGTATTTCAGTATTAATGTGGTCCAGTCCGACGATAGGTCTTCCAGAAGAGACGGGACGTCCTGTAATCGACGGCCTTCCCTTTTTTCCCTCGAATGATAGAGAGACTCAAGAGTCCTCAAAAGGCAGTGGATGATATCCTTCTTCGTGATAATGCCCACCAGTTTCCCGCTGTCCCGGTCAACAACTGGGAAACGGCCAAAGCCAAATCTGTCAAATTTATTGATGGCGTGAATAAGGGGTTCATCCGAAAACAACGTAATGACTTCCGTGGTCATAATATTCCTTACTCTTTCATCCATTAACCCGGATGTGAGACAATGTATCAGGTCCTCGATACTGACGATACCCACTAATCTACTTGACCGGACGATGGGAATTCCGGAGATCCTGCGGTTTTTTAAGATCTTTTTCACATCCAGGATCGTGTGATTAGGGTTCAGCGTGAGGATCTTTTTGTTCATGGCTTCCTTGATCTTCAGCTCATAAGACAGCTCCTGCGTCTTCAGTATCTTGGGCGAGTCCTGAGTCCTCCCCTTCATCTTTTCGACACTCGCTCAACTTCGGAACATCCCATAAAACCTTCCTTATAGAGCTTTCCACAACTCTCAAGCATGGGAAGTTTCGTCGTCAAAAGGGCTATCTTCTTCTTCTTCGCCAGTTCCACGGTTTCCTTGGGTGGCTTCTTGCCCCTGACAAAGCAAACGGCCTTGAGCCCTGCTGTGCTGGCCGTGTAAATGACTTGAATGTTGGTCAGGCCTGTGAGGAGCATACTATCCCTTTTGGTATGGACCAGGACATCGCTCATCAGATCTGACCCGCATCCCATCTTAATATCAAGATTATCGTTGCGGGTCGTTATCAATTCTGCTTCCAGGATCTTTATAATCTGTTTGAGCTTCATGCGAGTGTCCGGGCGCTGGTAATCGGAATCGGTTCCTCAAGTGTTTTAAGGTTTCTTCTTTCTTCCCCCGTGACTTTTCTAACGGCCGAAATCTTCGATGGGCAGACTTCCAGACAGGTGCCGCACTTGGTGCATTTGGACACGTCTATAATGTGCACCTGTTTCACTTCTCCTTTGATTGCTTGCACAGGGCAATTCTTTAAGCATAAACGGCACCCCACACATTTTTTGGGCTCAATATAATACTGAATCAGATCTTTACAGGCCAAAGCCTGGCAGCGTTTCTCGTTAATATGGGCCAGATATTCATCCTTGAAATAGCGAATAGTTGATAGTACAGGATTGGGGAGTGTTGCCCCAAGTCCGCACATGGAGGCATCCTTGATCGCCAAGCTCAGCTCTTCGAGAAATTCAATGTCTCCTTCCTGTCCCTCCCCCTTGGAGATTCTCGTCAGGACCTCGAGCATGGCTTCACTTCCATCCCTGCAGGTAGTACATTTCCCGCACGATTCGTCGTTTGTGAACTGGATAAAGAATTTTGCCACGTCCACCATGCAGGTCTCTTCATCCATCACAATCATTCCTCCCGATCCCATGATGGAGCCCACTTCCTTCAAGCTCTCGTAGTCGATCGGAAGATCGATCAGGCTGCTTGGAATGCATCCACCTGATGGCCCGCCAGTCTGGACCGCTTTAAACTGTCTATTCCCGGGAATTCCCTCCCCAATATCATAGATGATCTCCCGAAGGGTGATTCCCATGGGAACTTCGATCAATCCCGTATTATTGATCTTCCCGACGAGGGAGAATATTTTCGTCCCCTTGCTGGTCTTGGTTCCAATCTTGGAAAACCAATCGGTACCTCTATGGATAATGACGGGAACATTGGCAAGGGTCTCCACGTTATTGATGACGGTGGGACAGCCCCAGAGACCCACTTGTGCAGGGAAGGGGGGTCTCTGCCTCGGTTCCGGACTTTCGCCTTCGATGGAGTGGATTAATGAAGTTTCCTCGCCGCAGACGAAGGCCCCTGATCCCTCTCTGATCTCAAGGTCGAAATTAAAGTTTGAGCCTAGTATACCTTCACCGAGCAGACCGTGTTCTCTTGCCTGGGAAAGGGCGATTTGCATGCGCTTGATGGCAAGGGGATATTCGGTCCGGATATATAAGTACCCTTTGCTTACACCGATCGCATAGGCAGCAAGGGTCATTCCTTCGATTAAGGAATGGGGGTCTGATTCCATGAGACTTCTGTCCATATAAGCTCCGGGATCTCCCTCGTCGCAATTACCTATCAGATATTTAGTCGGATTTTGGTCTGTTCTGCAGACCTTCCATTTAATGCCGGTCGGGAATCCGGCTCCCCCCCTCCCTCTAAGTCCCGATTTCGTCACTTCTTCGATTACCTCTTCAGGCTTCATTTGGGTCAGGACTTTTTCGAGGGCCGCGTAGCCATCTCTGGCGATATAGTCCCAGATTTTTTCCGGGTCTATAATCCCCTTGTTTCTCAGCACCAAGAGCATCTGTTTCTGGAAAAAGGGGATATCAGAGATCATCGGAATGGGTTCTTTCTTCTCTGGAGGAACAAACATCAACTTCAAGACCGGCCTCCCCTTCAGAAGATGTTCCTCGACGAGGAGAGGAACATCTTCAGCTTTGAGCCAGCCATAGAAGATCTTGTCGGGCATGACCACTAGTAGCGGACCCTGGCCACAAAAGCCGTTGCAGCCCGTCGTCACGACGGAGACCTCGTTTTGAAGCCCTCGTTTCTCGATCTCTTTTTCCAGGGCTTCCTTAATATTGAAGGCCCCACTCGCGACACAACCCGTCCCCGCACATACCATCAGTTCAACTCTTCGCCACATAGTTTACCCACCTCTCTCTGAGCCCAAGCCAATGGCGTATTCTTGGACGATTTTGCCACCAAGGATATGTTCCCCGAAGATTTTTACCGCCTTGTCCGCAGTCAGGTTCCCATATTTGACAGGTGCAGCGTCCAGCAATTCGACGGTGGCCATCGGTTCCCTTGAACAGAGGCCCGCGCAACCCGAAGTCGTGATCAGAACATTTGTGATCTTCCTATTCTCCTTTTCGTTTAAAAAGGCCGCTACGATCTCTCTTGCACCGGCGGCAATGCCACAGGTTCCCAGGTGCACAATCACCTTTCCCCTGAATTTGCCCTCTCGGAGATGGATCTGGCTTCTGGCCTCTTCTCTTCCTTTTCTTAACTCTTCTATCGTGAGTTTAGACATGTTACAACCCCTTGAATTTATTTATAATATCAGGGATCTTTTTCACTGTCAGCTTGCCGTAAACCTGCTCGCCAACCGTGGCAGCCGGCGCAAGCCCGCAACAGCCTATGCACCGAACGGAGTTCAAGGTAAATTTTCTGTCGGAAGTTGTTTCTCCCGGCTTGACCTCCAAGACATCGCTAAATTTGTCCATCAGTCTTTCGCTTCCTCTGACGTAGCAGGTCGTCCCCATACAGACGTTGATCACATGCTTCCCTCGCGGTGTGATACTAAATGCGCTATAGAATGTTGCGATCCTGTAGATATGAGCAAGTGGATAGCCGGTCTCCTGGGACACGTATTTCAGGGCCGTTTCCGGAAAATAGCTGAACGTCGTGTTGATCTCCTGAAGAATAGGCATCAAAGGACCATTCCGATTCCTGTGTTTCCTGACGATCTCCTCGACATCCTTATAAGGTTCCTCGAGTTCTACCTTGGTCTTCTCCTGGATTTGAACTATGTTTCTGGTTGGACAGTTTGATACGCAGGCGCCGCAACCGTTGCACTTATCCAGATCCACAAAGCGAGGCCTCTTCTTAATGGTAACGGTAAAATTCCCCGGTTCCCCTCGGAAATTTTCAATATCAGCAAGAGTGATAATATCAATATCCTTATGCTTGCCGATCTCAACAAGCCTCGGGGCTTGAGTGCACATGGCGCAGTCATTGGTTGGGAATGTTTTGTCGAGTTGTGACATGACCCCGCCTATGGCCGACTTGGTTTCGACAAGGTAGACCTTTATCCCACCCGCCGCCAGGTCGAGGGCCGCCTGCATCCCCCCTATGCCCCCTCCCACGATTAGGGCCGATCCCACTTTTTCGTGTCTTTCTTCATCCGGCATAGACAGGCACCTCCTCCGGGGCAGCGGTTCGCTCGACAGTCCTCTCCCTCAGCTCCTGAGGGAGAGGAAATACATGGCCAGCGGGCGCCACATCATGTGGCCCCACTTGCCGAAAGGCATCTCGACGACCAGCATGGGAACGACGATCACCATGTGAATAGCGTAGGCGTAGTGGGTGGCAAGCCCAAACCCGCCAAGCCTAAGAATGTGCACGGCAATGCCGCTCACGGCCGTAGCCAATAACAGGACAGGAAACACCCAATCCCTGAATTCGGAAGTCTTGTGGATCTCTCTCTTCTTCCTTATTCGGCTTATCAGGATGTCGCCGGTGCCGAACATTATGAAAGGCGGTGGCGAGATAGCCGACCCACCGCTGAGGATGGTAGAGGGGATAGACCTTGTCCGTCTGAAACCACTTCAGAGCGAAGACCATCACGACGAGCATCGCCATGACCCCGGCTCCGAGGACGAGATGCTTTGGCCAACGCATCTTCTCGGTGGGGCATTCGACCATCTTCTTGTAGGTAAAGAAGTGAAGTACGAAAATCCGCAGCTCCATGAGCCACTGGGTGAGGGGCGAACGGCTCTCCTGCCTCTTGTGAACAGTGAACCAGTACATGCGAAAGGCGTTCGTGAGGAGGATGAAGAAGGGAAAGAGAACCACGAACAACGTGAAGTAGGTCATTATTGGAAACATGTGCTCCAGACCCATCGACGTGGACCGGAATTCACCGAAGGGCATGCCAACTCTATAGACATGGTAGAGAACGATGAGCGCGAGAACGACGGCTGCGACGAAGGAAAGGGCTCCTATATGCCAGGCCTTTGAACTGTTGATCTTTGACGCGATTCCGGTCCAGTCGTAGACGGCGGCCAGATACCGCCGCAAGGTCATCATGGACTCACGCGGACCTGTCTGGCGAGGACAGACTGTGGAACAGTCGCCGCAATCGTGACAGATCCATGGGTCCAGACTCTCGTGAAGGATTTCTCTCTGACCCATTAAGACCTGTCGAAGGGCTCTCCTTGGAAAGGAAACATTATCGCCCGCCAGGTCACAGCTTAACGTGCAACTCCCGCAGTTGAAGCAGCCGGTGGCATCGAAGCTCCCATACCTCCGCACCTCCGACAACAAAGTCGGATCACACTCATAGCTCATAGTCGCTCCTTTAGGATTGCTTCACCCTCTCTGATTATTATGGGGTATTTCCCGCGTTCCTCAACCACAGGCGCGCAAGACTTCCTGCGCCGCAAAAGGCACACTGTTCGCTAAGATATCCGACAGCCCCGGTCTGACCATGTCCGGGATGGACTCCACCTGACCGACAATAATGATCACTTCGACCTGGCAGAGATCGTTTAGTTCCTTGAGCAGGTTCGTCGTGGGCATGTGATGAAGACTGAAATCATCTACCTTATGCATCGGCACTTCACCGACGTCTATCCTGAATATGTCTCCGGGCCTTCTGTTCTTGTCGACCGCATCGATCACGATGACCTTCTTCGGCCTTAGTTCGCTGATGACCAGGTCGAAGAGGATCTCCCTCACGCCGGTTCCCGCGTTGATCACCGAGACATGGCTCGGGATGAGGCACTCCCGTTGGAGATGCTCGGCCACATAATTTCCGAAGCCGTCATCACCATAGAGAATGTTGCCGCATCCCAGAACAACCACGTCTTTGTAGATCGGTTCCGCCGTCGCCAAAGGGCACCTCGCCAGTTTTCCCGCTCCCGGATTCTTCACTTGCTCAGGGTATCGATCACCCGGCCGTTGGAATCCAGGATACTGAGATCCATCGCTATACCGCCATCCAGGCGGTGGGTTGCACAGCTCAGTCAGGGGTCGTAGGCGCGTACGGCCATTTCAACCCTGTTCAGGATTCCCTGGTCGTACTTGCCCGCTTTGATGACCTCCTTGGCTGCTTGGTTTACTGAAAGATTTATCGCGGCGTTGTTGTGGGTCGTGCCTACAATCAGGTTCAGTTTAGTGATCAGGCCGTCCTGGTCACACTCATAATCATGGATCAGGGTGCCGCGAGGGGCCTCAACACAACCCACGCCACGCCCCGCCTTGGCGGTAATGGGTACCCTGATATCCGTGCCGGTGATCTCCGGGTCATTCAGGAGTTCCACCATGGTTTCCGCCGTTTGGAGCAGCTCGATTAGCCTGGCATAGTGGTAAAGCAGGGTGTAGTGGGCCGGACGACCGAAAGCAGCCCGGAACTCTTCCAACTCCGCTTGCGCCAGGGGGGTCGCCATCTTGTCGGCCACGTTGATGCGGGCCAGACAGTTGGTACGATATACCCCAACCGGATTCTCCAATGACAGATTGAATGTTCCCCACTTCTTGGCATAGGGGAACTTCTGATAGGACCAGGGCTCCACTCATTCGCCGATATAATCCAGATATTCATCGTAGGCAAAATCGTCATAGGAGCCATCGTGCTTCATCATCCGGAGCTTGCCGTCGTAGAAGTCCAGTGCCCCATCGTCCCGCACGGTGCCGAGATAACCCACTTCAATGACGCCAATCGACTTGATGGCGTCCATGTACTTGGGGAAGACATTCTCTTTGGCGAACTTAATGGTGAACTTGGCGAACTCCAGCAGTTCCTGGGCAGGGGGCAGCATCTTCTTCCGCTCGGCTTCAGTGAGGGGCTTGCTCACCCCTCCCGGTACGGAGAAGGTGGGATGAATGGCCCTGCCTGCAAATCCCTCCAGCATCTGGGCCCCCAAGTGGCGCATGTGCACCACCTGCTTGGCGATATCGGGAGCGGCCTGGATGATGCCGACTACGTTGCGCACAGAATAATCGGCGTCAGGGCCGATGACAAAATCCGGGAGCCGCCAAAAAGTAAAAATGGAGTATTTTGTCACTCACGTAAGCGATGCTCTGCATCAAGCGGCGCAATTTCACTGCGGTTGGTGGCGGTGTAACCCCGAAACACCCGTCTGCCGCTTTGCTCGAGGCCAGGTGATGCGCCCAGGGGCAGATGCCGCAGATGTGGCAGACTGTCCGTGGCATCTCCTCCACGGGCCGACCTTCACAAAATTTCTCAAAGCCGCGTAAGGTCTGGACATGGAACTTGGTATCGCTGACATTGCCCTCATCGTCCAGTGTGATAGCTACCTTGGCATGGCCTTCGATTCTAGTTACCGGCTGAATATTGATTATTTTGCTCATAGCGTTTCACCTCCTCATTTCACTGGCCGCACAGGTAGGACCCTCAGGTTGCCGTGCCCGCCGGTATAGCGGTTCATTATAGCCCGCCGATCCAATATAGATTTGGCATCGAGCCCAACAGAACTTAAGGCGCCCATCATATCCACCATGGGCTGGGCTCCTTTCCGAATAGGTCCGAAACATCCCCGGCAAGGGGTCCGGGCCTGTATGCACCGGGGCACCCCGGTTTTTCCCGAACAGCCTGCGAGCGTCACCGGACCCATGCATAGGAAGCCCTGCTCGTTGATGCAGCGCATCTTGTCGAGGCCCTCCTCCGGGTTGAACTCCACGTTCTCCAGCCAACGCTTCACAGGACCGCCGCCAGACTTTTGTTGCCGTATTACCGGGCAGGTGTCGCACACACTCCGCTCGGGAAGGCTCCAGGAGGTCTTGCCCTGAAGCAGACCGGTAATGGCCTCGGCGATCCAGTCAGGATGGGGAGGACAACCGGGAATCTTGATATCCACGTTCACGACCTCATCCACCGCGGCGCAGGTGGGGGTCCACTTGGGCACATTCGGATCCTCCGGGTCGGGCGCGGGAGTGGAGGAAGAACACTGACGAAAGACCTTCTCAAAAACATCCTCATTCTTCCACATATTGGCCTGGGCGGGCACGCCGCCGTAGCAGGCGCAACTGCCAAGGGAAATGAGGAACTTCGTTTTCTTCCTGATCTCCTCCAATTCGTGTTTTTGCTCTTCGTTGCGGACCCCTCCGGACACGATGCCCACCACGGCCTCGGGGATTTCCATGACCGTCCCGTCGCCGGTCTGGCCGAAGAACTTGTGGTCTACCAGCGCCGTGATGTGGACAAAGTTAATCTCAGGCAACAAGTCCAACAGGGGGTCCCCGATATTAAGAATCGAGATCTCACAACCGGAACAGGCGTTTAGCCAATCTTCCACTACATTTACCGCCATATGACTTCCTCCTTTCTCGTTTTTCGCTTTACCTTCCGCTTCATTTCGCCTTAGGAGCCTTGCACAGCGACCTCCTTCACCACCCTCCTGGTGTAGAGAAAGAGCTTCTCACCTTCTTCAACGGTCTCGACTTCAAAACCGTCCTTTTTATACTTCTGCATAGCATCTAGAATCGCATCTTTCGACGGGAATTGAACGCCATCCCACATGAATTTTTTCTCGTTGATAGTCCGATAGTCGGCGGGCATATTTCACCGTCCCTTCGATGGATTTGCGTGAGGCCAACCAGGGATCAGATCGGCGAGAACCGGCGGCGCATACACCTTTCCCTGTCTGATCGTTTCTATGGCTTTTAAGAGTTCTTTGTCGACGCATTCTCTAATGAGACAACCCTCAGCCCCATTGGCCAGGGCCTGACCCAAATACTCCACATCTTCGTGCATGCTCAGGGCTAACACCTTCGTTCCAGGCAGGGCCTCCTTGACTTTGAGAATAGCCTCTGGTCCATGGAGGTTGGGTAACGACAGGTCAAGAATGACCAGGTGGGGAGACGGAGTGCTGGTGCGGAGCAGATCGAGCAGTTCCCGACCTTCTCCGGCCTCTCCGATGAACTGTAGATCCGGCTGTTCGTCCAGTATGCGTCTCATGCCCTGCCGCAGAGGAGCGTGACTATTGGCCAGAACGATCCGGAAAGGACCCATCGGACTTATCCTCCCTCACCGTTTACATTGTCACGCCTGAGAGTCCGTTGGTCAATCTGCAGAACTACTTATTGTTGAGTGAGTAGAAATACCTATGAGCCCGCAGGTGCGGAGCCTACGGAGGTCTTAAAAGTTATACATAGCCCTTTTGGATGGCATATTTGACGAGGTCAGTGGCCTTTTTCAGGTTCAATTTTTCCATTATGTTGGCCCGATGGTTATCCACGGTGCGCGTACTTATGTAGAGAAGGTCTCCTATTTCTTTGCTTGATCTGCCCTCGGCTATCAGTTTCAGCACTTCTCTTTCTCTGATCGTCAACGGATCGATCTCCAAGGAGGTCTTTCCTTCTCCCCTCCCGATCTGCACCAGATCACCTAGCAGATCCTCTGAAAAGGAAGGGGATACGTAAGTTTTTCCCTTTCGTATTCTCTCGATGGCAGAAAAGAGCTCTTGGTCCGCATCTTCCTTGATAAGATAGCCTCTGGCGCCGGCGGACAGTGCGAGATACAAGTATTCTTTATCTTTGTGCATGGTGAGGATCAAGATGACCGTATCAGGTCTAATCAACTTGATCTCATGAATCGCCTCTATCCCTCGCAACCTGGGCATGGAGATATCCAGAATAACCATGTCAGGGTTAAGGTGTTTACAGAGATCGAGAAGTTCGAGCCCATCGCTCGCTTCCCCTATGACCTTTAGATCGGCGGACCCTTCTATTATTCGTCTTAGTCCCTGCCGAACCAGGACATGATCGTCGGCCAGAATTATTTGGTACGATCCTTTGATTGGTTGCCTCCTTTCACGGGGACGGTCAGGGTTACCCTGGTTCCCTTGCCTGCTTCGGCCTGGACCGACATGGCTCCTCCGAGCATTTGTGCTCGTCCCATCATGGTCACCAGACCGAGGCCTTTTTCCTCGGGGCCTCTGGCAACGGTCTCAGCAGCATCGAAACCCTTTCCGTCATCTTTAATCGCAAAGGACACCGTGTCCATATCTCTTTGCACAGTCATAGTAACGTTTTTCGCTTCCGAGTGCTTCCCTATGTTGGTAAGTGCTTCCTGGATGATTCTGTAGAGAATCGTGTGGGAATCTCGGGAAACCAAGGCGTCGATATCGATCATATCGAGGGCGACTCTTATGTTGTGTCTCTTGGCAAAATTGCCGACCAGCCATCGGATGGCCGCGGAAAGGCCGAAGTCTTCGAGGATGGTTGGGCTCAGATCCCTCGACAGCCGACGGACGTTCTCTATGACCTGCTCTATATACTCGATCGCCTTTTCGCACTCGTGTCGAAGCCCTGTCTGCTGAGCAGAGAGGTTCCGCTCTATGAAGTTGAGATGCAGCTTCAGTACCGTCAGCGCTTGGCCAAGTTCATCGTGGAGTTCCGTGGAAATTCGCTTCCGTTCTGTTTCCTGAGCCGTCAAGAGCTGAGTAGAGAGCTCTCGAAGCTGCTTTTCCGACTCTTTTAGGGCCTCTTCGGCCCGTTTGCGTTCGGTTATGCCGGTTAGTATCGCGAAGCTTCCTTTAAACTCACCGCGTTCGTCAAGGATGGCCTTCGGCGATACCAGCGTATACATAGGCTGCCCGTCCTTCCTTAGCCAGGTAAGCTCATAGAATCCGCCTTCACCCTGCATCCGTGCTGCCATTTGCCGTCTATAGATGATCTGATCGTGCTCACTCAGGAAGTCCGTGACCCGCCGGCCCACCATATCTTCTTTAGCGTAATCCAACATTTCGCACAGCCTATCATTTACGTAGACCCACACACCCTTTTCATCCTGCACTCCTAACCCGTCGCTCATCGTCTCCACCAGCATTCGGTACCGTTCCTCGCTCTGTCGGAGTTGTGTCTCCACTTTTTTTCGGTCGGTAACCTCCCGGACAACGCACAATTTGCAGCGGATTCCGTCTGACGCGGCAAACGGCGTGTCGAGAAAATCATAGGTCCTACCCGTCTTGGCAGAATGCCATTCCCAAGAGACGGTTTTTCCGGTTAACACTTCTTCAAACTTACACCAATCACAGATCCGCGGCAGGTCATGGATGTATTCGTAACACTTGCGCTTCCTAACGGATCCGAACCGTCTTACGATTGCCGGGTTTGCGTAGAGCACTTCGTATTGCTGATCGACGATATAGATCCCGTCCTCTATGGAATCGAGGATGTCCTTTAGATTGTTTCGTTCGAGTTCCAACGCCTCTTCGGCCTTCCTGCGTTCGGCTGTCTTCTCCTGCCAACGCAGCACTTCCTCCTCAGCCTTTATTTTCATCCGTTCTTTGCGAAGTAGCAGCGCTGAACCTACTGTCAGGGCGGCAAGAACGATGACGAGAAGGAAGAGATGGTCTCGCAGGCTCCTTCTCAAGAATCCCGTCACTCGCTCATATGGGACGTTGGCCACGATGACCCATGATGCACCTTCGAACTCCATCGGAACGAAGGCAGCTATTTTTTTTGAAAAACCCCTGACTTCGTAGTCCACAATTCCTTGCTTTCTTGACAGGATCTCTTTGACATGGTTGAACGACCCATGGCAGGAGCGGCAGTTCACCTCCTTCTGATGGATATTCCGAAAGACCATGTCCGGGTGATCCGGCAGAAAAATAAGGGTTCCGTCCCTGTCGACAATCCAGATTTGATCAAGGCTTATCAGGAGACCCTTAGACTCTAACTGGTCGGCGAGAAACGCCTTCATGTCCAAGGTGAAGGAGAGAAGGCCGCTAAACTGCCCTTGAGACAGAGGGTGTCCTGACGTGTGAGATTTTCGATAGATAGGGACGGCAAGAGTAAACATGAGGAGCTCCCTGCCCTTGGCCGCGGGGGCCAAGGTGATTCGGCCTACATTCTCCTTCTCTCGGGCCCACTGAAGAAGCTTACTATCTGCCGTCGTGATCCCGGTGATTCCGGGATCCGTCGAATAGATGGCCTTTCCATGTATATCGTAAAGGGTGACGGCCCGGACGTAAACCTTGCTTATCTCTCGGGAGTAGGCTTCGATATCGCGTTTTTGATTTTCGGGTTGGGTGCCTCGAATAGAAGGGAGGGAGGAGATGGCCCTCAATCCTCGAGATCGGGCCTGGAAGAAAAACCGAATCTGTGATGACAGATGGTCCGCATATGAGAGTTGTTGTTCCTGGATTTGGGAGAGAACGGCCTGGATTCCTTGGTGATAGAGGTGAAAGGTAAGGAGAGAGACCACTACAAGCAGCAAGACAGCCAATGCAACAAGGACCCGATTTTGTGTCAACCCCGGGCCTCCTCTCTGTACATCATACCCCTTTCCGGCCTATCTCGAAACCATACATATTCCGCGAGCTTTTGTTATCCAAATTCCCTGTTGATTCTCGCGATCTTTATGGGTACCTCTATTGGCTACCCGAAGGATTTTCCGCCTCCGGGTGGCTCAAGTCTTTGTGCTCGACAGCGCCTTTGGGAACGTCCATATACAGTAACACGCTTTTTTGATAGAATTTAGTATAAGGAAAGAAAAAATTACGGTCAAGGAGAAAAATAGGGCGGAAGGCAAGGGACGGACAAGTGATCTGCAGGAGCCTCGAAGTTCTGGTAAATATCGACGCTGCCGAGGAATTTAGCCAGGAGGTCACCACCTTTTTCCTAAAATATAATTAATGAAAACCTTTTTTACGGCTGAGCTTTGGCTGCCGCTTGTTTGGCGATGAGGTCCCGAAAACTTCTGGGCGGTTCCACAAAGTCAGGACGAGCTTGAAGCGACAGGGCTTCCGTGGGACAGTGATACACGCAGACCCCACAGCCGATACAGCGGTCCGGATTGACTACGGCAACATTGTCTTCCAGAATGATGGCCTCCATCTGGCAGCGTTCCACACACTCCCCGCAGCCGGAACAGGTGTCACTGTCCAGCGCAGCCTGATAATTGCTGGAGACGGTGCGAACCGGTGCATTAAAAAGACTGACCCCTTGGAGTATTCCACAGCAGCAGGTGCAGCAGTTGCAGATGAAGTCAATCCGTTCCTGGGTGTTGCTGGAGGTATGGATTAGGCCGGCGTCGGCGCTCTTTTTTAATATATCCAGGGCTTCCGTCTTGCTGATTTCCCGGCCGAATCCCCGATTTTTAACAAACTCGGCAAAAGGGCCCAACTGGAGGCAGACATCGTCTGGGTATTTACAGCCCCGGTCTAAAAGCCTTTTCTCATGACGGCAGTAACAGGTCGAAACGGTTATCATCGAGGCCTCTTCAACATATTTGCTGGCTACTTCGAAGGGAAAGACGTTTATAGTTGGGGTTATGGTTTTTTCAATAGGGATAACCCGACCGAAATGAATGGCTTCACCGGAAGGAGCGGCTGATCTATCCACCTCCGCCACCCGGGCATGGAAATAGGCATCAAACAAACCGGCCAGTTCTTTGGCCCGGGGAGTCCATTCCCCTTTCATGAACTGCAATTCAAAAATTCCCGGAACAAGTTGAATCAGTTTATACCAATTCTCTCCGTTGCGTACGCTGGAATAGATCAAGCCCTTTTCGGCCATTTCGTTCAGCACTTGGGTAACCCTTACCGGATCCGCTTCGAGCCTCTCAGCCAGTTTGCTTGGGGCTTCAGGAGCCATCGGCGAAAGATTAACAGCCAGACGTGCTTCTTCTTGGTTGAAAAGCGATTTTAACAGCGCTTCTAGTTCCGGGCTCTTGCGGCTCCCATAGCCGATCATATTAAAAATATCTGCCAGTCGATCATATAATTCATCTGCCATTCCATTTTCCTCCTTATTGAATACGAAGAAAGGGATCAAAGGTGAAAGAAAAAGGTTAAAGAATAAACGTGTAAGGGAAGACCTTATGTTGTATACCTTAGACCAATATCTTTTTGAAACCTTGCCCTTTTTGAATCCTTAATACAATTTTGTTGACTCTGTTGACATGTAAGTTTTGTTTAAATATTGGTATAACCTCTGAATTTTGTCAATGAAAAAGCCCCCTTGTTTTTGTGATGAAATTACCTTGATTTATCCACAATAAAAAAATAAAATTTAAAATAAATATAAAAACAAGAGATGCAGAAAATGAACTGCACAACCAGATTGATGAAAATTGAGGACTACCCGCAGGTCCATAAACTCTGGAGAGAAACGGAGGGGCTTCGCCTGGAGGAATCAGATTCCAAGGAGGCGATCGCCATCTATCTTAAACGGAACCGCGGTTTTTGCTTTGTGGCCTGTAACAGAGATCAGATCATCGGTACTATTCTCTGCGGACATGAAGGCCGGCGCGGGATCCTCCGTCATCTCGCCGTCAGAAAAAACTACCGAAATACGGGCCTTGCAAAAGTTTTGATTGAACGGTGCTTGTCTGCTCTGGCCAAGGCTGGAATTAAGAAATGCAATCTCTTTGTTTTGAATACCAACGACGAAGGACGAAGCTTTTGGGAACACTTAGGTTGGCATGTTTTGGAAGACAATTTTCGCATGTTGCAGGCAACTACTGTGATGAGAACTCAAAAACCAGAAAAAAGGTAAAGGTAACGAATGGCCATGGAAGTTGATGATAAAGCGGAAAGCAAAAAAGAGTTGTTCGGATACCTGGATCAGTATCTTGAGGCCCTCATCGCCCATGATCCTTCGCGTCTTCAGGTTATGGACGATGTCCGGTTCACGGAAAACACCCGCCCTCTAAAGCTGGGTGATGGTCTCTGGAAGACAGCCTCGGCCGTCAAATATCGCCATGCCGTGGCTGATCCTTTGCAGGGCCAAGTGGGCCTGTTCTGCTCCTTGCAGGAAGGCGGTGAGCATTTAACCTTGCTCGCCCTTCGTCTTAAAGTGGCGGATAAAAAAATCAGTGAGATCGAAACCCTAGTTTCCCGTTATGCCGGGCAGGATGTGGCCTTCAAACCCAAGGCCCTGATTGAACCGGCCCCGATCTTATTGGAAACCGTGCCCATATCAGAACGGGTATCCCGGGATAGGATAATCGAGATTGCCGATCTCTATTTGGAAGGCTTGGAAAAAAATAGTGCTGAATTTATTCCCCTTCACAAAGGCTGCAACCGTCTGGAAAACGGACTGCAAACCACCAACAATCCGGACCTTGGTTTTCCATTATCTCTTTCCTGTGCCGAGCAGATCCCCCTCTTTACCTATATGACCAAAATCAGAGATCGTCGATATGTCATAGTAGATGAAGAACTGGGACTGGTCTGGTGCATGGTCATGTTTGATGTACCGGGGACAGTCAAAACCGCTGAACTGCCGGGTTATGGTGTGATTGAACTGGCGGAACGTACCCAATATCCCCGGTCCATGCTCTTAGCTGAATTATTCAAAATCCGCAATGGGCTGATCCTTTACATTGAAGCGCTTCTAACCAGCGTTCCCTTGGGAACCAGGCCCGGATGGCCGGCATGAGAGGTTTTAGGTGTCAGACGAAAAAATAGAAAAATTGATCGATGATCTGAATTATCCCGAAGCGCCAAAAATGATCACTGAATTTCCAGGCCCAAGGAGTAAAGCTGTTTTCGACGAGGGGATAGCCCTGGAATCCCCGCAGAGGGTGGCCGGTCTCTCCTATCCTATTGTGGTGGAGGAGGGACGGGGAGCGGGCTTAAAGGATCTGGATGGGAATATCTTCATTGATGGGTGTTCCAGTATTGCGGTTTCCAGCGTCGGACACAATCATCCGCTGGTGGTCAAGGCCATTCAGGAGCAGGCTGCTAAATATGGTCATGGGTTTGATCTGACCAACCCGGTCAAGGTAAAACTGCTTAAGAAAATAATCGAAACCGCCCCGCCAGGCCTGAAGGGCAACTCTTTCGCTACCTTGGCCATGAGTGGAACTGGGGCTGTTGAAGCCGGGGTTAAACAGGCCAAAATGATCTCCGGCAGAACTCAAATCTGCGCCTTTGAGGGCGCCTATCATGGCGTGTTCGGAACGACCAACGCCATGACCACCGGGTCCAGGTATAGGGCCAGCTATGGGCCGCTGATGCCGGGTGTAGTCCATGTACCTTATCCTTATTGCTACCGTTGTTCGTTTAATCTTGAATATTCCCAATGCGGTCTTCAATGTGCGCAGTTTGTTGATTACCAGCTCAACACACCCTACACAGGCAAGGATGATGTTGCGGCCATCGTTGCTGAAGGGATACAGGGTGAAGGAGGCTATATTCCGCCGCCCAGGGAATGGTGGCCCATGATGAGGAAAATAGCCGACAAGAACGGTTGCCTGCTCATTGATGACGAAGTGCAGTCAGGTTTCGGGAAAAGCGGTACATTGTGGGCCATCGAACATTATGATTGTCAACCGGATATCCTGACATTTGGTAAGGCGGTCGGCGGAGATCAACCGGTTGCCGGTGCAATCACCAATAAAAAACATCTTGACCGAATAGTGCCTGGTTCTCAGCCTATAACTTTCACCAGCAATTCTATAAGCCTGGCCGCCTCATTGGCCAATTATGAGATTATGCTCGACCCGGAACTGAACCTCATGGCAAGGGCCACGGAATTAGGCCAGGAATTCCAGTCGATGATGAAGAGCGCCCAGAAGAAAAATGAAGTTATTGGTGATATCAGAGGGTTGGGCCTTCTGCAGGCCGTCGAGCTGGTCAAAAACCCTGAAACCAGAGAGCCGATTCAAGGCCGGAAGCTGAATAATATTCTGATCAATCAAGTGGCCAGGCGCGGTCTATGGCTGGTCAGCGCCGGCCGATACAGTAATGTCATCAGATTTATGCCGCCTCTTACCATTTCCCGGAAACAGTTTATTAATTCAGTAGAGATCATTATCGATGTTTTGAATGACAACGTGGATGATCTGGTCAAATAATAAAAAGTCCAACAATCAGCCCATTCTCCACTATTGACTTTGAAATTCTAAAATGAGTAATATGAGTTATCCAAAACGCCAACTTGAAAGTCTTTGTTTTAACCTGTACTGGAAATTTCCCCTGTTAAAGTGGGGAAGGGAATCTTCAACCATTGGAATCGGTTCTCAATTTTTGTGCTGCTTTAGTGGGTAGTTAACAATCATTAAAAGGAGGAATTAGATGAAGAAGCTTATTTTCTTGAGTTTGGCGGTTTGCTTGATAAGTTTGTCTATCTTGGTCTCTACAGGGTTTGCTGCCGAGGAGGTGATTAAAATTGGGACCATTTTCTCAAGAACCGGCCCGCTGGCTAATCTGGGCTTGGAAAGCTGGCGGGGCGCAGAACTGGCTCGAATTGTTCAGAATAAGCAGGGGGGGATTCTGGGGAAAAAAATTGTTTTTGTCAACGGGGATGCGGTTGATCCAAAAACGGCCGTCAGCGAGGTGGAGAGATTATGTACGGTGGAAAACGTGTCGGTGATTGTCGGCTCTTTTTCCAGCTCGATCGCTTTGGCCGCCAGTGCAAAAGCCGACCAGCACAAGGTTGTTTACTGGGAACTGGGAGCCGTTGGAGATCAGGTCACCCAAAGGAAATTAAAATATGTGTTCCGGACTTGTCCTACAGGATCGGATCTAGGCCGCGATCAGCTCCGTTTTGCGGTTGATGTGTTGGCTTCAAAAATTGGAAAAACAAAAGCCTCCATTCGCATCGGCAGTATTTATGAAGACTCGGCCTATGGAACAGCCTGTGCCGAGGGCATAAGGGATATGGCTAAAAAAATGGGGGTGAGTCTGGTTATAGATCAATCCTACAATTTTAAAGCCAGCGACCTTTCTTCCCTGGTTATGCGGGTCAAAGCGACCAACCCGGATGTTATCCTGGAATCTTCCTATGAGAACGACGGAATTTTATTTTTTCGACAAGCCGAAGAGCTTGGTTTAAAGGTAAGGATTATTGTCGGATCAGGGGGAGGCATGAATCTACCGGGGTACCAGAAGGCCTTAGGTAATGCCATAAATAATAAAGTATGCAATGTAGGATATCCTGGGTATAATCTAAACCCGAAATACGCCAAAGGTATCGACATATTGGCCGATCTCTACGAGAAAACCTTCAGTCTCAAACCGGAAGCCGTCTTTTCGGTTATCAACTATATGGGAGCCATGGCCTTGTGGGATGTCATCAAACGCGCCGGATCAATGGATTCGGAAAAAATCGTCAATGCGGCCATCAAAACAGATATCTCCGGAGATAAAACCCTTCTTCAATACGGCATAAAATTCTATCCTCCGGGGAACGAAAATATGGGACAGAATATGTTGGCCCGTTATTTTGTTACTCAATGGCAAAACGGGGAACTGGTCATCGTTTATCCGGCCGAAGCATCCTCTCCCGGGAAGAATTTAGTGATTCCCAAATAAAACCTTCGAATGGTCTTGGCACATAATTGGGGCTATCGGTTCTGCGTTTGGCCGGATAGCCCCAAAGATTTCGACAGAGAACGCACTCCTCCATCATAGTCTGTCCAAGGCAGATTACAGGGAGCTCCAAACCAACGGTCCTAAGCTGGCATGATTTAATCTTCTCGGGAGGGATTTATCCAGATGATTCTACTGCAGCTCATTGTGAACGGTTTACTTCTTGGGGGTATTTATGCGTTGATCAGCATCGGCTTGACCCTGATCTTCGGAGTGGTCAGAGTGATCAATTTTGCTCACGGCGAATTTCTGATGCTGTCTATGTATATCACCTATTTCAGTTACACTTTCTTGGGGCTGAATCCCTACCTCTCCCTTTTGATTGGCATCCCCCTGATGTTCTTGGCCGGAATGGCCATCGACCAGCTCATCATCAGGCCTCTCCGCGACGCCCCAGCCTACATGCAGGTTTTTGCAACCGTAGGTCTGTCGATTGTTCTTTTAAATCTGGCCCTGTTTCTGTTCACCGGTGACTACCAGAGCATCCATATGGCCTTTGCCGAGAAAATCTTCCGTTTAGGGAGCCTTTCTTTATCCTATGCCAAGCTGGTTATCTTCTTTTCTGCCATTCTGGTTTCGGTAGGTCTATTTCTATTGTTGAAATATACGAATATCGGCAAACAGATTCGGGCCATTGCTCAAGACAGGATGGCTGCCAAGCTGATGGGCATCAACCTGAACCGGATTTATATGCTAACTTTCGGTATCGGGACCGCCCTGGTCGGGATCGCCGGTGGCCTGATCCTTCCTGTCTATTATGTTTTTCCCTCCGTAGGAGTCTATTTTGTTTTGACCGCCTTTGTCGTTGTTGTACTGGGAGGTATGGGTAATATGGTCGGGGCCCTTCTGGGGGGATTCATCATCGGTATTACTGATTCCTTAAGCGGGTATTATATTGACCCTTCTTTGAAAGAGGTCGTATCCTTCATCATTTTTCTTGTCGTTCTTCTTATTCGGCCTTCAGGTTTGATGGGTATTGTGGGTTCAGAAGAAATGGGGATGAAGTAATGGTTGCAGACAAACTCAGAGGGGCGGGGGAACCAAGAATATATGTCCTGGTTATCACCTTGGCCTTCATTTTTCTATTGATTCTTTTGACCAAGAATGCCTTCTATTTGAACCTGTACTTCATGGTTTTCATGTTTGCGGGAATGTCGAGCGCCTGGAATATTATCGGCGGTTTTGGAGGGCAGCTTTCTCTCGGACATAGTGCTTTTTCCGGGATCGGCGCTTATGTTTGCAGCCTCCTGTTCGTAAAATACGGAATACCTCCATTGCTGGGTCTGATAGCCAGCATCGGGGCTTCCATCGTACTGGCGGTCATTATTGGATACCCTTGTTTTCGACTGAAGGGCCCGTTCTTCACTCTGGCCACCATCGCAGTCGGTGAGGTGATGCTGCTGTTGGCAGTTTATTTCAGAGGGTTGACCGCAGGCTCCGAAGGTCTATCCATTCCGTTTAAACCATCTTTCTTTAATCTCAGCTTCGAGTCCAAGACTCCTTACGCCCTGGTGGCCTTTTGGTTTATGCTTTTTGCCCTGGCTCTTTCAACCTCGATTAAGAGAAACCGTTTGGGTTTTCAGCTTGTGGCCTTACGTGATGAGGATCAGGCCGCCGAATCTTTAGGCGTGAACACCAACCAAGCGAAAATGGTCGGTTTGATGGTCAGCGGTGGGTTGACCGCGTTAGGGGGAGCCATCTTTGCCCAGTATGTTCTTTTTCTCGAGCCCCATTCGGAATTCTCCATCAATGTTTCCATAAACCTTGCTTTGACCTCAATGGTAGGTGGCCTGGGCACGGTCATCGGTCCGGCCATCGGCTCATTCCTGCTTATACCGCTCCAGGAATTTCTCAGAGTTTGGATAGGCAGTTCATTTCAAGGTCTTTACTTTGTCATTTATGGTGCCCTGCTCATCCTGGTGGTGATGTTTATGCCCAGAGGCATCATCGAGTTTTTCTCCGGACCGTACCAGTCGCTTCTGTCAAGGCTCCCGGTTTTTGGGGGTCGAAGAGAAGACGATGAAAAAATCAGGCGAACACTTTTGTCCTCTTTGCGCTTCGGCAGAGAGGACACCAATCGCCGATCGGAAGCACCTTCCATCATAGGAGTAGAAAATATTTCCAAAAGATTCGGCGGCCTGGCAGCGATAACCGATCTCAGTTTTTCCGTGGGGGTCGGCGAGATTTTTGGAATCATCGGACCGAACGGCGCCGGGAAGAGTACTTTGTTCAATGTTCTTTCCAGTGTTTACAGGCAGGATTCGGGCTTTGTCAAGTTCCAAGGAAAAGACATATCGAATATCAATAATTCTCATTTGATATGCAGGCTTGGAATCGGGAGGACCTTCCAAATAGTCAAACCATTTGATAACATCACCGTCCTTGAAAATGTCATGGTCGGTGCTTTCTGTCGTCACACTAAAAACCGTGAGGCGTCCAATGTGGCTCTCGAGGTTCTTGATTTTATGGGAATGTTGGACAAGAAAGATTCTCTCGGACATACCCTGACCCTGGCCGATAAGAAAAGGCTGGAATTGGCGCGGGCCTTGGCCACGGGACCCGAAGTTTTGTTATTGGATGAGGTCATGGCCGGGCTTAATTCCACTGAAATCGGAGAAGCCACTGAGCTGATAAAAAAAATCAGAGACCACGGACTGACCGTGTTGGTCGTAGAACATGTGATGCAGGCCATCATGTCTCTTTCGGACAGAGTGATGGTGCTTGCCGAAGGCAAAAAAATTATAGAAGGGTCTCCCCAGGAAGTGATTCAAGATCAACGAGTGATCAAGGCTTATCTCGGGAAAGACTATGAACTTACTTAATCTGGAAAATGTAAGTGTACGGTATGGGGATGTGGAAGTCATAAGGGATCTCTCCTTATCCGTGGAAGAAGGATCCATCACCAGTCTGGTCGGTTCGAATGGTTCGGGAAAGTCAAGCCTTCTTCAAGCGGTTTCAGGGATCCTTACCAGCAGCCAAGGAACAATTTATTTCGAAGGAAAGAACATCACCGGCCTGCCGTCCCATCAGCGTGTCGAGCTGGGTCTTGTCCAGGTTCCTGAAGGCCGGCATGTCTTTCCTTATATGAGTGTCATGGAAAATCTCGACATGGGTTCCATACTTCCGAAGGCGCGGGCCAAGCGCAAAAAAAACCTGACCAAAGTATTTGACCTCTTCCCCAGGTTATCTGAAAGGTCTAAGCAGATAGCCAGGACCTTAAGCGGAGGGGAACAACAGATGCTGGCTGTGGGCCGGGCCCTAATGGCGGATCCAAGGCTTTTGATGCTGGATGAGCCTTCTTTGGGTCTGGCCCCTCTCGTTGTTACGGAAATTTTTGCTGTTTTAGCCAAGATTAATGCCTTAGGGGTGACGATTCTGGTGGTAGAACAGGACGTGAAAGCCTCTCTATCACTGAGTAGTTGGGGTTATGTTTTGGAGAACGGTCGCATCGTCCTGTCGGGTGATGCCAAAGACATATTAAAAAGCGACCGGGTCAGAAAGGCTTACTTGGGTTTGTAGAACACCCAGACAGATATGACCATGCCGGGGATGAAATATATGTATTTTTCAGTGGATCAAAAAGTTTTTGAAAAGGAATCAAGATGCAGAATGAACCAAAGACTATTTTAGATGCCTTTAATAGAAATTTGGAAGCCTTTTCCGACCGGGAGGCTTTGTATGCCGTCAATTATCGTTCCGGACTCTGGGAAAGGCTCACCTGGCGGGAAATAGAGGAAATCATGGAGCGCTTGGCCAAAGGTCTGGCCGATCTCGGTGTCAGGAAAGGTCAGAAGCTGGCCTTTATGAATGCTTCTTATTTGGAAAATGTCTGCTTCTATCTGGCTGTCCGTAAGGTTGGTGCGATTTTTATACCGGTCAACGTTCGCCTGGTCGCCCGCGAGGTGGAGTACATCGTGATCAACAGCGATACGGAATATCTTGTTTACGGTTACGAGTACGAAACCTTGGTAGACCAGATAAGGAGGAAGGTCCCACAGCTTAAAAAAATAATATGTATTGAACAAGAAAAACAATCTGTTCCGGGGTGGGCTGTTCCTTACGGGCAGCTCCTGAAAAGCCGCGGTTCTGCTCCCGATGTGAAAATTAAACCGGAAGATGATGCGGATATTATTTATACCAGCGGAACCACCGGACGCCCGAAAGGTGTGGTCTTAACCGAGGCCAATAAACTGGCTTGTGGCCGGTTGCACGGCAACGCTTGGGGGTTTCATCGGTTGCATTACGGATATATGAAACACCAAACCCCATTTCCTTTTTTTACCTCGACGGGTGTAAGCTCCCATATCATGACCTGGCTCTGGTATGGTTATTATCTTATCTGGGAACCAGTATTTGATACGGTGCAATCCATGAGACTGATTCAGCAGGAAAAGACGACTTCCATCTGCCTGGCCCCGACGATGATCATCTTTATTATGCAGCATCCGCAGTTCAAGGAATTTGACATGTCCAGTCTCAGAATTATGTCTTACGGCGGTTCGGCCATGCCCGAAGAGGTCATCCGCCAGGCCCTGGAGGCTTGGCCCGGCCTGAAACTGGTTAATATTTACGGGTTGACCGAAGGAGGGGTCGGAGGTACCCGGCTCGGTCCCGAGGATCACCTGGCAAAAATCGGATCCATCGGCCTCCCTTGGGCTCCGGATATGGAAGGGCGCATTGTCGATGATCAAGACAGGGATGTGGGCGTCAGGGAGGTCGGCGAACTGGTTTTGCGTGGTCCCAACGTCATGAAGGCCTATTATAAAAATCCCGAAGCGACCGAAGAAACCTTTAAAAATGGATGGCTCCATACGGGCGATCTTACCTATTACGACGAAGATGGGTACTTTTATTATGTGGACCGCAAGAAGGATATGCTGGTGCGGGGAGGATATAACGTCTATTCCGTTGAAGTGGAAAGTGTTCTTTATGAACATCCCGCAGTCGGGCAGTGTTGCGTCGTCGGCAAACCGCACCCGAAACTCGGTGAGGATGTGGCCGCTTTTATCGTACTCCGTGAGGGTCTGTCGGCAACAGCCGAGGAATTGATGGAATTCTGCCGGGATAAACTGGCCGACTTTAAACGCCCTCGAGATATAAAATTTTTGGACGCCCTTCCGGTCACAGCCGTGGGCAAAGTGGATAAAAAAGAAATCCGATCCAGGTATTTCGGGAAATAATGAAGGTCTAACGTCCCTTTGATAGTAAGTTTCCATCCAGAAACGCCCCTGAAATTTTAGCTTGATTTTCCCTGAATATTGACCTATATTTAGACCCATAAATATGTCTAAATAAGGAGCCGGCTCATGAAAAACATTTCAATTGCCAACGATATTGTTCCCATTGGCGAATTTAAGACAAGTATCTCTAAGTGGTTTAACAATCTCCAAAATACCGGACATTCCCTGATTATCACCCAAAATGGAAAACCTGCCGGGGTGTTATTGTCGCCCCAGGACTATGACGAATTGGTTTATCGAAAATCTTTTCTGGATTCTGTCGTCAGAGGGATATCGGATGCCGAAAGCGGTCGAACTTATCGTGCTGAAGAGATCAGGGAGGCCTTAACGTCAAGAAGAAACAAGGGATAACCTCGATGAAAATAAGATGGACTCATGAAGCCCTTGAGCGATTAATGGAGATTGAAGCTTTTATATCAACAGACAGTCCGGAACGAGCAATAAAGTTTGTCGATGAAATCATAGAACATGCGGAAAAAACGTTGCCTGACCAAACTCGTTTAGGGAGAGTTGTGCCCGAAATTTCCAATCCCAACATAAGGGAACTCATATTCAAAAAATATCGGATTGTGTACAGACTGAATAAAAGCAATGTTGAAATACTGACCGTTTTTGAAGGGCATAGGTTGTTGCGGATTGATGAAATTGATCTATAGGACTATCTATTTTTTTATTTTATGAAATTTCCGGAAAGTCTAATTTTGCTAATAATGGATCGGGCCACGACAACAAATGAATGTTTTTTTACATTTCGTAAAAAGAGGGGTTTAAATGAGGCCTATTTTGCCCTTTTTTAAGCCAAAAGCCGATGTTTAAGAATTCAAAAGGAAATCTTTTTGGGGTCAAAACCCGGGTATAGGGGCTGAAAACGTCTATTTCTGGGATACTAACGTTGAGTAATCAATGCCTTAATGTGGCCACCTACGTCCCCGTTCGCTCATTTGTTCTTATTAACAAATTTATTGCTTCACCAGTGCAATCGATAAGCATTCACTAAGTATCTTGTCTTCTCAGGCGCTATGTTCGACATCGTCGCGGTATTTCCCATGCTTAAAAGCCTCATACCAAATCGATCTCATTTTAGGAGATGATAGATTAAGTTCATTTAGGACTTCCATAGTAAAATCTACGGACCCTAATCCGCTAGCGGTAATAACACGCTGATCTCTGACGGATAATGAATCGACATAATTGTCGTGCTCAGAATATTCGGGGACTATTTTTGACATATACTTTATAGAATTGCTTGTATGCTTTCTTCCTCGCAGGATTCCAGCTTTTGCGAGAACCGTTGTTGCCGAACAAATAGCAGCAATTGGTATTTTTTCCTTTTCTAGACGATTCAAGAATTGACCGATTTCTGCCTGGGGGTAGGAGCCTTCCCACATATAACCGCCCGGTAGTATAAAAATAAGGACATCATCAAGGTTTACCTGCGATAGGATTGTATCCGGCTTTACACATAACCCGCCCATTGAAACGACGGCTTTCTCGGAAAAGCCTACAGGAACAACCTTAATTCTTCCAAAACGCCGGAGTTCAGCAAGGACGTTTCCAAGCTCCCAGTCAGCATACCCGTCAAACAACAGTGTATAAGCTTTCTTCATTTTCTTTATCCTTCCTCATTATCAAGAATCGAACACTAGGCATCAGCAAGAGGCCTATTTATGGCCCATTCGTTTTTACTTTTTATACCTTTGCTCAAACTATTAGCTAAAGCTTCCACTTGCCGGAAAAATAAACATCTCTAACGCTTTTTGCCTTATCTTTTGCCCATGATTCCAAACCCATTTTCTTTATTAAGCATAAATTAAAAACTTTGGTATTATGAGGCATATTGGTGGCTTGGTCTGCATATGGATGAAGATGATCACAAGGAAAGTCCGAACAATCACAACAAAATGCAACGCCTTTTTTCTCTGCACAGGGATATACGCTGCATGGCATAGAAATTACAGCACACTTTCCATTCTCGGCGCGGCATCCTTTGCAAACAGCTTTTTCCGAAGGAATGTCGAACCTTTCTGAAACAGCTTTCCGTATTTCCAGATTCTCATTTGCTAAATAAGCGACGCAATTAAAACAGTCTATTCCACAAGGTGCTGTCATTTGTTCATAGTTCATTTTTTTTCCTTTTGATAAAGCAAGCATAACGGCAGGCATCAGCGGCGAGGCTCTGCCGCGTCCGTCTGGATGCACTTGTTAGCATCAAAAATATTAATTATTTCTTCAGCAGAAAGAACTTTAGCATAACCCATACGAAGGGTCATTAGTTCACACTCCTGCAACGCATGATCGTTCGTTGCTGTGATATCGCTTCCAAAAACGACTTTAAAACTCCGCTCGTAGGCTTGTCTTGCAGTTGCACCACAGCAGATATTCGTTAATGTTCCACAGATGATCACGGTATCGCGGCGTAATCTTTTAAGGATGGTCTCTAACGGCGTATCATAGAAGGCACCGTAGGATGACTTATGAATTATAATATCTTTTTGTTCAGGCTTTAATTCATGCCATACATTTCCATGGATTAAAAAGCTTGATAAATCAATGTCCGAATCCGGAAAACTGATAGGCATGGAAAAGAGCGTAGTGGGGCGATCCAAAAAACGATGGGTGTTTGACATTACAGTGTAGATTATGGGTATTTTTGCTTTACGGCATCTTTCTATCAAATGTTTTATTTTTGGAACTTGCCGTATGGCATCCGGCACCCAGAAAGGACTCCATCCCGGTTTTACAAACTCGTCTTGCATATCAATAACAATCAACGTACATTTTTCTGGGACAATTTCAAATTTAGCAACACCTTCATGATAGGCTTTTTTCGCAAGTGAAAGTACTTGCTCTTCCGTATATTGTTTTGTTTTCATTTCCGCGATCACCTTTCATTTCCAAGTTTCGTGCATTGCTAACCAAAGAGTTCACCGGGAGCCCGTAGAGTGGGCGATCCGGTGGAACGGCTCGTTGGCTGTCATTCTTTTTTCCGTAGCAGTTCTTCCGGCCATTTCGTAGTCACGTTTTCCGAGGCGATCAGATCCAGGGTGCAGCGCTGACGGTCCAGTTCCAGGTTTATGGTCCGGTAGATCGCGGGGTCCACCTCGGAAAGAGTGCTATTCAGCTTCATCGATATTTTTACTTCCTACCTTAAAAATGCTTCATATTGCATACATTATTTTGTCGGAATCCAGAAGTCGGAATTAAGAATGTGAATGCGTTTCCTATTAGGCGTTTACTACATTGATAGGATTTCCAGCGATATACTGCCGCAAATTATCAATGACGATATCCATCAACCGTTGCCGCGATTCTTTGGGCGCCCAAGATATATGTGGTGTAATAATGCAATTTTTCACTTGTAATAACGGGTTATCGTACTTTATCGGCTCGGAAGATACTACATCCAGTGCGACCCCACCGACCTTGCCACTATTTAATGCCTCAACCAGATCTTCTTCTACTATCAGTGGCCCTTTGGAAGTATTAATAATCATAGTTCCAGACTTCATCTTGGCAATATTATTTTTGTTAATTATACCCCTGGTGCTTTCAAACAAGGGACAGTGTAGACTAATCACATCAGCTTCAGCAAACAATTCATCGAGTTCTACATACTGCAAAGTCGCACATTCCAATTCTTTCACTTTATAACTATCGAAGGCCAATACTTTCATACCCAGGGCCAGCGCAATCCTTGCAGTAGACTGTCCAATTCTACCAAAACCGATTATCCCCATTGTCTTGCCGGCAAGCTCAATTAAAGGGTACTTCCAGAAACACCAGTCAGGATTATTAGCCCATTCGCCTTTTTTTACAGCTTCATCGTGAGCCCCAATGTGGTGGCACATTTCTAAAAGTAACGCAATAGTCATCTGTGCCACGGCATCAGTTCCATACGTAGGAGTATTTGTTACCACAATACCACGCTGCTTCGTTGTCTCAACATCAACCACGTTATAGCCCGTGGCAAGCAACCCAACATATTTTAGTTTTGGCGTTGCCGCAAAAAATTCAGCGGTAAGAGGTGTTTTATTTGTAAATACTATTTCCGCATCCATGGCCCTTTTGATTATTTCGTTTAGCCCTTCGACAACATACGCTGTTCGTTCATATACCGTCAGATCACATAATTCTTTTAATCCATCCCAGCTTAAATCTCCCGGATTCAGGGTATAACCATCAAGTATAACTGCTTTCACAAAACTTCACTCCTTAATTATTACGAAACCTCACTTGCACTATTTCAAACGAGCTTTTGCCCACAACGATTAAATACCCCTGTCCAAACTGACAGAAAGCGATAATTCATCATCCTGTAGCACCCTGACAATGTTGCCGCACTAATCCGAAGGGCAAAATGCATCAATGTTTTTGATACAACAGCATGCCATCACGGAAGGTCTTATCAATCTCAGAAATTGCTCGTATATCTGTGAGCGGATTACCATTAATGATAATCAGATCAGCCCGCTTGCCGACCTCAAGCGTACCCACGATATTTTCAATCCTGCACAGTTCTGCGGCAGTCTTTGTAGCACTGATCAAGGCGTCCATATTTGTCATGCCGTATTCCACGTAAAGCTCCAACTCTCTTGGAAGACCGCTGATCGGATTAAACGGACAGTTGGCATCGGTCCCAGCTGCAATTTTAACACCAGCTGCCATACACAGCTTAAATGATTTATTATGATGTTTCAGATATGGAATCATCTTATCTCTTAGCCACTGTCCCTTGAGATCGGTGCTGCCGCAGATAGATATCGGAGCCATCAGAGTAGGGCAGTAGAAACTCTTCATTTTCAGCATCAATTCAACAGCCTCATCATCAAGCATATATGCATGCTCAATCGAACGGACGCCTGCGCGGATGGCGTTTTTTGTACCCTCAAGGCCGAGGCAGTGCGCGGCTGTGATGGTACCAGTTCTCTCAGACTCTTGGCAAACCGCTCTCATCTGATCTTCGCTGAGTTGCGAGGCACCGGGCTTGCGATCCCCGCGTTACGATTCCACCTGTGGCAAACAGCTTTATCACATCGGCTCCCTTCTTCATCTGACCACGGGCAGCCTTGAGCGCTTCACCCACCGTATCGCATTCGGTTCCCATAAAATGACAATGTCCACCTGTTATGGTGACTACAGTGCCAGAGGCAAGAATGCGTGGGCCTTTGATATACCCGGAGTTGATCATATCACGAATCCAGATGTCACTATCGTACCTGGTTCCCATATTTCGAATGGTAGTAATTCCGAATTTGAGGAACTCTTGGCTTTGCGTAACCGATATCACCGCGGTTTGGGTTTCATTTTTAGCGGTAAAATGATCTCCAACATCGGTTGCAGGCATTTCCCCGATATGCACGTGACAGTCGAATAGACCCGGCATAACCGTTTTTCCTGTAGCATCAATTTCGGTCCCGCCGACGATCGGTTTGTCCGAAATCGCCAAGATCCCCGTCTCATCAAACTGGGTAAATCCATTTTCCAGGACGCCCCCATTACCGTCAATAATTCGGGCATTTTTAATAACAATTCTCATAAAACCGCCTTCTTTTTCAGTGGGTCCTTTAACTCCCACCCCATTAGCATTTCTTTCCTACCCCAAGCCAGTCCGCTTGGAGAAGGTTTCATCGAGGTGGGTTATTATTGCTTCTGATCTATTTGACCATTTTATCTCTGGCCGAGACAGTGTTACCTCTTTTGAGGGTGTTCCCAATGTCAGTGAAACCAGCGCCAACATCCCCAACCATGGCAATGACTTCGTTTTCAATGACCAATCCGCCTGAATGCCGTTTTTGTCGAGTGCCATCGATGATTGTTTCGTTCTTTATCAGGATTTTCACTGTTTCCACCCTCCGATTTTGGCAAAACCAACTATTTTACGCCGTCCAAATATTCAACCCGGTAGGATTATCCTAAAAATATATTGTTTTTTTCCTACCCCAGAGCAATAACTTCTATCTCAATCAAAGCGTCTTTTGGTAATCTGCTGACTTGAACACATGAACGGGCCGGCGGCGCCCCAGGGAAATATTTCCCATATACCTCATTTATTTTAGGGAAATCATTCATGTCTTTAATGAAAATCAACGACTTTACAATACTACTGAAATCCATACCTGCTACTTTTAGAATATTGCCGATGTTTACCATTGCTTGTTCTGTTTGCTTCTTTATATCGTTTTCAACAAGTTCGCCGGTCTCCGGACTAATTGGTATTTGACCGGAAACGAATAAATACCCATCGGTTTTTATTGCTGGAGAATATACACCAATAACCGGAGGACCGTCGTTACATTTGATCACTTTTTTCATTAGATGTTACCACCCGTTCATTTTTTTGCAGATAGCGATAAACAGTTGGCTCTGATGTTTTTAACACCTTTGCTACCTCAGCCACTGACCCTTTTAGTAGAAAAACCCCTTTACGATCAAGTTCACCCACAAATCTTTTTTTTTCTTCGATTGTCATTCTATCCGGAGATGAACCAAACTTATTTACCGTTTCTTGAATAAGCGAAAACATAAGATCATCAATAGAACAACTAAAATTTTCAACAATAACTTTTTTGTCTGTTGCATTATTTTTGTCAACTATGCCAATCATTTTTGACAAGATGTTTCTTGCCGCCATAATTTCTGTCATATCAAAGTTTAAACAAAGCATGCCAAAAATTTCGCCTTTAAGATCTTTTAGAAAATATGTGGAAGATTTCAAAGTTTTGCCACTAGAGGTTTTGCCCTCATAGTTGGCCAAATGAGTTTTATCGCTATAAGTTCTTACAATTTTTAATGCAAGATCGCCTAAAGGCCCTCCCACTTTTCGCCCACTTATGTGCTCGTTTCTGATAGCTATAATGGAGGAATCTATATTGGACAAATCATGCAAAACAATTTCACAATTATCGCCTAAAGCATCAGCTAGAAAATCCAATATTGAGATATAAACGTAAAAAATATTTTTTTTGTAATCTTCGTTATTTTCGAACTTTTGACTACTCTTTTGAGTTATCATTTAAATCTGCATTCTCGCTGTTGAAAAATCAAAACTATTCAGTATAAATGTTTTAACTACACCAGGGCGTCTATTCTTGATAATATTTTATTATTTTGATAAAATATTATCAAAATAATTTTGTTCTGTCAATGGTTTTTAATAAAAAATTTATCACTATGACTATATTTAATAAAAAATAAACCTTAAAGTTATTGATACAATGCAGTATAATTCCGGCTATCTTAAAAAAAAGAGGCCGATTATGCTGCCCCAAATTCGAGAGGAAGAACATTTGTTTCCAGTGCCCAAGTTTGATTTGAACAAGAATGACATTAGTGAATTTAATAATGAAATCAAATGGTTTAATGAAAATATTCATGACTGTTTTACTCTCAGCGAATCCAGGGAGCATTTTTATAACTATATGAGCTGTCAATTCAGCGACCTGGAACGCAAATCCAATGAACCAATCGCTTTAAATGTGAAAAACGGGAATATCCAGGCCATGCAGCATTTCGTCAGCGATGTTCCGAATTCGAATTCCGGGTAGAGTAGAGAGCTGGGGCCTGCCTGGTACCACTTTTGAACCTTTTAATGCACGCATCTACCTGGGGAAACGGGGGGTCGGAAAAACCGGGAAATAAAAAAAGGGGTAAAAAGAAGCTTCTAAGCCGAACACAGATGCCGCGAGCCAATCGATATTTCATTTCGAATCAGGTTTGAATAGGTTGGTCTGGTCTGATCCTCAAAAAGGTTATTAATGAAAGGAAGCATCAACAATGTTTTATAAGCACAATCCAGAGGGATATAGGCAAGTCCTTGAAGGCATAAAGATTAAAACATTAGTTTATGGGGACAAGACGCTTTTCACCGAATTTCAACTGAAAACGGACAGCCAGCTACCCAAGCATGCTCACCCGCAAGAGCAAACAGGATATCTCGTCTCCGGTCGAATCCGGCTTACCATCGGCGAAGAGACCTTTGAAGTGGAACCCGGCGACAGTTGGTGTGTGCCCGGTAATATGGAGCATCAAGCTGAGATTCTCGCCGATTCGGTGGCCGTCGAAGTTTTTTCGCCGGTACGAGAAGATTATTTGCCAGAACAATTGGTCTGAGGCAGTCTTTGAATCGTTGGAGGGGTGACCAAATCTGGGGATTGAAATATTAATGAATTTCATTAAAAATGAGGGGTAAAAAAGGATCTTGAGGTGTCCTTTTTACGCCTCCAAAGGCGCTTCTTAAAGGATTATCTTATGAAGAAACAACTTGGCCCTTCGGATGCCATTTTTCCCGTGCCGGCCGCCTTAATCGTAAGTGGAATAAAGGAAGAGGCCAATATTATTACCGTGGCCTGGATAGGGATAGCCAGCTCGACCCCGCCTACCATCGGCCTTTCCATTAGGAAAACACGATATTCTTTAGGATTGATACGAAAGACAGGGGAATTTTCAGTTAATTTCCCGAGTGCATCTCTATTTAAAGAAGTGGATTATTGCGGATTGACTACCGGGCGGAAAAGAAATAAATTTATAGATACAGGATTGACCCCTATAAAGGGAAAAGAATCGACCGCCGATCATTAAAGAATGTCCCTATAATATGGAATGCAGAGTTTCCCGGGAAATAATTATTGGAGATTATATTCATATTTTAGGGGAGGTCGTTGAATCTCATATTGATGAGGACAAGGCGGATAACTCCAAACGTGCCGGCTTTGATATTTCAAAAATAAATCCCCTGGTTTATTGTGCCGAAGCACGTGAATATTGGACTCTAGGTAATTTGCTGGGCTATGGTTTTAAGGCGGGAAAAGAAATAAAGAAAAAAATAGAAAAATCGTAAGACGTTAGATGTAAGAAAAAAATGGTTTGACAGGAAAAACTGGATTTACCTGTTCCAGATAATCCGGTAAATCCTGTCTAACATGAGGTTCTTGCAAATTTCATAAATCCCGTCACCCCGGCGAAAGCCGGGGTCCAGGATGCATCAGAAAACTGGATTCCGGCTTCCGCCGGAATGACATCTTGGGACTTTTGCATAAAACTAAAATGTTTTTTAATTTTTAACCTGAGGATTTAGGAGAAAAACTAAACTTAAGAAAGGAGAAGATAAAATGGGAATTCGTACGGTGGAAGAATACAAGGAAAGTTTACGCGATGGAAGGCGGGTGTATATTCGGGGGGAAAAGGTGGAAGATATTACCAAGCACCGAATCCTGGGCATCACCTGTGACACCATCGCTGCCGGTTATGAACTGACGGCCTCCAAAGACCCGGAGGTCCACGATCTTTTCGTGGCCCCTCATCCGGAAACAGGCGAGCCGATCAACCGCTATTTTATTACACCGTCCAGTAAAAAAGACCTGGCCGACCGCACCAAGATGATTCAGCATTCCATCCAACTGATCGGTGGTCTTCCCTTCGGTAAGGATATCGGGACCGACTGCCTCAATGCCGCCTTTGTCGTGGCCGGTCAGATGGGGAAGAAACAATACCAGGACAATGCCAAAAATTTTCTGGAACACCTCCGAAAGAATGATTTGCATACCTGCGGGGCGGTCACCTGTGTCAAAGGGGACCGGTCCAAAGAACCGTCCAAACAGAAGCATCCGGATTACTATCTCCACGTGGTGGATAAAAACAAAGAGGGCATCGTCGTCAAAGGGGCCAAGATACACATCACCAGTGCCCCGGCGGCCAACGAGATCCTGGTTGTTCCCACCCGGCAGATGCGTGAAGATGAGGCCGACTATGCGGTGAGTTTTGCCATACCGGCCAACACCAAGGGGGTGACCTTTATTTGCCGCAGTGGGCGCGGCGCCTGGTCGGACCATGAATTCCATGCCGACCGCCCGGTCAGGGAGCTGACCGAGGCCATGATCGTCTTTGATAATGTTTTTGTCCCCTGGGAGCGGGTCTTTATGTGCGGGGAATGGCAGTTCTCCATGCTCCTGGCTTATACCTTTGCCACCTTCCACCGGTTTACGGCCATCAGTTACAAGGTTCCGGCCGTGGAGGTGATGGCCGGCTGTGCCGTGGCCATGGCCAAATATAACGGGTTGGAAAGGGTAGGGCACATCAGGGACAAACTGGCCGATATTGCCGCCTACGTGGAAACCCTCCGCGCCTTGGCCAATGCGGCGGCCAATGACCCGGTCATGCACGGCAATATCGCCGTCCCCAATCCCTTGATCGCCAACATGGCCAAGCTTCATTTTGCCAGTAAATATCACACCTTTGTCGAATTGATCCAGGACATCAGCGGCGGGATCGTTGCCACTTCACCGGACAAAAAAGACTGGGAGAATCCCGATATCCACGATTACCTGGAGCACTATTTGGGAGGATCAGAAAAATACAGCACCCTGGATCGGCTTAAAATGGTTCACGAAACTATGAGACATATCTGTTCCCACGAGTCGGCCTTTCATGAAGTGACCACCGTTCACGCCGAAGGTTCGATGGCGGCTCAGAAGATGATGATCTACGCCGAATCCCCGCTGAAACGCTATGAAACCATGGCCATGGCGGCTGCGGGCATTACCGCATAGGGAACGGGTTAGATAAGGAGATAGAAAAGTAGGGGAAGAAGGGTAAATCAAAATGAATAATCATCTCCTGTGGCAGTATAGGTCTTTTCTCAAGGATACAATCCGAAAAACCGTCGATTTCTCACAGACAGATCAAAACTTAGGCCTCGGACCACCTCCGATTGAAAAACATTTCTCCGCCGATGCCTTGAGGATCGATCTTTTGAAAGAAGATTCCTGGAAAAACATCTCAGCCATCAGTCTGTCAGAAGCCATTAAAAACCGCAGAAGCCACAGGACCTTCGTGAATCGATCTCTGAAGTTGAACGAGCTTTCTTTTCTCTTATGGGCCACCCAGGGCATCCGCCATCGGATCGACCAAGGACATGCTTACCGAACCGTCCCTTCTGCCGGCTGTCGCCATGCCCTGGAAACCTATATGTGTATTTTGAAAGTGGAAGGCCTTGAACCGGGAGTGTACCGCTATCTTCCCCTGGAACATCAACTGCTCTTTGAATTCAGCGAAGATCGAATGACGGAAAAGCTGGTTGAGGCTGTTTTAGGACAACCCTACCCCGGCAAAGCGGCGGCGACTTTTATCTGGACGGCTTTGCCCTACAGGATGGAATGGCGATACGGGCTGGCCGCCCATAAGGTAATCGCCATAGAAGCCGGGCACGTTTGTCAGAATCTTTATCTTGCCTGTGAAGCCATCGGCTCCGGGACCTGCGCCATTGCCGCTTACGATCAGGAAGCCATAGACAAATTCTTGAGAATTGACGGCCAGGATGAATTCGTCATTTATCTTGCGCCAGTAGGAAAAGTGAAAATCTGAAAACCTCGACTTAATACGACTTTTAAATCGGATGTCTAACGACTTCTTCCTGTACTCTTTAACCCTCCTCTTTTGAAAAACCACAAGATTTCAAACGGTAATCAACGAAAGGGATTTGAAATTTATTGACTTTATATGAAAAAAAGCGTAGACATTTCTTAGTATCTTGATAAAGTTTTCTTTTTGACAACCTTTTACCAAGGGAGTGTCGATGGAAGATTATTAGACCCCATTTCTCAAGAGAGAGGTGGGGTTTTTTATTGGGAAGGTAGTTATTAACAATTTTGTTCTGGACATAACCTAAAGGGAAAATAATTCCAATGCTCTTGGGGTGAAAGCCGGGGGGGACTATGAAAGGAAGGTTAAAATGATTGGTATGGATTTCATCAGTTTCATCATTCTATTGGTTATTAGTATTATAGTTGCCGGGATACTCCACTTCGTCTTTAAATTCTACATTATGCCGGGATGGTTGTCATATATATCAAAGGTCATCATCGGCTGGTTCGGAGCATGGTTGGGTTCCCCGGTATTTGGTTACTGGTGGAAAGGCTTAAATTATAAGGAAGTATATATTGTCCCTGCGATTCTGGGTTCTTTATCAATCTTGATTTTTTTAGTGGACTTTATAAAGACTCGTGCTTCAGTTTTTAAAAGTACGGGCTAATTATCCCCCACTATCTCAGCCTGATGAGAAATTAACTTTACAGGTTCCCCCCTGATGCATCATTAATAAGTGAGAAGTGGGGTTTTTTTGTTGCTTTGGTTTTATTGTTTTTTAGCTTGCCCTAAGTTTAGGGGCCCTAAGGAAAGGGGGATTTTTGCCAGAAAAAAATAGATGAGGTTATTTTAAGAGAAGACGTTTTGCTTTTAATATTTTAAGTTAAGGAGGAGGTTTAAAATGAAAAAGGGTAAAGGAATTTTAATGTTTCTCTGTGTTTTTTCTTTTTTCTTCCTGGTAACAGCCATGAGTCCGACCCTGGGTATGGCGGCGCAGAAAGCCAAGGCGCCGGCGGTGAAAGCCAGATTTGATGTCAACAAAATGGCTGACATGTCAGACTTCGATCCCAGCAACTGGGCAAACCCGACCGGGGACACCATCAAGATCGCTGTGGTAGCTACCTTTTCCGGTCCGGCCGCTGCGGTGGGAGAAGGTTTCTGGCTCAATGCCACCTGGGCAGCCCACGATTACAACAAAAGGGGCGGGATCATGGTGGACGGCAAAAAGAAGCTGATCCAGCTCTTCAAGGCCGATACGATGTCGAGGCCCGACCAAGCCAAGAAGATCTGTGAGCAGATGGTCCTGCAAGAAGGGGTCAAATTCCTTTGGGGCGCTGATGGCAGCCACATTGTGAAAGTCATGAACCAAACGGCCGATAAATATAAGGTCATTTCCGTGAACATGATTTCCTTAGCCGATGAACTCCAGGATGCCCAAAATTTTTCCCGCTATGCCTTTATGACTTGGTGGCAGACCTCACAGGTCGGCCGTGCTACAGCCTATTTTTACGGCCAGATCAGGAAAAAGGAAAAAAAGTTCTACATCATCGGTCAGGACTACCTGTTCGGCCATGACATGGCCGAAAACTTCAAAAAAGGGTTAAAGGAATACTATCCCGAGGCTCAGGTCGTCGGCGAGGATTTTCATAAGCTGTTCCAGACAGACTATGCCCCTTATATTTCCAAGATAAAGGCCTCCGGAGCTGAGGTGGTTTACACCGGAGATTGGGATCCGGATGCCACCAACCTGCTCAAACAATCCAGAGCGATGGGGTTGAACATTCCTTTTGCCCACATTTACATGACTAACTACGCTACCATGGCCGACCTGGGGGTTGAGGCTACCAAAGGTTTGCAACTGGCCGGCCCTTATTACGGGGCAACCATGCCATGGTTCAAAGCACCGGGGTATAAAAAATACTGGGATGCAATGCAGACTGCCTATAAGAGATTCAAACCACCATATGATAAATTGCTTTACTCGCAGGGGTGGGACCCCATATCAATGGAGTTTAATTGGCTTTTGAGCGTCATCGAAAGAGCTCAAAGTACCGACCCAGAGAAGATCATCAAGACTTGGGAGGGAGACACCTACCAATACGTAAATGGCCATGTCAAGAAAATGCGGCCCTGCGATCACAATACGATTCAGGATCTTTATATCACCGAGTATGTCCCACCCGATCAACAAAAGGTGGCCATAAATATTCCGCCTTATAAGTGGACGGATAAATCTTCCTGGTGGGGCCCCACGTACTTGGTACCGGCGGCCAAAGTCCTTCCCTGGATGGATCCGAAACTGGAAAGGTGCAGTGGAAAGAAACCGTCGGGAGATTAGCTAACAGAAAATCACCCAATATAAAATCTATTGCAAGTCCGATTTTCACCCAAAAGCGCCTTGATTTTTTTCAAGGTAAGATCACTCCCGACTATATCCATCCAAGCCGCCTCGTCTGACCGTGGGGCGGATTGTACAGTTCAAGCTGTAATAGTTAATTTTTGGAACGATCGCCTTAGAATAGTTATAGAAATACTTGAAGAATTCGGTGAGGTGAGGCCATGTTTGAGGAAACCTGTGGGCTTCTTCTTGATCTTAAAGAGAACCTATTACTATGATGTAATACCTCGACTCTTATCCGTTACAATCATTGTGAAAATTACTATTTTTTATAGTCATAGTATTCTGTTTTTGAGTTTGATGGTGATTTCTTTTCTCATTTCAGATCTTTTGTGGCCCTTAAAGGAAGAGAAGGGTTCTTTTTTTCAATAATTAGTCTATTAGTCCTGAAAATTACCCTAATGGTTTAAAGTTAACCAAAAAGGAGGTAGAAAAATGGATTCTGTGGGCATAAGAGTAAGAGATTATGAGGAGAGGCTTCACGAGAAGAAGTACAAAAGGAGATTGAACAAGCTGATGAGTGAGAAGGATGCGGTGGAGACATTTCTTCATGATGGTGATTCATTTTGTATGGGTGGATTTGTCGGGTGGAGACAGCCTGAATCCATAATGAGGGAAATAGGACGCCAGGGAAAGAAACACTTATCGGTAATTGATGAGAGCAGCGATTCGGGTGGGATAGATTTGTTAGTGGCCTTAGGGGCGCTTGACAGGATAGATATAGCCTACTGGCCAATCCGTCAAATTGGCGGCTTTTCCGGCCATCCCGCCATAGATCACTCTCAAAGGGACGGGGTACCACGTCCGATGGACGGGGGCGGCGTTTTGACAACACCGAAGGGTAAAATTAAAGATGATACGCCTCCTGTCAAGGTGGTGGACTGGACAAACTTCCAGATATCAATGAGATTTATGGCCGGAGCGCTAAATGTGCCCTTTATACCGAACCGCTCCGCAATGCAGACTGATATTATCAATTACAACAAAGAAATCATGACAATGAATGACCCATATCTAAACACACTAATCTTACTGATCCCCGCTTATCAACCGGATGTTGCCTTCATTTCCGTTCAAAGGGCGGACCGGAGAGGCAACGGTCAGATATGGGGCATGAGGGGGTCCGAATACTGGAAGGCCAGGGCGGCCAAGCATGTGGTCCTGCTTACCGAAGAACTCGTTCCAACCTACAAAATATATGAAAACGCCGGCCTCACCGTAATACCGGCTTATTGTACCGATGCGGTTGTCCACCTTCCCTTTAACTGCCTCCCCACTGGCTGTTATGGAATGTATACAGGAGAAGGATTATTAGCAACTGGTCATTTGATGCAGAAACAGACCCGTGAGGGCTACTTGAAATGGATTGACGAGTGGATTTACGGCACCAAGGATCACTTGGATTGGTGCGATAAAATAGGTTGGGAAATAATCAACAGACTGGCTAAATCAGAGCGTGTTTATAATCGAATTCCAGAGTGAAAAAAATAATCCAAAAGGAGGTATAAAAATGTTTAGACAATATACAATGAGGGACAAGTTTACGCCTGAACAGCTTAAACAGATGAAGGAAGGATTATTGCCATCCCAGAAGATATGCACGGTCGCCGCCAGGGAATTCGAGGACCATGAGGTGTTATTCGGAGGCGTGGGAATTGCCTTCCTGGCTGTAGCTATCTCAAAGTTGGTCTATACCCATAACGTCATACTAGTAGCGGAAGCAGGTTATATTGGATTTGCTGGAGTTTCAGCCATGGGCAGCCCGGCCGATAATTGGGGGGGCACAATGGCCATGTGCCATCAGGGACTTCCTGAAACTTTTATAGATAATCAGGCCGGTTTTGTCGACGCAGCTTGCCTGGGATTTGCCCAGATGGACAAATATGGAAATGTAAATGTTACTTATATCGTCAAGCCAGACATCAGGATGAATGGCAGCGGTGGCGGCAGCGATATAGCCTCTTCAGCTGGAAGAATTGTCTTTACCATTGAGTATAACCCCAGGCAGTGGGTAAATAAACTTGACTACATAACCGAACCAGGCTTCTTCGATGGCAGCCCTGACGCCAGAAAGAAGGCGGGTCTCATAGGAACAGGACCGTCCGCCGTCGTCTCTGATAGAGGGATCTTCAGATTTGACTCTGAGAGTCATGAGATATATCTTTCCGAGATATTTCCCTGGCAGGATGAGGCCGATATTGAAGAGATAGTGAAGGCTTTCCCCTGGGAACTGAAGGTGTCGAGCGATTTGAAAATTATTGAGCCTCCCACCGAAAAGGAACTCTGGGCGATGAGATTAATGGATCCACTTGGTGGATGGACGATAGCCAATTTAATGGACAGACCTGTTGGCAAGGTTATGAGGGAAGGCAGATTTAATCTCGATGGAACACTTGATTTATTGAGGCCGCGTGAGGCTTCGATCAGAGAGGCAATGGACATATTAAGTTGAATTATTAACAAGATGCCCAAACCCAAAGCCCTTAAATTTCACATCGACTCAACGGACTCCCAGCTTCCTTTCTATACTGAAGCTCGAAGAGGTGCGAATACTACCCTATTCCGGTTTGGGTTATATATAGTTAAGGGAGGTCTATGCTGGAGCGGTTCGCAAGGAAGAGGCCATGACGAATCTGAAAAAGGCCGAGGACATGTTCCAGGAGATGAGCATGGATTATTACCAAGGCGCAGGAGGCGCTGGCGAAGCTGTAGAGAATTCAAGGAGCTTCTATGGCACATTTCAAACGGTAATCATTAATTTTCGGGATTGCCTCTTTAGAAGATTTGTAGGTGACCTTCCCCCTAAAAGTGGACACATGGTTAAGTTTCATTAAGGAGCCTTTCATACTGCTCGGGGCTTCTGTACCCTAAGGCCGAATGACTCCTCTGACGATTATAAAATACTTCCACGTACTCAAAAATACTTAGCCTGGCCTCCAGCCTTGAACGGTACCGCTCCCCATGAACCAGTTCCGTTTTCAGGGTACCAAAGAACGACTCCACATAGGCATTATCATAGCAATTGCCGCTTCGGCTCATACTCGGGATCAGGCCGTATTCTCTTAAAAGCTCCTGATAGGCATAGCTGGCATACTGCCGGCCTCGATCGGAATGATGAATCAACCCTTCCGTGGGGCTTTGCCTGCCCACAGCATCCCTGAGCGCAGCAGAAGCCAGCTCCTGAGACAACTTGTCGCTCATGGAAAGCCCGATGATCTTCCTACTTTTCACCTTCATCACCGCGGCCACATAGAGCCATCCTTCAGAAGTAGGCACAAACGTCATATCCGATGCCCATACCCCATCGGTCTGCCTCCGGTCAATCAGTAAGTTAGAAGCCAAGGCATAAGGATGCCGTGAATCGGTGGTCCGTCTGAATCTCCTTTTCTTCACCGAGGCTCTTATCGAGTGCTCTTTCATGACTCTGGCAACCCGTTTCTTCCCACATCGATACCCCTGTCTCTTCAGTTCCGCGGTAATCCGCGGACTCCCATAAAGACTTCGACTTTGATGGTGGATCTCCCGTATCTGCCTCAGCAGTTCCTCATGGCCTCTCTGGCGCAGGCTCGGCTGACGTCTCTCCCAGGCATAATAACCACTTCGGGATACCTTCAACACTTTACACATACTCTTGATCTTGTAACCCTCCCGCTGCTCTTCTATAAACCGATACTTCATGGGTTTTGTTTGGAGAATACGGCCAAGGCTTTTTTTAAAATGTCCCTCTCTTCCCTTACCTTTCCTAAGGCCTTCCGGAGTCCCCTTATTTCCACTTCCTCTGGCTTGACACGACCCTTCCCGACAAAGGCTTGATCCCCGTTGGCTAAATACCTCCTCCTCCATCCATGAAGCAGATTAGGATGAATATCCAGCTCTCGTGCCACCTTACCCACCGGCATCCCTTTCTCGGTGACCAACTGTACGGCATCTCGTTTGAACTCACGGCTAAAATAACGATGACTTTCCCCCATAGACACCTCCTTCCTAATAATACAAATTCTTAGTGGTGTCCATTTTTTCGGGGGAAGGTCAAGGTGTAACATTCGAATACGGTGCAATGAGGCATTTTCGAAGAAACTTGTGCAAAATAGGGACAACAGTGCTCAGCGGATACCGATTAATAATTATGGTTGGGTAGGGCCTACTTTTTGGCAGTGGTTTGTTTGGCTACCCATTCCCAGTAAACACCAATAGAGTAAACCGCATCCTGTATTTTGGGATACACGGGGAAGCCCGCCTTTCGTAGGGCGGAAAAGGTGGAAATCCTGGCACGCTCGACCTCAAGATGGTCTTCCGTAAAGCAGGAAAGGATCGGTATAATCGGTTTTTTTATTTCCTCGGCCATATTGAAAAAGGTCTGCTCGTCGTTTTTCACCTTTAGCATAACTTCCGACCGCATGATGTACTCGACGGAAAAATAAGGGATGATCACATCTATACCGTCATCTTCATCCATGGCCTTCATGGTATGGGACATGACTTCGAGGTCAAAACCGAATGCGCCCAGATCGACCGGGTTTGCCGTCGAAGTGTTGACGCCCTTGATCTTCTCAGCGATCATCCGTTGTGATTTTTCTGACAATTCCGGAAGTGAAAGTCCTGCCTGTAAAGCCAGGTCAGTGAACATGACGGAAACGCCCCCTCCGGCACCAAGGAATCCGACACGTTTTCCTCCCAAGGCTTTTCTCGCCGTACTCAGCATAACCAGATTCATCATCTGATCGAAATCGTTAATTAAAATCCCTCCGTACTGGCGAATGGCCGCAGCCCAGACGGTATAATCGCTGGCCATGGCGCCGGTGTGGCTGGCGGCCGCTCTAGCCCCTGTCTCCGTTCTCCCACCTTTAAGAATGACGACCGGTTTTTTAGCCGTCGTTCGACCCAAAGCTTTGAGGAAGGTCCCGGTATCCTTGATGTCCTCTATATAGCAGGCAATCAACCGGATATTCTTGTCCCCGGCGAAATAATCCAGGTAATCCTCAACCCGGAGATCAATCTGATTTCCATAGGAGATGACTTTATTCAGCTTGATTTTTCTGGTCAGCGCAGTACTTACAAAATTTCCGGTAATTCCCCCGGATTGCGCCAGGAAGGCCACTAAACCCGGCAATTTTTCCCGAATGGGCATGCCGAAACTCAGGCCCGACTCGGTGCAGTAAACACCTATACAGTTGGGGCCTACGATCCTAACCTTTCCTTTTCGGGCTTCCCTGATCAGATCCTCCTCCAGTTGCCGGTTTCCCGTTTCTCCGAAACCGGAGGTGAAAAAATGAACGAATTTGATTTTTTTACGGACCGCGGCCCTGACGATGTCTATGGACTGTTGAACTGGTGCTGCTACAATAGCCAGATCGATATTTTCAGGAAGTTCATCAATCGAGGCATAAGCCTTTCGGCCTTCTATTTCCTTATATTTCGGATTAACCGGATAGAGGGCGCCTTGGAACTGGTTCGCCAGCAATAGCTGAAAGTAAGGGACTTTCCCTCCTCCCAGGTTGCTGGAGGCACCTATAACGGCGACACTTTTAGGATAAAATAAGCTAGTAAGATCCACTACTGAACTCCTTGTATTTCTGATCATATTTCTAACACACGAGAACTTTTTTCGAAAAAACTAATCAATCGAAAAGAGGCAAAAGACGTTAGGCGAATCATGGTGTTTGCCGGCTCCTCACCTGCAAAACATAAAACACCTTCCTTGAACTCTTTGAGCTTTTGCCGTCAACATAGTTATTTCCAAAAACAAAACTACTAAATTAACGGGCAAGGGGGTATATTATAATACCTTTATCTTTAGGACATCCTGTTCTCCTTGGAACAGGGCGCCGATTTCTTATTTAGAGAGGGTCAGGATTTTCCTGGCCTCATCTGGTGTGGCCACATCCCTTTCGGCCAGCTCAATGATTTGTTTAGCCACTTCCACCTGTTCCCAACTTCCCTGAGCCATCTTGTTTCTCAACACCCGAATATTGTCTTCCAGACCAACCCGAATATGTCCGCCCATAATGGAGGCCTGGATGGCGGCCGGAAACTGATTGGGCCCCACACCGCAGACCGACCAAGTGGCGTCGGGCGGTAAAAGACTCTGCATATGGACCATATTTAAGGGGGTAAAAGGGACACCACCGGCCACACCGAAGACCAGTTGAAAGTGCATGGGCTCATCAAAGATTCCCTGCTTTCGGACCAGGAGGGTGTTATAAATACCTCCGAAGTCGTAGGCCTCGCATTCTGGTTTGATGCCGTTTTCCTTCATTTGTTTGGCAAAGTCGATCATCATGTTAAAGGTGTTTTCGAAAATGGCGTCCCCGTTCATCAAGATTTGTCCGGTCTTGTGATCAACGATGGAGAAATTCATGGAATTGGTGTTCAAAGAGGCCAGTTCCGGTTTCATGGTTACAATGGGGGCAATTCGCTGTTCGTTGCTGAATCCGACACCAATAGCCGAACTCATGTTCAGAATCACTTCTGGACATTTATTACGTATGGCATCGATGGTTTCCCGGATGAAGGGGATATGGGCCGTGGGATCCCCGGCCTTCGGATCGCGGACATGGATGTGTACAATGGCTGCACCGGCCTTCCAGCACTTATAGGACTCTTCGGCGAATTCCTTGGCAGTATAGGGAACAGCCGGATTCTGCTCTTTTCGCGTGGCAGCCCCGGACAGGGCGGCACTGATGATGACTTTTTCCATTTTAACCTCCTTAATAACTGATCAAAAAATGGGCCTCTTGGAAACCCCCAAATAAGTGGCTTTGATCTCCTCATTATCCTGGATATCTTTTGAAGTCCCCTGAAAAACCACCTGGCCGTTATCGATGATATAATGCCGGTCACCGACGGCCAGGGCCATCTGCAAATGCTGCTCGGCCAGCAGGACGGTCTTTCCGTTCTGTTTCATTTCTAATATGGATTGACCGATTTGTTCAATAAGGATCGGGGACAATCCTTCCGTCGGCTCATCCATGAGAATCAGACGCACTGGCCCCAGGAGGGCACGGGCATTGGCCACCATCTGTAATTGTCCGCCGGATAGGGTCCGACTCTTATCTTTGCTTTTTTCTTTAAGTACGGGAAACATAGTGTAAGCCTTTTCCAGTTCCCTTCGTTCATTTTTTATACCAGCGGCAACCAGGGCTAATCTTAAATTTTCCTCTACGGTCAGCATTGGGAATATATGCCGGCCTTGCGGGATGAGTCGCAGACCGCAGTGAAAGATTTCATAAGGTTTCTTCCCCTGCATCTCTCGCCCGAATATCAAAACTTTTCCTTCCAGCGGCGGAGTCAGACCGATAATAGAACGGATGGTGGTGGTTTTTCCGGCCCCATTTCGTCCTAATAAACAAACGACTTCCCCTTCCTGTACTTCCAGCGAAATCCCTTGTAGGACATGACTGGTCCCATAATAGCTGTGGACGGCTTCAAGGGTCAGGGCGCTCATACTCCTCCCAAATAGACCCGGCACACTTCCGGATCATCGGCCACTTCTTCCGGTGAGCCTTCGGCAATTTTGCGGCCGAAATTCAAAACAAAGATGTGATCGGAAATGTTCATGACAATATCCATGTTGTGCTCGATGAGAAAAATGGTGAAGTCCCGTGAGAGGTCCTTGATCAGATCCATGGTCTGAGAGGCCTCGGCCGGCGACATACCGCTGGTCGGTTCATCTAAAAGGAGGAGTTCCGGTCCGGTGGCTAAGGTCATCCCGATCTCCAGATGGCGCTGGTCTCCATGGCTGAGTTGACCGGCCGTGGTGTCCTGCCATTGGTCAAGACCGATTCGTTTCAAGATCTCCTCGGTACGGCTTTTGACGCTGGCCATTTTCTGAAAACGGGTAAAAAAGCTCATTCTTCTCGGAGACCTGGTCTGCACGGCCAGAAAGATATTTTCCCAAACCGTCAGTCTCTGAAATATATTGGTGATCTGAAAGGAGCGGGCCAGGCCGGCCAGGGTAATTTCATGCTCTTTTAATCGAGCAATGTCACGCTCCTTGAAAAGGATGGTACCCGAAGTTGCCGGAAAACGACCAGAGATGACATTAAAAAGCGTTGTCTTCCCAGCTCCGTTCGGTCCGATCACACTGGTAATTTTTCCGGCTTCGACGTCGAGGTCGATCTGAGACAAGACTTCCAGGGCACCAAAATTTTTTCCAACCCCGCGCAGTTCAAGGATGGCCATAATATTTTCCTTTATGTAACCGTTGGCCGATCTTGCGGCTGAGGGCCATGATCCCACCGGGACTGAATAAGATTACGGTAACAAAGATAGCACCCAGGATCATCATCCATGAATCCGCCAACCAACTGGAAAGGATATCACCCAGAATGATGACTACCCCGGAACCGATCACCGGGCCCACTAGGGTGCCCATTCCTCCCAAAAGGGCCATCATAATAATTTCTCCCGAAACGGCCGGGTGATAGAGGTTGGGAGAAACAAAAGAGTTGAAGGCCGCTAAGAGCGCGCCGGCAAAGCCGCCATAAATACCGGAAATAATGAAGACCAGCAGAATGGTTTTCCGGGTATCGTAACCCAAGAATTTGGTCCTTTCCTCATTTTCCCTGATACCCACCATGACTCTTCCAAAGGCGCTTTGGGTAATCAAGCGAGCCAATAGATAGCCGGCGATAAGACAAGCCAGGGAAAAATAATAAAAGGAATTTTCCCCGGACAGGCTTAATCCAGGGAAAATGATCGGCTTGGGCACGGCCGAAAGGCCATTGGAAGCACCGATGAACTCTAAGGTGTTGGCGGTGACAAAAAAGAATTGGGCAAAGGCGAAGGTCAAAAAAACGAAATAAATTTCCCGGGTGCGGATGGATAAAAACCCGATAATATAAGCCAGCAAGGCACTGCATAGAATGGTGATAACAATCGGCGGCCAAAACCATGGGGTCCAATGCTTTAGTATCATTCCGGTCAGATAGGCCCCGGTACCGAAAAACAGGGCGTGACCATAGGAAACCATTCCGGTATACCCGGCCAGCAAATCAAAACCGACCACGATGATGGCATAAATAAAGATACGGGTCAGGAGGGAGACATAGAAGCTGCTGTAAAGGATATTGGCTCCCAGGGGAAAGGCCATCAGAGCGGCCAGAAGAACCCCTATCCAATAGCGGCGTCTCATTTCAATCCTCCTTGAACAGACCTTCCGGGCGAAAAAGGAGGACTACGACCATCAAAAACCAGACCGAAAATTTGGCCACCCCAGTAAAAAATTGGGCCCCGAAGGCATCGGTGATACCCAGGAGGAGCGAACCGACCACGGCTCCGCGAAAAGAACCCATGCCGCCGATAACGACCACCAGAAGCGCGCTGGTCAGCAACTCAAAGTCCATCTCGGGATTGATGGCCCGCATGGATCCGATGATTACCCCCGCTAAAGCGGCCAAACCGGCACCGATGGCAAAAACGATGGTGAAAACCCGGTTAATGTTGATACCGAAGGCATTGATCGTCTCCAGGTCGTGCATGCCGGCTCGAATGACGATACCCCATTTAGTCCGGCTGATGGTGATCCAGAGAATCCCGGCAATAGTGGCGCTGAAAAGAAGCACAAAAAAACGGAAACGGGGATAATCCAGACCGAAGAAATGGATATAACCTTTCAAATAAGAAGGAAGGGTGATCGATAACTGGTCCCCTCCCCAAGTCAGTAAAACCGTATTGGCGATGATCATGGCCAGCCCGACCGTGAGAAGAAGCTGGTACAAAGGGTTCAGGCCATAGAGAGGACGGATAGTAAAGGCTTCCATTAAAATACCGATCCCGGCCACGATCAAGGGGGCCACGATCAGGGAAATCCAGAAATTGCCGGTTACCTGAACCAGGGTATAGCCGAAGTAAGCCCCCAGCATACAGAGGCCACCATGGGCGAAGTTGAGAACACCCATCACCCCGAAGGTCAAAGAAAGTCCGCTGGCGATGAGGATCAGGGCGCTGCCGATGGTGACCCCGTAAAGGAGGTTGGTTAATAAAAGAGAGAGGTCCAAGGTCGTTATAAGCCTTCTCTGTTTCAATAAAATAAGAGCCCTCAGCTTTCAGCAAAACCCTTGGAAAATATCGACTTGCCTAAATGCAAAATGCTAATCGCTGAACGCTGATAGCTAACCGCTCCATCACTTGCTCATTTTGCATTCGCCGCCCGGTGCATCCGGTCCAGAATACGGTGTGCCGAAATTGCCCACACTGGCTGCCGTTTTCAGGAAATATTTTCCGTCTTTCTGCTGAACCTGGAAGAGATAAATGGGCACATTAGCCACATGGTTGGGATCCATTTTGATATGGCCACGCGGACTCTTATAATCGGCTTTTTCAATCCCATCAATAATCTTTTCCGTATTTTCCGGGTTACCGCCGGCGGCATCCAGACCTTTGATCATCATGGTTCCCACTTCATAACCGAGAATGACGCTTTCATCAGCCAAATCTCCGGGAAACATTTTGGCAAAAGCGGCCTTGAAGGCGGTATTTTCCTTATTCTCCAGCCAATAGCTCCAATGGAAGACGTGGTAATTGCCGAGAACTCCATCTCCCATGGAGGGCAGGATGGCCGGGCCGAAGCCGCCCAAGCCGACGATGATGGGAACATTTTCTTTCCTAAGCCCGAACTCGTCAAACTGCTTGACGAAATTAATTAAATCATTCCCACCGAGGAAACCGAAGATGCCATCAGGTTTGGGGCTAGCACTCTTGATCTTGGCCAGATAAGGGGCGAATTCAGTCGTTCCCAAGGGCGCGAAGAATGACCCAACCACCTGGCCCCCTTTTTTCTCAAACTGGTCTTTAAAGAATTTAACGACTTCATGCCCGGTGGAATAATCGGCCCCGATGAGGTAAACTTTTTTCCCTAATGTTTTCAGAAACCAGTCTGCAGCCGGATAGCTCTGGTTCCATGGGGTATGGCCGCAGAGGAAGGTGTAGCGGCTGCATGACTCGCCGCAAAGCTTGATATTCGCCCCATAGGCCAACAGCATCAACTTCTTTTTCGGTTTAAGCATCTCGCTGACGGCCAAAGATTCATGTCCGGCGATGGGTCCTACCAGCATATGGACCTTTTCTTTATCGAAAAGTTTTTGGGCCTTTTCTATAGCCACGTTTGGTTTGCCCTGGGTGTCTTCGCTAAAAAACTTTACCTGGTCCTTGTATTTGGATAGGGCAAAGGCCAACCTCACCCCGTCTTCCACCCTTTTCCCGACCATGGCGTAAACCCCCGAATAGGACAGGGTCAGGCCGACCCTTATCTCTTGTTTGGCCGCCTGGGCCGGTAGGAACGGACTTGAAACGATTATGGCTGTCGCAACAAAGGCCGTTGCCTTTAAAAATTTTTTCCAATTAATTCCTAATGTTCTATTTTTATCATTGCTTTTCATAGCATCCTCCTTTCGATACCTTTTAATTTGGTTTGGCTCTCCTTACCTCATTTTAGCGAGGGATGGCAAGACAAATTTCATCCCTTAAATCATATCAGATCGTATTCTTCCTGAGGCCCAGCTTAGCCATGCCGCCGAACTGTTCCACGACGTTGCCCGGTGATGTATCTCCTTTGAATCCCCTGTAGAGCGTCTGCACGTTAACGACTATTCGCTCCCGATCGGTCCAAGACGCGTATCTGGTCATGTCGATGGCGGCGATGGCCTCGTCAACTGACATATTCCGATCGTAGCGTTGCCGGGCTTCGGCAAGCAGATACTCCCAGTAGCCCTTCACGGCCTCTACCCCCTTTTTGTCTGTAATGGGACCATGTCCCGGGACGATGGTCTCAACGTCCATATCGAGGATCAGGTCGCAGGCCCTGATCCAGTTTGACACAGGGCCGACCCACATCAAGGGAGTCCCCCCGATAAATAGAATATCTCCGGAAAAAAGGGTCCGGTTCTCGGGAATAAAGACTAATAGATCACTTTCGGTATGGGTGGGACCGGCCTCGATCAGACTGGATCTCCTTCTGGCCCACTTTAATGTTTAAGCGTCCCTCAAACGTGCGGGTCGGCGGGATAGGGTTGATTCCTTCGAAATTGAACGGTCCGAAACTCTGGAGTATATAGGCCCCGAGATCACCCATGCCCGGTGCTGAAGCTTTGAGCTGGGCCAACATCTGAGGCGGGGTTCGAGTCATTTCTTTGGCGCAGGCCTTGGTACTGATGATCTCCGCGCCATGGACCAGTTCATTGCCGTAATAGTGGTCGCCATTCCCGTGAGTGATCACCAGAGTATTGATGGCAGTCGCCGCCTTTGTTGCTGCGGCCATGGTCGCCAGCATCTCCCGGGTGAGAGCAAGATCGAACAAAGTGTCAATCAGCAAAGATTCTTCTCCCTCCACGACAAGCCCGGCATTGTTCCACCCCCAGGAGCCGTCGGGCTGGAGGTAGGCATATACCCCGTTCCCCAGATCATGAAGGCCCTTGGTATACTTCCACTTATTCATAACACCCTGATTGAGTCCTAACTTTCTGTTTTTATCATTGCGCTTCATAGAACCCTCTTTCGATTCGTTTTGTTGGGTTTGATTCTTCTCGCCTTGTTTTATAGAGTGATGGAAAGATAAAAAACATATTGATTTAATGAGTAAATATTATTCAGGTAAGTCACCCCTGTCAAGGGGAATTTGGTCTGATTTTTTGTTGGGTTAGGTGTGGAAAAATAAATGAATTAGTTATAGGTGGAATATGAGAATGTATTCATCAGAGTGCGGAGGTAAAAGGGCCGAAGCCGGTTCAATGACCCCCGGCAAAACCGGAGGTCATTGAACTTCCGATGGTCTGACGGAAAATCAGAAGGCGTGCTGTTTAATTCTCTCTTGAGCCTGTTGAGCCTTTTTTTGGTATTCAGTAAAAACGGACTTGGGCAAATATTTAATACTGATGCGCGCGCCTTGCCTACTTAAGGTGTCTTGCAACAACTTCACATCGAGTTTCTTCGGACTTACATTATTCTTTGCCGATAGGGCGGCGGCCGTTCCTGCTGCCTGACCGGTACAGACACTGGGCGTGCAATACCTGGTGGCGCAGAAGGTAATGAAATCCGTAGACATGGACGAACCGGCGGACAGGAGGTTTTCGGTCTCTTTAGAGATAAGACACCGATAGGGGATATCATAGGGCGGGATGTCGCCCAGCCAGGCATGTTCATCGTCGGGGCCGAAGACATCCGGGCACATATTGCTGATGGCAATGGAATCAGCGAAGGCCTTGCCTTGCCTCATATCTTTTTCCGTTAGGACATATTCTCCCAGCAAGCGATGCGTATCCCTGAGCATCATGGAATTGGGCGTTTTCTCTATGTAAGATTTCTCGAAACCCGGGACATTTTTCTTTAGAAGATTAAACATAGACCAAGCCTGCTTCCGCAGATCTATTTCCCCATTGGTAATGTCTGTCGTCAGCCACCCATGATGCCCCATGGGCAAAGCATACTGAGGTCCCAGAATCCATATCGATCCCCGACCCCATATTTCGCTTAAAAGAAAAGCGGCGCGGTTCCCATAGAGCGTTCCATCCGCTTTCGACTTCTTGATCAGTTCCCTGCCGCCCCATAAACCACCCCATTCTTCGGGATGTTCTTTTCTGAAGGCTTTTAACTTGGCATAGTCGACGCCGCCAAAGAAGAAGGTATAGCCGAATCCTGAATGGCGCCCCTTCTTCGGACCACTGGGAAAGCCTTCGTCCATACAGGGCGCACCGGATTTCCAGGCGATGTCTGCGCTACCCGTGGTATCGACGATCACCTTCCCTGTGACAGCCTGACGACCCTCTTTGCTCTCGATGATAACGGCCTTGAGAGTTTTGCCTTCTTTAACGGCCGAGGCGCCGAAGACGTGGTACATGGGTTTGACCCCTGCCTCCAAGATCATATTGTCCAAAAGAAATTTGTAGCTTTCAATGTCGAAGAATATACCGCCCATGCCTTTGCCGATGCGGGTATCGGCCGAGGTGTCCCGGATGAGCCCGCCGTTTCTCTTCAGGCCGTAAATAATATCGGAAATGACACCGCCTTGGATTTCCGGATCGATAAAAGAAAACGAGGCGTTAAAACCCTGGGTCTGCATTCCTCCCAGGCTGTTGAATTGCTCCAGTAGAATTGTTTTAGCCCCGTTTCGAGCGGCCGCAAGGGCGGCACCTATGCCGGCCGGCCCGCCGCCGACGACGATAACATCAGCCTCGTCGATTACCGGAATTTTCTTTTGTGGTTCAATAATGCTCTTCATAAAAACCCCTCCTCAATAAGTTATATCTTCATATAATTAACATGTTTCCCCTTATAACTCAGTAAAAAATAAACCAAATCAGCAGTTCGCAGCCCTCTGCTCTGGGGAATATTTCCCTCTTGACGTACCTTCCGCTTTTCTCTATATATGCTATAGTCAAAAAAAACGATTTCATCAATCAAGAAATAAAATTTTTCAGCCGATCGTTTTTTAGATAATAGCCAACCTTTTTCCCGAATAAATAGAATCAGGAGGATAAGCGATGAATTTTGCACTGACCGAAGAACAAAAGATGCTTCAGGATATGGCCAGGGATTTTGCTGAGAATGAGATCACACCTCATGTGGAGGAAGATGAAAAAAGTCAGCACTGGCGCAAAGAGATCTTTGACAAGATGGCCGAGTTAGGCTTTTTCGGCTTTTGTATCGATGAACAATACGGCGGTAACGGCATGGGATTTCTGGAAGGCGCTCTGGCCATTGAACAAGTGGCCAAGGTCCACACCTCATGGCGGATGCCTTTTAACATGCAATGCTGGGGGCCGTCTTTGACCATTCAGAAGTTCGGTACGGAAGAGCAGAAAAAACAATATATCCCCAAATTTGTCAGCGGAGAATACATCGGCAGTTTCGCCATGACCGAGACCGATGTCGGATCCGACGTAGCCGGCATGAAATGCCGGGCGGAAGATAAAGGGGATTATTTCCTGATCAATGGCAATAAGATGTGGATCACCAACGGGACCATCACCACCCACGGCCTGTTGTATGTGAAAACAGACAAAGACGCCGGGGCAAGAGGGGTGACCTGTTTTATCATGGACTACAGCCTTCCCGGGATTACCCGAAAAAAGATTCATAACAAAGTTGGACTTAGGGCCTCCGATACCGCAGAAATTACCTTTGAGGATGTCAAGGTTCCCAAAAACCTGGTCCTCGGACAAGTCAATAAGGGATTTCAGATGTGCATGACCCAATTGAACAGCACCCGTCTGGGTTGTTCCGCCGGATCTCTCGGACTTTCCGGGGCCATTTTGGAGGAATCCGTCAAATACGCCAACGAGCGGTCGCAGTTCGGACAACAGATCGGTAAATTTCAATTGATCCAGCAGCAGATCGCCGAAATGAAAATGGAGCATGAGTCTCTGGCCGCCCTGGTTTATAAGGCAGCCTGGCTTAAAGACCTGGGACAACCCAATGTTATGGAGACTTCCATGTCCAAACTTTATGGGGCCAAGGTGGTGGTTCACGCCGCCAATGAGTGCATGAAACTGTTCGGTTCCTTCGGCTATTCCGATGAATACCCCTGCGGCCGCTTCTTAAGGGATTCAAAGCAATTTGAAACCCTGGAAGGGACATCCAATATGCACACCACCATCATAGCCAATACGACCCTGGGTTATTCACCCAACAGGGCCTAAAATTCTGAGATTTGGGTGAGGGGCCTTACATCATAAGAATATGATGTGAGAGAGAGAAAATCAGGGAAAATTAAAAGGGTCTCATAAGATGGCCTCGCAAAAAGTCGCAAGAACCCTTTTCGTCATTCCGGGCTTGGAGACTGTGTCGCAATTATATTTTTGTCATTCCGTGCAAGCGAAGCGCGACACGGAATCCAGTATTTTCATTAAGTTCTGGATGCCGGCTTTCGCCGGCATGACGGCTTTGATGGCGCTGTCCGCTATTACGACACAGTTTCTTGACCCGGAATCCAGAAACTTGAATAAGTTAACAAACCCCTGGACCCCGGCTGGAGTCTATCCCGCACTTGATGCGGGGCCGAGGTGACGACTTTTTGCGATTTCATCATATGAAAAGCACAATATATTTATTCTGCAAACTTATTGACGCTATGTATAATAAACGTTTAAATATTTAAAGATCAAGGGAGGGAAGGGCATGGATGAAAATATTCGCAAAGCCGAAGAGATGATCAAAAAGAAAATTGATCCTATTTATAAAGAAGTGGCCAAGCGGGTGCAGGCCGGACTGGAGAACTCCAAATATTTTCCTTGGATCATGGAGAGGTTGATGAATTTGGATCAGGCCAGATTGGTCCTGGCCCTACCGGACACTGATAGGGAAAATTTCCTCGGCCGACTGGAAGTATCCGAGAAATTCGCCGGGAAGTTGAATCTGGATAAGAAAACAGCGGACAGTTATGTTCGCCAGTTGTATGAAAAAGGGCTTCTTTTCCCAACCGGTAAAGGGCCTCAGCTTCCCCGCACTATGGGTCAATGGCTCGACACACAAAATAATCTCAACTACGATCAGGAATTAGGAGATGAGTATTATGCCCTGATCGGATTATTCAGCGATTATGAGCTGGGACCTCCTCGCGAGGAAAAGATCGCTCAACGGATTACCGCCGGATTAAAGGGAACATCGGGGATCATCCCCAGATGGAAGGCCATCAAGGACATCCCGGGTGTTTTGCCTGGAGAAGACGTACGGGAGCTGCTCAAGGCCCAAGACGACTTTGCCGTTCTTCATTGCGCCTGCCGGAAACGGTATAAATCACGGGAATGCGGCGTGCCGGAGGAAATGTGTCTGGTGGTCGGCAAGGCGGCCCTTTACAATATTGACCGAGGTGCGGGAAGACGGATCACGCGAGAGGAAGCCTTGGATCTCCTCAGTAATGTTACGGCCAAATATCCGGTCGTTCATGTTGGAACCCGAACGGATGACCCCAAGAAGTTTCGAGGAGTTATTTGTAATTGCCATTATGACTGTTGCGAAGTTCTTAGAACACCTATGGTCGTCGGCAGTAAATACCCGGTAACCGAGTATTATGCCAAAAGTCGTTATCGGGCCACGGTTGATCCGGCCAAGTGCGTCGGCTGCCGGACCTGTGTGGATAAGCGATGTCAGTTCGGGGCATCTCAAATGAAATTTTACCCGGAATACGGCCAAGAGCGGGCCTATATTGATGAAGAAAAATGTATGGGCTGCGGCTGCTGCGTCGAAACCTGTCCGAAAGGCGCCCATGGGATGAAGGTGGTTGAGCCTCCTGAATCTTATGGCGGTGACGCCCGGATGAATATAGATACGTAACCAAAGACGAAGGATTCAAGACCAAACCCAAAGGGCAATATCCCTAGAAACGGGGACTGGAAGATAGGAATCCGAAGAAATTGAAGGCTTGAAGAAATAACAATTTACTGAAAAACATTTCATTTCAGGTTACTCAAAAAGGTTTAGATACAAGTCGCCCGAAACCGGGAACCCGCCTCGAAGGGGTGGGACTGAGCGCTGCCCTTGCCGCGAAGAAATTCTGAGGAATGAGGTGTACATAGAAGTACGCTGCAATGACAAGGAACGAGGGCAACGTAGGAGATGGGCCTTTTTCAGCAACCTGTCAAAAAAGGAAGGAATGAATCATGAGTTCGATTGACCCGATTTATCAGAAACTGGCCGCCAAGATGGGGAAGCCGGATCTAAAAAATTTGTCTCTTCTCTTGGCCAAATTGGCTGACCTTAAAGAAGCCAGGATACTAAATGAGCTTTCGGCCAGCAGTGAAACCATAGCCCAAAAATTAAAACTGGATATAAAGACTGTAGAAAAACATCTAAAGGCCTTATTTGAGAAAGGGCTCGTTTTCCAGGGTAAAACCGGATGGCACCTGACCCGGACCTGGGGAGCGTTACACGACAGCGCCGGATCGGCCGATGTCGTTAAATATAAGGATGTCTTTGACGAAAAATTTTTTCGTCTGCTTCAGGCTACCAGTGAGGAAGACCGGGAGCAAAGGATCAATGACGTGGTTACAGGCAAGGCCCCTTTGAGAAGAAATATGCGGGTCATTCCCAGATGGAAATCGATCAAAAATATCCCGGGACTATTGCCTTATGAAGATATCCGGCAAATATTCAAGGCCTCGGACCCGATCGTTCTACTCCCCTGCGCCTGTAAGCGGGCGGAACCGGATAGAGAGTGCAAAGAGACCGTCCCGGAGGTAACCTGTGTAACTTGCGGTCGTGCCGGCCAGTATAATCTCAACCGGGGGGCCGGGAAAAAATTGTCTTATGATGAAGCCTTGGCCTTATTTGATACCTTTGACCAACTTCAGCTCGTCCATCTGACCGGAAACACCAATCGCCTGCCCTCGTTGGTTTGTAATTGCCATTACGACTGCTGTGGGCAGTTCCAGGTCAACAAAAAGGCCCAGAAAGTGCTTCATCAGGACGTTATCGTTAAAAGCCGGTTTATGGCTACGATAGATCCTGAGAAGTGCAAAGGCTGCCGGCTTTGCCAAGAAAAGGGGTGTCCGGCTGGTGCCGATACTATTAAGTATTATCCTGAACTGGGCGAGGAAAGGGCCGCTATTGATCCTGAAATATGTATTGGCTGCGGTTTGTGTGTAATCAATTGTCCCTCCGAAGCCCGTATGATGAAAATGGTGCGGCCGCCGGACCATATTCCGGAGCCGGACGCTAAGGTCGGAGAAGCGGATTAAAAGGCATTTGGGTTTCATTTTTAAATTCGATTAGAAAATAGGTTTGGAGAGAATGCAATGGGCATTTTTCACTGCCCCGTGGGGGCAGCCTTTTATGATGATGAGGATTGTATTGACTGCGGTATGTGTACGGCCGATACCGAAGAGCAGATGGTCGAAGCCTCTAAAAAAATCAGGGTCTATTTAAGGGCTAATGCCCCTAAGCCTGGCCCGATCAAGAAGGTGGCTGTTTGTGGTAAAGGGGGTGTCGGCAAGAGTTCTCTGACCGCCTTATTGGCTAGGACATTGCAATCGGATGGTTACACCTTGATTGTTTTAGACACCGACGAGTCCAATCCCGGCTTGTTCCGTATGTTCGGTTTTGAGAAAGAGCCGAAACCCTTGATGACCATGCTCAGTCGATTCGCATCCGGCAAACCGGGACCTGGTACGGAATGGCTCATGAGCGATACCATCAACCTTGAGGATATACCAGCGGAATTCATCCTAAATAACGATAATCTTAAATTTCTTATGATCGGAAAGATTGAAGACCCCTTTCAGGGTTGCGCCTGTTCGATGGCCGATATCGCCAGAGATCTCATGAGGAAACTGATCTTGAAAGCGAAGGAGATAGTGCTGGTCGACATGGAGGCCGGTGTGGAAAGCTTCGGCCGCGGCGTGGAAAGAAATGTGGATACCGTGCTCATCATCGTGGAACCTTCCTTTGAATCCATGGCCCTGGCAGAGAAAATCGGTTACATGTGTGAGGGGATGGGGATATTCAGGGTAAGGGCTGTATTGAATAAAGTCCCTTCAGAAAAAATCAGGCAAAGGATGATCGAAGAATTGGACCGGAAAAACCTCAAAGTCATCGGTACGGTTTCATATGACCCGGAACTCAGTGAGGCCGGTTTTGAAGGCAGACCGCCGGGCCGATCAAAGGCCGCGCCGGATGTAGATGCCATTGTTAAGAATTTATTTAACGAAGCAGTTTAGCTGAAATTTATTTCGAAAAAAGGATGAGACTAATTCAAGAGGGTAGGGATTCAAATAAGATACGAGGCTAAAGTTATCGTTTAAATACTGTTATTTAATCTTATTATATTTAACAATATTTTAATTTCGGTTGTTTATTTTTTTAACTCTCCTTCCTGATAAATTATCTTGACGAATAAAAAGACCTTAACCTATAATTATCATACATACATTTACACCTCAAAGAAAATTCTCTCTGCTTTAAATCTTCCAACAACAGATAGAATTCGAAACACGTGAAGCCGTAAAGCTTAAACAAATAGGAGAAGAACGAATTGAAGGTTGACTTTAAAAAATTAGATCGGGCCTTTAATCCCCGTTGTCTGGTGGTCATCGGGGACAGCAATCGCAATGAGTTTCAATGGCTGAGGGCCCAAAGTACTTTTCAGGGAAAACTGTACTCCGTCACGGTCAATCCAGAGTCAGGTGAGGCCATCAAGGCCTTGGGAATAGACAATTATCCCAGTATCCTTGATGTCCCGGAAGCGGTTGATCTGGCTATCATCACCGTGCCCCGTGCGGCGGTTCCCAAGGTATTGGAAGAATGCATCCGCAAGGACGTTGCCGCAGCTCATATGTTTACCGCTGGCTTCACTGAAACGGATACCGAAGAAGGGATTAAAGCCGAAACCTGGCTTAAACAGCGGGGAGAAGAGGCTAATTTTCATCTGGTCGGTCCCAACTGCATGGGACTGTTCAATCCCAAGATCGGGCTCAGACAATTCCCGGCACAATACACAGGGGATAGCGGGCCGCTGGGCATTATCTCGCAAAGCGGCGGTCATGCCGTCAACATGAGCTTAAGTGCCCATATGCAGGGAGTCTATGTCAATAAGTCGGTTAGCTTCGGTAACGGCACTTTGCTCGATTCCACCGACTACCTTGAGTACTTTGCCCAGGACCCTGAGATAAAAGTGATCGCAATGTATCTGGAAGGCGTCAAGAATGGTGATCGATTTTTCAAAGTGTTACGGGAGACCTCTCGTCGAAAGCCGGTAGCGATCTGGAAGGGCGGCAGAACGGAAGAAGGAGAACGGGCGATCGCTTCACACACCGGCTCCCTGGCGGTATCCCAGACCGTATGGGAAGCGGTGGTCAGGCAAGGCGGCGGGATCAATGTGTTGGAAATGGACGATTTGATTGATACCGCCAATGCTTTGATGCATCTGCCGCCGGTTAAGGGTCTAAGAGTAGGAGTCACCGGCGGCTCCGGAGGACAGTCGGTCAATATCGCTGACACCTTTGCCGAGGTTGGGATGCGATTACCTAAACTGACTGAGGAGTCCTATGAACAGTTACGGAAGTTTTACAATATTGTCGGGGGGGGTTATCTTAATCCGGTGGATACAGGCAACCAGAACCGATTTCAAATGAATCGGATCGTTGATATTCTGGCCCGGGATCCTAATATTGATAACCTGGTTCTGCTTTCTTTGGCCCGGGTCCTGGACATGGACGGCAGACTGGACAATCTCGTCGAAACGATGGGTAACCTCAAGAAGCAGACAACCAAGCCTATCATATCGATTGTCACCTACTGCTCGTTGGAGGAAATTGCAACGGTTGCGGAGGCCGTGGATAAATTTCAGAAAGTAGGAATTCCAACCTTCAGCACCATTGACCGCGGTGCCCGAGCTTTAAAAAATGCTTATGAGTATTATCGAATGCGTGATTTGATTAGTTCGGAGTGATGAGTTCGGAGTTCGGAGATAATAGTTCAGAGTTATTAGTTCGGGGTTCGGAGCAATAATGAACCAATAAACTTTCAACTTCGAACTCTGAACTCCGAACTGTATTTTCAATTGGGAAAGGAACGTGAAATGGAACAAGTTGCAGGTATCAACAAGGTTACTATAATCGGCGCCGGCCTCATGGGATTCGGGATCGGGGTTGATTTCGCCCGTGCCGGCTATGAAACTTGGCTCTACAATACACGAGAGGAGACCAGTCTTCAGTCCATGGACCGATCCCGGAAGGCCTTGAACCTGTTTGTGGCGGCGGAGATGATGACTACGACCGAAGTTGAAAAGGCCTACGCTTGTCTGCATCCGACCATCAGTCTGGAGAAGGCCGCAGAAGGCGCTGATTATGTCTCTGAATCGGTCATGGAGTCCTTATCGCTTAAACGGAAAATTTTTGCCGATCTGGATCGTCTCTGCCCGCCAAAGGCCATACTGGCAACTAACTCTTCCAATTTTACGACTACATCGATCGTTACCGACAATGACATTAAGCATCCGGAGCGGTGCTGTGTAGCCCATTATTTTCAACCGCCACACCTTCTGCCGCTGGTCGAAGTGGTCGGAGGCGAAAAGACCGCCAAAGAAACCATAGAACTAACCTGTCAAATTCTGTCCAAGATGCACAAGAAGCCGGTGGTCATCCCGGTTGAGGTGCCCGCACATGCCGGCAACCGCATCCAGGGGGCCATCGGCCGTGAGATTCGGTATCTTATCGACAATAAAATCTGCACACCGGAGATGATCGACGATATCATCATGTACAGTTTCGGCCGTCGTATGGTCAACACCGGCTGGTTTATCCGCAATGATCTGATCGGTCTGGATTTCAGCTACAATACCGCCAAAGCCGCCGGTAAGGAAGCCTGGTGGCCGTTTAAGGAGCGGGTCGAGCGCGGGGAGCTGGGCATGAAGTCCGGCAAGGGTTTCTATGAATGGCCCGATTTCGGTGAGGCCTTGAAGCACAGACAGGACATGGATCTGCTTCGCTTCCTCAAAAGGGACATCGAAGAGGGCAAACTCTAAAGCAAAGATAGTTGAAATTCCTTAATTCAGATTCAGATGTCAGAATTCAAAAGTGAGATCTATAGAAAAAAACTTTCTATTCTGACTGAAGAATAGGCATTTTATTTTTTCACCTCATCTTTTTCCCACAAGAACTTCCAGAAATTTTCTAATCGTAGTTTCGCAATATTCAGAAGCTTATAAATGGCGCTGACGGGCGTAGTTTAAAAACTTCCCGACCCAATAAGCATAAAAAGGGGCATTCTTTTCCGGCACAAGGTTTTTAGTCAACAGAAACTTCTGAAATTCGGAAAGGACTCCGGTTGTGGGGGTATTTGACAATTTATCCCATATTATAAGAACTTCGTTTTTATTCCATATTATCAAAAATTACGAAAATCTGCAAATTATCGTTATTGTTTTAAATAATGATTTTCTTTTTACAAATATTAGTATGTGGTATAATTAATGCCAAGAGATAAAAAAACGAACTTCGTATATTAATTGTTGGGCAAAACTTACCGATACCGGATAGGAGACACCTGTGACTTGGTTGTTTCCCATACTCACTTGTGTGGCTGCCGTCATCGCGCGTATACGCGTCGCCCGCGGCATCGCAAACTTGCCCATGCGTCCGCGCTTCTCATGGTGTTTCTAGCAGGGTGGCAAGGCTACGCGAGTTACCAACACTGGAAGACCCAACGGGCGGTCGAAAAGTATGCTTATTCACGTTTGGAGTCTGCGACTCGAAATGTGCTCGGCTTGACTCAGCAAATCATTCTTCAAGCATCCGACGGCTGGTTGCCTGCAACCGATGGCGAGTTCTTCTCGGAACATACAGCGAGTCTGGTTTGTCGCTATCTAAACGTCGACAAGACCGCTCCGGTAGTCCCTGATCGAACTTGGCTCGTCTGGATCTACCAGCAAACAAAAGAAGCGCAAGACGAGATCTCGAACGTTCTCGGTTCCTATGCGCCGGTTCTTGACGATCAGCTTCTTAATTCTGCGATAGAGTTCAAAGGGTAATTTATGCTTACGTTTCCCGCAACGGCGGTTAGCGTGCTCCGAGACGTTGCTCCTCAGAAAGGATATCAGTACCCGCCGCTTCTCTGCAATGGGCTAGAGACTGAAATGCAGAAATCCCTCGGTCAGATGCAACGCTTTTACGAGGTCCTGTGGAAACGCACAGGACCCGAGCGGTTTCCCTTAACCAAGAAGATATCACAAACGGCGTTAATTGGATCAGCCCGATTTACGGATGAGGACCTAAATCGGTGGAGTGCAGAGCACCCATACGCCCCAAGCGGGAAACCTTAGGTGAATGCCCAACCAAGCGGTCCAGCTAACTTGGCCATAACTGCGGCTTCGTAGCTGACCCCTGTGTTGTGAGTAAATAATAAGGAGAATATTATCATGTTTAAAAACATTTCACTTCATCAAGCAGAATTAATTTATCTTGGTCTAAAATCATTAATCGAAACCAAGAGTAAACATGGTCTTGTTAATGGAGATGGTGGTCATCCGGCATATTTAGCTGGTATGAATAATGAAGATCACTCATCTCATGATTTTGGTGATTCTCCAGATAAAAACCCCCTTTATAAAATGCTGCACGAACTTTCAAACAAACTAAAAAAAGAAGGCATTGAATCACACCACTATAAATGGTGGTATGATTTTAAAGATTGGAAATCCTTTTGCGAGTTTGTTGTTCATAGTTACAAGAATTAGTAAGAAAGGGGACGCCCTTTATATATTTATATTTGGATGATTCTCAACCCCCGCAGACAATCCGATAAATGTAAATATCTAAAGGGCGTCCCCTGATCATGCCATGAAAATTAATAAGTCAAACTTTAAACCGGCAAAACAGCATACGATCTTAACTACCGGAGAAGTAATTAAAATGTTGCGCGAATTAAAAGGATGGACTCAAGAGGAATTATCAAAATATTGCTCTATCAATGCAAAAAATATCAGTATGCTTGAAAACGACAAATTAGAAATCGGTAAAAAAAGGGCCGAGCAACTCGACAAGGCATTTACTGTACATCCTGCGATAATTATGTTTCCTGAATACGAATCAAAAGAAATTCAAAAGGCGGCATAACATCTCACTGGTGCCGACCCAAAGGCCGGGCGTCACAGTTCGAGTGTTAGAAGGGGAGGGGATTTTCTTGAGCTAAAACAGATTCAGGAAGTCCTTTTGATCCAGCCAGTGGTCGGCATGATCGGCTTCATAAAATTCATCGTTCCAGCAAGGGAAGATATCTGCCGTTTCGTAACCTTTGAACCAATTCGTCTTCCGTCCTGATTGGCTCCGGGAACAGGGTATAGGCCCTGCCCAGAACCAAAGGCCCATGGGCATCCGATCCTCCAATGCCGTTGATGCCCAGGAGGCTCGCTGCTTTGACCGCCAGATGATTTTCCTGAAACGGCCGGCTGGCGTTAAGGGTCTCCAGGGCGAAAAGATTTTCCAATTCAAGGATTCGATCCCCGGGAAACCCATCGACGAGACCTCTTTGATAGGGATGGGCCGGGACAGCGACTCCCCCCCGTTGTTGAACCCAGTCCACGGTCCATTGCATGGGCAGTCTGGTGGGAAGATCTTCTTCTTCGACCTTCATTCCGAAAATCAAAAGATGCCCTTCCTGGGCGCGGTATTCCAGACCTTGAAAGATAGGGAAGCCGGTTTTCTGCAGAGATTTCCTGATAGGGGTCGCTTAAAAAATAGGAATGATGCTCGGTCACGCAGACCGCATCCAGGCCGACCTGGCGGGAACGGGAAACCAGCTCACCCGGTTGGATGATCGAATCGCCGCCAAAAACAGTATGAACGTGTAGGTCAATCTTGAACATCATGCATCGGTTAATTACAGGCTATGGATTCAAGCCAATGGATTCTTCTACCCCGAGCATGAGGTTCATATTCTGCACTGCTGCCCCGGAAGCCCCTTTGCCCAGATTGTCTAATCGGGCGGCCACCAGGATCTGCTCTTCATTGCCGAAGACGAACAGGTCGATCCTGTTGGTCTGGTTGCATTCCGTGGGAATGAGAAAACCATTGTCCAAAAAAGGACCGGATTCAAAGGGGATCACCCGGATAAAAGGTTCCGATTGATAATAATCGGCTAAAATCTCCCGAACCTCCGAGGCGGTGATTTTTTTAGAAAGCATCCGGGCCAGCAAAGGGATGGAAACCACCATACCTTGATAATAGTCATCAACAATGGGCGTGAACAAGGGAGGATGTTTCAAACCGGTTACCTTCTGCATTTCCGCAACGTGTTTGTGCTTGAGACTCAGGGCATAGTGTCGTGGGGCTTTAAGATGCTCTTTAGGTGTTTCTCCCGATTCATAGACGGCAATCAGTTTTTTTCCGCCACCGCTGTAACCGGTGACGGACTGGACAAACACCGGATAGTCCACAGGCACGATCTGCTTTTGAATGAGCGGATACAAGGCCATAATAAAACCGGTGGCATGACAGCCCGGATTGGTCAGGCGCTTTGATTTTTTGATTTGTTCCCGCTGTTGTTTGTTTAATTCCGGTATTCCGTAAGTCCAGCCATCGGCAGTTCGAAAGGCCGTACTGGAGTCGATAACCTTGGTTTGGTCGTTTTGGATCAGGTTGACGGATTCCCGTGAGGCCTCATCGGGAAGGCAAAGGATAACCAGGTCGGCTTCATTTAAAAACCGCTGTTTAACTTGGGAATTTTTCCGATCCTGATCCGCTATCTTGAGAAGATGAAGATCGGTCCTGGATTTCAGCCTCTCATGGATTTGCAATCCCGTAGTTCCTTCCTGACCGTCTATAAAAACCTTGAACATCTTGTACGTCTCCTTAGGATCTTTCTCCCGGGCCTGTCGCCTGTCAGTAGAAGGCCGGCCTCTATGTTTTTTAAATAACAGGAATTTATTTTAATTTCAAGGCCATAATAACGAAGGCCCATGGATTCCATCTCCGTTTTTCAATTAAGAAAAAAAGGAATAGTACCGATAAGAGAATAGAAGAAAAGCAATCTGTATTCATCATCTTTCTCCGATTGAAAATCAAAAAAGCCTGCCTTGATCGTTTATTAAGGCAGGCTTTTTGATTTAATGGTTGCCTTCAAACTACAAAATTGTTACTTAGGTTGCCTCGGTTAGGTCATGGTATATTTGGGGCCGCCGCCGCCTTCCGGTGGGACCCAGGTTATATTTTCATAAGGATCTTTGACATCACAGGTCTTGCAATGCACACAATTGGAAAAATTGATGGTCATTTTCGGCTTGCCCGTGGACTCTTCGATTTCCATTTCATAGACCCCGGCCGGGCAAAACCGGACGCAGGGATTTCCATATTCTTCTCGGCAGCGTTCATAGCAGATGCCCAGGTCCTTGATCTTGAGATGAGGCGGTTGTTTTTCCTCGTGGGTGGCCCCGGCGTAATAGACATCACTGACTTTGTCAAAGGTTAGGGCGCCGTCATATTTGATATCCCCCTTTTTTTCATCAGAAGGGGTTCTGGTCTGGTAATAATTGGGGATCGTCTTCATATGCTTAAAGTCAGGCCCGGCTGGAAGTCGGTCTTTGAGTATCCTTCCACCCAGCAGAAATTGGAAAGGGACTTTGAACATCCCCAGCCAAAAACCTTTTTGAAAGCCCTGATGGAAATTACGGACTTGCCGAAGTTCCTTATAAATGTAGCTTTTTTCCAGCTTGGATTTGTAATTCTTAAGCTGGTTCAGAGAAAAGTCATTACTGACTAGGCATTCCATGATGGTTTCAGCGGCCAGCATCCCTGATTTCATGGCATAATGAATGCCTTTGATTTTCTCCCCATTAAATAAACAGGCGGCATCACCTATAATAAGACCACCATCAAAAACCGGTTCGGGAATGGAAAATAATCCACTGACCGGGACCGTCTTGGCACCGTACTGGACCATCTTCCCGCCCTTCAGTAATCCGGCAATAAAAGGATGGGTTTTGAATTTTTGAAATTCCCGATGGGGGTCCATAAAAGGATCGGCATAATCCAGACTGATCATTTGTCCGATGGAGATATGGTTGTCCTTCATGCCATAAATAAATCCGCCACCAAAGGTGTCAGTTTTCATGGGGAACCCCATGGTTTCAATTACCTGCCCCGGCTTGATCCTATCGTCCGGCAATTCCCAGATCTCCTTGACGCCTACTTCATAGCCCTGGCCGTTTTTTCCCGCAGCCAAATTGAATTGCTGGATCAGGGTCTTGGTCAGATTACCCCTGGAACCGTCACCGAAAACAGTGACCTTGGCATGCAAATCAATGCCCGGTTCATAATTGGATTTTTGACTCCCGTCAGTGTCAATGCCTTTATCGCCCGTTCGAACCCCGGTCACTTTTCCATTTTCATAAAGGACCTCCGTCCCGGCAAAACTGGGAAAGATAGTCACTCCTAACTCTTCCACTTTCTGGCCGAGCCATTCCACTAACCTGGAAAGGGCAACGACATAATTCCCGTGATTATTTAAGGGGGACGGGGGAATGGTGAGGGGCAACTTGATTTTCCCTGTTTTAGTTAGGAGATAGATTCCTTCTTTTTTGACCTCGCTTTCAATGGGAGCGCCCTGCTCAATAAAGTCCGGGATCAGTTCTTTTAAGGCCACCGGGTTCATTAACGCGCCAGAAATACCATGGGCCCCGACATAGGCGCCTTTTTCCAATACCGCAATCATGAATTCATCGGAGATTTTTTCGCCTTTTCCTCCCTGGTCGATTCTTTCATTATGCTGTTTGATCAGATTGGATAAATGGTAAGCCCCGGATAATGAGGAGATTCCTCCTCCAATGAAAAGTACGTCAACATCCATTACTTCATGTTCATCACTCATCGTATAGTCCTCCTCTCTCCTTTGATGAGAGTATATTTTCTGTTGCCGGATTATAGTGTAATCTTAAGGATAAGGTCAAGGGGAAAAATAAAGAAAAACAGGCAGGTAAAATAAAAAGCACTAGAAAAGGGATACGGGAATAGGTCATCGCCTCTCTCCGAGGCCAGGAGCATCAATTCTTTTAAGTGGTCACTTTTTTTTTAAATGCTTTAAGGCCCTATCCACCCTGGAAAGGCTACGCTTCCCTTCTTGTTTTTCTTTTTCGGTCCGAACCAAACCGGCTTCATGAAAAATCATATAGTTAGAAAAAGCGGACTGAACAGCCACGCGAAACCCGGCCCCGTCCTGAACCTGATTGATGGAGAGCTTGGCCAAACGAGTGAAGATGGGATCGGATTCAGCGATCCGTTCAGCTAATTTTTGGGTTTCAGCCTTGAGTTTGTCCCTTGGGACAACCCAATTGGCAAACCCGAGTTCGTAGGCTTCTTGAGCGGTGACAAAACGGGTCTGAAAAAGAATTTCTTTGGCTTTGCGAACCCCGATGTCCCAGGGTACGCTGAAATACTGGAGTAAGGAGGGAAGAAACAAGGCATCATCGGCAGCAATGATAATATCCATGGCCGAGGCGATGAGCCATCCTCCGAAGATACAGTATCCATGGACCTCGGCGATGGTCGGTTTAGGCAGGTCGCGCCATCTTACCCCCATGTCATGAAACAGTTCCCATTGTTTCCGATAGGCCCCCATGATTCCGGAAGGATAAGGTCTTCGGGCCTCGTCTGCTTTTTGGTCGGGGGTCCCCAAGTCGTGTCCGGAACTGAAATGATCTCCTTCACCCGACAGAATGATGACCCGAATTGCGTTGTCGGCCACAGCTTGATTAAAGGCTTGGTCAAGCTCTTCCAGTAAAAGACGGGATTGGGCGTTTCGGTATCGCGGTCGATTCATTTTCAGGCGAACCACAGCCCCATTTTTTTCATAGATGATCTGTTTATAATCCGGCATAGTTCTTATCCATTAACAGGTTGCTGAAACTGGGCACCGCCCCGAAGGGGTGGGAGTGAGACGAGATTTGGGGCGAACAAAAAGGCCCATTTATCCCGCCAACGGCGGGATTGCCCTCATTCCTCCCCGCCTTTCGGCGGGGCAGGCTTATTGCGACGTACTTCTATTGTGCGCCTCATTCCTTGGGATTTCTTCGCGTCAAGGGCAACGCTCAGTCCCACCCCTTCGGGGCGGGTTCCCGGTTTCGGGACGCCTTGTATCTGAATCTTTTTGAGCAACCTGTAAAAAAGAGTTTTTCTGCACCCTGTTAAAGGTATAAACCACGTTTAGGCGTCTTTTCCGAAGAAAGCCGGAATCCCTTTTACCTGACGGGGGGAATGGATTCCGGCTTTCTTAGAAATTAATATTTTAAGGACGTTTTACTAGCTCAATAAAACGGATCGATCCTTTATCAATCGGTCACAAATTTGGGAGCATTTTTTAAAATTTGTGTGGCTTCATTCATAATCTTGTCGACCAGATCCTGAACCTTGGGAAGATCATCCACCCTCTGGGCACACTCTCCACCGGCCATAAGGGCTTTTTCCCGGTCACCCATGCATACGGCTTTAATGCCTTCCCGTTCATAGGCAACCAATTCTTGGGATCCTTGAGAATTGTAGTCGTCCGGTGTATCTAAGTAGATGGAAGGCGCTTTAGTCAGGGTATTTTTTTGATGTTCAAGGCTTGTAGGAGTCTTCAACCACCTAGCAGGTCCAACCATACCGCGGGCCACCAAGGTCCCTCTATCCGGTGTTTTTACTACCTGTTCCTTCCATAATTGGTGGAAGTCGCTTTCTTGAGTCGCCAGGAATCTTGTCCCCATTTGCGCTCCGGCTGCGCCCAGGGCAATGGCAGCGGCAAGAGTTTTGCCGTCACAGAATCCGCCGGCTCCGGCTATTGGAATATTCGTGCTCGCCAGGGCATCCACCACCGATGGAAGCAAGGTCATGGAGTGGACCGGCTCCCAGGAGGTGTGAAAACCGCCCTCATGACCGGAGGCAACGATGCAGTCCACACCGGCTTTGGCGCACCGAAGAGCGCCTTTGACCGAGGGGACGACATGCAACCAGGTAAATCCGGCCTTTTTTATCTTGTCTCCCCAGGGGAGTGGGTCCCCGGCCGAGGTAAATATTACTTTGAAATGATTTTTCATCTCAGGATTTTCATTAACGACCTGTACCGCTTTATCGATGAGGATAGTTGATAAGGGGACTAATTCCGCCGATACCATGACGTTAATGCCGAAAATGCCTCCTTTATCCTTGGTTAGACGGTAGGTCCGTTTTAAGACCTTTTCCAGCACCGTGGGCATATCATCATCCATCGTAGCCTCAGCGGTCTCCACAAAGGCATTGTAGATCCAGGGTTGTTCTGTTTTGTTAAAAATACCGCTGGTTGAAAGCAGTCCAAGGACTCCAGCATTGGCCGCAGCCACGCAAAGGTTGTTGTTGCTGAAAGGGCCCATGCCGGCTTGAATAATCGGATGTTTAATCCCAAGTTTTTCTGTCAATTTGGTTTTAATCATTTGTTCCTCCTGACTTGATGATTGGAAAATAAGATTTTGGAAGATGATTATAAAGAATTACTTTTGGGATGTCAAAAAAAAAACAAGAAAAGACAGCTTTTTCCATTATGGTCGGGAAAACCTCTTTGTCTCGGTCTTCATGGTGATTGGAGTGGGAAGGGAGGCTTGAGGCCTTCAGCCAGACCGACATCAAAAGCGTTCAGGGTCATGGCAGCCAGGGTATAATAACCAATGGTAGCTATGATATCCACTAACCCCCGTTCGCCGAACAACCCGACTGCTTTTTGATAGAGATTCATGGGAAGTTGATGGGTTTTGTGCAAGGCTTGGCAGACGTCATAGACGACCAGTTCATCTTCAGGGGCCTTCTCGGGCCGGTGTTGATCAAAGACGGCATCAATGACCTCCTGGGTGACCCCGTTTTCCAAGGCCATCTTGGAGTGACTTACCCATTCAACATTGGCTTCCCAAAATCGACCTGTGATGATGATGGCCAATTCGATCAGCCGGCGGTCGAGGGATGTCCGTTCCCAGATGAAATTCCCGAAGCTGACGGCTCGTCGGGCGACTTCAGGGCTGCGAATCCAGGGATCAAAAGGCCCGCCATAGCTCCCATCGGGCCTCGGCTTACGGAATTTGCCGATTCGGTTATACTGTGCTAATTCCTCCGGCGTCATTTCTTCTGGTTTTTTATTGATCAGTCGCGTCATATACAATTCCCTCTTCGGTTTAATGAGTAGAAGAACCGATTCATAGACTATAGAGATCTGGCCCTCCTCCTGAACAGTATCCTAAAAAGCGGCCTAGCGATTTCCCCCTATGATTCGACGGAGAGTCCAGGCCAGTAATCCTATAATAAATATTCCAATAATAATGGTAAGTTCATAATGTTTGATATCCTTAATTAGAATGTGCAGGGCTTCACCAAAAAGATAGCCTCCCATGGAAATAATTACAGACCAAACCACCGCCCCCAAGGTATTAAGCACCAAAAATCGGGCTGATTTAATTTTATGATTCATGCCCAATACTATCGGAGTCAAGATACGTATGCCGTATATAAATCGAAAACCTATCATAACCAAATCATTATAACGTTCTAAAAAAAGATGGATCCTGTCCACCCGTTTCTGAGTTTTTTTAAATCTTGACAATAACGTTTGCCCTTTTAAACGACCGAGGATGAAAAAAAATTGGTCTCCGACAAAACTTCCAATAAAAGCAGTTAACATAACCCAAGGTAACTTAAGATATCCTAAATGGGCAATAAATCCTCCCACAACTAAAATAGTCTCCCCTTCAAAGAACGTACCTATAATTATGCCCCAATAACCATAAGTACGAAGAAGATAATCTATGGTGAAAAAAGATTTCATCCTGCCAGCCGTATAAATAGAACTAGGGTTATTTTCATAAAAATAGCTACTTTGAGGTCCAATAAATGGAGTCGGATCTGGGATGGTAATGAAACGTTTCTGCAAGTGGTAGATTTTTTCGTTTCCGCAAAAAGGAGCTCCCCTTGGAAACAAATTATTTAGAATATCATTTTAATAGGGTATTTCTATAAGTCAATCATTTTTTCGATGTCGGCCTTCAGCAACCGACTATGGCTTTTGTTTCTCCGCGAGTCCTTCAGAACGGTTCCTGCAAAGACCCATGAAATTCTCCAAGGGCAGAAGTGAAGGGAAAAGAAAGGAGGACTCTTGGGTTGCGTTCCATTTTAGAAATTTAGCGTCATTAGTATGGATGAAAGATTTTGGTCCTGCTTAATGATTTCCCGGTCATCTAAGTTCGACAGATCCCCTCCGATATGATTTTCAATCATTTGAAGCGATTTATTGATATGACGAATAAATTCATCGGCAGGCATCATCTCTCCATAGGATTGAGTAAAAGAATAGATGCACAGGTCGATTTTTTCCATAGATCGGGCTATTTCCAGGGCATTTTTTAATAGCCGTACAACAGTTCGAATGTTCGCGCCTGTTCGATAGGGCAAAAAATCCCAGAGGCAAACTGCGGTACAGAAATAGGTGGTGGGACGGTAGGTTTGAAGGGAGAACGAGTCGTCATGGATTTCAAAAGCCCTGGTAATGGATTGCACCAGAAAATCATATTGACTCTCTGGTGAAAGATCTTCTCTTAAAAAACCGATCTGCCACTGAAATTCCCTGGAAGGCCGTCTGACCACTTCCGGTTTGGAATCGACGGGTTTTTGGGGATTGGTCAGGATATCTCTATCGTTTTTCAAAATCGCTTTGAGCACCCTGACACTATCGAGAAGGTAGGAGGATCGGATGCCGGACGGAGAAACCGTCATTCCCTTCTCAAAAAACTCTTCCGCCTTATCCAGGGCTTGGAAAACGATCCCCCTCAATCGATCGACCTCCGCTGGCAATCCGTGAAAGCTTTTGATGCCCTGCCGGAGGTGTCTGACCGTCAACATGGCCTTGGCCATGTTATCCACTCCATATTCACAGTAAAAATCTTCGGATTGACCGGCGCAATGCTCCTGGATGTAGAGGGCCTCTTGTTCTGCCTGTCTGAATAATCCTTCGGCAACAGCATAAGAAGAGGACTTGATGGCCAGATTGCGGAAAATCGCCATGCGAAGGGTTCTGGCAACCAAATGGGTGGGATCGATGGAAAGGACAATACGAAGAATTTCAATGGCTTCCCAGAATCTCTGCCGATAATAAAGGGTTTTGGCGATTTCAACGCCTAAGAGGGAATTATGAGGGAATTTAAAAAAGGTGGTAACGGAATTCAGTTCATCGGTTTCACCGGGCCTGGACTTGTTTTCCGGCGGAGACCAAAGCAGCCGAGTCAAATTTTTTATGGACGTCGGGTTGTTTTGCAGGATTCGATCTTCCAATAAATCGGGAACAAAGTCAAAATACAGGGTACTCCAAAGGGCGACAACCCACCAGATCGTCAGGGCTTCGCCGTTAAATAAGGTGATTTCCGTCGGGCGTTCGCATAAAATGATCCGAATATCGTTGATCAACAGACATTGACGGGCAAAATCCGTCACCCGGATCACCGGGTCACCGGGCAGCTTGGCGTTTAAAATAGGAAGCAAATAATTATCTAGATTGCTGTATTCGCCGGCAGCGATCCCGATGGATAAAAACCGATTCTTAGTGCAGTATTTGGACAAGGCCCAACGGATGGCGATCTGGTGGGCCAGGGAAACAGCGCTTCGCAGGCATTGTCGATAAGATACAGGGTCGCCTGGTTCCTCTTCTTTGGGAAAGTCAACATATAAAGTCGTAATGTCGTGAGACCGGATGCGTCCCCATCGACCGTATAGAAAGTTGCCTACGGATTGTTCAATAAAATTTTTAAGGGATTTCTTAAGCCAGCCGACGATATCATGATCGATGACATCTCCCCGGCCGTAAAGGGCAAAACCGATCCGGACACCTTCCCGATAATTCTCCGAAGGTTTGCTTTGACTGCAGAGTTTCATCAAGGTTTCATAATTCCAAAGAGGACCCAGATCTCCCCGCTCGTGACCCAGCCAAAAGGCCAGACTTCTTAAAACGTCTTGTTTATAAGATGTATCGGCCGGTTCTTTTTTCAATCGTGTCAGCATTGAATTACTCACCCGAGGCAATTCAATCCGATATTTGGCAATCAGGGCATTGACCCGATCCGTCAAGGCGCGTCCAGAAAGATTTAGTTTGAGGATCTCCTCTTTCTTTTCCAACAATTCTTTAAAATCGAGACGATTAGGCGGGGTACAGTCCTGCAGGGAACGGGCATGCTGGCGGATGAACGTTTCCAGGTTTTTAAATTCTTCTTTTTTAATGAGATGGTTCTTGAAGGCAAAGGTTATAAAGGAATTCAGGGCTTTTTTATCGTCGCTGTTTCCGGAAAATCGGGTTAGGGTCTCTATGTTCGGAAAAACCGCCAGAAGGGCTGAAAATAATTTATCCTTTTTTTTCATAAGGTTACTCCGAAATGAACGAAATTAATCTCATTTTTCCGAGGACCTCAAGGAAATGGTATACAGGGCCTCAAAAACAAACCATTGTTTTACAATAAAACGGCATTCTCAATAAAACACTTAAAAATATTGACTACTATTTTAACACAGCATATAAAGGCGTATAATATAGAAAAATATTGGGACATAAAATGTTGCACTTGTCAAGAGAAGAACCGGAGGGCCCTCGATGGAAGTTGTCATTTTATAAGGCCTAAAAAAAATAACAGGAGGTATTTCTAATGGTTAAATATGGTACACAAGAATGGTGTGATGTTTACATGGAGGAGATCAATAAAAGCAAAGCTTACGAAGAGGCGGCTAGGACCTGGGAAGGGGACTTTTACTTTATCTTCGATAAAGGCGGCCCGGTCAAAGAGCCGATTTATATGTATGTTGATCTGTATCATGGCAAATGTCGAAAGTCAGAGATTGTCGATGATCCCAAAAAATACAACCCGGAGTTCATTATTCTGGCACCTTATGCCATCTGGAAGAGGATATGCCTGAAACAGCTTGATTCCACGCAGGCCCTAATCACCAAGCAATCCAAGCTCATGACCGGGAGCCGAGGCACCATGTCCAAAATCATGCGTTATACCAAGGCGGCCAATGAGCTGACCAACATCACGTCAAAAATAGATACTGAATGGCTGGACTAAAAGAGTATTGAGTTCAGAGTGATGAGTTCGGAGTAAAAACTAAATATTCCGAACTCTGAACTAAAAATTCGATTTACAGCACCCTTGACCCGGTGAATCCTCGGACCCTTTTATAATATAAGGAGGTCAGTATGTGGACTTTTTCATCTCCCTTTATCGCTTATGGAGACAACGCCTTGGAATACCTGGCCCAAATTTCGGGAGAAAAGGCGTTTATTGTTACGGATAAAAACATTGTTTCACTCGGCCTGTTAAAACCGGTTATTGATCAGTTGGAAGCCAAAGGGATGACCTGGGAAATCTTCGATGAAGTGGAACCGGAGCCGTCGCTGATCACCATCAAGAAAGGCGGTGTGGCCGTGAATCAATACCAGCCCAATTGGGTCATCGGTGTGGGCGGAGGCTCCTGCCTGGATGCCGCCAAAGCCATTATCCTGATGCTGGCCCGACCGGATCTAGAACCGGATGCCTTTATCGCCTCGGATACATACAATTTTAGGGAAAAAGCCCGTCTAATGGCCATCCCGACCACCAGCGGAACCGGTTCCGAAGCAACCTGGGCCATCGTCCTGACCGACACAGAATTCCAGCGCAAGGTGGGGCTGGGCACTACCGAGTGTATGCCGGATGTGGCCATCCTGGATCCGGTCATGGTAGCCAGTATGCCCCTGAAAATTACGGCCGAGACCGGCATGGATGTCCTAACCCACGCTATTGAGGGATACACCTCGACCTGGGGTACCAGCTTCACGGATGCCCCGGGACTGATTGCCGCCCGACAGGCCATGAAGTATCTTCCCAAAGCCTGTCAAAACGGGAGTGATCTCGAGGCGCGCAAAGAAATGATGTACGCCGCTACGCTGGCCGGCATGTCTTTCGGCAATTCTATGGCCGGACTCGGGCACAGCACCGGCCACGCCTTAGGAGCTGTTTTCCACCAGCCCCACGGGCGTACTGTCGGCCTTTTCCTGCCCTATACCATGGAATATTTGATCAATGCTTCGGAAGAAACAACCGCGAAATATGCCGAGATAGCCCGTTTTTGCCAAATAGCCTCCGGCGCGGAACAAGAATGCGCCAAAGCCCTGGTAGCCAGCGTCCGTGCCCTGGCCGAAGGAATCGGTCAACCGCTCGCGGTCAAAGACTTAGGCATAGATAAGGCCAAATATGATGAATCGATGCCCGGATTGATAGATCGGGCGCTGAATGAGGTCATGACGATAACCGTCACCCGTGTACCAGGTGAAGAAGATCTGGAAAAGATTTTCCGCTATGCCTATGATGGGCGACCCATTGATTTTTGAAGTTGAAAATTGAGTTGGCGGATTTTTTTGTTTAAAGTTTGGAGTTCAGAGTTCGGAGCGTTGCTTTTCTCTGAACCCATCACTCCGAACTCCTTACTCCGAACTAATGACCCGAGGTTAATGTCATGAACGGATATCAAGGCAAGATATTGATAGCTGACCTCACAACAGGTACACTCACCGATGAACCTCTAAAAGAAAATTATGCCCATGACTTTCTGGGCAGTACGGGCCTGGCGGCACGCTACCTGTTTGATCTGGTCGATGAAAAAACCGACCCGCTCGGACCGGAAAATCCCCTCATCCTCATGACCGGTCTTCTCAACGGCACTATTGGGCCCAGTGTCAGCCGCTGGGGAGGTGCGACCAAATCCCCTTACACCGGGCACTACGGCGATGCCAATGCCGGTGCCTGGTTCGGCGCGGAGCTTAGAAAAGCCGGATATGACGGCATCATCCTCAAAGGCCATTCAGCCAAACCGGTATATCTTTACATCAAGGACGGTATGGCAAGGCTTAAAGATGCCGCTTCCCTGTGGGGCCTGGATACGGCCAAGACCCAGGAAGAAATCAAAAAGAGTTGCGGGGACAAACGCACACAAATTGCCTGTATCGGCCCCGCTTCAGAAAATTTGGTCCTTTACGGCAATATCATGTCCGAATACGGTCACAGCCTGGGCCGGGCCGGATTGGGTTGTGTCATGGGTTCCAAGCAGATCAAGGCTGTTGCGGTTCGCGGCAGTACGAAGCTGCCGATGCAGGACCCGGAAAAATTTCGTCAGTCCGCTATTAAAGCCATGACCGAGGTCAAGGAAGCCTTTTTAACCCAGTGGCTGCACGAAGGCGGAACCGCCTCATGGGTGGATTCGGCCATTGCCTATGGCGACGGTCCTTCCAAATATTACACCGCCCCCACCATGCCGGAAGCCACAGTTATAAGCGGGGCCACGATGGTTGAGACCTGCCAGATTGGCCACACCGGCTGTTTCGGCTGTCCTATACGCTGCCGCAAGGTGCTCCAAATCAAAGAAGGAAAGTATCAGTATGAAAAGGTCGAAGGTCCTGAATATGAATCCCTGATTGCCCTGGGGGCTATGATGGGGCTCGACCTGGATATGTCCACGGCTGTTTATTTAAATGAGTTGTGTAACCAATATGGATTTGATACGATTAGTGGTGGGGCCAGCGCCGGCTATGCCTTCTATCTCTATGAGTTGGGGATAATCTCAGACCAGGACACCGGCGGTCTTAAACTCACTTGGGGGAATACTGACGCGGCTATAGAGCTGCTGCATCTGATTGGAAAAAACAAAGGCTTTGGGGCTGTGGTGGCTGAAGGGACTAAGCGGATGGCAAAAAAGTACAGTCGCCCTCCCGGTGAGGCCGTTCAGACCAAGGGCCTTGAACTCCCCATGCACGATCCAAGGGCTTATCACTCCATGGGGGTTGTTTATGCCACTGCTCCGCGTGGAGCGGATCATAATAAAAGTGACGGATACCAAGTGGACGGGGGGACAGGCCATCCCGACCTGGGCCTTAATGCCGCTGACCGTTGGGGCGACGATAGGGCGGAAATGGTGACCATAAGCCAGAATTTCCGAGCCTTGACTGATTCCCTGGGCATCTGTCATTTTGCACAAATACCTTTTACCTTGATAGTCGATATGATCACTGCGGCTACAGGCTGGAATACCAACATGGAGCAGTTATTGAAGACCGGAGAACGCATTTTTCAGCTCCAACGGGCACTGTCTTGTAAGCTCGGGATCACCGCCGGGGATGACCAGCTCCCGGAACTGGTCCAGCGGCCCATTCCTGACGGCGGACAAGAAGGACACGTCCCCAACATGGAAAAGATGCTGCCCGAGTACTATAAGATCAGAGACTGGGATAACGTCAGCGGCCGGCCATCAAAACAACGATTGGAAAACCTCGGTATGCCGGAAATCGCAGCTTCAATAGGGGCTGAGTAAAATAGGAGTATTTTATATCCGGCATGAAAGAGCAGAAGGAGAGCTTTTAGCTATGTGTGATTGGTATTAAGTTCGGAGTTAAGAGTTCAGAGTAAATATTTCTAAAAAAAATTTCCTTCTCTGAACTCCGAACTGATCGCTCCGAACTAAACTTTATTTACAAAACGCATAGCAGATGAGCGAGGTGCGAGTCTATAGGTTATGGCGAGGGTTACTGTCAACTTTCTCGGGCCCCTGAGGCTGTTTCTGGGTGAGCCCTCGACCATCGTCGAAGCCGGCCGTGTTATTGAAGTCAGAAAAGTTATTGAGGAAAAATACGGTCCCGTATTTCAGAAAAAACTTCAATCCATGGGAGTCAAAAAGAATCAGTCCCTTTGGGACAACAGCCTGTTCCTACTAAACGGCCGGAGCTTAAAGAAGGAAGATGATGTAGTTCTTAAAGACGGTGACAAACTTGATTTAGGGCTGGCTGTTGCCGGAGGTTAATTGGATATTACCTCGGATACCGTTGGTAAAAACTTGGAAGGGGGGGAGGAAATAGAAACTGGTTAAGATTTGAAGTGAACCAAGTTCGTGACTAAAAAAAAAAGGAGGAGCAGAACTCATGAAAAAATGGACTATCCTATGGGCAGTTTTATTCATCACCATTATGGCCTTTGGTTTGGCTGGTGCACAGACCGCACCCATCGTCATCAAGGTAGGCATGCCAACGTGTCTGAGCGGTCCGGGAGCACCTTGGGGTCAGATTGGTATGGAACCCTATCTAACCTGGATTGATCTTTTCAACAAAGAAGGTTTTAAAGTAGCAGGCAAGACTTACAATTTTAAATTGATCACCGTTGACGATAAAAACACCCCCGAGGGTGGTGCGGCAGCAGCCAAACAGCTCATCTACACCGACGGCTGTAAGTTCCTAGTCGGACATTGGACCTGGAATTTTCCTTCTGTAGCTACGGTGGCCAATCAAGCCAAGGCCATTTTATTTACCCGGAACGGAAATGAGGCCTTACCCGGCGGCCTTGGCGTCTATGACCCCAAAAAATTTCCTTACGTGGTTTTTGCCAATAACTCTTGGGACCAATATCTTCACGATCACCTGGCCATAGTCGAGGCCTATCCCAATTACAAAAAAATAGGGGTTCTGGATTGTGTCGTGGGCAAGGGCACGTCCACGGAGTTATTAGTTGATACGTTCTTTAAAAAGAACGGAATTCGCTATGTCAGGGAATGGTTCCCCTTCGGACAACAAGATTTTACGCCTTATATCACCCGGTTCAAAGAGGCAGGATGTGACATCATTTATCTCGCCGGATGGGTCGGGGAAACCATGGCCTTCGCCAAACAGCGCTGGGAGATGGGATATAAAGATATGAAAGTCGGTCACGCCGGTCCGTTTGTCGATGTAGCCATGTATCGTGCGGTTAGCGGCCCCGATGCAGTTCAGGGCTTAATCGGGCAGTATTGGGCCAACTGGGAGTTCAAGAAGACCAAGGTGAATCCTAAATATATAAAGATGTGTCAAGAGGTCAATGAGATTGTATCAAAGAAACAAGGTAAACCATTTGACTACACCGGGTGGGTAGGCTGGCTCCCGAACCATTTGCTGATCCTGGCCCAAGCCATGCAAAAGGCCGGGACGGTGGACGACACCGACAAAATCATGAAAGCCATCCGGGGTGGCACTTTTGACACCACGATAGGCAAATGGACCATGTCAGGGGCAAAGACTTGGGGGTCACCGATCGTTTTCGGATGCCCGGCCGCCCTCTGCGTGATCCAAGGAAAAAAAGAAGTCTATCTGAGCGAACATCCTGTAACACCGATTCCATAGTTAAGCAAAAAAAGAAAAGGGTTTTTCATTAAAAATTTTAAGTTGAATTTCGCAGCCTGGACAACTGGAGCAATGGAGCAATGGAGTATTGGAGTAACGGATTTTAACCAATACTCCATTACTCCCATACACCAAAATATTTTTGTTGCCGTAATTCGTTTTTCGGATTATCTTCAACATTTCATTTTATCATCAAGGTAAGGGAAGGAAAAAAGATATGCCCCCGGCTGGAATATGGATTGATGGATTGATCCAAAGTTGCGCTTACATGACCATGGCCTTTGGCATGGTTTTGGTATTCAGTATCCTGGGGATATTGAACTGGACCCATGGTCAGTATTATATGCTGGGGGCTTTTATGGTCTATTATGCCATTACAGCCGCAGGCCTACCTTTTCCCTTAAGCCTTCTGGTAGCAGGGGTGTTGGTGGCGGGATTGGGCATGTTGGTAAAAAAAATCATTATCGACCACATCACCGGCGAGTTATATGTGGGTGCGGCCACTATGGGGCTCATCTTTTTTTTCGAAGGTGCTGCCAGCATGGTCTTCGGTATGCAGGATAAAGGTTTGGCCATGGTTCTTCCGGGTGTACTCAACCTGGGTTCTTTTAGTGTGAGCTACCAGAAGATTGCCGTGGTTTCTTTTACTCTGGTGATCATGATTATCCTGTATATCATGCTGAATTATACTAAGATAGGATTGGCCATCCGGGCCACGGCTCAGCAACCCGATGCCGCCAGCTTATACGGCGTCAGTGTGGAGCGGCTTTCATTGACGGTTATGGGTATCGGCTGTGGGCTGGCGGCCCTGGCCGGAGGTATCATCGCCCCCCTTTACACGATTAATCCTTTTATCGGCGGCATCCCCATGCTCATGTCTTTGCTGGCCATTGTCATCGGCGGCATCGGCAGCCTTACTGGGGCCATTGTGGGAGGCTTCATCCTGGGCTTCATCAACTGTGTCCTGGCCTACAATTTGTCCTACTTTTCCGAGGTGGTGCTCTTCGTGCTGGTCATCATCATTCTGCTGGTCAGACCTCAAGGCTTGTTTGGAGCTTCCTTAAAATGATGACTTATATTGATTATAAGAATGTTGTCCCTAAAGCCGTCATTGGGCTGGTGGTTCTCATGATCTTGTTGGTTCCGGTAATAACGCGCAATGAGTCCACTCTGTCCATACTTATTTTAAGCGGTATTTGGGCCGTGGCCGTTATGGGATTCACCTTGGTGCTTCGAACCGGGCAATTCAGTTTGGGGCAGGCGGCTTTCATGGCTATCGGCGGATACACCTCGGCCATATTTACGGCTCAAATGGGTTGGTCGTTCTGGCCCGCCTTTTTCATGGCCGGTCTGGTTTCGGGCCTTGTCGCCTTATTAGTGGGCATGGTGGTTCTCCGAGTGGGAGGCATCTATTTTTCCATCATCACCCTGGCTCTCTGTGAGGTTGTCCGAATTATTGCCCAGCAATGGGAATCTGTTACCCGAGGGACACGGGGACTGATTACTTCGCAACCAAACCCCATTAATTTAGGTTTTTATGAAATTAATTTTTTTGCCAGTTCCGTTCCCTATTTTTACTTAACGATAGGGCTGGTGGCTCTCACCGCTATAGTTTTCCGGCAAATCGGCGAGAGCCGTCTGGGGCGTTCTTTCGCCGGGGTGGCCCTCAATCGGGTGCTGGCCGAACACCAAGGAATGTACTTGATGAAGTACAGGGTCATTGCCTTCACCGTGGCTGGCGTGTTCACCGGTTTGGCCGGTACACTCTATGCACACTTCCTAACGGTTTTAACGCCTACCATGCTCGGTTTATGGCAGTCCATACAAATCATGATTATGAGTATCGTGGGGGGTATCGGCTCTCTGGTCGGGGGTCCGATTATCGGCTCTGTTTTACTTTATACCTTCGGCAGCTATCTGACCCGCCTGGAAATATACGGCATTCAGCAGTTGTTATTCGGCGCGGTTATTGTGCTGGTGCTCCTTTTTCTGCCCAAAGGGACCGGCTTGGTCGATCTCTGGGGGAAATTTTGGACCAAGGTGGTCTGGAGAGAAAAAGAGTTTGAATTTGACGAGGAGGAGGAATAGTTAAAAAACAGGTACAAGGTACAAGGCACGAGGTATGAGGCCATAAGAGTTAAGTAAAAAATATCGTCCTATGCTTAATTTTACCCCTGAACTTATATTTCGGTTTTGTAAAAGGTCGTCACCCCGGCGAAAGCCGGGGTCCAGGTGAATTAAAGTACTGGATTTCGACTGGAGTTTATCCCGCACATGATGCGGGACCGGAATGACAAAAAAGGGTTTTCAGCGAGCCTTCAAAAGAAAATCTTTAAATGTTTCAATTTTTTTTATAAGGTTTTTCATATGTCTTTTTTGGAATTAAAAAAGGTAACCAAAACTTTCGGTAAACTGGCTGCCCTTGAAGATATTGACCTTAGGGTGGAACCGGGAGAAATACTGGGCATTGTGGGCCCTAACGGTTCAGGGAAGACCACCTTGATCAATGTCATCAGCGGTTATTTCCGCCCTACTAAGGGAGAGATATTTTTCAACGACCAAAAGATATCCGGTTTGCGTCCCGACCGGATAGCGGCCCGGGGTATCATAAGAACCTTCCAATCCAATGTGCTCTATGAAGGGGCCACGGTGATTGAAAGTATGCTGATCAGTTCTTATCAGCAATATAAGACCAACCACTGGCATTCTTTTTTTAACACCAGGACCTGGAAAGATGAGAATGAAAAGGTAGTGGGCCGGGTGATCGAGCTGGTGAAACTCCTTGATCTGTTGAATGATACTTTTTTGCCGGCGAAAGGGCTGTCTCACGGGTATCAGAGGCTGCTCGGCATCGCCATGGCCATGATCGCCAATCCTAACGTGCTCCTTCTCGATGAGCCGACCACCGGCATGAATCACGAAGAGGCCATGTTTGTGGTCGATAAGATCAAGAAGCTCAGGGAACAAGGCGTCACTATTATTTTGATCGAACACAACATGAAGGTTTTGCTGGATGTGGCCGACAGGGTGGTCGTCCTCAACTTCGGTACCAAGATCGCCGAGGGGAAGCCTAAAGAAGTAATGAACAAGCAGGAGGTCATCGAAGCTTATCTGGGAACGGAGACGGTTTAATCATGCTGGAATTGAAAGATCTCTGGATTAGATACGGCAAAAAGGCGGCGGTCAGAAGGTTATCCTTATCGGTGAATAAAGGGGATTTTGTCACCATCCTGGGAGCCAACGGAGCGGGGAAGTCAACAACCTTGAATGCCATCAGCGGGCTGGTCAAGGTGAAAAGAGGGCAGGGGGAAATTCTCTTTAAAGGAGAAAAAATAAACGGTCTGAAACCCGGAAAGATAGCTGCCAAGGGCATCATTCAGATTCCGGAAGGCAGAAAGCTTTTCCCTCTTCTGACAGTCAGAGAAAATCTCATGATGGGGGCCTATTTGCGAAAAGACCGTAAAGGAGTGCAGCAGTCGCTGGATAAGGTCTTAACCCTTTTTCCGGACCTCAAGGACAAGCTCGATGACGAAAGCCGAGAATTGAGCGGCGGGCAGCAGCAGATGCTGGCCATTGCCCGAGGCCTAATGGCCGACCCGGAAGTGCTGATGCTGGATGAGCCATCGCTTGGGCTCAGCCCTTTACTCCGCCAAATGCTGGCTGAAAAAATCAAGGAGATTCACCAGGAGGGCGTGACCCTGATCCTGGTGGAGCAAAATGCCCGTTTGGGTCTCATGCTGGCCAATTACGGCTATGTGCTGGAAAATGGGGAATTGGCCTTGCAGGGCAAAACTTCCGATCTGATGAACGATGAAAACGTCAAGAAAGCCTATCTGGGAGTTTAACTGCAGGCCAATCGGCATTTTTAAAGATTTGGAGTAATGATTTCTCTTTCGTATTCTATCCATAACCCCAGTAATCCAATACTCCATCACTCCAGTTAGAATTTCTAGGCTGAATCGATTCTTTTACCTTCGCTCTTTACTGCTGTATTTTTGTGTTTGTTTTTAAACCACTCAATCAGACTTCTGGCAATACTGATCCTGCCAGGGATTTTGGGTAATTGGTCGAAGGTAAACCAGTTGGCCTCCAGGATCTCCGTACCGTCTACTCGGATCTCTCCACCGGCATAACGGGCGGTGAAACCGATCATCAGGGAATCCGGAAAAGGCCAGGGCTGGCTCCCGAAATATCGGATGTCCTGCACCTCAATGCCGGTTTCTTCTCTTACCTCTCGCCCCACTGTTTCTTCCAAAGTTTCTCCCGGTTCAGCGAAGCCGGCCAGGACACTGTAAAACCCATCTTGAAAACGAGGGGAACTGGCCAGTAAACATTGATCTCCCCGTTCCACCAAAACGATCACTGCCGGCGATATACGGGGAAAGCTCTGGTGTCCGCAGCCGGGACATTTCTTGGCCCTCTCACCGTCTTGAATTTTCAGTTCCATCCCGCATCGTTGGCAGAATCGGGTCTGTTGAGACCATTCAAGAAGATGAATGGCGCGAAAGGACAGCAGGAGTATATCCTGTTTCAGCCGTCTATAGAGCTGGAACAGATCCTGAAAAGCCATATCAAGAGGGGCTGCATCAGAATCAGGAACGATAGCGGCAAAACAGGGTTTTCCATCCAGGGTTCCCAGGTAGGTATCTTCTATAGGTTGGAACCCCAATGCCTCCGGACCGGAGAGAAGAGGGATTTTCGCTTCTTGGCCATCGGATGTTACGAGCAGTCTGCGTTTGGAAAAAATAAACCACCAGGCCGATTCCGTTTGTTCATTCGGCCGATCGGTTGAGGCAATAAATCGTTTGGTCATTTTACAATCAACTCCCTTGAATCCTTAAATTTTATTTTCGTATTAAACAATTAAAAAATAGGATATATATGGAAAAAGGTCAAGGTTAAAAGCTGTAGTTGTTTATTAGATTCTTTGCCTATATATGAGGTTCTTCTCGTGAACGACGAATTGCTCTTAAGTGAGTTTGAAGAATTAGCAGGTAAACTTGGAATAGCCATCCGCTATGAAAATGTAAATGGGGAAGACTCATCCGGTTCGGGAGGGCTCTGCCGTCTGAAGGGGGAATATGTTTTGATCATCCATTCACAGGCAACGGTGCAAGAGAAGATTCGGGTTATCCTGGAGGCCGTTAAACCTTTCCCTATCGGCGATGTCTATGTCAAGCCGGTTATCCGTGAATTGCTGGAGGAATCAAAGGAATAAACAATAAAGAGAAAAAAATTTCCGATACCCGGGAGGGGCATTCTCTTAGGTGTCGAACTGTCTGCCCGACTAAAAAATTTAAAGGGATGGTTCTGATTAGTAATTGTTTCCCCCCTTTATCATCTTCGCTTACATCAGTGCGGGACAATTAGAATTTGATTGAAAAGTGTTTCAGCCAGTGTGTCGGCCTCTGTTGGATCGAGGCGCCGCAGTTCCCGGACGGCGTCCAGAGCGGCCGCCTTGTTGCCGGAAAGACCGTAAGCGATTCCAAGGAAATACCAGGAGTTGGCATTTTTCGGATTAAACTTGATAGCCTGACGCAGGGCCACAATGGCGTCGTCATAGCGCCCGAGGTGGCCGTAAACGACTCCGAGGTCATACCAGGAGTAGGCATTTTCCGAATCGCTTTTCGTCCACTTCTGGCACCAATCAAGCATGCTCTGGTAGTCTTTCACAATTTCCAGAAAGATGGCGCGCTTCAACCATTCAGTCTGACCGCGTTCCTCGGCAATCGGTTTGTGGCCTGGCTTGATCTCGCCTATCCATTCCACGGGCATGGCGAAGTTCAGACTCTGCTCGCCTTCGATGTATAGGGTGGTCAGGCCGACCAGCTGGCCTTCCCTGTCGAACAGGCCCCCGCCGCTCGAACCGGGAGAGATGGCCGCCGTGGTCCGAATGAAGGGTGGCGGTCCGCCCCGAAGCTGTACAACAAGGCCGTCGGAAAGGGAAAGCTCCAAACCTTTCGGCGCTCCCACGGCATAAACTGAGTCTCCCATTTTAAGACCTGCCGCTTTGCCGAGTTCGGCCGGTTTCCCTGTGATACCCGTGGCATTAAGGAGACAGATGTCCTTGTCGCCATCTTCCGCATACAGGGTGGCAGAAACAAGCAGGTTGCCTCGGCCCACTTGGTAAGATGTCCCCCTTTCCACGACGTGGCAATTAGTGGCGATCTTCCCGGAAGGAAGCAGCACCCCACTCCCCTGATCTTTTACATTTCCTTGAGTGTCCAGGGTCTTTACCACAACAACGGCATCCTTGACCTGTTCGAAGACCTGATCAGGCGTAAGAGCATTGACCTGTGCGGGAAGGATCGAGAGAAAGATTACGGCGGCAATCAGCTTCAAAACTGATGGCATATTCGTCCTTTGATAAAACTCTGCTTTTGATATAGGAAGAGTATAAAATAAGGAAAAGATAGGATCAAGAAGAAAAACAGGGCGAAAGGCAAGGGGATAAAAGGAGTCATCTGTAGAAAACAAGGCGTTACAGGTCTGCACTTTTTAAATAGATTACCTACAAATCTTCTAAATTGGTCGTTCCGAAATTTAACGATTATTGTTTGAAATGTGCATAAGCAAAGGCAGGGCCATTGCTGAACCCTGCCTTTCCGGCTTTTGGATGTTCAGGGCTATCCTTTTATTAGTCTGCGGGATTTTTTCCCTTGCATCGTTCCAGTTTCGGATCCATCCAGGGGAGAATTCTTTCCGCTGGGATCCTCCATGCAGGACCAAGATAGGAATAATCGGAAGCCCAATGATAGGGCGGGATATTGAAAGCTACCTTCTGTTGATCGGGTGAGACATATTCGATGATATAAACATCTTGAATCGTATTGTGATCACAAGCCCGCATTTTTGCCACGTGACCGTTTACATATTGATAAGTGTCCCCTTCCCAGACCTTGATGATCTTTTCAGCATCCGTACTGCCGGCCCTTTCGATAACACTCAGCATCCAATACCCTTCCATCGCAAAGGCGTCCCATCCCTGCTCGTAACTCCTGTTATTAAAAGGGGGTTTGAATTTGGTTCTATATAAATTTTGCCAAGTATTATAGTATTTGATCATTTCCGATGTTTTAAAGACCGGATTGCCATTATAAACAGGACTGCCTAGTTGCAAACCTTTGGAACCCTCAATGCCGACGTCACTTAAGGCAACGGGGTCAGTGACGAAAATTTGGGCCATGGGAAGCTTGATCCCCATTTGTCGGGCCTGTTTCAGGAGGTTGAGGGCATCCGGATTCCAATCGCCGGTGTAAATCACCTCGGCTCCGGAGGCCTTTATCTTGGTCAGATAAGGGGCAAAATCGGTCAGGAACAGCTTATGATAATCTTCCCCGACGATTTGGGCCTCGGGATAATATTCCTTTAAAGCTTTTTTAAAGCTGTCGGCCAGGTCATGACCGAACATATAGTCCTGGCAGAGAATGTAAAATTTTTTTTCTTTTTTCCTGACGTGGCCGTAAAAATAGGCAAAGGCCTTGCCGACCTGTGAAGTCTGCCACCAGGGCATAAAGGCATACCGGGAAAAATTAGTAGCATCCTGGAGCTCGTCGGATAAAGAAGTAAAGTTCATGGCAATGATCTTATATTTCTCGGCCGTTTGGTTCATGACCTTCACGATGTGGCTGCCGTCTGCCCCCACCAGGAACTTGACACCTTCCTCTAAGACCATCCGTTCACAGGCCTTTTTGGCTTGGGCCGGATTTCCCCCATGATCGGCTTTGAAAATCTGGACCAGCTTCTTTTTCCCGTCGACCATGATGCCGCCCCTCTTGTTGATATCGTGGGCCGCCCACTGGAAACAACAAAAATAATATTCTCCCACTGCGGTAGCCGGACCAGAAAAGGAACCAACTATGGCAATCTTGATGGTGTCCCCGGTGGGGATCACCGGGTTGCTGGGATCGAAGTTAGACATGTCGCCCATTTTGTTGACCTCAAACTTGGCTTTGGCCGCCATAGCTGCATTGGAACTTATGGCCGACAGTAACAAAAATGAAAAAATACTTAAAACAATGAAAATGCCTTTTCCTTTCGATTTCATTACCTTCCTCCTTTGAGAGCGTCAAAAAATAAACTTTTTTTTAAATTAACCTCCTTTCTTTTAAAAAAACAGTACCTAACAAATTATAGTAGAGCCGAATTTACCAAGGTCATTCTTCGGTTTCACTCCCAACTCCAACTTAATGAGAGCCGCCGCTTTCGCCTCCCCCAATATGGTTAAGCCGAATCTCTTTTTTGATTCGAAGAGCCATTCCATCCACCGCCGGCGATCTCTGGAAAATTTAAACAGATATTCCCTCTTATGGCATCGATGGGTGATATGCCATATCTGATTAGGAATAAAATATCGATTGGCACGCGGCATCTCTGGTCTTCTTAACCCACTCTTTTTGGGGGGTAAAAAGATCGGTTTAAGGCCTTTTTAACCCATTATTTTTAGTATCTTTCAGTGGAATTTCAATCTATTGTCTCGGTCCGACCCCCCTTTGACTGCATGCCATGGTTGCGCGGGTCAAGGGGGTGTTCGGGGCTAAAATCAATACGTGTACCCAAATGTAGACCAAGCATATCCAAAGCCTCCTTAATCTCGAGAACCTTACTCCTACCGAAAGCCTTCAGCATTAGCATTTCCTGCTCCGTCCTTTGAACCAACTGTCCAAGGTAGCGTATGTCCAGTTTCTTGAGCATGGTGGACGTGTCAATTCTCAGACCAAGAATGTCAATCGGGGCAAAAAACTTTGACGCACAACCAACATAAGCTGTACGCATCTCGGAATTGAGCACCCGAACAGTGTTTAGAACCTCCTCCAGTAGCTCCCTGTCTGTTCTGAGGACTGCGCGATCCAACTGGTGCTGTTCCTTTAGTACGTCGTTTATATCCTTTTCAAGATCAGGCCACCATTTTTCGTAAACAGCGTCCAACACAGGGGCATCCAGAGCCAGTTCACCGAGTGCCTGGTTTATCGTCTTAAGGAGTTTTTTCACTTCATCTTTTCCAAAAACCGCGGCTTGAAATTGCAGTAGAGGTCCTTTCAGATCAGCACTATTAATACCAAACAACAACGGTATGACACGGGATTTATCGACACTTTTCGACAGCGCTCCTGCTTCAAACATTATCCAGGGTTCGTCTGTGTTTTCCCGCGTCAAACAGATGAGTCCAACCTTAGATTGCTCGAGTTCTTTCGATATCTCAGTGTACCACCGTGCCCCTTTGTTAATATCGTCTGGTGAAAAATATGGTTTGACAATTTGAATAACGGCCGGTATCCACTCTCTAAATATCTCAGCAAGTTTCTTGCTGGTGGAGCCAGACCAGCTTATAAATACTCTCATAAATACCCCCTGTGGTTGTTTGAAAACTGCCAACCCGATTCTCGATAACTACTGCCCAAGTTATTCTAAAGATCTGCATATCTCCTTGTTTTCCATGATATACAGAAAGATAATCTTAAGTTTAACGCCCAATTTTGTTTTAATGGGCATAAATTAACCTTTTGTAAGAGTATTAACTTCAAATATTTGATCCTTACCTCATTAAAACAAAAAACCCCACCTCTTATTTAAAAAATGGGGCTTATAGTTCTTCCCTCGACACTCCCTTAGTAAAAGGTTGCCAACAAGAAAGCTTCTTCAATTTGTTTAAGAATTCTTACCTCCTAATTATCAATAAGTCAATTAATTTCAATAAGCTTTTTATTTATTAAGAAATTCCCTCTTATGGCATCGATGGGCGATATGCCATACTTGGTTGGGAATAAAATATCGATTGGCACGCGGCATCTCTGGTCTTCTTAACCCACTCTTTTTGGGGGGTAAAAAGATCGGTTTAAGGCCTTTTTAACCCATTATTTTTAGTATCTTTCAGTGGAATTTCAATCTATTGTCTCGGTCCGACCCCGCTTTGCAATTCTCCTTATCGTAAGTGTAATGATAATTCCCGGACAAAGGCGTAGTCATGGTCCGGCGCAGAGTCACGCCAGTGTAATCAAAACCATAACTGATGGTTCGTGGATTGGTCAATACGATCATGCTGATATTGTCATTATTTTTCTTGCCCCATTTTTAGAAGATTATCTAATTTTTCTTTAAAAAGCTTAGCTTCTTGTTCATTGAATGAAAGTTCTCTCCCTTCAATGGAAAGAACAAAATTAGTAAAATCCAATAGCACGGCCATGTATTTTTTTTTAGGAATAAAAAATAAAATTTTATCTGTATATTTTATATAAATATCATACGTTGGAAAATATTTATTCGAATATCTCCTATTTTCATTATATACATTTAAAATTAACTGTACGAGTTCTGAAGAAGTAATAGTTTTATTTTTTAAAATTACTTCTTTTCGTATTTGTCCTGGAGTAACATAATTTTCACTTAACTTATTTTTTGTAGGATCGATTTCAAGGATAATTTCAACAAACCCATTATTTAAATAAGATAATTGTCTTTCAAGAGTTTTATCGTCAACGTAAACATAATAAAATGAATCACATGAAAAACATAATATTATTAAAAGGTAGAAGAAAAATATTAAAGAAATCTTTTTCCCCATTTTTCCCTCCCTTATCTGCCCATAAATTCAAAAATGGTTTGTGCTCCAATACGATAACTAATAGTATACCTTGTCGGCATCCACCAAGGTGGAGGGGTTTTCCACATAAAAGGAAGTATTGGTAATTCAGATAAACATTTTGATAATTGCCTATCACAATCTTTTCTGGATTTCTTCTTACAACTATCAATATCATACCAATCAGATATTTTGGAATTTGAATAACACTGATCATGCTGCATAAAACATTTATCCATACTATCTATGGGTTTTCCTGGGCCACTCCTTCCCGGTCCTCCCCATCTTCCGTATGGGGGAATTATCCAATTTGGAAATAGCCCTTGAGGATCTATCCAATTAACCGGATCGCTTAGGTTATACCCAAATAAATCCGTATCTATGCCCTGGAAGAGAATAGGATCCTTGGCTGTCCAACGTCCAACTTCGGGGCTGTAATCCCGATATCCAAATCGTACCAATCCCGTGTCTCGGTCATGGAGACCACCGGCAAAGCCAATGGGAACGCTCATTGTTGGATTCGTGTCTGAAATTATATTGCCGAAGGAATCATAGTCAATCTTTTTAACGATAGTGCCGGAGGCATCAGTGACGGTTTTAAGAGAGCCGACCTGGTCATAGGCAAGGTAATAAGTGCTACCATTGTAGGTCATAGAGACCGGCAGACGGCCATCGGCGTAGTTAAAGCTCATTATCAGGTTGTCATTACCATCATAGACGGCCAATAGGGTAATAGCATCCTTCCAGAGATATTTTTCAATTATGGTTCCATTGATACGTTTTGCAATCCTGCGTCCCATTGGGTCATGGTCGTAGGTAATGACAGCGGAGGAGGGCAGGGTGGCAGAGAGGAGTTCTCCCCGCGAAGAATAAGTAGTAGTTATTGTTCCGGCCGAGGTTGTCTTCTGAGTCAGAAAACCATCGACATCGAATTGATATGTATCGGTGCCTGCAGTGATGACTTGATCTTCGACCGAGATGGTATAGGAACGGTTAACGCCACGGAGGGTGTTTATTTCCGTGAGGCGATTGCCATTTGGATCATAGGTGTAAGACTCCACGACCACACTATTTTTTTTGACTTTATTCAGCCTGCCATTGGTATCGTATGCATAGTCATAGGTGTCGGTTGCTCCATCGATGGTTTCCACTTTTTGGGTGATCCTTCCGGCCAAGTCACGGGTGAGGGAGTAATTGTATTTGTTAGCCCCTCCTATTGTGTAAGCAGAGCCATCCAGTTCCCCATAGCCACTAAAGGTCCGGGAATTTGTCAAGGTTCCATCCGAAACCGTTTCCGGCAATCCGTTCCGGGCATTGCGGGTAATAGTGAAAGACCCTGCATCGGTTAACAACCCGTCGTTATCATAAGTGAAAGGTTGGGATGCCCCGGCATAGCTCAAAGAGGAAAGCCTGAAATCGTTGTTGAAACTATACCCGATGGTCTGGTTAAGCAATCCTGTTCGGGTATCGGTGGTTAGGAGGGAACCATCATATCCGTAAGTGACTTTTTCTGTACCTCTTGTCGCTTCCCCCAGGAGAGACGAGCAGTTATAGGTATAGCTGGTTACGCCTTCCGGGGTAGTGGTAGAACTCAGGAGACCGGTTGAGTAGGTATTCGCAATTTGCCTTCCTGATGGGAAGAGAATGGATTTCAGGTTCCGTTCCTTGTCATAGGTGTATTGATAATTCCCGACATGGGTGTGGCCATGGACCTGCGCAGGTTCACGCCAGTGTAATCAAAACCATAACTGATGGTTCGGGGATTGGTCAGCACGGTTACATTGCCGTTGGCATCATAGTCATAACTGATTAGCTTGTATTTTATGGGGATGGCATATTTAAAAGAAAATCTAATGTTGTCTGAAGTAACTTAGCTTCTTGTTCATTAAAAACAAATTTTCTCCCTTCAATAAAAATAATAGAATTTTTAAAATCAAGGATAACACCTAAAAATTTTTTCGAGGGAAAGAAAAATAAAAACCTATCAGGATATTTAATAAATATCTTATAGGTTGGGTACCACCCCTCTCCAGAGTACCTTTGGTTTTTCTTGGTTATCTCTAAGATTAAATGAATCATTTCTAATGATTTTGTCGTATTTTTTATTAAAACCTTTTCAATAATTATTTTTCCAGGAGCAACATATTTCTTGTTATTATCATCTTTTGTTGGATCAATTTGTAAAACAACTGAGACAAAGCCATTACTAATATTTGATAGTTGCTTTTGAAATGTATAATTATCGACATAAACATAATCAAATGACTCACAACATATAACCATCAAAAGAAAAATAAAAATCTTGGGGTATATTTTCTTTTTCATATTTCGTTTTTCCTTTATCTGCTCATCAACCAAAATAAACCTTGAGATCCAATTCGGTACAACGTAGCGTATTCAATGGGCATCCACCAAGGAGGCCGATTTTTCCACAATAACGGATTAAAAGATAGTTTTGAAATACAATTTTTTACTTCTTTATCGCATCCTTTCCTGTCCTTTAGTTGAGAATTATTAACCTTCCAATCATTTATACCAAATTTCTCATAATTTTTATCATGGGCTCTAAAGCATTCATCCAAACTGTCTATTGGATCTTCCGGTCCACTTCTTCCTGGCCCCCCCCATCTCCCGTATGGAGGAACAAACCAATTGGGGAATTCTATGGTTACAAGGGAGGAAGATGCGCTTAAACCCCCTCTGGAAAGAGCTCCTTGGACATATTGTTGAATAAGCACGGCCTGTTCAGTAAGTCCAAATGGATCCATCCAATTCACTGGATCATTTTGTAAATAGCCATATAGATTCATATCCCCACCAGCAAACAGGATAGGATCCTTGGCTGTCCAACGTCCAACTTCGGGGCTGTAATCCCGATATCCAAATCGTACCAATCCCGTGTCTCGGTCATGGAGACCACCGGCAAAGCCAAAGGGGATAGTAAATGACGGGTTTGTATCACCGATGATGTTGCCGAATGAATCATAGTCAATCTTTTTTGTCATATTTCCAACAGTGTCCGTAACTGCTTTTAAAGATCCTACTTGATCATAAGCGAGGTAATAGGTGGCACCGGCCTTTGTCATAGAAATCGGCATCCGGCCATCGGCATAATTAAATCTCATCAGGAGATTATCATTACCGTCATAGACAGCCATTAACCTGGTCCGACCCTGCCAGAGGTATTTTTCAGTTATTACACCATTCACTTTTTTAGCAATCCTTCGGGCCAATGGATCATGGAGGTACTCGATTGTTCGCCCATCTGAAAGTAATGATGATAATAACTCACCACGGGATGAATAATGGTAGTTCGTCGTACTTGCACCCTGATTCTTTGAAGTGAGAAACCCATCCAGATTGTATTGATATGAGACATTCCCAGCAGTCAGCAGGTGATCTTCGATAGAATAGACCAGATTCCGTCCGGCTATCCCCCTTAGGGTATTTACCTCATAGGTTCTTGTCCCATTTAAGCTATACTGGTATTGTTCAACAATAGAGCCATTTTTAGAAGCAGTCAAAAGACGGTCCATGGGGTCGTAAGTGTAAGTGTAATTAGTAGAAGTCCCGTCAACTGTTTCTGTACGGGTTGAAATCCTACCTGTATCAGTGCGAGTCAGCGACCATGAAAGAGGAGTCTGGCTTCCGATCGTATAAACCTCTCCATCTTCCTCTCCATAGCCATTAAATGTACGGTTCAGATTCAATGCCCCATCATTGACCGATGTTGGCAGGCCAGTAGCTGCATTCCGACCGATGGTAAAGGGCCCCGCACCGGTCAATAACCCGTCATTGTCGTAACTAAAATTCACCGGTTGACCGGCATAGGTAAATGAAGATAAGTTGAAATCGTTGTTGTACGTATACTGCAATGCCTGGTTCAGGGAGCCGTTCAAAGTCTCGGAGGTGATCAATGCGCCGTCATAGGTGTAAGTGATCCCTTCTGTGCCCTTGGTTATGTTACCAATCTTCGAATCACAGAGATGATTATAAACGATATTTCCTTCCGGGTCTCTGTTCGGATGAGTTGACCCTGATTATAGATATTATTGATCAGTATGCCGGAAGGAAAAGTTAACTTGACTAGGTTCCTCTCTTTATCATACAGGTATCCATAACTGCCGCTCAGTGGAGTCTGATAAGAACTGTTTAGGTTGACTTTGTTATACCAGAAAACGTGATTAATTAATGATGGATTGGTCAACACGGTCATGTTGCCATTGGCATATTTCTGTATGAATTTCAAATAGATATGATGTCAATTAAATTATTAAAGAGCGTCCCCCTTCTCAGGTTCATGCTGACCCTATTTTAAGAAAATAGACCCCAAACTACTAACCCTATGAGATGAAGAATACTATTTTTATAATCCCTGCGGCGGCTGCAGAACAAATTAAAAATACCAAACTTATTTTGATAATTTTAATCTCAGTTGGTGAAAGTGCCCTAGGAGAATAAAAAAAATGATGCAATAACCAAAGAATCAAGCCAATCAAAAAACCTGCCAGCCCCGATTTAAGAATAAAAAATGGCAACCAAAAAATACCAATTATCCAAGTTGACGATGGGCGCCCAATGAATAATTGGGAAATCATAATGCTTAAATAGTAACTTGCCCCCATTGATAAACCAATTATTCCACCCACAAAGGAAAAGACGTTAGGATATTTTAATTTCATTATTTTCTCCATTAACGCAAACTACCACAACAAGGGAAATAAGAAATCGAGCCACCAATTTTGACTGCATAGCTATAAAATAAGGCCCTATAATTACATGCTTCTCTATCCTTAGAAGCGACTCTCTTACATTTTTCTTTTATGCATTCACTAAATGTATTATCGCAATTCGCTTTTCCCTTACAACCCTCATAACAATTATCATGAGCATCGCAGCATTGGCTAAAACCCCATGGATCAGGAATACTCATACCATATGGCCCGCATCCTTTAAGCCCTTCAAGGTCGACAAAATTAACAGGGTCATTGTATACATATCCATAAAGATTTGTCTCTTTAGTAGCGAAATCAATAGGGTCTTTAGCAGTCCAGCGACCGATATTGGGATCATAATCACGTGCTCCGAAGCGGACTAAGTTGGTGCCACGGTCATGAAGGCCACCGGCAAAGCCGAATGGAATTGTAAGTGAAAGATTGGAGTCGGTGACGATGGTGCCAAAGGTGTCGTAACCAATTTTTTTGACGATGGTGCCAGAAGTGTCGATGACTGTTTTTAGGGAATCTATCTGGTCATAGGCAAGGTAATAAGTACTACCATTATAGGTCATAGAGACCGGCATTCGACCATCGGCATAATTGAAGCGCAGTATCAAGTTGTCGCTGGCATCATAGACGGCCAGAAGGGTAGTTGCGCTGGCCCAGAGATATTTTTCTACAATGGTTCCATTAACCCTTTTGGCTATTCTTCTACCCATCGGGTCGTGGTCGTAAGTGATAACAGCGGAAGAGGGCAGGGTGGCAGAGAGGAGTTCTCCCCGCGAGGAATAAGTGGTAGTCATTGTTCCTGCGGGGGTTGTCTTCTGGGTCAAAAAGCCATCGGTATCGAATTGATAAGTATCGGTTCCAGCGGTGATGACTTGATCTTCAACCGAGACGGTATAGGAACGATTGACGCCCCGAAGGGTATTTATCTCGGTCATGCGGTTGCCATTGGCATCGTAGGTGTAAGACTCCACAACCATGCTATTCTTTTTGACTTCATTCAGCCTGCCGTTGGTATCGTAACCATAATTATAAGTATCCGTCACCCCATCCAACGTTTCGATTTTTTGAGTGATCCTTCCGGCCAGGTCACGGGTGAGGGTGTAACTGTATTTGTCTGCTCCTCCTACTGTGTAAGCAGAACCATCCAATTCCCCATAACCGTTGAATGTCCAGGTATTGGTCATGTTTCCATCTGAAACCGATACAGGTAATCCGTTTTGGGCATTACGGGTTATGGTGTATGAACCGGAGCCGGTCAACAGCCCATCACTGTCATAGGTGAAGGATTGGGATGCCCCGGCATAGCTTAAAGAGGTAGGCCTGAAATCGTTGTTATAACCATACCCGATGGTCTGGTTAATCAGGCCTGTTCGGGTATCGGTGGTTAGGAGGGAACCATCATATCCGTAAATGACTTTTTCTGTAACTCTTGTCGCTTCCCCCAGGAGAGACGAGCAGTTATAGGTATAGCTGGTTACGCCTTCCGGGGTAGTGGTAGAACTCAGGAGACCGGTTGAGTAGGTATTCGCAATTTGCCTTCCTGATGGGAAGAGAATGGATTTCAGGTTCCGTTCCTTGTCATAAGTGTATTGATAATTCCCGGACATAGGTGTGGCCATGGACCTGCGCAGGTTCACACCAGTGTAATCGAATCCATAACTTATTGACTTGGGGTTCATTAAAATAGTCATGTTGCCATTTGCGTCATAGTCATAACTGATCATAGTGTAGTCCGGCAGGGTCTGGGCCTTAATTCTTCCTATTATATCATAGGTGTAAGAATAAGTCTTCCCATCGGGGGCAGTCAGGCTCTGAATATTGCCTTGATTGTCATAAGTAATTGTGGAAGTCCTGTTGCCGATTACGGCGGTAGTCAACCTTCCTTTGGTGTCGTATCCATAACCTAAGGGGAGAAGACCTGTCAACGTCATATTCTGGGTGAGCAGGTTCAAAGGATTATAGGTGCGGGTTATCATCCTCCCCAAGGGCGATGTGCTGGTCAGAGTCCCAGTGAGGGTATTGTTGAGAATTGTCCAATTGTAGCCGTTTATGCCGAGAGTTTCTGTTATGAGGTCAGGGATTGAATCCCCATTATAGTCCTGATAGATTCTGGTGTCGGTGGCGATTAGCATGAGGCCGGCAGGGGTGCGTTGGGTGAATTCTTTGAGGTATTTGTACTTGTAAGCCGAGTCAAGGTCATATTTCATGGTCTGGTTCATGCCGCAGGAAGGTTGATTGGTTTCAGTCAGGCCGTCCGACGGAACGGGTGAAGGTGCTGGCAGAGCCGGAGGGGCTGGTGGTGATGGAGGTATAGGCCCCGGTGGAATCGGTATGGTCTTGGTAGGTGGTGGTGTTGCCTTCAGCGGTTTGCATGGTTACGGTGACAGTGCCGGAATTATCCACACTCCGGGGATAACTCCAGGATCCTCCTTCCGGATCCAAGATGTTGGTAGATCCTACCGTTGCCATCGAATTGATGGACAAAATGGTTTCCCTTGGGATCGTATTCGTCGGTCATCAAACCATCCGAAGTATAGGTAAAGGAATAGGCGGAATTATCCGGATAGGTGACAGTGCTGAGATGGTTATTGCCATCTACGGTCAATCGGGTCACAATTCCGTCCGGTGAAGTGATCGACAGGGGCACTCCACTTCCATCCCTCTGGATAGTGGTCTGGTTGCCGAAACGGTCCGTGATGGAAAGCAGTTTATCTGGCCGAATCATATCCAAAGGTGAGCAGGGTTTTGCCCGTCGCCAGGTCGATGGTGGATTTGTGGAGACCTGTGCTGTCCATGATATAGCCCTGGCCGTTTACATCGGAGAAAATTATATCTCCAGAAATAGTATAAGGTTTAATTCCTTCGGGTAGGGGGACTTTTCTAATCCGTGATGCGTTTGAGTCTGCTATATAGATGTTCCCTAAGCTATCTAACGCAACCCCTTGAGGAAAATAAAGGCTAGCCTCGGTCGCAGGGACTCCTTCATCAGAAGGATCATAATAAAGTCCTCCGTCCCCGGTTCCGGCGATAGTCATAATGATCCCGCTGGTATCCACTTTTCTTATTTTTCGGTTACCCGTATCCGCTATATAAAGATTCCCTACATTGTCTAATGTAATGCCATTTGGGATAATGCTTTCTTGTGTAGCAGGATTCCCGTCACCACTTCCAGACCAACCCCCATTCCCCGCAATAGTTGTAATGATCCCACTTGCGTCCACCTTCCTTATCTGAAGAAATTCAACTATAAATACGTTTCCTTTATTATCTACGGCTACAACTTGCGGATAATTTAGGTTCGCCTGTATAGCTAGGCCTCCATCTCCACTAGATCCTCCCTGCCCATTTCCAGCAATAGTACTAATAGTCCCACTTGTGTCCACTTTCCTTACCCGCCAATTATCCGGAATAAAAACATTTCCGATGGTATCCACAGCTACACTGCTTGGCCAACCCAGGCCCGCCTGTGCAGCCGGACCCCCATCTCCACTGAAACTATTATTTCCATTTCCCGCAACAGTGGTAATAATTCCATTTGTATCAATCTTCCTTACCCGATAATTCCAAGTATCGGCTATGTAGATATTCCCAGGGTCGTCTACTGCTACCCCATATGGCGGACCAATGCTTGCCTGTGTGGCCGGACCCCCATCTCCACTGAAACTATTATTTCCATTTCCTGCAACAGTGGTAATAATTCCATTTGTATCAATCTTCCTTACCCGATAATTCCAAGTATCGGCTATAAAAATATTTCCAATATTGTCTACAACGATTCCTTGTGGCTTATTAATTCCGGCCTGTGTCGCAGGTCCTCCGTCTCCGCCGTAAGGCCAGCCGGTTCCAGCAATAGTAAAAATCGGCCTGGTATTATTTTTTATAATTGTTCCGTCTCCTTTAAACAGAATACTTGGGTCGGCAGGATTCATATGATGATGAGAAGAAACCGACCAACCTTCTGCAATAGTTTCCACTTCTCCTCGAGTTACTGTTATTGTGGTATTTTTCCAGGCTATTGCCTCTTCCCGAGCTGTGATTTCGGATACCACGTTTCCTGTTATTCCAAAGGATCGAACCAAATTTACACTTCCCCAATAGACTGCTTGGTAAACAAATCCGATCTGGATATAGGCAACAGCTGACCCATATTGTCTTCCGAGGTAATCCAAACCATCCCATATAAATTCCACCTTTTGATAAGGCTGTGGGGGAAGTGTGGTTTCAAAAGTGCGGCCGGCAATCTCCATTTTGACAATGATATTCTTCAGGCTGGCTGGGACACTTGAACCGCTGGCCGGGATGGTAACCACTGATTTATATCCTTTTACCCGGCTACTGGCATAATGGAGGGTCATGTCCGTACCTGGAATGGAGATATCTTCATGGAAAATTCGACTTCGGTTCTCCATATAGGAGTTAAAGCACATATTATTATCGGGAGGGGGTGGTGATGGTGGAGAATCATCAACGGGTTCACCTGGTGGATTCGGTAGGATAGCATCAATTGGAAAACCCCATGCCAAGTTGTAGTCCCAAACACTAAAGTGCGTATGCTCCACCCGCCAGTATGTGGATCCTGGTCTATATTGGTTCGGATCGGTGAGGCCAGGTGCAGGATATTGATTTATACCATCCGTATAGGCATCGACGATGCCGTCTCCGTTGGTATCGAGGAGGCGGACTACGACACCGTTATCCTGGGGCACCCAGACGGCACGATCTTGGTCATAATAGCCGACCGGTACTATTTCTCCCACATTGAAACCGAGAAAATTGTTCACATAGACCACAATCGGTTTATCAAACCGTGCGCTTTGGGCATTATCTACAGAAAGCTCGGCACAATAGGTAAAGGCCGAGGTCGGCGGCAGTTTGGCCGGCATGGATTCCGGGGTCGTGTATTCCGTGGCCCGGACAGTGATGTTGGTCATGGGCTGTTCATTGCCCTGGGCGTCTTTCACCCAAGCCCGGTTATCCCCGGTTAGAACCATAGTCAGCGACCTAGTGCCACGGCATTGGTAGTGGTCGAGCTTTTGTGAGTCAGGATGGTTGCAGCATTGCCGTCAAAGGTAAGAGCCGTGGCCGCGATATCCGCTGGGATCATAACAATGGTCTCGGCATTGGCAATGGTGTTCCAGCCGATATTGACCTGGCGGTGAGCGGCAAGAAACCCGGTCTTCTGATAATCCACTGTGACCGTACCTCCGCCGTCCAGCGGAATGGAAAATCTGCCTGCGGCATCAGTTTGGGCCGTCCCATATTCCGGATGACTGTGGATGCCGACAATCGCACCGGACAGGGGATTTCCCGACCTGTCTTTCACCAGCCCGGTGATCAAGGAAAAACGATTGGGATCATAACTTGGTATGGTGGCATTAGGAGGAACAAGGTCTTCGTAAGTCTTCCCGTAAGATCCGTCAGGAAGGGGAGAGACATTGGATGCCGGAGCGACGGTAAAATTGATGGACCCTGAAGTACCCCCTCCGGGTGCAGGGTTGGTGACTATTATCGGGTATGTCCCTTGTGTGGCAACGGCTGTTGCTGGGATGGAGGCTGAAAGTTGAGTGTTATTTACATAGGTGACCGTTACCGGCGTATTATTGAACTTGACCGAAGAGCTGGTGACAAAATTGCTCCCGGCCAGGCTCAAAGTAAAACCCGAACTGCCTGCTTTTATTGAACTTGGGCTTATTGCAGAAAGGAGAGGCGGTTATCGAAAGAGTCCCCCCAGTTGCCAGATGGGAAGCATCCAGATTAATTTTAAGCTCTGTTCCGCTGACATAGGTGGTTGATTCGGTCTGGCCATTTACAAAAACACTTGTACCGGGAAAGAATCCTGTGCCGTAGATTGTGAGCGTCAATCCCGAGCCTCCGGCTTGAGTGGAAGCAGGATTAATGGCGGTTATGGCCGGAACCGGGTTTATCACGGCAAGCACCAGAGTATTGGAAGAACCGCCTTCCGGAGCCGGGTTATTGACCGTGATTTGAAAAGTGCCAGCCTGGTTAAAAAGGGTTGATGGGAGATTTACTTCCAGATGGTGATTGTCCACAAAGGTGACCGGAAGGGTGGTGTTTATGGAGGGCTGGAAAGAAATCGTTGATGTTTTAATAAATCCGGAACCTTCTATAGTCAGCTTTGTCCCGAGACTGCCCCGGGGGATACTGTTTGGACTGATGGAGAGGATCTCCGGTACGGGATTGGGAAGCTGGATCAGGGTCAGGCTGTCTGTTTGATCGTCCACCACCGCAGCTATGTTGGTGAAGGGATTAACGGCCACCCCCCTGCTTTGCTTTTTTAAAGGATATTTCTTAATGAGGGTATTGGTGTCCAGTTCTATATGATGAAGGGTCTGAGTGCTGCTACAGATGACCAGGACACTGTTGTCTAGTGGATTCATGGCCACATCCAGGGGATATCGGTCTGTGGCTATGGAGACCGTATTCCAGTTGTTTAAGTCAACAACCGAGATAAAGGACTCCCAGAGATTGGCCACTGCCACCAGATGGGTTTCGGGATTGATGCCGATGGCCCTGGGGAAATGACCTACAGGGACCTTCCTGGTTTCCAGAAAGGTATTCAAATCAATGACCGAAAGGTTATGGTCCAATTCATTGGCCACCAGGGCCAGTTTAAGCAGCGGGTCCACGGCGATGTCCTTGGGCCCATTCCCCACCCTAACGGTCCTGATTTCCTGCATCTGCGCCAAGTCCACCACCGAAACCGTATTTGTCAAAAAGTGGGTGACCAAAGCCAGATGGGGACCTGCGGTGCCGCCGTCATAGACTGCCACGCTGTAAGGTCCAAACCCGACCTTTACAGTTCTCTGAACCTTATTAGTATTCAGGTTAATAACGGACAAGGTACTACCCAGGGAGTTAGCAACGACAGCCAGATTTAGGGTGGCATTAATGACCAGGCCGGTCGGGAGGTTGCCTATAGGAACGACGGCCTGGATGGTTTGGCTGTTCAGATCAACCACGTTGACCTTTTTCGGCCAGATGCTGACCACCAGGGCCTGATTCGTCTGGGGATTGATGGCCAGACAGACGGGTATGCCGTCGAGAGGGATATTGATATCTTCTGCAGTGGAAGATGCGTAGCCGAGGGTAAAAATTAAACACAGGGGAATGAATAATAGGACAGGCAGTCTTCGGGATAGTTGCATAAGACATCCCTTAAAGAGAGAAGATTTTCAACTAAATGGGAAAATGAGAATTTTCCCGTCGGGCATAATGGTAATTTATTTTAGCAAGAGGTATGCCATGGCTGGAAATACCAACCATTACAAACTGTTAAGGTTTTTAGGAGGATTTGGCAGAGATGAGTGGTTGCACAATTCTATGTGCACATGCACAAAAACCTGTGCATTGAAGCGCAGTTTTTTTGTATCGCTTTAGTAGAATCCTTGTCGCGAACTCCCATTGGTTTTTGGGAAAAACTTATTTTAATCCTGGAACAAAACATCTATCGAGATTGATGGTACGAACAGGAAGAGAAACCGGGAATCATGACCTCTTATGGGCTCAATTGAGCTGATAGCTTTTTTCATTGAAAACGCGCATACAGGCCGCCACCACTTCCGGATCGTAAAGGATGCCTTTGTTTTGAGCAATTTCACCCAAGGCCACATCAATAGTGTAGGCTGGGCGGTAGGGACGATAGGAAGCGATGGCCTCCACCACATCGGCCACAGCCAGAATCTTGGCCTCCAGTAGGATTTCGTCACCTGAAATTCCCTTTGGGTATCCGGAGCCGTTTATTCTTTCATGATGCTGTAGGGTGATTTGGGCGATAGGCCAAGGAAAATCTATATCTTTTAAGATATCATAGCCCACACTCGGATGTTTTTTAATCAGACTGAATTCCAGATCGGATAATTTGGTGGGTTTGCTGAGGATCTCTGACGGCACAGATATCTTCCCTATGTCGTGGATAGCCCCGGACATGCGTATGCCATCCACCTGATCTTCACTGAGACCCATTTCCTGGGCTATGGTCCTGGCCAAATCGGCCACACGACGCTGATGTCCGGAAGTGTAAGGGTCCCGTGCTTCCACGGTCAAAGACATGGCCTGGATGACACCGCCCATGGCTTTCCTGAGTTTTTCGATGCTGGTTCCAACTTTTTCTTCGGACAATTTTTTCTGGGTGATATCCTGAATATGAGAAATAAAATATAGAGGGGTTCCTTCTGTATTCCGGACAAGAGAACTGGAAACCTGGCCCCAGACCGTATTCCCATTTTTGTGAAGATACCTTTGCTCAAAAACGGCCCTTTTGACTTCTCCTAAAATAATTCGTTTCATAAACTCCTGGCTCATAGGCCGGTCTTCCGGATGGGTAATGTCATTCACCGTCAGGCTTTCAAGTTCTTCTTTGCTATAGCCGAACATCTTACACATGCGGTTATTGACTTCCAGGTGTTTCCCGACGGCATGGATAAGGCAAATGCCGTCATTGGCATTTTCAAAAACCAGACGAAACCGTTCCTCACTTTCAATCAATTTTTGTTCTGAAAATTTATGACTGGCAATATCCATCATCATGTGCAGGAAATGGAGTGGACGGCCGTTAATATCCTTTAATAGTTGGATCGTGAGGTTTGTCCAAATGGGATTTCCATCTTTTCGGATATATCGTTGTTGCTTGTCAATATGATCCATTTCTCCCTGAAGCAGTTTGCTGACCAACTCCAGGTTGTTATCTAAATCATATGGAAAGGTGAGGTCTGGATATTCCATTGAAATCAACTCCTGCTCTGCGTAACCGAGGAGGTCACAAAGCTTCGGATTTACCAATTGATAACGGAAATCCAAGGACACCAAAGCTGCCCCAAGGGGAGATTGTGCGAAAAACTGCTTGAAGGAGTTTTTTACTTCTCTTAAAGAGTTATTTGCTTTTTCCAATTCCTTTTTTTTGAGATGAAGTTCCTCCCTGACCACTTCCAATTCCTCTAAAGCGCCGGAAAGTTGTTCCATAATCTCTGGTGTCGCAAGGTTTGAAGAAAATTGCCCACGCTCCTTAAAAACCTCTTGCGCCGCTTCTGTTAACCTATGCTTTTCCCTCATAATTTTATAAAATTTCCTCTCCGTAGAATAGTTAAGTTATCCCAAATTTCCGGACCTATATACCTACTATGGCTTAAATTAAAGAAAAATCCGATTTTATGATCTTGTAAGGATTTTAACCATAAATTCAAAAAAAACCGGACTTTACTCTCCGTAAACTATTTAAGTTGCAGGAATTGTACCACGAACAATTCATTGTTATTATTACATATTTATTTTTATGATTAACGGCCCTTCACAAGCTCTTGTGCACTTTGCACAATTTTATGTGTAATGTTTATAGTAAGCTGAGAAAAAAGTGATGCAAAAATAAAGCCTTGGGCCGACCCTGGAAGGTTTAAGACCAAATCGAAAAAACAGGTGCCGGAGGGACTGGAAGAAAAACTACCCAAAAGTGTGGGTGAAATAAAAACGGTCTAATAATTTATTCCTAATTCATTCATTTTGTTAATCAGGGTATTACGATGAATATCCAATAATTCAGCAGCCTCTTTCTTATTAAACCTCACTTTTTCGAGAACTTCGATGATAAAATTTTTTTCAAAATTACTGATAGCGTCTTTTAATTTCATGATCTGAACGGTTTCTTTTTTACGAGAAATTAACATCGAAACATCTTTAAGGTTAATCACCGGATCGTTGACAACGGTTGTTAATCGTTCAACCAAGTTTTTAAGTTCTCGAACGTTACCCGGCCAGTCGTATTTGATCACAACCTCTGCGGCTTCTTTGGAAATTTTTTTGGCCGGCTTTCCTGTATTTCTCGAATAGGTTTCCAAGAAGTAATTAATCAATAAAATAATATCATTTGGTTTCTCTCTCAAGGCCGGCAATTCTATCGGTAAAACATTTAAACGATAAAAAAGATCCTCACGAAAATTACCTTTGGCAATCAATTGGAGAAGGTCTTTATTAGAAGCGGCAATAAAGCGAACATCCAGTTTAACCACTTTCCTGCTGCCTATCTTTTCAAATTCCTTTTCCTGAATCACCCTAAGAAGCTTACTTTGCATGGCGATTTTAAGAGAATCAATGTCATCCAGAAAAACCGTGCCCTTGTCGGCAATTTCCAGCTTGCCGATCATCGTGGTCGAGGCACCGGTAAAAGCCCCTTTTTGATAGCCAAAAAGTTCACTTTCCATTAATGATTCCGGTATAGCGGCACAATTGATGACAACAAAAGGCTGATCCTTCCTGGGGCTCCGTTTATGTATGGCCCGGGCTACCAATTCCTTGCCGGTCCCGCTTTCTCCTTGAATGAGTACCGTGCCTTCCGTTTGCGAATACATCGATATCAGCTCAAAGATTTTGATCATTTTTTCATCCTGTCCGATCATCTCCTCGAACAAATGATTAAATCTCCCCAACTCATTTTTAAGATAGATAACTTTTCTGATCAGGTCACGTTTTTCAAGGGCTCGTCGGATAATCTTAAGAACCTCATGTACATCAAAAGGTTTAACGATATAATCATAGGCTCCCAGTCTGATGGCCTTTACCGCTGTTTGAATATCCTTCACGGCGGTGATCATGATCACTTCGATGCTCGAATCCAATTCTTTAAATTTTTCCAACAAATCAAGGCCGTTATTATCCGGCAAGAGGATATCCAGCAGGATAAGGTCAACGGCATTTTGATTAAAAAGATCTACGGCTTCGGCCCCTGATGCGGCCAGCAATACACTAAAATCATCTTTTAAAACCATTTTAAAGGATTGAAGGACCCCGAATTCATCATCCACAACTAAAATGGTCGATTTCTTTTCCATCCTAAGCTCCTCCAGGGGTTTGCTTTACTCCCCCGATAGTTACCATATTCTTAATCCCACCTTTTATCAGATAATTGTAATTTTTATTACAAGTCAAGAGAAAAAGCTTGCACAAATAATTGTGCAGCGATGCACAAAAAAATAGGCACGCCGCCAAGGAGAGAAAAAAACCTAAAAATGATAAAAGCCTGTAACTCATTCTTATTATTATGATAACATTTTTTAAAAAGATCTCGTATGTTTTTTGCAACTTATTTTTTTATGCCTTATAATTAAGGAGGGTGTTTTTATGCAATTAAGCCTGAGTAAATTTCTCCAATGGAAAATCAACATCTTGTTATGTCAAAAACTTGGATGGAATTTTGCCTTTTTTTATATCATGGTTCTGGGCAACCTATACTTCCTTTTCAAACGAAAAGAGAAGAAAAAGATTAAAGAGGCGGTTAAAATGGTTTTTGCTACGCAAAAAGGGCGATCTGAAAAAAGGACTATCGTCAGGGGAGTCTTTAAGGGTATATTATGGCATTATTATGAAAAAATCTTTAACGTTTATACCTCACTTGAACGGTTGAAAATTTTTTTTAATCAGCATATAGAACCAGATGGGATACCGGCTATAGAGCAGGGGATTGCCAGGGGGAAAGGTGTTCTCCTTGTTACCGGTCATTTTGGAGGGATTGAATTTATACCCAAGTACTTGGCGACTCAAAATTATCCGGTTACGATTCTGGCCAAGTTTTCATCTGAACATCTTAAAAATATCTCTGTGAAACAGGCGGACAAGCTGGCCATTAATCTTATCAACGCCAATGAATGTCCTAATATCATAAAAGCCATCATCCAGGATTTGAAACAAAACAGGATTGTTATCACACAATGTGACGAGATAGAAGAGTGGAGGCCTTCCTTAAATGAGGAGGTTTCTTTTTTGGGAAATACGAATTTATCTGGATAAAACCATCAATACCTTGATCAGAAGAGGGAATACTTTCGTTGTATTTGCGGTTATGCATAGAATCAATAACCAGGTGTATAGATTTATTGCCCATCCATGGGAAAAAATAATTAATTCCGGGGAGCACTCAACCAATAAATCCCTGGGAGAGATGGTTTTGAAATATCTTGAACAATATATATACCAATACCCAGAAGAATGGTATCAATGGAAAAAAGTTCCCGAGATTAAGATCGTAAAAGGGCGGGCTGTTCCAGAGAAAGAAAGAAAGGCTCAACTGTGGTTGAAACCGGCCTTTGGAAGAATTCCATAATTAAAAAAGTTATCAATCCAGTGACCCTCCGAAAATTCTTTGAAATTTCGAGAAAAATAATACCTTGTTGACAGGAGCGGGCCTATGGATGTCTTAATTATTGCCGGAATATCCAAACACAGCGGAAGTCAATTCGGGGTAAAGCAAGAGATCATCAAAGATGGAATGGTGATGAATTATGCCAACTTGCAAAAGTACTTCGGTATTCAACCCAATGATGGCTTTTCAAGTTTTAGTACCCCTTATTTGGCGGGAATCTATTTGTATAATTACCTTTCTCGTCGTGGGATCAAATGCGGACTTATAAATTTCTTGGATAAAGAAATAGAATATTTTCAGAAACTTCTGCAACAGTCACCCAAAGCCATTGCCCTCTCTTCAACCTTCTTAATTGATATTAGATCTGTAAAAAAAGTCACCCAAATTATACGCCAATCTGCTCCGGATATTAAAATTATTCTGGGCGGCCCGTTAGTATACAACAGTTATCTTTTATATCAGCTTAGGGACAGTGACTATGACACGGCTTCTTGTGCCCAAGATTATTTCTTTCTAAATACCGACGAGCAGTATTATGAGGATATTGATTTGTTTGTAATCGAAGAACAGGGGGAGGAAACCCTATACCGAGTGGTTGATGCCATAAAAAATTGCCGTGATTGTACCGAGATAACAAACCTGGCTTACTATAAAAATGGCCAAGTATTTTTTACCGCCAGAAAACCCGAGCATAATGATTTTAGTGAAGACTTAGTTCAATGGGATCAGATTCCGGATGAATATATCTATCCCATTTTTCCCATGAGAGGCTCACGAGGTTGTCCATATCGATGCCGGTATTGTAATTTTTCTCCAAATCGAACTTTTCGTTTAAAAAGTGCAGAAATTCTAGGACAGGAGGTGGCTGCTTTAGTAAATACGGGAAAGGTTAAAATAATCAGATTTACTGATGATAATCTTTTTTTGACCCGCAAGCAGGTGGAAGAATATTGTCGTAAGATTATTGAGGTAGGAAAGGGAATAAGATGGTCGTCATTTATCCGGGCAAACTCCATCTCCAAAGAAAATGTTAAATTACTTAGAGATTCCGGATGTATTTCTACCATGATCGGCATGGAATCCGGTAATAAAAACATCTTAAAGGAAATGAACAAAGAAGATACGCCGGAGCATTATCTGGAAGTAATAGAGTTATTAAACAAACATGGCATTTCAACTCAGCTAACCTTCCTAATCGGTTTTCCCGGTGAAACTCCCGAGACCATTGAAGATACTGTTAGCCTGATAAACCAATTCCATCATCAAGGCCCGGCCATTAACGAGGTATCGATTTTCCCTTTTGGATTAGCCCCATTGTCTCCGATATATGGCCCTGAATATAGGAAAAAATATAATTTGAGCGGATATATGATGAATTGGTCTCATTGCACGATGAATTCAGAAGAGGCAAAAAAATATGCCGCGGGACTCTTTATTAATTTTCAACATGCTCACCACCACTATGGGATTGAAGAATTACTATTGTTGGAGACAACTAAATTAAAAAAAATTTCAGAACTTCGTTCACAAATTCGAAAAGCTGAGATATGCAAGTATCCAGCAAAACATATCGACCAATTCTGGAACGACATGAAACAATTAGTCCTTTTCGGTTAAATTGTTTGTATGAAATTAAAGATAAATTTTTTGAGGGGCAAGAAAATTCTAAGTAGTTTTAAAAGACCCTTCAGGAAATAATAATGAAAAAAGAAGTAAGTTGTTTCAATACCAAGGGGGTCCTTGAATATGTTAAGGAATACAATCCTGAAGCTTATTCTGCCCTTTTTCGCAACCTTGATCCTGAAATCGATGCTCATCCAGACCCGGAGAGTTTTTTACGAGATCACAACAATTGGATCTCATCCACAATTGCTTCAGAAATATTCAAAAGAGCGAGATTAATACTCAAGGACGAGATGGCCCCTATTAAAATAGCCAAATATGTCGTTGAAAATACTACATTAGGATACAGGGGAATACTTATTAAAGCATTCTGGTCTAATAAGAATGCACTTAAACACTTACAAAGAATTAATGATAAATGGAACAGGAACAAAAAAGTTGAACTCGTAGAAATTAAGATGAATACAGCGATTGTTCGACTGCATTGGAATCCCCAAATGGATGTTTCTAAGGATTTGTGTCTATACAATCAAGGGAATTATATTTTTATTTCGAGTATATGGGGTGGGACACCAATGTTCCTCGACGAAGAATGCTGTTATTTTAATGGTGCACCTTATTGTGAATTCCATTTGAGGTGGCCTTTAAGAAATAAAGTTTATGAGATTTTTTCCAGATTTTTCTCTTCCCGGTCGGTTATGATGGAAACCATCATGGAAATGGAGGAAGACAAAAAAGTTATAGAGGAAAAATATGATGAGGTCAATCGATTGAATCTGGAATTAAATTATAAAATCAAACAACTTTTAGCTATACAAGAAACCGGAAAGGCAATTCTCTCTGTTCTTGACTTGAATAATTTATTAACCGTTATCATGAATATTCTATCTAATGTATGCCAAATTCATCGTGCCCTGATCATGCTGGTTAATGAAGGGAAGGGATACTTAGAATATTTATATGCAGTGGGTTTTCCAGGAGAAATCCCTCAAGAAATCATAAATTACAAACTTCCCTTAAGTCGTGTCAGTAACATTATGGCGCGGGTGGCCAATACCGGAAAATCGGAATATATTCCCGAGGTGAATAGTTCCTTATTAAACAGAGAGAATATTGTTTTGGCCCTTGGAAAACCCACCTCAGTTTATGTTGTTCCTCTCATAACCAGGTCCAGAATAATCGGTGTAATCGCCACCGATTCCATTGAAGGCCAAGGCATTCCCAAGGAAATCCGGGAGACCCTGGATGTCTTCGCCCCCCAGATTGCCATAGCCATTGAAAATGCCAGACTGTATAACCAACTCCAGAATCAGATGGAAGAGTTAAAAACATCCCAGGACCTGCTCAGCAGGACTGAAAAACTCTCTTTCTTTGGTAACCTGGCGGCCAGGTTGGCCCATGAAATCAAAAATCCGATGGTGGCCATAAGGACCTTTATTCAGATGCTGCCCCAAAAATATGATGATGAAGAGTTTAAAAAAGATTTTTATAATATAGCCTTGGAAGAGACCAACCGAGTAAACAATTTACTTACTGAGCTTCTTGATCTAGTCAAAACCAAAGAATCCCGCTGTGAGATGGCTGATCTCCACTCCTTGATCGAGAAAATGATCCTTTTGGTCTCACCGGAGAGCAAGTCGAAACAGATCGAGATTGTAAAAAATTTTAGCCCCCGAATTGGGCCGATATGGATGGATCCGGAAAAAATAAAACAGGTTATATTAAACCTGTTATCTAATGCCGTTGAGTTTACCCCCAAGGGAGGAAGGATTGAAATCATTACAACAGAAATTGTAGAAAAAGAAAAAACGCCAAGGATTTGTCTTGTAATTCAAGATAATGGAGCAGGGATTCCCCAGCCTATTATTCATAAAATATTTGATCCGTATTTCACCACCAAACATAAAAGCAGCCTTCACAACGGAACCGGTCTGGGGCTGTTTATTGCTTATCAAAATATGTTGGATCACCAAGGAACCATCGAGGTGGAAAGTAAGGTCAATGAAGGGACAAAATTCACCTTGTTTTTGCCTGTAACAGCCCCGTCTTAAAAAAAACACTTTACAATTGGACGCTTAACTCTTAAAAGAACCTAAGGCAGAATAGGTACCGACTCATGGAAATCGCTCAGCTAAAGGTCTATCAAATCTCTCTTCCTTTTCAAATGGATATTTCTCATGCCTTAACTAAAGCTGCTTCTGCGGACAATATTGTTGTCGAAGTGATTGCCGATGGAGGGAGAATAAAAGGCTACGGCGAAGGAACGCCGAGAAAATACGTCACCGGGGAATCTCAGCAAGAAGCAGTTGCCAATATCCATCAGATAATCCGGAAAAATTCATTCCCTTGGGAATTAAAGGATGTTTCCGAGATATGGAATTTCGTGGATAGGCTTCACGACGAAAAAAAATACAACCCGGCTATTTGTGCCCTGGAAACGGCCTTATTAGATGCCTGGGGAAAGGATCAGGAGCGGAACCTAATCGACTTTTTCCCTCACGATTATCTTGCCTCCAACATTTATTATGGCGGTGCATTTCCATTAGGAGATAACCGGAAACTTACCGAACGTTGTCTATTGATGAAAAAGATGAAAATAAATAAACTTAAGCTTAAAATGGGTAAGAATTTTAATACAAACCAAGAGGCGTTTGAGATAATCAGTCAGGTATTCGAGGATGATTATGATTTAAAAATTGATGTTAATTGTGTTTGGAATAAAGACCTGGCCTTAAGGCATATCCCTCTTTTGAAAAAATACCGGGTAAAGGTTGTCGAACAACCCATGATGCCGAACGATCCGGCTACGGCCGAATTTTCCGAGGCCCTTAAAGGCAGCGGGATCATCTTAATGGCCGACGAATCGGCTTGTTCTTTTGGAGATATACAAAAAATTATTGAAGATGGATATTATAAAATGATAAATATCCGATTATCAAAAATGGGTGGTTTTCGAAAATCGCTTAAGGTAATCGAGCTTTTACGGAAGGAAAACCTTTTTTTCCAAATCGGCTGTCACCTGGGAGAATCAGGAATTCTTTCTGCGGCTGGCAGGATATTAAGTCTCCTCTGTCGCGATGCTCTTTATTATGACGGATCGTATGATAGCCTATTATTAAAACAGAATATTACTACTGAAAATGTTTCTTTTGGATCGGGGGGTGAAGCTGGGCCGTTAAAAGGACCCGGCCTGGGTGTAACGATCAATGAAAAGAGTTTAAATCAACTAACGGTGGATCCTGTTCGTGTTATTAAAAGATAAAGACTGAAGATGCCCATAGACTATTCAAAACTTTTTGACCGGGAAGCCTTGAAGAGAATTCTTGCCAAATACCGGAAAAGGATTCTGAAAGAGATTGATTCCGCAAAAGACCTCACATCCCTGCTTATGAAAGGAACCCAGAGAGGTTGGACGAAGGGTGAGCTCCTGAAAATTAAAACCCATTTTGTAATTCTGGGTAAAAAGATCCCCATATTTATGGTATTCCTTTTGCCGGGCGGCGTTATACTTTTACCTGTTTTAATTGAGGTGTTGGACCGTAGGAAAAACAACGTCCCTGTTTCTGAGGATCGCAGAAAGGCCCTCCAAAAAAGTTCACGAAAAAAACTTTAAGGTAGGCAAAACGTTAAAAGGCTTCTCTTAGAAGATCCCGCTTGGTTTTCATCAATTGCTTGCTCAGTCTGATAGGATAGATACGAGGATTTTTAAAGCGTTTGAATTCGGAACCCAATTGTTCTAAATTTTGTCGACTATTTTCCTGTATCTTTTTTAAGGACGGTTTACGATAAACCAATCGGCCTTCTCGAAAAATCGGAATCAGTAAATCCTGCCTTGAGAATTTGGGAGGAATAACCTTGCTGACATGGGGAGTGGTGGGATGATAAACCCGCAATGGCTTTGTCTCTAATTTTTCTTCCTCCAGAAACATGACATCGCCTTGCATCAAACCCGAATCATCAAAAAACCGGATTACCTTTTTCATGCCGGGATTGGTTATCTTTTCCGGATTATCCGACCGTTTAATTTTGGGTTGCATCCGTCCGTTTTCCTCTATGGCCGTAAGCTTATAGACGCCGCCCAGGGCTGGGGTAGAGTAAGCGGTTACCAGTTTGGTTCCCACCCCCCAGGAATCAATCCGTCCTCCTTGCTTCTTGATACTTTTGATAATCCATTCATCCAGGTCACTGGAGGCGAAAATCTTGGCCTCATTAAATACCTTCCCTATCCAGCATTTTTCTGGCTTCTTTGCTTAAGTAAGCCAGGTCTCCACTGTCAAGACGAATGCCTTTCAATACCCCTTTACCCTGGGCTTTTAATTCCTTGCCGATTTTAATGGCATTAGGTATTCCGCTTTTCAGGGTATCGTAGGTATCCACCAATAACAAGCACTCCTTTGGATACACCCGGCAATAGGCCCGGAAAGCTTCTAATTCCGAAGGAAAGGATTCGATCCAGCTATGGGCTACGGTCCCGCGAACCGGTAGGTCGAATAATTTTCCGGCCAGGATATTGGATGTACCCTGGGCCCCGCCGATAAAAGCCGCTCTGGCGGCCCCAATGGCCGCATCCGGCCCATGAGCGCGTCTGAGACCGAATTCAATCACCGGATCTCCTTTAGCGGCCGTACAAACCCTGGAAGCCTTGGTGGCGATCAGGGTTTGGAAATTCATAATGTTAAGCAAGGCTGATTCAAGGAATTGGGCTTCAGGTAAAGGGGCCGTGACCCGGATGATGGGTTCATAAGGAAAAACAACCGTGCCTTCCGGCATGGCAAAAAGGTCACCGGTAAAGCGAAACTTTTTCAAATACCGGAGGACCTCCTTGGGAAAAATTGCCAAATTTTTTAGGTAGGACAAGTCCTCGGAGGTAAAATGAATATTTTTTATATAATCAACAACCTGCTCAAGGCCGGCGGCAATACAATATCCCCCTTCATCTGGGACCTTGCGAAAGAAGTAGTCAAAATTGGCCCTTTGATTTTCTTTGCCGTTGACCAGGTATCCGCCGACCATAGTCAGTTCATACATGTCGGTCAATAAAGCGAGATTACGCATTCGGCTCTTTCTGCGGAGTGGTTATTTTTTTTATTACATAGTTAATCTCTTTTGTTCAAGGGCTAATTTTTTTATTGACACCCATACAAATGTATGGTATTTGATTCCATACCATGCAGACCCTTACGACTCGGCAAAAACAAATATTGAAATATCTCCGGGAATATCAGGCAGAACACGGCTATCCCCCTTCTTTCCGGGAAACGGCCAGGTTTTTTAAGATCAATCTGGGCACAGTCCAGGATCATCTAAAAGCCCTGACTCGAAAAGGATACCTGAGCCGGGAAGTCAACCGCTCCCGCGGACTTCATTTGATCCCTCCCTCCGGACCATTACGAACCGTGCCTCTCTATGGAGCCATTCCGGCCGGCGATCCCCGGCAGATAGAAGAAGCCGCCGAAGGGTATGTTTCTCTTCCGGAAATCTGGGCCAGGGGTGCAGAAGTCTTTCTCCTGCGGGTGCGGGGAGAAAGTATGAGCCCTTACATTTTAACCGGAGATCAGGTCATTGTCCGCCGTCAGAGCCAGCTTCCTCAGGGGGCCGTAGGGGTCTTCCGTATTGGTGAGGAAATCACCTTGAAACGGTTCTACCGAGAAAAAGACAACGTTATCTTAAAAGGGGAGCATCCGGAATTTCCTCCCCTGATCCTGAAAGGCCGGGATTTAGCAACCATGAGTATCCTGGGCAAGGTCGTCGGTATTTATCGTCCGATAGAGATAGGGTAGGGGGGTGGGATGGATTTTCTTCCCTGGCACAAGATGCAGTCCCTGGCCCTTTCAGGAGGCAGCATCCTTTTTTTTGGAGAAGCTATGGCCCGCCTTTCCGCCTACCTGATGGGCCGGTTATCGTTGCAAGGGAAATCCATCACCCTGGTCAATGCCACCCAATCCTTTGACCCTTATCTGGTGGCCAGGGTGGGCCGTCTGGCAGGGACTCCTCCCCACACCCTTTTGGAGCGGATCCGTCTCAGTCGGGCCTTCACCTGCCATCAACTGGTAACCCTGCTCTGTGAGACCCTTCCCGGACAAGAGATTAAAGGCCCCCTTTTTGTACTGGGACCAGGTGTCCTGTTCTATGACGAACAGGTCCCCATAAGGGAAAGGCAGGCCCTTTTTCGTCAGGTGGTCCGCTCGTTAGTCGTCATAAAAGAAAGAGGGCAGGGGTGTTACCTTTTCCAAAGTCCCATCGCCCGGCAGTTAAAAAACCGGCATTTTGGAAGAGAGCTGTCTAGGTCCGTTCAATGGGTTATCCGGGTCAGCCAGGGTGAACAAGGACTGGAAGGAAAATTATATCCTTCCCTTCTCCTTCCCGAAAGAAAGGGGTAGAGATGGGAAGAACGGTTTTGCCCTTCAGTCAGATTATAGAGCGGGAATATGCCGACTGGAAAAAATTCCGCCGTGGTTTGCGCCGGGAAGATCAAGTGGTTCTGGACCGCCTTTTCGACTTGGCCCGTCTTCACGTCCAGGCTGGCGTCTATGCCTCCCGTCCCTGGCCCCTGGAGACCATCCTGGTATCGATTCTCATTGAACAGGAAAAAGCCCTGGCCGCTTTGCGAGATGAACTGAAGGGGTTGGAGAATGCCGCCGAAAGAAAGAGTGGGGCTGATATCGACCCGGGATTGTGATTCAGAGATTGACATCATTACAGCATGATGGTATGATGGCAATTCATAACCATAAGGGGGGTACACCATGAAACGCGCCCAGATCCAATTAGAAGAAGAAACCTTTGAGGTTTTGCGCCAACGGGCCTTTAAAGAGAAAAAATCCATTGCCGGGATTATTCGAGAGCTTATTCATAAGGAAATAGCCCATCCGGTCCGGGGAAAAAAATTATCCGTAAAAGATTTCCGGTTTGTCGGAGCCGGTAAATCCCGGCAAGGATACCTTTCGCCGGTCTCAGAACGACACGACCAGGCCCTGGAGGAGGCGTTTCGAGAATGATTTTTTTGGATACATCGGCGATCTACGCCGTGGCGGATAACGCTGATCCAAATCATGCTTCGGCCCTTGAAAAATTCAACCAAGCCTTGTCTACCGGAGAACCCATTGGTCTTCATAACTATATTCTGGTAGAAAGTGCAGCCTTATTGCAGGCCCGACTTGGCCTCCGGGTGGCTTTGCAGTTTCTAAAGGAAGCAAACGCCTTTCAGATTGAATGGGTGGATCGCAACCTCCATAAAAAGGCCTTACAGGAACTGGAAAAAATCGGGAAGCGAGGGGTCAGTTTTGTGGACTGCCTGAGTTTTTTAGTGATGAGACAGAAAGGGATAAAAAGGGTTTTGGCCTTTGATCCCGATTTTGCGGATCAGGGGTTTGTGCTATATTGACGGGAAAAATATACAAAATCTAATAGGGTTGAATATAGATACAGGCATTGCCAAGGAAAAACCCGGATAACGGTGCTGTAATGGTTAGATTACTGTAAAGAATATGATTGAGAAAGATCTCGACGCCGTACACAAGTGGCTCATTGAGCTTCTGGAGATTTTGTCTCGGATGGATGGTTAAGAAAAAAGGGGTTGGAACTTTACAGAACGTTTAAATGATTGACAAGGGAAAGCATAAAGGAATCCATAAAAAATAGCCTGCAGGTGAAAAAGGGAGGCGTGGAATGACCAAGAGCTTCAAACCCATCTTTACGATCACTAATCGGATCACGGCCGGGCTGACCCGCATTGAGCGGGCTCGAGGATTCCTGGAGGCCGCGACATTATCCGCGGCCTGGGTGCGTGAAATGGGCCGCCGCGCTTTGATCCTGGAAGCGCATCATACCACGCATATTGAGGGAACGCGCCTGACGCTGGAGCAGGCCGAGCAACTCCTGGCAGGGAAGCCGGTTCCCGAGGCCGATCCCAATGACGTACGGGAACTAATGAACTATCGAAAGGCGTTCGAGTTTGTCTCCGCATATCTTGAAGGAGAAGACCCTATCACCGAAGGGCTGATCCGGGAAATTCATAAACGCTTGGTGGAAGGGGTCCGGGGTGGATCTGCGGCCCCTGGCGAGTACCGGAAAATTCAAAACTACGTGGTCAACTCCGTCACCGGAGAAACAATTTATACACCACCTCCTGCCTATGAAGTGCCGATCATGATGGCCGAGTTGGTGAAATGGCTAAACCGCAAACAGGAAATTCACCCCGTGTTGATGAGCGGCATCTCACAATTCCAGTTTGTACATATCCACCCTTTTTTAGACGGTAACGGCCGGACGTCCCGGTTGCTCTCTACCCTTTGTCTCTACCGAGACGGATATGACTTTAAGCGTCTCTTTACGATCAGCGAATACTACGACCGGGACCGGCCTGCTTTCTACCGGGCCATCCAGAGCGTCCGCGAGAACGGAATGGACCTGACCGGCTGGTTGGAATACTTTGTAGGAGGATTATCCACCCAGCTTACCGAAGTCAGGAGGCGTGGGGAACAGGCCATTCGCCGGGATGTACTCATTAAAGAGCACAAACTTTCGGACCGTCAGGCCAAGGCCCTCGGCCACATCCTGGAGCACGGCAGCCTGACCATTCAGGATTTCGAGCGCCTAAATTCCGATGTCAACCGCCGGTCTTTGCAACGCGATCTGAAGGCCATGGTGGATATAAGGTTGTTGTATTCAGAAGGGTCGACTAACAAGTTTGTTTATCGGCTTAAGGAGACGGACTGAACTTGCGACAATCTTGCGACATAACTTACGACAAGCACGCGACTCGACTCATGATATCAACATCATTCAGTACATTCGACCCGTTGAATCCTTATTTCTTTAACTAATCATACCGAACAGTAACTTCCATGATCGCCAAAGGCTGGCTTTTAGATTTATATGTCCAGGGGGACTTCCTAATCCTCTGGTTTCGGCTTAATTCGGGCGAACTCCTTCGCCTGACTGACTCTTTCAGTTTTCTTTTTTATGCTCAGGGCCCAAAGTTTGCTTTGCGGATCCTGGAAAAAAAATTGGCCCCTTATATTCGTCATACGGCCTGGACCCGGCGGATCGAGTTCTGGAGCGGTAAGACGATTTCAGTATTGGAAATATCGATTCGATCTTTGGAAAAAATTCCTGAGGTCCTGCGCCTTCTGGCCGCCGGGTCGGAAGGCCTGACTTTTTATAACTGCGATCTGGGGATTCCCCAGTATTATGCCTGGCAGAAAGGCCTTTTCCCTTTATGTTCCTGTGAAATAGAGTGGGAAAGGAATGCCTTGAAACGGGTTACGGTCTTGGATTCTCCCTGGGGTCTGGATGCCTCGTTTCCTGATCTGAGGGTTATGGAAGTGGAATTGACGGCCCATTCGCAGATTCCTTTAAACAAGGGGAATTCCCTTCGGGTTACTTTTGATAATACTTCTTTTGATCTGGAGGCCTCAGGGGTAACTGAACTCCTGAAAGAACTGAATCACCTGGTAACTGAATATGACCCGGATCTTTTCCTGTCACGCCATGGGGATGCGCAAATTTTTCCCTTCCTCTGGCAGGCTTCCCAAAAGGAAAAAAAGCTTTGCTTCTGGATCGGGACCCCTATCCCCCCAGTCGGATGCGAGTAGGGCAGGGGCGCTCTTATTTTTCGTACGAACAGGTCCTCTATCAAAGCACCGCCTTTCTCCTTTACGGTCGACTGCATATCGATCAGAAAAACTCCTTTTTCTATCGGGAATCCGGTTTGGAAGGGATTCTTTTTCTATCCCGGTTGACCAAGCTGCCGGTTCAGACCGTGGCACGGGCCACACCGGGCACGGCCATCACTTCGATGCAATTGGATCAAGCCGTTCAAAAGGGCATTCTCATCCCCTGGAAAAAGGGACGCCCTGAAACCTTTAAGACCGCCTGGGATCTCCTGGTGTCGGACAAAGGAGGGCTGGTCTTGCAGCCCCCTATCGGGCTTTGGGAACAGGTGGCCGAAATCGATTTTGTTTCTATGTATCCCAATATCATGGTCCAGCACAACATCTCTCCTGAAACCATGCTTTGCCGCTGCTGTCCTGAGGCCGTCGTTCCGGAAACAGGCTATAACATCTGTCAAAAACGGAAAGGTCTGGTGCCTGAAACCCTGGAACCGATCCTGGCCCTGAGAGCTGAGCTCAAAGCCCGGGCCCATGCCGGTCACCCTAAAAAGCTCCTTTATCAATCAATGCAACAGGCCCTTAAATGGCTACTGGTGACCTGTTTCGGGTATATGGGATATAAAAATGCCCGCTTTGGCTGTATCGAGGCCCATGAGGCCATTACCGCTTTTGGCCGGGACAAACTCCTTTCAGCCAAGGAAGCGGCCGAAGAGAATGGGTTTCAGGTCCTTCACGGCCTCACGGATTCACTTTGGATCCGCGGACCGGAAATGACCCCAGGAAAAATAGAGGCCCTTTTAAAGGAAATCACCAATCGAACCGGGGTGCCGATCAGTCTGGAAGGGATTTATCAGTGGATCGTTTTTCTTCCCTCAAAGGTTCGAGCTGATCGACCGGTAGCCAATCGATACTTCGGGCTTTTTACCAACGGAAACGTGAAAATACGAGGGATCGACTGTTGCCGCCATGATACCCCGTTATTTATAAAAAAAGCGCAGGAAGACCTTCTTCTAACCCTGGCGCAAGCGAATAACCGCTCTGGTTTGGAAAGACGGATTCCAGAGGTCTTGGAACGATTTAAAGAGTACGTGTCCTACTTAAAACAAGGCCAGGTCGATCCTCGTGAGCTGGTCATTAACCGTCATGTTGGGAAATCTTGGGAAGAATACCGGGTAAATACACCAACGCCCCTCGTTCTTCAACAACTCGAATCGGCCGGAATAACTCTCTATCCCGGTCAACGTGTAGGTTACCTTTTAGCAGAAGGATCGGCTCCTTATTCGTCTGATCAAAAATTAATTCCAGCCCCTTTTTTAAACGGTAAAGAGCGTTATGACCCCCGAGAATACATTGACTTGCTTTTTAAAGCGGTACAAGAACTCACTATTGTTTTTAATTATAATATTAATAATATTTATGTTTAATATCATTAATTACTTTATTTTATTATTATTAAATAAAACAATAATTATACTATTTAAATTAGTTAATATAATTAGTTACGTATTTAATGTAATAATTAACTTAATATTTTATATTAATCTTACGTTAATTACATAAAATTTTACTATATAGTTATAGTAACTATTTTTTTTGTATCCGGTCCAATAGAATCAACGTAAATAAAATCTTGGACTTAACGGTAATACTTAAGGATGTGATTTCGATTTTAGAAAAAAATTATTCAAAGAAGGCAACATTGGAAATAACTTTATTAGATTTTGGATAATATTTTTCCTTATATCTACTTATAAAAAATATAAATATTAGTTAGTTAAGATAAAAAAGTAATAGGGTGATACTCATAATAGTTAATTTTTATGATAATTTTTAATTTGTTTACATAATATATCTTATCAGACATTATAATATGATAAAACATATTAACGTTGCTGGTTTAATTCTCTGAAAAGGTTAAAGCTTTGGGCTTGGTTAGGACTTTTTTGAAGTAATCAGCGAGAAACCTGAGATTTGGAAATATTTTGCGCGGCGGACAGTTTTTCTTCGGGAAGGGTTGATGAAATGGCAAAGCAGAATATCACGGCAGAATTGGCAGCTTGAATCCCGGCAGGGGCGTTTTCAATAACTAAGCAGTTTATTGTGTCATGTTGTATTTTTTTAAGCGCTTTAAGGTAGGGGTCTGGGAAGGGTTTAAACCTTTTAGTATCATCGGCCGAGATAATAGCTGCAAAATAGGCTAACTCTTCTTCTTTCCATATTTTTTCAATCAGGTTTCTTCGTGAGCCGGTAACCAAACCCAGCAAAACTCCATTTCTTTTTAATAGCTTTAATAAAGGAATTGCTTCTGGATACAGCCTAACCTTTGATAAATATTGATTTAAAAACATGGAATTTTTGTTTAAATAAATATCTATAATTTTATTATCATCAATAAGATACCCGTTTTCTTTAAATAATTTTTTTATAACTTCTGGCGCCATGGACCCTTCGTGTTCAAAGAGAAATTGATCGGATACTTTAATATCTAAAGAGTCAAGTACTTTCTTCCAAGATTCAAGGTGATAATTCATACTATTCACCAAAACACCATCCATATCGAACAAGACCGCTTTGATTAGGGTATTTTTTGAAATATTTTCAAGTTCCATGGGGAAAAGTTATATCTGAACCGGAATCGTAAATCAAGCCTAACCCAAGTAAATTAATTGACACCCTACCCTCTTTTGTTTAAAAATATAAAAAGCTGTCTTAAATACGTTTATTAAATGTAAGGGCCGGTTTTAAAAACAGCCCTCAATAATCTAGAAGGATTTTTCTTATGGAACTTCGCGAATTTCCCAAAAATATCCGACCTCATGTCATCCCCAAAATTGGAGGACAGTTGGAATACCGTTGCCTGGGTTGTCAGAAGACCTATTCCATTGACAGCCTCTTATATATCTGTCCAGATTGCGGAGGGGTCTTACTTATTCATGATTTGGATGAAAAAAAGAAAAGGAAGCGTTCAGGAAAATTATGGCAACAGATTTTTGATTATCGCCGGATGTCCACCATTCCAGCCTTACAGGGAATTTTTTCATTCCATGAGTTTATTGCCCCAATAATACCTCTTGAACATATTTTTTACTTAGGGGAAGGACATACCCCTTTAGTCGAAGCCAATCAAGAGCTCAAGAACAGGATCGGCCTAAGATTTTCTTTTAAAAATGAAGGTCAAAACCCGAGTGCTTCCTTTAAGGACCGTGGAATGGCCTGCGCCTTAAGTTATTTAAATTATTTAATTTATAAAAAGCGATTTAAAAATGTTCTGGCCATTTGTGCTTCTACCGGAGACACATCGGCTTCAGCTGCCCTCTATGCCGCCTATCTTGGTCAGAAAGTCCGGTCGGCTGTGTTGCTTCCAAAAGGGAAAGTAACTCCCCAACAACTTTCTCAACCCCTAGGCAGCGGGGCCACGGTCCTGGAGATCCCCGGTGTCTTTGATGATTGCATGAAGGTTGTGGAATATCTCTCTGACCATTATCCGGTGGCTCTTCTCAATTCCAAAAACGCCTGGCGGATTTTAGGGCAGGAATCGTATTCCTTTGAAGTAGCCCAGGCTTTGGATTATCGGATGGAAGAGACAGTCCTGGTTGTTCCAATCGGCAATGCCGGAAATATTACCGCTATTATTTCAGGATTTTTGAAATTATACCGATATGGGTTGATTTCCTCTTTGCCCAAGATTATCGGGGTGCAATCCCACCATGCTAATCCGGTCTATCGCTACTATCTTGAGCCTCGTATAGCCAGTCGGGTTTTTAAACCTGTTATGGTTAAATCCAGCGTGGCCCAAGCGGCCATGATCGGAAACCCGGTATCCATGCCCAGGGTTATTGAAATGGTTGATCAATATACTCAGATCAGCGGGAAACAAAAAATTTTCGTAGTTGAGGTCACAGAACAGGCAATTATGGATCATATGCTTTTGGCTAACCGAAACGGCCATATAGCCTGCACACAGGGAGGTGAAAGTCTGGCTGGTTTGGTGAAAGCCCTGGCCGAAAAAAAGGTTTCACCTAAAGAAAGGGCTATTCTAAATGCTACAGCCCATTCTTTAAAATTTTCGGGTTTCCAGGAAATGTATTTCAATAACACCTTCCCGCCCGAATTTGGAATTCATCCCAAGAAAGGATTGCAAAACCATCCGGTTTCTTTGAAATCCAAAAAGCAAGGACAGATTTCAGTTCCTAGGAAGATTCAATCACCGAAGGAATATCAGAAGTTCGTTGAAAAAATGGCCTTGAAGGTAGTCGGATTATTAGGAATGTGAGGCATATTTAAACGTTCATCGTTCAGCGTTCGATATCTTCATCCTATAAATAATCACCCCTTCTCTCATTAAATAAATGAAATTTGTAATCGTTACAATTGGAAAGATTAAAGAAGACTTCATTTTAAAAGGAATTAAGGAGTACAGCCATCGAATAGGACGTTACACCAAATTGGTTTTTTGCCCAATAAAAGAAGAACGCCTTACTAAAGGGGCAACGGAGTCTTTGATATTGCAAAAGGAGGGGAAAAGAATATTAACCAAAGTCCCGCATGATGGTTTATGGGTGGCTATGGATCGTCAGGGACAGGAAATGAATTCCCTTCAACACTTTGAGTTTATCAACAAACAAGCTGAAATCGGGGTAAAAAAAATGTATTATTTAATTGGTGGTCCTTCGGGGCTTTCCCAAAAAGTTCTAAAACAATCCGACAGACTCCTTTCGCTCTCCCGGATGACTCTGACCCATGAAATGAGCGCCCTTCTCTTAATGGAACAAATTTACCGTTATCTGAATTTCATGTCCGGAGAAAAATATCATAAGTGAACGGTGTAAGGTCCAAGGCAAAAAGACATTGGCTCCCTTACCCTTCACCTTGAACCTTGTACCGTGTACCTTACCTTTTCAGGCCGCTTCTACACTGGCCACTTCCGGAATCTGTTGTTTGAGGTATTTCTCAATGCCCATTTTAAGGGTCATCTGGGACATAGGACAGCCCCCGCAGGCCCCTGTCAGACGAACCTTAACCTGCCCGGCGTCATTAACATCCACCAATTCCACGTCTCCCCCATCTGCTTGGAGTTGAGGTCGGATTTTATTTAACGCTTCTTGAATTTGTTCCTTGGTCATAGGTGTTCTCCTTAATCTTCTTTAATCCTGATATTCAGCCAGTATACCTTAGCTAACATACTCTAAGATAAAATTTACGTTCATTATAGCAAACATTGCGTCAATCCACAACCCGAAATCAATAAACGTAAATCTTTCCCCCCCTACCCTTCTTTTTTCTCTATTAGATCATTATTTCCTTCAGGCTGTAAGCTCATCCTTGCCATTTTTCATAATCCTTCCACCCTGCAAGGTACGTAGCGATGAAGCGGGGTTCCCAGCAGAAATACCCTTGACTGCGAACATTACCCTTATCCCCTTTGACCTTAAATGAGGCGATTGCCTTCCACTTCACCTTCCAGGCCGCAATTCTGAGCGCGAAGGACACAACTGGTCTTATATTGTGTTCCCATAATTCTTTCCTATCTCCATTAATTTTTATATCTTATACTCCATCAGATTTCGATGGATTGTGGACTACCTAAAAATGAATATTTTACAATATGGAGAAAAATAAAAAATCCTAAAACCGCTATAAATAAAAGGAACAAGAAGAAAATGAACCCAATATACCAGACCCAGCGATTGACTCCGCCCAGTTCGGACAGGGAAAGGGCTATAGGGGTTGTCCCTCGGCGAGATTTGTATTCCAGAATTTTTTTTCTGCTATGCAAATAATAAAGATAATTGCCGACGATTCCCCAACCGATCATAGTCAGCGGTAAGGCCACCGGAGTAAAGGCGATAAAAAAGGCCAATGAGGCCCAAAGATACATTTTTCTGTAGAGCATCCATATAAATCCCAGGAAGAAAGCCGACCAGCTCCAGGTAACCGCGAAACTGGTTGTCCCCTTGTCCCAAAAAGAACGGAATTTGTTCAAATAGTAATCGGCCTTGTTCCCGATAAAAGCCCTGAACTCTTCTTCAATAATCGTTTCATTCGAGGGACCGATCACAAAAGGAGCGATCTCTTTTCCACAGTGGGGACAAAAGACACTTCCCATTTCCGTGGCTTTACCACAATGCCGGGCAGAAAGGCATTTTCCTCCTCCTAAATCCCGGTAATCTGTGCCTTCACTTCTTGGGATACCCTACCGATTGGGCCAGAGCAATCTTCTGGTCCGGTCGAAGTAGCAGGGCCTTAGCCAGAGCTGGTTTGTCAATGGAGGCCCGCACACCGGTAGCCAATCCTTCCGAAGCACAAAAAAGATACACATTCTGGACGATCACACCCGTGTCGGCAGCTGAATAAAACTCTTTATCTTCATTAGAGGCTTTGCCCATTCTTCGAAAAATCCGCCACATAAACAAGATTAACGGAGGCCTCCTTGACGAACGACTGGCGGCCGGTCATCCCTCGGATATCTCCCTTACTGACTGGTTGTAAAAGGTGATTTTTAGCATCATATAGATAGACACCTTCAGGGAGGACCACATAAAGTTCAATTTCCTGCCAGTTCACGGCCGAGGGGGCGGTACGTTTTCCTGAATCCGGCCTGTTGATTCCAAAGGCCGCCCAAAGCAGATTGGAAAGCATTTGAAGGGGTGGTTTCTCCGGACTGAAGGCCCGGTCAGTCTTCCGATCTTTCAATGCCTGCATCAAGGGGCGACCGCCATCGGTTTGGGGTTTCAATAGTTGGATCGGATTGAGCTCCTGGGCGTAAGTTATAAGGGGAAAGATAAACATCAGGGTCAAGACCAACGCAATGGTTTTTAAGCCTCTTTTTTTCATGATCGTTTTCCTTTGAAATATTAATAAAGATTATTCGACTGCCAATATTTATTTATAATATCTCAATTTAAAAGAAAATGTTATAAAAAATATATTGCTTGCAAATCCGGCTGATGGTAATTATTTTTCTTATAAAAAAAAGTATCAGGTAGGTTTAAAAGGTCTTCTTATTCATTTCAGGGAAGACCGAAGCAGTATCTTAATCCAGTAAAATCTTTCAGAGAAATCGGAGGGCATCATGATCGTTAAGCAAATACCCATAGGGGCTTGGGATGTTTTCAGTTACCTTATCGGAGATGAGAAAACAGGGGAGGCCATGGTTATCGATCCGGGCGGGGACGTGGACCTCATAGTGGCCAAAGCCAAGGACGAAAATCTGAATATCAAATACATTTTTAACACCCATTCCCACGGGGACCATACCTCCGGCAATGCAGCCTTGAAAAAATTGACCGGAGCCAAAATCGTTATGCATGCCCTGGAGGACAATTTAGTTAGAGGAGAGTGCAAAGGCGGACATTCGATTGAAAGATGAAAAAACATTCAAGCTGGGTGAAATAACCTTTCAGGTTTTCCATACTCCGGGTCACTCCCCGGGCGGGCTTTGCCTCTACGCTGAAGGGCAGCTGTTTACCGGCGATACGCTCTTTGTGGGAGACAGCGGCCGTACGGATCTGGCCGGTGGAAATCGCCTCGCCCTGGGCGCTTCCATACGCAGACTTATGGAACTTTCGGAAGACACGGTTGTTTGGCCCGGTCATGATTACGGGCCGACTCCCAGCTCCACATTGGGTTGGGAAAAGAGAAACAACGTCAACGCCAGGGAATACGGGTATTATGTGAAAGACTGATAACCCCCGGTATCAGGAGTTGAACTCTCGGCCGGCGCGTTTATTGACCGCACAAATGGGGTCGTCAGGATTCCATTTGCCGCTCTGCATGGGTTTAAAACAGGCATTGCATGATTTGCAGAGCAGAATCGCGTCGGCCTTCCCTTCCTTCACTTTTTTCGGCCAGTACGGATCGGCGACCAACTGCCGGGCAATGCCAATAAGGTCGGCTCTTCCTTCTTGCAAAATCGATTTAGCCACTTCCGGCAGGTTGATCCGTCCCACGGCCATTACAGGAACAGAAACGAATTTTTTTATGGCCTCAGCCAGATAGACAAAAGTACCCATCTTGGCCTGTTTCATGGGTGAGGCCTTCCGACCGACCGGAAGACCTATCGAGACATCAAAGACATCGACCCCTGCCCTTTCAAGTTCCACAGCAAAAGATTGACTTTCTTTAATCGTGATACCGCCGGGTCTTTTTTCTTCTGCTCCGATTCGATAGAAGATAGGGAACTCTTTGCCAACAGTCCCTCTTATGGATTCGACTATCTCGAGACTAAAGTGCATGCGTTTATGAAGATCACCGCCGTACTCATCCGTTCGTTTATTGTCCGCTCCTGAAAAAAATTGACAGGGCAGATAACCATGGGCACCGTGCACTTCAACAAAATCAAACCCTGCTTCTTTGGCCACCCCGGATGCTGCCCCGAATTTGTGAATAATGGATCTTATTTCATCCTGGGTCAGTGCCCGCTTATTGTCTATGGCCGAAGGGGCTGTCAGTTGTGCCCCGGGAACCATCAATGAGCCGTCCCCCGCAGGCAACTGGTTTCCATGCCAAATTTGGATGCCTATCTTAGCACCGGCATTCCTGATTTCTTCGTTAAAGGACTGCATGCTTTCTATAAAGCGCCGCACCCCATCCTGCCGACCCCAAGCCTGGTCGTCGATAAAGAGATCCACCGAAGTCGCACACATGATGATGGCCCCGGCGCCTCCCTTGGCCCGCTCCAAATAAAAGGCGCGGGCTCGCTGGTTTTTTAAGCCCAACAACAGTTGCATGGGCGGCATGACGATACGATTTTTTAACGTCATGCCTCTTATGGTTATGGGTTCAAACAATTTCATTGACGAATTCCTTTCAATCCTTTTCTTGTTTTTCCCCGATCCGTTCCAAAAACTTCTTTTGACGTGTTCGGTCCCATCGGGAACAAAAGATCGGTTTGCCGCCGGCTAAACGGTTCATACACAATGAGCAGGTGGGTTCACAGGAAACAATCGGCTCGAGCACTGTTCCCTGGGCCTTCCTAACCCAAAGAGGATCAGTAAATAAGACTCTGGCCAGACCGACCAGATCGGCCTGTTTTTCTTCGATTATGCGATTGGCGAATTCCGGAGTTTTTATCCTTCCGGCAGTGATTATCGGCATCTGGGGGACCGCTTCTTTTATCTGCCGGGCAAAAGGGACCATATAGCCTTCCTTCTTTTCTGCCTCAACACATTCAGGAATAAAAAAGGAGTCATAAGTGCCGGCCATGACCGAGAGATAAGCCAACCCGCGCTTTTCAAGTTCCTTGGAATAAAGGGCCGTTTCTTCTAAATGCAGCCCATCAGGCAGCCATTCATCGGCCAGAAAACGATAGCCTACTGGGAAATCCGGACCCACAGCCTTTAAAACCTCATCAACCACTCTCAGGGGGAAACGCATCCGGTTTTCCAGAGATCCACCATAGGCATCAATCCGTTTGTTGATTCTGGGCGACAAAAACTGGACGATCAGATACCCGGTCCCGCCATGAAGTTCTACACCATCAAAGCCGACTTCTTTGACCCTGCGAGCCGATGTAGCAAAGGCCTCGATGGTCCGCTCGATATCATCCTCGGTCATTTCCCGGGGAACGGTCCCCCAAGTATCGACTGGTGAAGGGGCTATTTTCTCAGGTAGATAAGCATAGCGTCCGGTATGGTTAAGCTGGAGAATAGCTAAGGCCCCTTGCTGATGAATGGTTTTGGCCAGGCCGGAAAGACCGAGGAGAAACCGCTTCTCATCGATGCGCAGCGTAAAGGGGGATCCCAGGCCAATGGGATCAACACCCACATTTTCCACAACGATCATAGAGACCCCTGAGGAGGCCATTTCCTGGTAATGATCCAGGACTAAGGAATTAACTGTGCCGTCCGGATTGGCATAACCGAGGAATAAGGGAGCCATGGTGATCCGATTTTTTAAGGTCAGGTTTTTTATTTGCAAAGGGGAAAACAGGGATGGATATTTGATACTCATAGGTCTCTCCTTTCAGATTTGTTAGCTCAAGACAAAAATTGAAATCCTTTTCTTCAACTTTTTAACTTTGAGTTTTGAATTTTGGCTATCCTTAGATTAAGGAGCCTTGTATTCATTTAGATAGAGGGTAATAATCTGTTCACTTAAGCTGTAGGGATCCGATTTTTTATTAACCAGTTCCTGGATAAACTCCTCCCATTGACCAGTGCACGTCAGATTTTCCATAACAGTCTGAACAACATCCTGTTTAACCAGGTCAAAGAGTTCCATACGGGCTCGGTCATGTTGAAACTTTTTTAAATAGGCCGCATCTTTTTGAAAAAGAAAGGTTCGATGTTCCTCGATACCGGCCATCAATTCATTAATTCCTTCATTTTTTACCGCTTCAGTCGCATAGATGATCGGTTTCCAATCCCCTTTTAATTTACGGGCTTTATCCATCTCGATCATCATCTGAAGTTCTTGACGAGTTTTATCGGCCCCTTCCCGCTCACATTTGTTGATGACAAAGATATCTCCGGCCTCCAGGATACCAGCCTTGATGGCTTGAATATCGTCACCCATACCCGGTATGAGGACAATCAGGGTGGTATGAGCGGCCCGGACGATTTCGATCTCGTCCTGTCCGACCCCAACGGTCTCCACCAGGATATAATCCTTGCCCGTGGCATCCAGAACAGCGATTGCCCCGCGGGTCGAAGGTGTGAGGCCGCCGAAATGGCCGCGTGTGGCCAGACTGCGGATAAAGACCCCCTCATCGGTGCTGTGCCTCTGCATGCGTATGCGGTCTCCAAGGATGGCCCCACCACTGAACGGGCTGGTGGGGTCCACGGCCAAGACCCCGACCGTTTTCCCTCGGGCGCGCAGAACCTGGATCATGCAATCCACCAGGGTACTTTTTCCCACGCCGGGTGAACCGGTAACCCCAATAACATAGGCCCGGCCAGTATGAGCGTAAAGTTTTTTTAAGATTTTTCTGGCTTCAGGCTGGCCATCGTCGATGTCGCGGATCAACCGGGCTACGGCCCGAAGGTCTCCGTTCAAAATTTTTTGCGTCCGGCCCATACTTACTGAAACAGTTCCCTTTCCGTTGAAGCTGGGGGTTTTCTACAATTCCTTTTAGAAGCGAAAAAAGCAGATATCGTCTAAATTCTATTTATTTTGTTAAACATGAAGTTATAATTTTGAACCATTTCACTCGAATCTTTAGCCTCTTGAATTCAGGTTTTAATGCTACCCCATTCTTCTTTTTTTTCAATAGATATTTTACTTTAATAATACATGATTTCTGAAGGGTGTAGTTTTCATCTGACAAATTCAAGGATGGCGCCCTGTTAGTTTCCAAATTATTTATATCTTTTTTTAATCTGATAGGTGGAAAACGACTATCGGTTGCTGCCTAGTGAATAGGGTCTGAAAAAACGAGACATGAGGCCCTAGACTGGTTTCTGTGCCGGAAGGACATGTCTTCCTCTGGGAGTCAGGAGCCGGAACACACCAAAATGATCGCTCAGCAGGGGATAAAACGTAAGGAAGTCAATAAAAAAAACATGAAATGTCGTGCCGATAGCTTCCTGTTTCCAACCGTTCCCTATCGACCAGGTTGTCCTTGTATTTTAACAATATTGCTCTGGAATTTTATGAATTTGCTTGATTTATTATCTGAATTTGATTAGTAATAATTTTTAGTACTACTGGTACAAGATCAGATTTTTCTGGCATAACCAACAAAAAAAGTAAAGGAGAATGTATTATGGCACAAAGAGAAGTTGTTATAGTTGAAGGGGCCCGGACAGCTTTCGGTCGTTTGGGTGGAACCCTTAGGGACATTGGCGCCTCAAAACTGGCCGGAATTGGTATCAAAGGTCTGGCAGAAAAGGCAAAAATAAAAGAGAAGGGGGTTGTGGTCGACAGCGTATTTTTAGGCAGTGCCGCTCATTGCTCGATTGCCATGAACCCGGCCCGCTGGGCCTTGCTGGATGCCGGATTGGGCTATGAAGTTACGGCCTCTTATATTGAAATGCAATGCGGTTCGGCCATTGATTCCATCAACCATGCTGCCTGGAAAATCCTGGCCAATCAGGCCGACGTGGTTATTGCCGGAGGTATGGAGTCCTACAGCCAGCTGCCCGCCAAGTTTTCCATGTCCACCCCCCCCTATAAACTGACTCCACCCATGCCTATTCGACTGCTGCTTTCGCCGGTCATGGAGGAAAACCTGGGCATGGGTATTACCGCGGAAAACCTGCAGGCCATGTATAATATTCCCCGCGAGGCCTCCGATGAATTTGCTTATAACAGCCAGATGCGGGCCAAAGCGGCCATGGATGCGGGTAAATTTATTGAAGAGATTGTCCCGGTCGTCTTCCCGGCTACGCGAAAAACACCGGAAGTCGTTTTTAAGGTGGATGAACACGTCCGTCCGGAATCCAAATTGGAAGTCATGCTTAAGCTGCCCCCGGCCTTTAAAGAAGGCGGGACGGTAACCGCAGGCAATTCCTCCGGGCAGAACGACGGGTCGGCTTTTGTGCTCATCATGAGCGCGGAGAAGGCCAAGGAATACGGTTATCAGCCCTATGCTAAGTGGCTGGCCGGTGCCGAAGCCGGCGTTGATCCAAAGATCATGGGTATCGCCCCGGCCTATGCCGTTCCGAAGGCCTTAAAACGAGCAGGACTCAAGCTTTCCGATATGGATATAATGGAATGTAATGAGGCTTTTGCCGTTCAGAATCTGGCCGTAATCAAAGAACTTGAGAAGCAGACCGGCTCCAAGGTCGACATGAGCAAATGGAACCCTCTAGGAGGGGCGATTGCCTTCGGGCATCCCAATGGGGCATCCGGAGCCCGTATATGCATGTTTGCCATGAAGGAAATGGCCCGAAGGGGTGGGAAATATGCTTTCTTTTCTTCCTGCTGCGGCGGCGGACTCGGCGTGGCGTCGGTTATTGAAAACTTAAGGCGATAGGGTTTCGTCAAAACCTCAGATTTTTTTAGGCGGTTTTTTTGTGGCGTGGAAATTAATAAACCGCGAGATAAAAGTCGAGGAGTCTAGAAGTTAAGAGAAGTCAGGACCATCAGCAACGCCGGTGGTCCTGACTTGTTTCTTATTGATCGTTGTCGCCTCTTTTAAGTCTCTTTCCAGACCGCTTTTCTCTTTTCCAAAAAGGCCTTCAAGCCTTCTTCGGCATCCTGGGTTTTCATTAATTCCTGAAGATAGATTTTTTCGATTTCTTTCAATCCCAGGGAAGAAGGGTCCATCAAGCCGGCACGAAAGGCTTTTTTGGTCAAAAACATGATCAAACCACTTAGCGATAAAAGTTTTTCGCAGAATTTTTCCAGCTCCAATTCCAGGGTTTCAATGGACACCACTTTATTGATCAGCCCTAAAGACAAGGCATGCTGAGCATTGATCGTTTCTCCCGTCAGGATCAATTCCAGGGCTTTTTTCCTGTTTATGATTCGGGGGAAAATCAAAGCGGCTATGGGCGGGAAAACCCCTACCTGAATTTCAGGTTGTCCGAATTTGGCCTTTTCCGAGGCCAGGACCAGATCACAATATAGGGCTAACTCACACCCGCCTCCCATGGCCGCACCCTGCACCGAGGCTATAGAAACAGCAGGCAGGGCATCCATCCGCCTGAAGATCCCATGAAAGACCTCGATCATCTCTTCTACTTGGTCCCCGAGATGTTCCCCAACATCCACCCCGGCGGAAAAGGCCCTGCCCTTGGCCTTGAAAAGAAGCAGCTTGATTTTCTCTCCTTTTAAAGAATCCAGGGCCTGATTGATTTCTTTCATCATGGCGATATTTAGAACATTAAGGGGTTCCCGGTTTAAGATAATCGTGGCCAATCCTTCTTTTAATTCTGTTTGGATGTGTTGATAGTTCATTTATCCCCCCTTAATTAAAAGTGACGTTTAGTACCATTTGAATTTTAAAAAACTTTCTGGAAAAAATGTGATGGTTTTGAAAAAAGCTCCAGAGGCGAGGCGCGTAAATCCTGAGGAGTGAGGCGTACTATCATGTATGCTGCAACGACAAAGGATGCCGCGGAATCCGCGAAACGCGGGACTGATGGACTTTTTACGAAGCCATCATTTGTTCTTCAACCATAAAAAGGCCTCTATAAACGGATCAATCCCTCCGTCCAGCACATCATCCACGTTGCCTATATCCAATTGACTTCGATGATCCTTAACCAACCGATATGGGGCCAGGATATAGGAACGAATCTGGCTTCCCCAGGCGATATCGGCCTGGCCCTCGTGGATCTCCTTCTTTTTTTCTTCCTTCTTTTCCAGTTCCAAATCATAGAGCCTTGATTTTAAAACCTTGAAGGCCATGTCTTTGTTCCGGTGTTGGGATTTCTCGTTTTGGCATTGAACGACAATGCCGGTCGGCAGATGGGTCAAACGGATAGCCGAACTGGTCTTATTGACATGTTGGCCTCCGGCCCCGCTGGCCCGGAAGGTATCCACCCGGACATCGGCTTCATTGATTGCGATCTGAATATCGTCTTCAACTTCAGGATAGACGAAAACAGAGGCAAAGGAGGTATGGCGACGTCCCCCGGCATCAAAAGGAGAAATGCGGACCAGACGATGGATCCCGGTTTCCGAACGCAAGTATCCGTAGGCGTATTTCCCTTCAATGGTAAAAGTTACACTTTTGAGCCCTGCTTCGTCGCCGGGCAACTGATCGATGATTTCGGTTTTAAATCCTCGTCGCTCACTCCATCGTAGGTACATGCGGAGCAGCATCTCGGCCCAGTCTTGGGCCTCGGTGCCCCCGGCACCGGCGTGAATGGCCATGATGGCAGGGCAAGCATCCTCTTCACCGGAAAGAAGTTTATTAAACTCCATTTGGGCCAGGAGTTTTTCCAGACCCTTGAGACGGTTTTGAACTTCGGACAGGGTTTCCTGGTCCTCTTCAGCCAAGGCCAGGTCAAGAAGAATCTCTGCTTCATCGAGTCGGGTTTGTGTCTGTTCCCACTCGGAAATGATCTGACTCAGTTTCCCCTTTTCTTTGAGTATCATTTTCGCCCGGTCTGGATCATCCCAGAGGGTGCTTTGCGCACTTGTTTTTTCCAGGACGGCCAGGCGTTCTCTCTTGGAGGTCAGGTCAAAGATAGTCTCTTAACTTAACCATTTTTTCTTTAAGGCGTATGATTTCTTCTTTCATAATTTTTGTCCTCTTCTCTTTTTACTACCCGAATAATAATTCCGATCAGGAAAATAATCCCGCAAAAAACGATCAGCAACGTCCCCATAACGGTTATAAAAGGTTTTTTCTCCTCGGAGAGGAATGGCGGCATAAGTCCCGCCTGTTTGAAACAGAGGGATCATTTTAAGGATCCGTCCGGAAGAATCAATAAAAGCGCTGAAACCCGTATTAGCCGCACGGGCAATCCAGACCCTGTTTTCGACGGCCCGGAATGTAAGCATGGATAGGTGCTGATATGGCGCCGAGGTACGTCCGTACCAGGCATCATTAGTTATATTGACCAATATCTGGCAGTCTTCCTGTATGAAAGCCCGACTCAATTCCGGAAAAATGGTCTCAAAACAAATTAAAACCCCTATTTTGCCCTTGGGATGGGAAAGCCCGTAACTACCCGATCCGGGATTGAAGTCTCCTATAGCTTGAATCATTTTCCCCACAAAGGGTAAAAATCGCCTTAAGGGAATATATTCTCCAAAAGGAACCAGATGAATTTTGTCGTAAAAGCTCAATTGCCCTTCCGGACCTAACAGATAAGCCCGGTTATAAAAATAGATTTTCCCTTGCCGAAAGGTGGCCGCCGGACTGCCGAACAAGAGATGGGCTTGAATTTCCTTGGCCAGTTGAAAGACAACAGGGGTCAAGTGGTTTTCATTCAAAAAATAAAACGGAACTGCCGTTTCCGGCCATACGACCAAGTCAGGAGTTTTAGGTAAAGCTTGTCGTGTTAGGTCCTTATAGATCTTTAATGTTTCTTCCTGAAAAGCCGGATTCCATTTTATGGATTGATCAATATTTCCCTGTATGACTGATACGTTTAAGGTCGGGGCCTGTTGATTTTTTTGCCTTTGATTGGCTAAGGACCAATAACCGAAGATTAGGGTGAAAGTTAGTATGGATAAGGCAAAAACCGCTTCTTTCCATTTCCGGGACCAATTCTGGAAAGGATGGTCAAACCATAAAAACAGGTAAAGAGTCTGATTAACCAACATGATCAGAAAAGAAATCCCGTACACCCCGGAGATTTCAGCTACCTGAATAACTGGTAGAAGGTTATACTGGGAATGCCCCAATAACTCCCATGGGAACCCGCTTAATAGATGCGCCCTTAAAAATTCCAGACCCACCCAGATGGATGGAGCCCAAAGCAAAGAAAAAAGATCTTTGGGAGGAAACAGACCCCAAAGCCAGGCAAAGACACCGAAATAGAGGGCTAAATAAAGAACCATCAAAAAAAGGATAAAAAAACTGGTCATCGTGTCCAGCCCTCCAAAATGGCGCATGGCATGGGTTACCCAATAAAAAATACCAAGAGAGGAGAGGATACCGGCAAGAAATCCCAGTTGGAATCTTTTTGTGGCCGGTTTATTTTCCAACGCTTTAAAAAAAGGGATGAACGCCACCCAGGCCATGAAGGACCAGGAAACCTTAGGGAAGGAAAGGATATAGAGGATTGTACCGAAAAGGATTAAGAGATAAGGAGTAATAGAGTCTTTTGTGATATAAATTCTCATAGTATTGCGCCGTTGAAAAAAGCCTTTTTATGCTGCTTCACAATCTGTTCTTTAACACAAGCTTATCGATCAGAAAAGGAAAATTTATTCTTTAAGTTCAGGTAAGTAAGAAAGAAGGGGCAAATATCAGCTGGTCCGGTTTCTTTGATAATAGGCAAAATATCGAAAAACCTGCTTGATATATTTTTTAGTATCTTTAAAGGGTGGGATCCCGTTATGTTGAAAGACCCGGGAGGGACCGGCATTATAAGCGGCCAGGGCGAGTCTTTGGTCCCCTTCAAAGGCGTCCAATAATACCTTCAGATAACGCACACCGCCATCGATATTATGCTTGGGATTAAACGGATCCTTGATCCCCATTTCCTTGGCTGTAACAGGATCGATCTGCATTAACCCGACTGCCCCCCGGGGAGAAACGGCCATAGGGTCAAACTTGGATTCGGCAAGGATAACTGCCTTCACCAGAGCCGGATCCAGAGAATGTTTTTGGCAGGCGGACCTGATCCAGGGGTCATAAGTAGAAACTGAAACTTCTAATTCTTCGGGGGTCAGTGTTGTTGAGTAGGTGGGGTTTTTGTCAAAAAAGTTTAGCGGAAGATCAATCCGATTCAAATACTTATTATTAACGGAAAGGACCTGGGCCGTTAATAAAAAATAAAAGCCATTTACGCTTAATAAACTGAAAAGAACCAAACCGACCGATATTTTTTTTATATAATGGTTGTCCATAATTATCGCCTAACTTGTTTGAAAATCCGTCTGTAACTCCCTGATAGAAAACAGGGGTTCCCTTGAACTGAATTAGCAGCCTAATGTTTTGCCTCGAATACATAAGTATCTCCGAAGGTATTCCACAGGCTGTCTTCATAAATTCAATCCCCATTTCTTTTTATGTTCTTATCTATTAACATAAAAATTTTCTTTGTCAACCTTTTTAAATATTTTATTGAAGGAAACTATTGATAAAACATAATTAATCAAATAAGTTATAACAAAATGAGTTTTTTAAGGCAAAAATCATTCTGGTCTGGTCTTGAGAGCAAAAAAATGGTAAAAAAGGGTTAAACCCTCTGAGGTTGGAATCATTGAAAAGTCGGCCGTAAAGTCAGCCTATTGGACTATATTTTAATAATATCAGTAAATTAAAAAGCTTAAACTGAGAAAGGACTGCTATGTCTGCCAACCAGGCCAAAGTTATTGGAGTCGACTTAGGAGGAACCCGTATTAAAACAGGGCTTGTTGATGCCCGAGGTAAGATACTATTTTTAAAAAATTATTCGACCCGCCTCGAGTTGGGAAGAGAAAAAGTCGTAAAAAGGATGGTGAAGGTAACAAAACAACTAATTGAAATATCAATTAAAAATAGAATAAAACCCAATTTGATTGGCTTGGGGGTTCCTGGTGTTATTGACCGCGAGGAAGGGATTATTCACCATTCTCCGAATTTTCCTGATTGGAAAGATGTGCCCTTAGCCCGAATCATCTCTGATGAGGTCAGCCTTCCCGACTTATATGGATAAAGACGCCAATGTCGTAACGTTAGGTGAAAAATGGGTCGGGGCAGGAAAAGACTGGAATCATTTTGTCTGTTTAACCCTGGGAACCGGGGTAGGGAGCGGACTTTTCTTAAACGGCCGACCCTGGTACGGCAGTCAAGGCAGCGGACCGGAATTCGGACATATCACCATTGAACCTCGGGGGGAACATTGCGGCTGTGGTAACCGGGGTTGTCTGGAGACCCTGGCTTCAGCTACTTATCTAGTTAAAAAAGCTCAAAAGGGGCTGGATAAAAAGGTCCACACCCTGCTTTCGGAAATAGTCAACCAAACATCGGAGCCCCTTTCGGCCAAACTCCTTTATGAGACGGCCAAAAAAGGAGACCCGTTTTGTATCTCCCTTTTTGCCGAGTTGGGACGTTATCTGGGGATTGCTTTGGCCAACCTTATCCATACCATCGGTTTAGAAGGGGTTATTTTGGGAGGGGGATTGAGCAAGGCTTCCACTATTTTCTTGCCATATTTGGAAAAAGAATTTAAAAAACGAATGACCATGATTCCAGGGGAATTGCCTCCCATCCGGATTTCATCCTTGGGGGACAAGAGCGGTATCCTGGGGGCCGCCAAGATGGCGATGGAAAGAAGCAAAGAAAAGTTGAAAGCTTATAGTTTATAGCTGAAAGGAAAAAGGGGTTTTGACCTTTACCCTTTAAGCTAACAGCTAAGGTATCAGCTACGAGCTAATACTAATAAGGAAAGGATGTTATGGCCGGAAAGAAAAAAATCAGTCAGAAAAGAACTTCTCAAGAAACCGGATGAGTTTATTACTCTTTCAACCCGTACGCTGAATTGGGTAAAAGATAACTACCAAAAAGTCATCTGGATAGGATCAGGAATCGTTTTGGTCTTAATTCTTTTTTTTGGGTATTCCGCTTACCGGAACAGACAGGAAAAGCAGGGCCACGAAAAGTATTTTTCCAGCCTGGAGGTATCTGATCCGGATCAAAAATTGAAAAAGTTGGAGGAAATTATTAAAGATTACCCAAGGACTAAGGCCGCCTATTCCGCCTTAGTGACTGCCGGGCATCTTTATTTTCAAAAAAAAGATTTTCCCAGGGCAGTATCTTCCTATCAAACGGCCCTGGACAAGGGGAAATTTCCTCCGGCCTTTAGAACCCTGATCCAGGGGAATCTGGCCTATGCCTATGAGCAAAAAGGTGATTTACAGCAAGCAGCTAAAACCTTTGCAGAGATCACCCAAAGCAAGGAAAATTTATTAAAAGAGGATTCTCTGATTAATCTGGCCCGGGTATATCAAAAAATGGGTAAGAAGGCGGAAGCCAAAGCAACCTACCAAACCTTCCTTAAATCCTTCCCCCAATCGATTTATGCCAAAGTGGTTAAAGATCGCTTAGCCGGACTATGATCATTACATGAATGACAGACCAAGTTGATTGAAGTTGATTGAAAAGGAGTTATACTATGCATGAGCTAATAAAAGGAAAACCCGGAGATAAGCTGTTGTTACTGGGCAATGAGGCCATTGCCCGGGGGGCCATTGAAGGGGGACTGGCTTTTGCCACGGCTTATCCGGGAACCCCTTCCTCTGAAGTGGCCTTAAACTTTTATCAGATCAAACAGGAAACCGATCTTTATTTTGAATATTCCACCAACGAGAAGGTGGCCCTGGAAGTGGCGGCCGGGGCGGCGGTCTCAGGTCTAAGGACCATGGTGGCCATGAAGCATGTAGGGCTGAATGTGGCGGCCGACCCCTTGATGACCCTGGCCTATACCGGGGTCAACGGAGGCATGGTCATCCTGACCGCCGATGATCCCTCGCTGTTTTCCAGCCAGAACGAACAGGACAACCGCTATTATGCCAGGCTTTCCGGGTTGCCCATGTTGGAGCCTACCACCCCCCAGGAGGCCAAAGAAATGACCTTGGCGGCCTTTGATTTGTCTGAAAAATTAAAGGTGCCCGTCTTGCTGCGCACGACCACCCGTATCAATCATTCCCGGGGGATCGTCACCCTGGGGACAATACGACCCAGAAAGACCAAGGGGAATTTTAAAAAAGACCCGTTCAGTTATGTAACGGTGCCGGCTGTCTCCAGAAATCTGCACGTCAAACTTCTACAAGTTTACGATCAGGCCCTTTCCTTGGCCAACCAGTCCACTTTTAATGAAATTATCGGACAAGGAAAATGGGGGATTGTCGCTAATGGGGTCGGTTTTTGTTATGTCCAAGACGCCCTGGATGACCTGAAGGCCAAAGAATCATTTTCTGTGCTGAAGCTGGGGTTTTCCTACCCTTTCCCGGCAGAGATTGTTAAAAAATTCCTGTCCGGAGTGGAAAAGGTCCTGGTTGTGGAGGAATTGGAGCCTGTCATGGAACAGGACCTGCGGGCCGTTGCTCAAGCCATGGGACGAACTATACCCATTCAAGGCAAGGGAGTGGATCGGTTAAGCCGCCTTTTTGAATATGAACCATCTCGGGTGCGAAGCGCCATTTCTCAATATTTCGGAATATCCGCTCAAGGCAAAAAAACGGTTGATCTTTCCGATATACCCCCACTTCCGGGCCGTCCACCCAACTTATGTCCGGGGTGCCCGCATCGTTCCACCTTCTATGCCGTCAAAAAAGTGGCCGGAGAAGAGGCCATTTATCCTACTGACATAGGCTGTTACACTTTGGGCCTGCTCCCGCCTTTAAGTGCGGCCGATTTTCTGATCTGTATGGGTTCAAGCGTCAGCACAGCTTCCGGTTTTTCCTGGGCATTAAAAGATAAGCATGTCATTGCCTTTATCGGGGATTCTACCTTTTTTCATTCCGGGATCACCGGTCTGGTCAATGCCGTTCATAATAATCACAAATTCACCTTGATCATTTTGGACAATGAAACTACGGCCATGACCGGGCACCAGCCTCATCCGGGAGTCAATATGGCCTTGCTGGGACAACCCAACACCCAGGTCTCCATTGAAGCAGTAGTTAGAGGGGTTGGGGTCAAACATGTTGCTGTGGTCCAACCCCGAAAGGTCAAACAGACCATGGAAGCCGTTCAGGAGGCCATTGATTTTGACGGGGTTTCCGTCATCATCTCCAAAGAGATCTGCCCGCTGTATGCCAAAAGGGTGGCCCCACCAACGAAAACTCGTACATTTATGATTAACGAAAAACGATGCAAAAACCACCGGGATTGCGTCAACTTGTTTGCCTGCCCGGCCTTTTACACGGAAGGAAATCAGGTCCGGATCAACGAAAATTTGTGCATCGGATGTGCGGTCTGTTCCCAGATCTGCCCGGAAAATGCTATTATTCCCAGGAAATAAGAGGAGTACTCTATGGATATTAAACGGATCGTTTTTGTCGGTGTCGGGGGGCAGGGAAATCTGCTCTCTTCCCGAATATTAGGAGAAGCCGCTTTGTTGGCCGGGATTCCGGTCAATGTCAGCGAAGTTCATGGTATGGCCCAACGCGGCGGTGTGGTCGAATCGGCCGTAGTCCTGGGAGGTGCCATGAGCTCCATTGTCTCCAATGGAGAGGCCGATGTTCTGATCGGCTTTGAACCTTCGGAAACCTTGCGGGCCCTGGAAAAGTGTTCCCAGGAGAGCACGGTGATTAGCAACGTGACCCCTTTGATGCCCTTTACCGTAGCAGTCGGCAAAGGGGTCTATCCCGATATCAAAGAAGCCCTGGAGTTGATTCGTCGAAAGGTGAAGCGGCTGATCGCCATTAATGCCGATGCCTTGGCCGTAGAGGCCGGTTCGGCCTTGGCTGTCAACATCGTCATGCTGGGGGCTCTGGCTCAAAGCAACACCGTACCAGTCAACGCCGAACAGATGAAAGAGGCCCTTAAGATGAACCTTAATAAAAAGCTTTGGGAAATCAATCTGAAGGCTTTTGATTTGGGGTATGAAGCGGCAAAAAAGGCGTGAAGTATATGCCATGCGGCGAGAGGTGCGAGGTATGATGCATACTACCTCGTGCCTCTCACCTTTTTTTATTTAAATCGCTCTTCAACTGCTTTGGCATGAAGCGGCAGCCCTTCCTTTGTAGCCAAAAGGGTAATGGTTTTTTTCAAGCCCTGTAATCCTTTTTTACTCAGGTATTGGAAGGTCGGCTTCTTGATGAAGTCATCTACAGAGAGACCGGAAAACATCCTGGCACATCCGCCGGTCGGCAAGACATGGTTGGTCCCTGAGGCATAATCTCCGGCCGGAATCGGGGCGTACGGACCCATAAATATGGAACCGGCATGGTTGATCATAGGCAAGACGACCCAGGGATCCTCGGTAACAATCTGCAAATGTTCGGCAGCATAGGCATTGGCAAAATCAATGGCTTCCGTAAGATTGGAAGTTACTAAAACCGCTGAATGGCGGACTAAGGCCCTCTGGATTATTTCTTTCCGTTCCAATCTAGGTAATTCCCGATTGATAATTTCACATACCTTTTCGGCCAAAGTCATAGATGGGGTAATGAGAACAGCAGCGGCATCCGGATCGTGCTCGATCTGAGAGAGAAAGTCCCAGGTCGTCCAATCGGGCCGGGCCGTCTTATCGGCCACGATGAGGGCCTCGCTCGGACCGGCAGGGGAATCAATATCAACCGTCCCAAAAACAGCCATCTTGGCCGCGGTAACATATTTATTGCCAGGTCCGACTATCTTATCCACTTTCGGGATGGATTCAGTGCCATAAGCCATTCCGGCCACGGCCCAGGGTCCTCCCACCTTGAATAGGTAATCCGCCCCGGCAAGATCGGCGGCCACGATCGTTACCGGATCGGCTTTCATCCCTTTTTGTGGAGGGGTGCAGGCCACAATATTCGATACTCCGGCCACACGAGCTGGAATAATGTTCATGAGAACGCTGGAAGGATAATTGGCCTGACCTCCTGGAACATAAGCCCCGACGGTTTCCATGGGCCTCCGAACCCTCCCGGCCAATATCCCTGGTTTGACCTCAATGGACCACATTTCCCTTTCCAATTGGGCCTGATGAAATTTTTCGATATTTTTTGCCGCTTGTTTAAGGGCCTGCTGTACGAATTTATCAACCTGTTTATAGGCCTTTTTAATTTCGTCCGGTTGAACTCTAAGGTCTTTTGTCCCAATATCGGATTTATGTTTGCGATAGTGTTGTAAGATAACCTGATCTCCACCTTTTTGGACGTCTTGGACGATGGCCCGGGTTTCTTCATAAATATCGGAGATGTCTTCCATAGATCTTTTAAGCAGGGTATCTTTCCTCTTGGAGGATAAATTCATCAGCTTTTCAGGTTTAATGAATTCCACTTTTTTTCACTCCTTATTCATAGTTTTTGTTGTAGGGCAAAACGTTTTCCATAATCGATTAACGCATCACGGGTGCTGGGAAAAGCCAGGTCCGACCAGGGAATTTTTGTATAGGGGAACAGGCCTACTTCCAGGGTTTCGTCCAAGGCGGTCGGGACACCGGCTACAAATTGGGCTAAATAAGCAGCAACGATTACTGTGTTTCCCGGATAGGAATAGACATTGAGCAGGGAATGGATTTGGACTTGAAGGTTGGTCTCTTCCCGGGTCTCCCGGACAGCCGCCTCTTCCAGGGTTTCCCCTCGATCGACGAATCCTCCCGGGATGACCCATTTCCCATATCCTGGGGAAATCGCCCTTTTTACCAACACGATTTGTTCTTCAAAAAGGGTTACCGTTACGGCGGCCACTTTGGGATCAAGATAAAACACAAAGGAACACCGGCTGCAAACCAAACGGTCCGGTTCCTGATCCTTGATCTGCTTTTTTTCCAGACTTCCACCGCATAAGGGGCAAAAGCGAAAAGGGGGCTGGACTTGATGGGTTGAGTGGATTTCGGGTATAATGGGCTGGTTCATAACTATCGATATTATTTTGAATCTTAAAAAAAAGAAAGACTTTTTTCTTGATTCCTGACAATATTCCCGTTATGAAAGAGGCAACATATAATTTATTGGACTAACGAAGTATCGTTATTCTCGAGGTTTTTGTCAAAGGAGGACTTATTGAAAACAGAAAAACTTAAAAAAGATAAGCCGGAACGAAAAAAATCGATTTTTCGAGAGTATGCGGAATCAATCGTTATTGCCATACTCCTGGCCTTGTTGATCCGGGCTTTTGTCATCCAGGCCTTTAAGATACCTTCAGGATCCATGAAACCCACCTTGCTGGTTGGAGACCATATTTTGGTCAATAAATTTATCTATGGAATAAAACTTCGAGTTCCTTTTACCGCACTCAATTATAACCTGCTCCCTATCAGCACCCCGAAAAGGAATGATGTGGTGGTCTTTATTTTTCCAGTGGAACAAAACAAGGACTTCATCAAAAGGGTGATTGGGCTTCCGGGAGATACGGTCCAGATCAAGGATAAAAAAGTTTATATCAATAACCAGCCCATGGAAGACCCTTACGGGACCCACACGGACCAAAGAATTATCCCAGAAATGGAACAACCTCGAGACAATACCGGACCCATTATTGTCCCACCCAATAAATTTTTTGTTATGGGAGATAACCGCGACGAGAGCTTTGACAGCCGATTTTGGGGATTTGTTGATCAGAAACAGGTCCTCGGGAAGGCCTTTATTATCTACTGGTCCTGGGATCGGACAGAGTTTGGGGTTAGATGGAGGAGATTAGGGTATTTGATTCATTAACGTAACCGGCGAGGACTTTTGAAAAAGACTAAAAAAGCACCTTTCTCACTGGGCCTTCCGAGTATTCTCCTGACCAATGATGACGGTATTTTTGCCAAGGGACTGGCGACCCTGGTAACGTTATTGAAAAAGAAGCATCCTATCTGGGTGGTGGCTCCGGAGTCCGAACAGAGTGCAGTGGGACATGCCCTGACCTTGACCCAGCCATTACGGGTAAAAAAAATTTTTAAGAATGGGGAATTTTTCGGTTATGGGGTCAGCGGAACACCGGCCGATTGTGTTAAGATCGCTCTTAACGAACTGATCTCTCCCCCACCCCGCCTGCTCATCTCAGGCATCAATTTGGGTCCCAATGTCGGGATCAATGTTATTTACTCGGGCACTGTTTCAGCCGCCACTGAAGGGGCCATGATGGGGCTGACTTCAATAGCCGTCTCCATTGATTCCTATCAGACCCATAAATTTGAACCCGTAGCTAAGATTGTTTCAGCCCTGGTAGATCTCCTCATAGAATCTCCGCTTCCTACGGGTGTCTCCTTAAATGTCAATGTACCGGCCCTGCCCTTGTCGGCAATCAAAGGGATTCGTTTGGTCAGGCAGGGGACCTTTCGTTTCAAGGAACGCTTTGAACGTCGTCTTGATCCCCGGGAAAATGTCTATTACTGGCAGGCCGGAATCTTGCCTCCCCCGGGAGAGGCCCCGGATACCGACCATGCCCTTCTGTCGGCCGGTTATGTCACCTTGACCCCGATCAGTTTTGATCTAACCCACTACCCATCCCTTTCCAACTTGACCTTTCTGGAGAAAATGACCGTGGGGAAAAAATCCAAATTTGCATGATACTTTTTTTTCTGATGAGTACCCCGTAGAGGAAACTCTAATCATGGCCCAGAGGCCGATGGTCGACCTTTGGAAGTTCTGACAGACGAAGCAATAAGGCAAGGATAATGCCGGTTACAACAAAGGCGAAGTCGATGGAGAAAGGAATAAAGTGATTTACCGTGGCATCATAGAGGAATCCGGCCGGGCTCGGACTGCCGGCGCTGATCAGCGTTACCACCAGTATGGGTCCGCCTGAAGTCAGCACCAAAGAGATTGGCCATCAGGACAATCCTGCCTCCGAAACCGATCCCCATGGGTAGATAATAAAGGAAATGAATAAAATTCCTTAAGCATGCATCAAGGAAATAATCCCAGTTTACATGTAGGTCAGAAAGAAAACCGCTGAATGTCACTCGTCAAACCGCATACCGAGAAAGACTCAAGCCAGTTTACCGGGAGGCTATTATGTTGACATAAATATAGTTCTCTAATATTATAAAATAAATAAAACAATTAAATATCCTGTCGTTTTTGTCTATTGCTTCTCATCGAATCCGCTGCGGCTGAAATGCCCTATGCGGTGGCCTAAAAGTACGGAGGGGAAAGATGGCTATAAAAAAACGCCCATTCATTGCTTTGGTGTTGTTCCTTTTAGTTCTTTTCATTGTCGGTTCCGGTCTCCTGGGATTCTACACCGAATGGCTTTGGTTTCAATCCCTGGGATACACCTCGGTCTTCCTGCGGCTCATCAATTATAAATTGCTCTTAGGGGGCATCTTCGGAATTCTTTCCGCCCTCCTGTTTTATTTAAACGGCCGACTGGTTTTCCGTTTGGCCCATACCCCTTATCCTATGAATACAGAAGCCATCCCCATCAACCTTCCGGTCTGGCTGGAAGGACGTCTGCAGGCTTTCTTACTTCCGGCAGCCATCTTGGTCGGAATTTTTGTGGGTCTGGGGGCCGCCGGCCAATGGGAGTCTTTCCAACTCTTCCTCAATACCCGGCCTATCGGACAATCCGACCCTGTTTTCAATAAAGATATTTCTTTTTATCTTTTTCAACTTCCTTTTCTACATTATCTGAGCAGTTGGTTCGGTGGACTGTGGTTTGTGTCTCTCTTATCGGCCGTGGTCATCATTGTTTTCCGGTTCCAATTTCAGGTTAATCCCCGGGGGGTGACCCTTAAACCCTGGGTGAAAAAATACCTTTTTGCCTTTTTTGGGATCTTATTTATTTTTCTGACCTATTATTTTTTCCTTTCCCGATATGATCTCCTTTTTTCCGGCCGTGGGGTGGTCTTTGGACCCGGTTATGTGGATCAAAATTATCTTATGCCGATTCTGGGTATCATGATGTCGATTTCCCTTTTAACCGGTCTGCTTTTAATATTTCAGGCCTTCAAGCCGGGAGGACGCTGGATTTACGGCGTTCTGGCTTTTTTTATCGCAGCCTATATTATCGGAATATACATCCTGCCTGGATTTGTTCAGCGCTTTATTGTCACCCCCAATGAGATCCAAATAGAAACCCCTTTCCTTTCCCGTTACATCCAGGGTACTCTTCAAGGCTATGGACTCAATCAGGTGGAAGAACGTCAATTAGCCGGCCGAGACGACCCTGACCCCTGCCAATATCAATGCCAACAGCCTGACCATAAAAAATATTCGTCTCTGGGATCACCGTCCTTTATTGGAAACCTTCAGCCAGATCCAGGAGATCAGGACTTACTATAAATTCCAGATCCGTGGATAATGACCGTTACTTTATCAATAATGAATATCGCCAGGTCATGCTTTCTCCGCGGGAACTCTCCTATGCCGATCTGCCCAGCAAAGGTTGGATCAATGAGCACCTGATTTATACCCATGGATATGGGTCTGACCCTCGGGGTGGTCAATCAGGTAACCCCTGAGGGGCTTCCTGACCTGCTTATCCAGGATATTCCTCCGGTTTCCAAAAGCAATCTGAAGGTGACCCAGCCGGAGATCTATTTTGGAGAAATTGAAAACGACTATATCGTTGTCAATACCCGGCAAAAAGAATTCAATTATCCCTCCGGGTGAACAAAATGTCTTTGAAAGTTATCAGGGGAAGGGAGGTATTCCTGTCGGAGGATTCCTAAGAAAAGCTTTATGGTCTGCCCGCTTCGGCGCCCTGAAAATTTTACTTTCTTCGGATATTAACGCCCAAAGCCGCATTCTGTTTGATCGTTCCATCCGAACCCGGGTTCAAAAACTGGTCCCCTTTCTCCAGGTGGATGAGGATCCGTATCTGGTGGTTTCGGGCGGCCGGCTGTATTGGATACTGGATGCCTATGCCCTGTCCAATAATTACCCTTATTCCCGACCGGTCAAAAAAATGGGTAATTATATCCGCAATTCCGTAGTGGCCGTGGTCGATGCCTATGAGGGTTCAGTCCAACTGTACATCAAGGATGAAAAAGATCCTTTGGCCCAGGCTTACAGCCGTATTTTTCCCGATCTTCTTCAAACCGCTGGCGGCCATGGATCCGGACCTGAAAACCCATTTGCGTTATCCTCATTTTTTGTTTGATATCCAGGCGCGCATCTATGCCACTTATCACATGACGAATCCTCAGACCTTTTATAACCGGGAGGATACCTGGGAAATTCCGGGAAATTTGCAATCGGCCAAGAAGGACATGGAGTCTTACTACACCATCATGCGGCTTCCCGGCGAAAAGAAAGAAGAATTTATTTTAATGATCCCTTTTACGCCCCTGAAAAAAGACAACCTGGCCGCTTGGATGGCCATCAGATGCGATTTTCCGAATTTCGGGAAATTTATTGTCTACCGTTTCCCCAAACAGCGGCTGGTTTACGGTCCCAAACAGATTGAATCCCGGATCAATCAGGACCCGGAAATTTCCCGGCAACTCTCCTTATGGGACCAGCGAGGTTCAAAGGTAACTCTGGGAACCCTTTTGGTCATCCCCATCGAAGGGTCCCTGATTTATGTTCAACCTTTATATATCAAGGCGGAGAGCGGGCAGATTCCGGAACTAAAAAGGGTCATTGTGTCCTATGAAAACCAAATTGCCATGGAAGAGACCCTGGAAAAATCTCTGGACCGAATTTTTGGACAGGATGTCAAAAAAAGCCGTGAAGAGACGGTCGCCCTCCCTGCTACGGAAGGAAAATCCCAGTCCTCCCAATTCTTGGGAGATCTGGCCTGGCAGCACTATCAAAAGGCCCGGAATGCCTTGAAACAGGAAAACTGGACCGCTTACGGTCAGGCCCTGAAAGATCTGGAACAGGTGTTGATACAAATGAAGGAAGGGAAAAAATAATTTAAGGCTTTGCCGCTTTTTCTCGCTCCATCTTCCTGAGCTCAATTCGCCGGATTTTTCCGCTGATAGTCTTCGGAAGATCGGGAACAAACTCGATTTTCGCGTGGGTATTTATAGGGCGCTGTAACCCTTTTCACGTGATCCTGTATCTCCTTCACCAGTTCGGCGCTACCCTGGTATCCGGGACGAAGGATGATAAAGGCTTTTACGATTTGGCCCTTGAGATCATCCGGAACGCCGATCACCGCGCTTTCCATCACCGCCGGGTGTTCCTGTAGCGCGCTTTCGACTTCAAACGGCCCGATGCGGTACCCGCTCGATTTAATAAGATCGTCCGCTCGACCGACAAACCAAAAGTATCCCTCATCGTCTTTATAAGCTCTATCACCCGTGAAGTAGTAGTCATTTATAAACGAGGAATTGGACGCATCCTTCCAATACCCTCCAAAGACCGTCGGGGGATGATTAGGTTTCACCTTAACCGCGATATGCCCTTCTTCATTCGGTGGCAGGATAGCGCCGGTGTCGTCGACGATATCCACGACGGACCCCGGAGTGGGCTTGCCCATGCTTCCCGCTTTAATCGGAAGGCAGGGAAAGTTGGCGACCAAGGGAATCGTCTCTGTCTGTCCGTAGTAGTCGTAGATTTGCCGGCCGGTATAGTCCTTCCAGGCTTTGATGACCTCGGGATTGAGCGGCTCCCCGGCCGAGAGCGAATGCCTGAGTTCGCTCCAATCGTATTTTCGCAAATCGACTTGTCCGATGAGAACCCGGTAGGCGGTTGGCGGCGCGCAGAACACCGTCACGCCGTATTGTTCGATGATCTCCGGTAAATACTTGGGGTCGAATTTACTGCCCATTCGCCACTGCAGAACCGAGGCGCCCACAATCCACTGTCCAAAGAGTTTTCCATAGGCGGTCTTTGCCCAGCCCGTGTCGGCGTGCACCCAGATAATATCGGTCGGACGCAGATCCTGAATATATCGGGCCGTTACGATATGAGCGATGGCATAGCTTTGGTTGTGGCGCACCATCTTTGGATTTCCCGTCGTCCCGGAGGTAAAGAAGATAAGCATCGGGTCGGAGCTTTTTGTTTTGCCGCCGAAGTCGTCCTGGTTAAAGACCCGGGACGCCTTGGCCATCGATTTGTTAAAGGACTTCCAGCCTGGTTTTGTCGCGCCGACGATCAGGCTGCATTTCAAGCTGGGAAGTTTTGTTCTGACGGCATCGACCTTTTCAGCGCCCTCTTTGTTGGCTATGGCCATCACGGCCTCGGCGCTATTGATTCGGTACTCGATATCGTGGCCGGTGACGAGATTCGGCGTTGGCATGGCCACGACTCCCGCCTTTATCATTCCAAGCATGGCAACATACCACTCGATAGAGCGCGGCAGCATGAGTAAAACTCGATCGCCTTTCTTCAGGCCGAGACTATTCAGAACGTTGGCAAACTTATTGGCGAGAATGCTAAGCTCCCAAAACGTGAGTTTCGTGGAGCTGCTGCCATCCTCAGAAACCGTGATCAAAGCGATCTTGGTTTTATCCTTGATCCCCTTATCAAAACTATCAAGAGCGAAGTTATAGTACTCGGGAATCTCCCATTTAAATTCCTTCACGGTTTCTTGGTAATCCTTCATATTGTGTTGATCGAGTGACATAGTCACGTGGGATTCCTCCTATAGATAAAATGATGAGCTACCGACTGCTTTGCCGTTTTCGCTATAACGATTGGTCAATCGCCGCTGCCTTTCCCAAGTCTAGAACGCCAAAAAGAAAGCGCCTAATGTGTTCGATCTATGGAAATTTTTACCTTTCGATACCCTTTCTGTCCGAAACCCCATCGTTAAAATAATGCTTTTGGTTTTTCATTTCCGTGACCAGATCGGCCCTTTCCAAAATCTTCGGGTCCGCATATCGACCGGTTAAAACCATTTCCATCGAATCGGGTTTCAGGTCAATCAATTCCAAAACCGCCTCGATTGGCAAAAGTCCAAAGGCTATGGCTACGTTGATTTCATCCAAAATCAATAAATCAATAGACTGGCCCAGCATGATTTCCTCGGCATATTCCAGGGCCGTCCTGGCCAATAATTGATCTTCAGGGTCCGGCTTGTCTTTATTGATAAATCCTTTTCGTCCCATGGGTTTAATAGTCAATAAAGGGGCCAGTTTCTGGGCGGCCATCAATTCTCCTGTCGGTTCCGGCCCTTTCATGAATTGAATCATCACTACCCTGCGATTGTGCCCAACGGCCCTGAGGGCCAATCCCAGGGCGGCCGTGGTTTTGCCTTTGCCGTCTCCAGTGTAAACCTGGACCATCCCTTTGGAAAAATTTTTCAATCTAACTTATCCTTCCCAACAATGCCCTGGCAATCACCAGACGTTGAATCTCCGAGGTCCCTTCATATAAAGTAGTCACCCGCACATCCCGGGCCAGTCGTTCCACCGGGTAATCGGCAATATACCCGTATCCTCCCAAAATCTGTATCGCATTATAACAGGCCCGATTGGCCGCCTCTGAAGCCAACAGCTTGCCCATAGAAGCCTCGGTAACAAAAGATTTTCCTGTTTCTTTAAGGAAAGCAGCCCGAAGGACCAACAACTGAGCTGCTTCCAATTCGGTATAGGTGTCGGCTATCATCCACTGTATGGCCTGGAACTGGGAAATGGACCGATTGAATTGCTCCCTGTTCATGGCATAATTTGATGCAAAATCCATGGCTGCTCGTCCGATGCCTATGGACATGGACCCGATCCCGATCCGTCCACCGGCCAGCTCCATCAAGGAAATCCGAAAACCATCATTGAGGGAACCCAGGAGATTTTCCTTGGGAATATGGCATTGATCGAAAATGAGCTGGTTAGTGCTTGATCCTTTCTGTCCCATCTTTTTTTCGTCGGTCCCAACAATATACCCTGGTGTATCCTTTTCGACGACGAAAGCGCTGATGCCCCTCCCCTTGGGTGCACTCTTGTCGGTTACGGCCCAAGCCACAACCACCCCGGCATACTCGGCACTGGTAATGAAAAGCTTCTGACCATTGATGACCCATTCATTTCCATCTAAAACAGCTGTGGTTTTTATTCCCGCCGCATCCGATCCGGCCGCTGCTTCGGTCAGGCCGAAGGCTCCGGCAGGATATTCTCCGGAGCAAAGGCGCGGGATATATTTTTTTTTGGTTTCTTCGGTCCCGAATTCCAGTAACACCTCGGCCACCATATTGGTCACCGACATGGTTACAGCCGTGGCCGCACAACCGGCCCCGATCTCGGTCATGGCCAGACTGTAAGCCACGACCCCACTTTTTGACCCCCCGTAGGATTCAGGAATATTCATGCCCATGAGACCCAACTCAGCCATTTTTTTTAAATTAGCCTTTAAAATAGTCCGATCCCGTGGTCTCATCCAAACGGGCGGCTTGAGGAGCCAGTTCGTTCTGGGAAAATTCCCGACACATCTCCTGGACCATCTTTTGTTCTTCAGTTAACGCAAAGTTCATAGTGATTTTTTTTTAACGCTTCTAATCTTAATTAGATAGTTTCCAGGGCCTATCGGGAATAGTTCGGAGTTCAGAGTTTGGAGTTTGGAACCTGTTAAAATGGGCAATTAACTCCGAACTTTCTGCTTACTTCCTTTTTAAGATGTTATTGGCAATGACAACCCTCATAATCTCGTTGGTACCTTCGTAGATCTGGGTGATCTTGGCATCCCGCATGTGGCGTTCCATGGGGTATTCTTTGCAATAACCATAACCACCCAGAATCTGAACCCCCTCAATGGCCGCCTGCATAGCTGTATCCGAGGCATACATCTTGGCCATGGCCGCTACTTTTTCATAAGGTTGGTGATTGTCTTCCAACCAGGCGGCCCTTAATGTAAGAAGCTCGGCCGCATCCAAACGGGTGGCCATATCGGCGAATTTCCATTGAATGGCCTGGAGGGCAGCAATCGGTTGACCGAATTGTTCACGAGTCTTGGCATATTCAAGGCCCTCTTCCAGAACCGCCCGGCCTATTCCAAGGGCCTGGGCGGCGATGCCAATCCGCCCCCCATCCAGGGTAGTCAACATTTGTCTAAATCCTTCTCCGGGTTTGCCCAGCAGGGCGTCCTTGGGCACCCGGGCATTGTCGAAAATCATTTCCGCCGTTCCGGAGGCATTGATCCCCATTTTTTCTTCCACTCTGCCCAAAGAATATCCGGGGGTGTTTTCCAAATCAACAATAAAACTACTGATTCCTCTTGAGCCTTTTCCCTTATCGGTGACTGCGGCCAAAACACAAAAACCAGCCACATTCCCGCTGGTGATGAATTTTTTTTCGCCATTAATGACCCACTCATTACCATCTAAAACCGCCGTGGTTCGCAGGCGACCCGGATCCGATCCGGCCCCGGCTTCGGTCAGGCCGAAGCAGCCCAGTTTTTCACCGCTGGCTACAGGGGACAAGATATTTCATCTTTTGTTCATGGGTCCCAAAGGCCATGACCGGAAAGCAATAAAGGGAGTTGTTCACCGACATAATCACTCCAGTGGAAGCACAGGCCTTGGAAATCTCGATCAAGGCAATTACATAACTGACATAATCCATGCCTCCGCCTCCGTATTCCTCGGGAACGGCAATGCCAAGAAATTTAAGGTCGGCTAGTTTTTTACAGATCTCGGCCGGATGTTCATGGTTGGCGTCCAGGCGGGCGGCTACCGGTTTGATTTCTGCCTCGGCAAACTTACGGGCCATTTCCCGGACCATCTGTTGTTCTTCAGTTAAATTAAAATCCATATCCAGTCTCCCTTATTCCGAGTTACGGGTACAGAGTTGCATATTAGATACATTTACTCCCTGCGAGTATAAAAAAATTGCTTTGGTTGAGATTGGATTGTCGTTCCGGCGAAAGCCGGGAACCAGGTTAATATAAACATCAAGATTCCTGGATGCCGGATCAAGTCCGGCATGACGGCAAACAAATAACTCAAAAACTCAGTTCGTGGATATTGCGTGTTAAAACCTATGACCCTTCACGAACCGTAACCCGTAATTTTTTTTATTTCCTCTCAAGAATCATGGCTGCCCCCATGCCTCCGCCGACACAAAGGGTAGCCAAACCTAAAACAGCCTTTCGTTTTAGCATTCCATAAAGTAAAGTAATCAATATTCTGGCCCCACTGGCCCCGATCGGATGCCCCAGAGCAATGGCTCCACCACTGATATTGACCTTTTCCATATCCCAGCCCATTTCTCGGTTGACATAAGCTGCCTGTGATGCAAAGGCCTCATTGGCTTCGATCAGGTCTAAGTCCTTTACTGAAATCCCGGCTTGTTTTAAGGCCTTTCTGGAGGCCGGGACAGGACCTGTGCCCATAATGGAAGGATCCACACCGGCTGTAGCGTAAGAACGAATATAAGCCAAGGGCTGAAGCCCCATCTCCCTGGCCTTATCCAGAGACATGACCACTAGAGCCGCACCTCCGTCGTTGATACCCGAAGCATTACCGGCAGTCACAGTTCCGCCTGGTTTAAAGGCCGGCTGAAGTCTGGCGAGGTCTGCCAGCGTTGTTGCCCTGGGATGTTCGTCGGTGTCAAACAATAAGGGTCCACCTTTTTTCTGGGGAATGGGAACGGGTATGATCTCGTCTTTAAACCTTCCTTCGGCTATGGCCTTGAGGGCGTTTTCTTGACTCCTCAAGGACAGCTTGTCTTGTTCCTCCCGGGATATTCTAAATTGTTCAGCAATATTTTCGGCTGTAATGCCCATATGAACCTGGCTGAAGACATCCAAAAGCCCATCATAGATCATCAGATCGACCATTTCACCATTGCCCATTCGAGTACCCCAACGGGCTTGCCTCAAACCATAAGGGGCCATACTCATGCTTTCAAAGCCGCCGGCCACAAGAATATCGGCATCTTCGGCTTTAATGGCCTGAGCCGCCATCATGACTGATTTCAAACCAGAGGCGCAGACTTTGTTGATGGTGGTGGCTGGAACCTCTTTGGGGATTCCGGAATGAATCACTACTTGCCGGGCGGCATTTTGACCCTGCCCGGCTTGAAGGACATTACCCAAAATAACCTCATCCACTTTTTCTGGAGGAACCGACGCCCGCTTCAAGGCTTCTTTTACAGCGATAACCCCTAATTGAATTGCAGAGATCTCTTTAAGCCCCCCTCCGAATCTGCCTACCGGAGTTCGGGCTGCGCCAACAATCACTATTTCTTTCATTGAATAAAACCTCCTTTAGAAAATAGAATTCAAAATTAAGAATGGGTCACTAAATCTCCATTTCACGTTCCGGACCTAATCGTGCCTGGAAAGGCAACGTCGTCTGTCATATTTGACATTAAGTAACACGTTCCGATTCTGTATTCTGACTCCTGTCTTCTGGATTCTGTTTTTTTATGCTTTTTCCACTATCAAACTGACCGCCTCTCCTCCTCCCAAACAGAGAGAGGCCATGCCGCGTTTGACCCCCCTCTCTTTCATAGCATAGAGCAAGGTGACCAGAACCCTGGCCCCACTGGCCCCGATCGGATGTCCTAAAGCGACTGAGCCGCCATGAACATTGACTTTCTCAGGATCCAGCCTCAGTTCATTAATCACGGCCACCGTAGAGGCCGAAAAGGCCTCATTGACCTCTTGGAGATCGATGTCGTCAATAGACAAGCCGGCTTTTTTAAGGACCTTGGGGATGGAAAGTAAAGGGGCCACTAAAACGTATTTGGGGTCCAATCCCGACGAACCTTGTGCACCTACCCTGACCATCGGCGAAATATTAAGTTCCCGAACCTTGCTTCCTGACATCAATACCAGGGCAGCAGCCCCATCGCTGATCTTGGAGGCATTTCCGGCCGTCACCGTGCCGTTGGCCATAAAAGCCGGCTTTAATTCTGAGAGGGCTTCCAGACTGGTTTCCTTTACTATTTCGTCCTGATCAAAAACCTGCGGCCCTTTCCCCTTTCGAGGAATGGAAATGGGTAAAATCTCTTCTTTAAACTTGCCTTCAGATCTGGCCTGCAAAGCCTTCTGATAAGAACGATAAGCAAATAAATCCTGTTCTTCTCTGGTTATCCTATATTTTTCAGCACAGTATTCAGCGCTGACACCCATCAGAAAATCATTATGGATATCCCTTAAACCGTCATGATCGAGGGAATCGATAAGTACACCATTGCCCATGCGATATCCGGTGCGGACCTGTTCCAAATAAAAAGGGGCTTGGCTCATATTTTCCAGTCCGCCGGCCACGACCACTTCGGCATCTTTCAGGGCGATAGCCTGGGCGGCCAACATCACGGCCTTCAATCCTGAACCGCAGACCTTATTGACCGTAATGGCCCCTACATCATAAGGTAGCCCGGCCTTGAGCATGGCCTGTCGGGCCGGATTTTGTCCCAAGCCAGCAGGAAGGACATTGCCCATAATGACCTCATCCACCTGCCCCTTGGCCAGCCCGGCCCGTGCGATGGCCTCATTAATGACAATGGCGCCCAACTCGGTAGCCTTAATGGCGCCCAAACTTCCATTAAAAGCCCCAACAGGGGTCCTTACGGCGCTGACGACATAAACCTCTTCCCGCATAGTCAAATTCCTTTGATTTTTTTTGGAAAGTGCCTGGCAAGAATATTCTTCATCACTTGGAAATTATTGAGGGAAAAACAGCCATCCATGTTTTCATCGCTAATGAAATTATCAAAGATTCTCCTTAAGAACAACAGCGCAGGAAATGGGGTATGGGCCTTTATTGGAAGCTTCGAGCTATCTCTCCTAAAATATCCACACTTCGGACCATCCCTATGATCTTTCCGGCGTCAGCGACCGGTATTGCTTCCAAATCACGATCATCCATGATCCGGATCACTTCGAACAATTTCTGACTGGGCCGCACGGAAACTTCAGGAAACAGCATGGCATCATTGACCGTAATCAACGAGTCGTTCTTACAATAATCTCCAAGCTGAGTGATCCAATCCTCTCTCTTCCCCTCACGAGTAAACTTGCTATGAAGGTAAATGATATATTTTAAAATATCTTTTGTCGTTATCAGGCCCAGATATTCCCCTGAAGCCCTCATAACAACCAGGCCGTGAATTTCCTGTTTTTTCCTACTTGAACCGGTCAGGATAGTACAGGCTTCTTTCAGAGGGGTTTCCGGGGTTACGGTTATAAAATTCGGATCCAATACATCCCAAACGCGTTTTTCCAACGGCATATTCTTGGCCTCCTAAAAAGGATCGACTTAGATGTTCAAGAAAAATAGAATTAAGGCCCCTGAATATTCAGAAAAATTTCTTGTCAAATTAAAGAGTTTTTATGATATAAGATGATATAGTTTTAAAAATAAATTGTCAAGCAAGGGTGTGAAATGAATAAAATTATTTTTATGGCCCTGGCGATTTCCCTGGTCTTCCTGCTATGGGGTTCGTTATCTCGAATCCAGGCCGAAGGTTTCGAACAAATAACAGAAAGGCGGCTGGACAATGGATTACAGGTCCTTTTAATGCCCAATACGAAAGCACCGGTGGTTACGGTCCAGGTCTGGTATAAAGTGGGGTCCGGCAATGAACCCTATGGGCAGTCCGGATTGGCCCATCTTACCGAGCACCTCATGTTTCGAGGAACTAAAAAATATGGGCCCAAGCAATTTTCACGCATTGTTCAAAGAAATGGAGGGCAGGATAATGCCTTTACTGACCGGGATTATACGGCCTATTTTGAAAACCTGGCTTCCGACCGACTGGCCGTTGCCCTAGATCTGGAATCCGACCGTATGATGAATTTATTGGTGGAAAAGGACCTATTCCTGACCGAAAGAAAGGTGGTTCAAGAAGAACGCCGGTTAAGGATCAAAGATGACCCTTCGGCTTCCTTGTTTGAAGAAATTATTGCCACGGCCTTTAAATCCCATCCTTACAAAAGACCCGTAACCGGTTGGATGGAAGATTTGGAAGGACTTACCCATTCGGATTTCCTTTCTTTTTATCGGCAGTACTATCAACCGGCCAATGCCACTCTGGTTGTAGCTGGCGATTTTGATAAGGCCGCCATTTTCCCCATGATAGAAAAAACTTTCGGCCGGATTCCTAAAGGGCCCGATCTTCATCCTGTAATCATCAAAGAGCCGCCCCAGGAAGCCGACAAACGGGTTATCCTTCGCCGGGAGGAAGCCCAACTTCCTTATGTGGTTATAGCCTATCATGTCCCATCTTTTCCTCATCCAGATTCCTTTGCCTTAGAGGTCATGTCTCAAATCCTGGCCGGAGGGAAAAGTTCAAGGATGTATCAAAAAATCGTTTATCAGGAACAAACGGCCTTGGAGGCCGGGGCGGATTATGCCTTTTCTTCGAAAGACCCTTTTCTTTTCTTTTTTTATGCCCAGGCCATGCCTGATCGCACGCCGGAAAAAATAGAAGAAAGGCTCTTGCAAGAATTAGAGACCTGGGAAAAAATTCCTCCTACCCAGGAAGAAATTGAAAGGGCAAAAAATCAGATCGAAGCCTCTTTTATCTTTGCCCAGGATTCAATCTATTATCAAGCCAACCTGTTAGGAAGATATCAAACCCTTGGAAACTGGAAGGACTTGAATGCCTTTCTGCCGGGGGTTCGGGCCGTTCAATCGTCCGATCTTCTGCGGGTCTATCAAACTTATTTTAAAGGCCGGAATAAGACCGTGGGAATTTTAATTCCCGCTAGTGAGGAAGAAGAAAAAAACAAACAGTAGGCTTCTGGCTTTAAACAATCCGGGAGCCTTTTGCAAAAGTCCAGTGACGTCATTCCGGCGAACGCCGGAATCCAGTCCAGCCATTCGAGGGATGGTTCCCGACTTTCGTCGGGACGATGTCTGGACACCGGCTTTCGCCGGTGTGACGAAATTTTAGAGAGTTGCAAAAATCACTCGATTTACCATTTTTTATCTTCCTTATTAACTGATTTTATGCAGAAAGAATGAACCATGATCCGAAAGGTCTTGACTGTAATGCTTACCTTATTAACCTGTTTAGGAGCAATGGCTCCAACTTCTTTGTCCTGCGCCGAATCGTCAGCCCGAAAAACTACCCTTTCCAACGGATTGACTTTAATCGTCTCGGAAAGAAATCAGCTCCCGACCATCCATCTTCAGGTTTTGATTCGTGCCGGATCGACATTGGATCCCCCCAACCTCATAGGCCTGGCCAATCTGACAGCCGAATTATTGACCCAGGGAACTAAGCAAAGGGATGCCACTCAGATCAATCGAGAGATCGAATCGGTCGGAGGCTTCCTTTCCTCCTCATGCGAATCGGACTATGCCTTCTTAAGTTTGTCCATCTTAAAAAAAGATCTGCCTCTTGGTCTTTCCATCCTTTCGGACATCCTTTTGAATCCCCTTTTCGCTCCCCAGGAGGTCGAACGTAAGGTTTCGGAATTCAAAGCCCGCTTGAAACACATGGACGAAGATCCCAGGCAAGTAGCTCAACTGGCTTTTTCTAAAAAATTATTCGGAACCCATCCTTATGCTTATCCTACTGAAGGCTCGGCAACGGCCCTTTCTTCCATAACCCGGGACGACATTCCCCGTTTTTACCAGGCCTATTACCGACCCAATAATGTCAGTATCGTCGTGGTAGGCCAGATATCCTTGGAAGAAGGGACTCGACTGCTTGAACCTCTTTTCAAAGAATGGAAACCTGCTTCTGTCGTACGCCCTGCCCTTTCTCAACCGTCTACTTTGACCGGTCAGTTGATCGAAAAGATCGATCGGCCGATAACCCAGGCCAATATTATCTGGGGCCACCTCGGGATTGCCCGATCCAACCCGGATTTCTATGCCTTACAAGTCATGAATTATATCCTGGGAGGAGGAGGTTTTGTTTCTCGCCTGGTAGATAATATTCGTGACAACCTGGGCTTGACCTATGGGATTTATAGTTTTTTCGATGCCCGGGAATACCCCGGCTCTTTTCAAATTGCCGTTGAAACTAAAAATCAAAATGCTAATCAGACCCTTTCAGAAATATTAAAAGAATTACGACATTTTCTTGAAAAAGGGATTTCTCAAACCGAACTTTCCGAGGCCAAGGCCTATCTGACCGGCAGCTTCCCTCTACGGATGGATACCAATGCCAAAATGGTGCGACTTTTGGCCGCCATGGAATTGTATGGTTTGGGAATGGATTTCCCGGAAAAGTACTCGAAGCTTATCAATCAGGTGACGTCAGAGGATGTTCTACGAGTGGCTCGGACCTATCTCAAACCGGACCAATTTTTACTTGTCGTGGTAGGCAATCAAAAAGAGATCGGACTGAAAGAAAGCTGGTAGAAAACCAGCACAACGGTAAAGATTAGGCCGGTTCAATTGTAGAAACAAATTCTACGATCTGGTAAAAAAAGAATCCAATCACCCCTAGATGGCCCTTTTCTAGCAACCCTTTAAAACAAAGCCCGGACAAATTCATCGGGATTGAAGGGCTGCAAATCTTCCACCTTTTCACCGATACCGATATATTCAATCGGGATCTTCAGTTCATTGCAGATCCCGACGATGATCCCCCCTTTAGCCGTGCCGTCCAGTTTGGTTAAAATGATTCCATTGATTTCCATGGCCTCATGAAATAGACGGGCCTGGGAAATGGCATTCTGCCCCATGGTGGCATCCAGGATTAACAAGGTTTGATGGGGACCAGTGGGGATTTCTTTCTGGATGACCCGTCGAATTTTTTTTAGCTCTTCCATCAGGTTAGCACGGGTATGAAGCCTTCCGGCCGTATCGATCAGAACGATGTCCATCTCCCTGGCCCTGGCGGCCTTCAGGGCATCAAAGACCACGGCCGAAGGATCGGACCCTGCTTTCTTACGGATGATCTCTGCCCCGGCCCGTCCGGCCCAAATTTCCAATTGTTCACCGGCTGCGGCCCGAAAGGTATCACCGGCCACCAATAAGACCTTTTCCCCTTGGGCTTGAAAGCGCTGGGCCAATTTTCCGATAGTCGTAGTCTTTCCTACCCCATTTACCCCGATGACCAGAATGATAAAAGGCTTTTCAGAAAAATCGAGAGGTTTTCCCGGCACTTTCAAAAAGCGATGGATCTCCTGTTGTAGATAGGCTTTCAGTCGTTCGGGATCATCCAGCTCTTTTCTTTTGACTTTCTGTTGAACCGAATCGATCAAGGCTTGGGTGGTTATAACTCCTAGGTCCGAGGTGATCAATATTTCTTCCAATGCTTCCAAAAGGTCTTCATCGATCTCCTTTTTACCCAGGACCAGACGATCCATTCGGGTGACCAAAATTTCCCTGGTCTCGGTTAATCGTTCCTTGAGACGAAAGAAAAAGCCTTTTTTATTCCCATTCGACTCTTCCGAATCGGGAGATAATTCCTTTTCTTCCCTATCAATTTCAGGTTGATGATCATTATTTTCTTGTCCTTTTGGACGAAACCATTTCACCTTCATGGGCGCTTTTATTCCTTATTTAATTATTTTCTTTCAAGAAAGAAAACTTAGGCAAGAGTATAATAGATTATTTTTGGATAAAGAAGGAAATAATATTATGGGTTCAGATGCTTTTTAATAAAAACGCCAAGTTCTGCAAAAATATCATCTTGTAAATCGACAAAAGAAAGTCTGGTTTCGTAAATATTATCCTTAACTATTTCCTTGGAATCAACAACATTTCCCAAAACCTCTACCCGCTGGGGGACAAAAGGAAATTTTATGGTCAGGGCCAATTGTGTACCAGGAGCAAATTTCTTGTTCGTCGTTAGAACCAATCCTCCCTGGCTGACATTTTTAGTTTGGCTAAGATCATAATCTTTTGGAATATACTTATTCCGATAACTGACTATAAAATTAGCTTTGATCCTCGGGTAATTTCTTCTTTCTGGGCCATGATATTTTTCCATTTTATCCTCCTGTTTCCTTAAAAAATCGCTGAACCAGAAAAGGGTAGATTTTTAAAAGTCTTCTCATGAGCAGTTATCAAAAAGTGTGCGGGGCAACCAGCTTCCGAATTTTATTCCCTTGTTAGTCCTACAGATCAAAACCTATTGAATCGTGTCCAATCTGACCGATACCAATTTAGATATCCCCGGTTGCTCCATGGTCACCCCATAAAGGGTGTCGGCCATTTCCATAATTCGCCGGTTATGGGTAATCAGGATGATCTGTGAATCCCGGACGATACTTTGCACTAAATTTTTAAATCTTTCAATATTGGCCTCATCTAAAAAGGCGTCAATTTCGTCCAATAGACAGAAAGGGCTGGGTTTAACCAAATAGGTCGAAAATAAAAGGGCCAGGGCGGTAAGGGCCTTTTCCCCGCCGGAAAGGAGCGACATGCTGGTCACCCGTTTTCCCGGAGGATGCACCATAATATCCACCCCGGATTCCAGGGGGTCATCTTCGTCGGTAAGAGACAGCTTGGCAGTACCTCCTCCGAACAACACCGGGAATACTTCGTCCATCTTTTCCTGAATAACTTTAAAAGTGGATAAGAAGAGTTCCTTGGAGGTCAAATTTATCTTTTGGATGGCCCTCTTCAAGGCATCCATGGATTTGAGCAGGTCTTCTTCTTGCGTGTGATAAAAATCATATCTTTCTTTGAAGGCATTATATTCTTCCAGAGCAGTCAGATTCACCTCTCCTATTTGTTCCAACTTTTCCTTAAACTCTCGGCGTTTTATGGTTAAAGCTTCCAGGTCTTCATCACCCTTTAAATAATGGGAAACCGCCTCCTCCGGAGTCAAGCCGGATTGTTCCAGTGTCCTTTCTTTTAAGTGATCGATTTTCATCTGCGTCTGGGCCAATTCCATTCGAAGATCGTTTTCCTGTTGCTCGGCCTCATTCAGAAAACCCCTGGTTTCTTTTAACAACGTTTCCCGATCTTCTTTTTGTTTAATCATCTTATCCCAGGTTTGATTGGCGGTTTGGATCTGGGCTTCCAGATTATCGACTTTGACGAGTAAATTCTTAGCCGCCTTCTCACCCAAGGCTACTTTTTCAATTAAACCGGCTTGGATCTGGTTTCCTGTCAGGATTTTTTCCCGAAGTCTTTTTCGCCTGGTTTGCCTTTCAAACAGGGATTCTTTCAATCGTTCCCATTCCTTTCCAATATGTTCTCCTTTTTCTTTCAAAGCCGACAACTGGGTATAGGTCAAGGTCAAGGATTGTCTTTCCTGTTCCAGCTTGCCTTCCAGGATGTGGATCTCTCCGTCCTTGTCCTGAATGTCTTTTCGCAAACCTTCTATTTCCCGGTTTAAAGTTTCATCTTGCCTGGAAAGGGCTTGTTCCTCCAAGGCCTGATCTTCCTCTTGGGTCCGATATTCTTCCTCTTCCAGGATGAGCAACTGCAGGCGGCGCTGCATTGGTTTGGTTTCTTCCTGATGACCGATGATGCGCTTCTCCAGTTCGAGGATCTGCTCTTCTTCCTCCCGTTTCCCGTCCTCCAAGGCCTTGATTTGTTTGATTTGCTCACTGAGGTCTGTTTCTATAGTCCGGATCATCTCTTGTTTCAGGTTGATCTTTTCCTGCCATTCCTTAACGTTGATCTCTAATCTATGAATAAGGTTCTTTTGAAAAAGCAGGCCGCTCTCTGGTTTTCTGGAACTACCGCCGGAAATGATCCCTTTGGAATCGATTAGGTCGCCTTCCAAGGTAACTATGCATACCCGGCTGGAATTATTTTTCCAGACCTCTAATCCTTGAGTTAAATCCGGGACCAGGACAAAAGAGCCCAATAAAACCTCCAGCCAGGGCCGTAATTCTTCTTGGACAGAGATTTTGGATAACAAGGGGATTAATCCTCTTTCTTCCCAATACCTGGAAGTTATCCCATCTGAAGGCAAATGGATATTCAAAGGTAGAAAGGAGGCCTTGCCTTGTTCCCGGTTTTTCAAAAAGCCGATTCCTTTAACGGCCCAAACAGGGTCTTGTATCATCAGGGCCTGCAAGGCCTCTCCCAAGGCAGCTTCCACCGCTGTCTCACAGCCGGGTTCAGTTTCCAGACCTTCCACCAACACCTGCCGGAACATCGGGGACGGCGATGAATCTTTGGCCCAATCAGCCTGAAGCAAGGCCCGGACCCCGTTTTGATAACTTTGAAAATTATCCCGGATCTCCTGGAGATTCCTGATTTGAGCTTGGTCCTGTTTACTGGCCTGTTCCAAATCCCTTAATTCGTCTTCCAGTTTTTTTTGGGTTTTTCCGGCGTCGATCTTTTGCTGCTGGGCCTGAGCAATTTTTTCTATGGCTTGTCGTAAGGATTCCCTTTTTGCTACCAGCTTGATCTCTGCTTCCTGAATAGAGATATTCAAAAAATCCAGTCGGGCCAATAATTGGGCCTTTTCTTCACCCTGGCGGATAATTCGCCGTTGTCGGTCCTCCTGTAATTTAACCAAACCGGCCCGCATATTCCTCACTTTGGTCAGTTCCGTCAACTTGGTAACCAGAAAATCTTTGGTCTGCTCAATTTGTTCCTGACTTTTGGTTAATTTTTTTTTGGATTCCTCCAGCGATTGTTCCCTTTTCAGCACCCCTTCTTCTTCCCGGGCCAGCGTCTGGGTGAAAGAACTTACCTCTTTTGCCAGCGTCTTTTCCGTGGTTTCATTTTCTATTATCCACTGTTCTGTTTCTTGGACCTCCCTTTCAATTTCAACAGCTTCAGTTTCAATATTTTTCAATTCGTTATGATACTGTTGGATCTGGGCCTCTTGTTTCTCCAGATCGGCTTTCTGCCGATAAAATTGCTCCTGCTTTTCCTTCAACTGCTTTTCCAGTCCTAAGAGCTCAGTCTGCAATTGTTCCAGGGAGGTCTCATGGGACTGACATTCGTCCCTAAATTCATCGGTCTGCCCCTGCTGACGTCCAAATTCCTCTTCCTTCTGCACTTTTCCTTCCAGCAACGATTGATATTCCTTGGCTAAAAGGACCAACTCAACCGCTCTGGATTGTTTGCGGATCTCTTTATACCGTTCGGCCTTCTTGGCCTGGCGGTAAAGGGAATTCATCTGCCTTCTGATTTCGGCGATGACATCTCCGACCCGTAAAAGATTCTGTTGGGTCAAGTCCAATTTCCGCAGGGTCTCATTCTTTTTGCTCTTATATTTGGCAATGCCGGCCGCTTCTTCGATCCAGTAACGACGATCCTCAGGCTTGGAATCGATAATGGCCCCGATCCGTCCCTGTTCAACCACTGAATAGGCCTTGCTTCCAACCCCGGTATCCATGAATAAGTGGGTTATATCTTTAAGCCGGCATGGTTTATTATTAATGGTGTATTCGCTTTCTCCGTCCCGAAACAACCGGCGGGTGATGACCACTTCTTTGAAATCGGCATACTCCTGCGGAATGGAACCGTTGTCATTGTCCAGCACCAGGGAAACCTCGGCCATGCCCACGGAGGATTTTCCATTGGATCCGGCAAAGATCACATCATCCATTCCCTTCCCGCGAAGCTGCTTGGGACTTTGCTCGCCCATGACCCATTTGACGGCATCCACAATGTTGCTCTTTCCGCATCCATTGGGACCCACGACTCCGCTTATTCCTTTCGGAAAAGAGACTATTGTCTTTTCTGGAAAGGATTTAAACCCATTAAGTTCTAATCTTTTAAGTTTCACTTGAAAATATCTCCCCTGTTAATAAAGAAAACCTAATCCCGTGGCTGGTTTTATCTAAACCACTATCTCTTATTAGAAACTTTAATCCAATTGTAATAAAAAAAATCATTTTGTAAAGAAAAAAATACTATATGAGGGACTTATTAAAAAAAATATACAATATATAGTGGGTTAGACTTCCCTAAAGAATCCTGGACCTTTCCCCTAAAACCAATAAATTCGATAATCTTCACATCTGCTTTTTATAGCCTTTTTTAATAGATAGTCTGAGTTGGCCGTAAAACGGCGGGATTCCAGGTTTTAGATTGGGTGATTCATTGATTTTATTTAATAGTTAGTGTATCCTGTAAACAAAAAAACGGATTTATCGGTCTTGGCTGGAAAAACCCCAAATCAGAGGAGGGAGTATGGCGCTTTTTAATGGATGGAAGGGAAATATTTTAGGAGGATTGGCAATCGGGATCGGAGCCTCGGTGGTTGGACCGGTGGTGAAACCCATCTTGGCTACCGTCGCTAAACCCCTGACCAAGGCGGCTATCAAAGGCGGCTATTTACTTTATGAAAAAGGGAAAGAAACCTTGGCCGAAGTGCAAGAGGTAGTTGAAGATCTGGTCGCCGAGACCAAGGCTGAAATGGAAGAGGTGCAAGAAGCCCCATCTGTTCTGGTGGATTCCGAACCCGCGGCTCAGCCCAAAGCCGAATAAGGTCATATCATGTTTGATTTTCCTGAAGATACTTATGTCAGTCATGCCTCTCAAGGAAGGCTGCGTTTAAGAATACCTTCGAAAAAAAGGGATGCCGCCTTTTTTGCCCAACTTCAAGCGGTCCTTTCCTCTATTCCAGGCCTTGATCAAATCAAAGTAAACCCCTTGAGCGGCAGTCTCCTCATCCTCCATAGCGAACTTCCCGAGGAAATGGCCTCGTTTGTTAAAACCTTGGCCGGTCTCTCCCCAAAAAGTAATTCCACGGGTAAACCAAACAGCATTTATCAGAGGTTTACAGGGACATTTCGTCAAGTAAATACCCAAATACAAGGATTTACTAAGGGTGAATTGGATATCCCGACGTTAAGTTTTATTGCCCTTTTAGTCGTGGGAATCTACCAGATCAGTCGGAAAAATTTCACTGCCCCGGCCTGGTACACGGCTTTTTGGTATGCCTTAAATATTTTTTTACAATCTAAGGAACGATCATGGTCAAGAAACAGGACTTAAATAAAAAGTTACCTCTACCCGCTAAGCAACCAGCAAAAAGGAGAACGAATATGCCCAACAAACAAGAACCCAAAAGCCCTGCCCAAGGCCCGGGCATCGGCAAGGTTGGAACGAGCGTCAAAGATGGAGTGGTCAGCAGCCTTAAGGGAATCAATGAGATCGAAGCAGAAATAGTGACTTTGGTTAGAAACACCGTTTCCACTACCTTGCGGACCACCGGTTCTTTGGCCGGCGAAAGTTTAAACGTCGCCAAAGAAGTGATTAAGGGGGCCATCCAGGGCACCGAAGAAGTGGGCACAGGTCTTATCCTGAGCACAAAAAGCGTTGCCAAGGGAATGATCATGGGCATCAGTGATGTAGGTGGAGATGTGGTCGACATGGCCAATCAAACCGTCAAAGGGGCCGTCAAAGGCGCTTCCGAAATTGGAGCCGATGTGGGCCTGGTAGCCAGAAGGACGGTAGACGGCGTCATTGAAGCCACCAAAGAGATCGGGGGAAATGTGGAAGAGGTCGCTAAGGTGGCTGTCGGCGGGGCCATAGAAGCAGCCGGGACCATTGGGACTATGGCCGTCCGCTCGGTAAAGGATATGTTGGTCGGGGTGGCCGAAGGGGTTAAAGAAGTGGCCTCCAATTTGGTTCTCAAAACCAAATCGGGCCAAGCTCCGGAAATTAACTCCCGGCCCAAGGGTGGAAAAGGGAAAGCCTAACATTTGATCCGGTCGATTCATGTCGCGGTAGAAGGCAGTGTCCGTTTTCGGGTTTTGCCTTACCTTAATTGTTGTCTCACTTATGCGGTGTTCAATAATAATCGTGCCCCTGTTTTTTCTTGCTGGTTTAATAGCCATGGCACTGAAGGAAAGAAAAGAAACAAAACTGGACGAGGCAAAGAAAGCCCCCCTGTTACCGGTGTAACGAAGGAAAGCACGATTCCAAAGCAGAAGTAGCTTCATTTAGAAGTGGCATCAGTCTGAAAATGTCAAACAGCGGCGAACGGCAACTGAGGAGCTAACCGTTGGGCTGAGAAATCGGTGCAGGCTGGTGGCTGGGATGCAGCTTTACGAAGGAATCAAAAGCCAGCCAGAGGAAGACCCAACCTGGGACTTGTTCGAATCTAAGACCGCTTCGTAGTATAGTCCACACCCCCACCCCAACAAAGGCCAAGGGAAGGGCTATTTTGAGGTTGATATTGACTCCCGTCATCTGGGATAAACGCTTGTTCAAGTCCTCTACAGCTCCGACGAAAGTCAATGGAGCTTCGCTCTTACCATTCGTCGAAAGTGATGCATCGATAGATGGTGCCTCGGACAGATTTCCAAAAATTACATCCATATCTTCAAATACCTGACGGATCTCTGACACGTTGTGCTGTTGTGGATTATAGTTGACGGTGACGCTCCCGGTAGCAGCGTTTACATTCACCTTATCAATGGCGTCATGCTTCCCCAAATGTTCATTAATACGGTTCAACACAGATGGATGCCTGCTCTCTGGGCTGAGTTTGATCCGCAACCGGCCCGGAACATGGCTCGCCACTCGAGCCTGGTGAACTTGATGCGGTTTCTGAGGATTCACCATTGTCTTCCTCCAAGCAAATCAAGCGAGTTAGGTTTTAAATCTACCCTGGATTCTCCTTCATGTGGTTTCAATTGCATTTTCTTTATACCATTTATCATCGATGATTTCAAACGGTAATCCTTGTTTCCCAACGACTTGGTTGACCAACAAGTTATTCTAAAGGTTCTGTCTGACTCTACACCCTAAATACTTTATTAAGGTCTCTATAAAAAAAACTTACATTGTCTATTAGAAAAAATTTTTCGTTTTTATCATGGCTATATTCGGAATTGGTTTTAATATTAAGAGGATCGTAGGTAAAGGGAATGCTGATGGATTGGATGGATCTTTTGAAACATGGATCTGGGCCATAAATCTCCTTAAGAACCTGGAGAGAGTTTTACCAATACTGATATTATGACAAGGTTAGCATAACCGTGTAATTTGTCAATAAAATTCTCAGAGAAGAAATCAATTTAGTTAGGGGATGAAGGAAAAGATTATAACGTGTCTATTGGGGATTGGGTCGCACAAAAAATTGCTTAATAATTTTTTTTAAAAGGTCAGTCTGATCTTCCCCCAGTATAACGGACAATTGATTAGGGATTAAAAAATTACACAGCTCATAAAATTAAGTATGCTTTCTCCGGAATTTATGAAAACTTGAAAAGGAATGGTCAGGGAATTGGCAGCCGTACTGAATGGAACAACGAATGGGGATGGATCCGTATTCCAGAAGAATCCCCTTCAGACCTTGAAAAATACACCCCCGTGACTGCTTCGAAAATTTCTGGCAACAGGCAAGTCCCGATCGCTACTTCCCTCAGGTTAAAAAGAACGGAGTAGCTGCCGTTCCCAAGCAAAAGGAAATCCGACCGGAACAAATTATTCCAATGGAAGAAGATTTTAAAAAATTTTAAAGGAACTAAAACAAGAATAAACCCTCAACATTTCCTTCAATTGCTCAACACGCGGCTCAGTGGGAGCCGGGTTTTTCGGCGATCCACGGCAGCCGATGGTTAGCGTTCTATTTGCTACGATCCGTGTATGGGCGCGTTGGTGCTCCGGTGAATTGCTCTTGTTATCTCTTAACTTGTTCAGATTGTCTTTTGCTTCTGGATTGATGTCTAATTCAAACTGTAGTTCTTTGCAGGGAAAATCAGCACATTCAATGCAGGAATTGTACTCCCTCTCGACGCAACATTTACGCATTTTACATAAATTGCGGCAATTAAATGAAAGCCTTTTACCTGCTCTACAACCATCGCAGATTACATACTCAGGTTTTACATCAGTACGATACAACTTCGACAAATTTTCAGCGACTCTTACTAATTCTTCATCATTTCCTGATTGGGTTGCATGGTAGCTATCACATTTCGAACAGTCTATTCCGCAATAAGCAATCATTTAGTTCTCCATATTATTAAGATAACACTAAAAGTCAGCGGTGGCTTCAGCCATCCGCTGGAATTTGTAGTTAGAAGATCACAGTTAGTTTTAATGTACTTTTAAGGGGTCAAATATTTTGCGTTGACAATTCTTCCTTCATTTACTTTTTAATATTCGTCTATAGAAAAGATTTGACATCTTTCTGCCCCTCTCTTTTCCCTGACCTTTATCCATTCTGTGCTATCAATGTATCTAAGTAATTCTTTAGGCCATCAAGAATACCAAGCTGTAAAGCTAAAAAGTCTTCCTTTCCAAGCAGTTGTATACTTAACTTTCCAGAATATTTCATAACTGTTTTAGTGAGCTGTTTCTCTTTAGCCCTAATTTTAGACGCCTTTCCATGATCCAAATCATGGCGTAGATCTATACGCAACGCAACTATATCTCTAACCATGTCTGGCAAAGTAGATCCCAATCTTGTACCAGACCCACTCCCCTCATAGATGATTTTATAAAGCGCATCAATAAATTGCCCATATAATTCCTGGTTCTTTAAGGTACTTTCAATAAGACGTAACCCTTTTGCAGTTTCATTTGTCGCCTTGAATAGGTCCTCACCATTTTTACTACGATATACCTCATTACACTTGTAAACTAAGTCTCCTACGCGGGTGGCCAAGGATTGAATTTGCTTTTCGATAGATTTTTCCATCGATCCAGTTTTCAAAAAGCATTGTGCATAAGAGGGATCAAAGAGGATTAGTTTCTTGACCAGGATTTCATTTCTCTTTTCAATTGATTCACGATCTGCAGTACCATAGTTAATGGCCTGCTGGTATGCTATCAAGTCACCGTCAGTTGCCAGTTTTCCCTTCTCAACTTCAGATCTCAAGTTATGAGAGAATTTTTCAAAAAATTCCCCCGACCTTTTTTCCATTTTCCTTAATTGTCCTGAATCCTGGATTTGAGCTGAAAGATAGCAAAAGGAGACAATTGACGCTCGATTTCTTAAGGTGCTCGTTTTAGCTGGGAACATCTTATTCATTGAATCAAACAATGATTTCAATTTCTTACCGAGAGTAGATCCCGATGAAAAGTTGATATTCTCCCTGAACATCTTCTCTAGTTCTGCAAACCTCATGCGTGGCTGTATGCCCTTCAAAATTAAAAATGCAACCTTTGCACAAGTATCAAAGTGGGCGTACCTTGTGTCTTGGGCCGCAACTTTTTCTTTAAAAAAAGTATGCTTGGTGAGTTCACGAAGAAAATCCCGCAAGCCACTCTCAATTGCATTAAGTTTTTCAGGAGTATTGAGAGCTGTTCCCAGTTGCAGTCGTTGAAAAAGCTCCTTGACTTCATCATCGGTTGCGTCTTCGATTTCTTCAACCTGTAAAACAAAGTCGTCGAATTTATCTGATATAGCGGGCTTTAGATCCTCATACAGAGGGCCACCATAAGATTTTTGTGATTCCTGAGACAAAGGAATTTTATTGTCGAAAAATTCCCAGATTGTGATTAACCGTTGTTGACCATCAACACATTCAAAAGTTTCGTCTCCAACCTTACGAAAGTAAAGGACAGGCACGTGCCATTCTTTAAGGATTGTATCTAAAAATTTTTGTTTCTTTTTTGGAGGCCAAACCGCACCACGCTGCCAGTCAGGTATCTCAATTCTATCTCGTCGCTTATAAAGCTTATCCAATGCTCGAGGACGAAGCTCCATTCTCATATTAATATTCTCCTTCTAAAGACAAAATCAGCGGCGGCTGTAAGATGTCTACTGGATTGCTTTGTTGGGCTATTCTTGTCTTCCCTTTGTCCGCCGCCAATGGCTAACCCCACCGCCTTCGTATTTTTAGGAGGTGGAAAGCGATTTCCTTTTGAAAACAGCAATGATCAATGTTGCAAGCATTGATGATATAACACCCAAGATGAAAGAAATTCCTCTATCAAGCCATAACTTTCTTGCCGAAACCTCCGATTGCAATCTAAAAATTGCTTCAATAGTTTTCCGATCAGCCTCGATAACAGGCTTAATCTTCTTTTCTTCTTCTTTTAATTCTTTTATGGCTTTCTCCGACTCGACTAAATTTCTCTTCTGGTCGTTGACAAATGTTTGTAGTCTCGCCAAATTGTCACTCACGTTATCTAATGTTTTTAATTGGGAGGAATATTCAAATTCGTGTTTAGATTTCTTAAGTACATATTTATCATGAATGAGAACGGGTACGCTAGCAAGCAAACCGATCACAAGTGCAATGATCACGTGTCCTGGAAAATATTTTAGAAAACCTCTATCAACCATTTGACGACCTCACTATCTGTGCCCAACATCACGTGTCACCGGGAGCCGGATTTATCGGCGATCCGGTGCAACCGCTTGTTGGTATGTTTATACTTTTTAAGTTCCGAAAAGTTCGCTATCCTTCCTTGTGTCTTCTGGGTGCCATAAACGATGTTAATGCCATACCTATTTGAAAGTTCTTGTCTAATTACTTCGGCATGACCTGACGGCACCCCTGTAAAGACTATCATAGGCGAAAAATGAATACCAGTTCTGTCGATCATTTTCTTTCTTGATATGAAAGCAGGCAGAAACTCCAGTACAAGGCCAGTGAATCCAAACAAGGCCTCGGGAAATGGGACTAAATGTTTAACCTCAACAAATGAGAAAAGTTGTTGGTTGCCCACATAGCTGTGTCGCCTTCCGTTCTTAAGTTTGACGGTAACCGCCCCATTCACAGCACATACAGCAACATCCGGCGTATAATATAGATGTTCGTTATGTGCAGATTGAATTTTGGTATTGTGAAAGATACATATGGGTTTCTTGGAAGCCAGGTCTGTAGCTTCAAAATAAGAAAAATTATCTATCAAGCCTGTCGAGACTATCTTATAACGAAAGGACTTCCTAGGGCCTAGGTTTTTGGCGGTCAAATTGAATCCTCGGTCTTGGTAATAGGCTACAACTGAGTTGTAGGTGGCTACTTCTACCAGGCTGGAAATTCGTTTGGCATTTGTTCTGCGAAAGTAACCGTTTTTCCTTATGAATTCTTTCGCTTGATCTATTAGCGTTTTCCGGTCAATCCACGGTTGCATGTCCTACCTTCTCCTGAACAGCCTGGACATTCCTTATAAAGGACTTTAAAGTATCAAAGGAAAGCACCTCGACAGGAATCTTGTGAAAGGCCAAAAGCTCGTGAAACGCCATTACACAACCGGTGAACTTTCTAATTGTCTGTGATGTCAGCTTGTCGCGGCCCATTCTGACATGCGTTGCTTTTGCAGTGTGGGCTAAAGACAAAAGAGACCTTCCACTTTCTAGCGGGGAAATGATTTCTGTATAGAATAGCGATATTGCCAAAATGTCCACAATTTGCTGTTGAGTCGAAACATCCAGTAGCTTAAAAGCCGGGTCCTTCGGGAGGCGTGATTTTAGCTCATAGTAAGATGAGCGCACCCTGCGACCGAGTACAGTGCCAACTCCATCTGTCAACGCGAAAATCATGCCCATGTCTAACTGAGTGTTTGTATCATTCATAATTTACCCCAACAAGTTATTCTATAATTTTCTGTATATCTTTCCATGCTAAGGGGGGCCTTCAAGGGTATAATTAATAGCCATTTATCTTGAATTATAGTGAACGTCTTAAATAAGTGGACATAAAGATTTTATCTTTTGAGGTTTCCATCGTTGCGACCTTTTAAAGACAGAGACCTCCAGGGTTTCAAGAGTCTCAAAAAAGGCATTCGTTGTTTCCTCATAGCGCATGGTTCGCCAAAGAGTTTCTTGATAATTCAGCTCCGGATGGTAGGGCGGAAGATAGTGAAGATGCACTCGACGGTGTTGACTCCGAAAGTGCTCCACCATCTCTCCCCTGTGCCATGGGGCTCGATCTATCCAAAGATCGATACTCTTATCTTTGAAACGTATCATGATGCTTTTGAGAAGCCGCATAAAGCCCTCGGTATTGCCCTTCCTCCATTTCATCATGCCATGCAGCCCATCAACGGGAGCGACCCATCCAAAGAGATTAAGCCGCTTCTGATGTTGGCTCCGGGTGGAGACGTACGGTTGCGTTCCTTTCTTTACCCAGACACGACCCAGCCTCGGATGAAGACTAAACCCGCTTTCGTCCTCAAACAGAATGATTCTTCTTCCTTCGCTCTTTTCGGCCTGGCGGAGTTTTTTTTAATTCCCTCTGAAATGCCTCTACCCCTTCCTGGGAAGCCTGAACAAACCGGTACATCGGCTGCCTCAGGGAATACCCCAACTGACGTATCCACCGTTGGGCATGGCGGACATGGATGGTTATGCGATGAAAACGCTTCAAATATTCCGTCAAGACCACCCCATCCCACCGGACCCGGGCAATGCCATAGTCTTTCGGAGACTTGGACAAGACCACGTCCAGTTCCCTCTTCAAGCGATCATCCAAGTGGGAAGGCCGGCCAGGGCGAAATCGATCGCGGACAGCCCCAATTCCCTCCTCGTTGCTCTTATGAATCCATTTCACCACCGTCCACCGGGTCAACCCGAACAGTTCGGCAACAGCCGTGGATTTCCACCCGGCCAAGAGCAGAAGATAACCGGCGATCCGCATGCCGATCCAAGCTCCCGGAATTTCATCGGCCATTCGTAACAAGGTCTCTCGCGTCATCTTTGGGTGATCGAGGCTTAGAGCTTTCATGGCTTTCCTCCCAATGTGATTTTATTGGGAGTCATTATAGCATGGAATGCACATAATGTCTACTTATTTATGGCGTTAACTATAATTGCTCGAAGACATCCCCCCAAACCATATTCCTTTTAAATCATTATCAATAATTTCCTGAAAGTCTCCTTCAACAGCTTATTCAATCCTTCTGTATATCATGTCATTTTTAAGGTTATATAGAAATGGGAGAATCATTCCTGTGTTACAATTACTATAACCGGAACGAGGTTTAACATAAAGAGGATCGTAGGCAAAGGGAATAGGTGATGGATTGGATGGATCTTTTGAGACATGGAACTGAGCCATAAATCTCCTCAAGAACCTGGAAAGGGGCGTAACAATTTTGATAGTATTTCAAGGATAGCATAACCGCTTAATTTGTCAATAAAGTTCCCTGAAAAGAAACCAACTTGATGTCGTCGAGGATTTAATAAATCAAGCGATGTTGGCTGTTGATTCTGGAGGAAAATGTTCAAGACGAAGAACTGAATTTAGAGAACAGGGCAAAACGATTGAACAGGGAAGTCAATTGAAAGAGTAAGGCCAAACGGTTATTTTTGATTTTTTCATCCGGGGCCATGACCAGAACTTGATCAAAAAAGGCATCGATGGTCGGACGCAACTGGGCCAAATGGAGAAGGTATTCGGCATACCCTTTTTGCCGGAAAAGACTTTCCAACTCGGCTTGTTTCTCTTGGACTTTTTGGAAGAGTTCCTTTTCCTGAGGTTCTATTAATAATTCAGGTGTTACCTTTCCGGCGTCAGAAGGAGACATCCCTTTTAAGATATTCAAGGCCCGTTTGCAGCCGATGGCCAACGATGGAAAATCCGGGTGCTCTTGAAATTCCTGAAGAGCCTGAGTCCGGAGTTTCACTTCACAGAAATCATCCCATTCGGTGGCCAAAACGGCCTCAATGGTTTCCCTTCCGATTCCTTCACCTTCCAACAAATACTGCAGACGCAAGGCAAAAAAGTCCCGAAGGTTTTGTTTGATGGTTGCGGCCTTTTCTTGAAACCGTCCTGAATACGGAATTAAGGCCTGTTCCAAGACCTTCTTTAAAGATAGGGGATAGCCTTTATCCCAAAGGATCAGGATAACGGCCTGGGCCTGGCGGCGTAAGGCATAAGGGTCAGCCGAGCCGGTGGGGATTTGACCCAGGCCGAAAAAACCGACTAAGGTATCCAGACGATCGGCCAAGCCGACCAAGGCCCCGGTGATCGTCCTGGGCAGGGCACTTCCCACCGAAACCGGCAGATAGTGCTCAAAGATTCCTTGAGCTGTTTCTTCCTCCTCTCCGGATCGTAGTGCATATTCCCGGCCCATAATCCCCTGGAGAGTCGGAAACTCCCCTACCATCAGGGAAGTCAGATCGGCTTTGCACAATAGGGCACATCGTCTGATCATAGATTCTTTTTCCGGGGCCAGATTCCTGGAAAGATAAGCAGCCAGTTCAATAATCCGCTCAACTTTTTCAAAAGAGGTTCCCAAACGGGAATGAAATACCACGGTCTTCAAGGCGGCAACTTTTTCGGACAGAGGTTTTTTCAAGTCTTCCTTGAAAAAGAATTGGGCGTCAGAAAGGCGGGCCAGTAGGACCTTTTCGTGCCCTTGGACCACATGGCGGGTATCCTTCACCCGGGTATTGTTGACGGCAATGAAACAAGGGAGCAGGTCACCATGCCCGTCGACCATGGGGAAATAGCGCTGATGCTCCTTCATGGAGGTAATCAGGACTTCGGGAGGTAATTTTAAAAAGTCAGGATCAAATCGACCGCAAACCGGTTCTGGAAATTCAATCAGAAAATTGACTTCCTGAACTAATTCGGGATCGGCCAAAACCCGGCCCTTGAATTGGCCGGCCAAGGCCTCAACGGATTTCTGTAGCAGATCTTCCCGTTCTTTAGGGTCCACAATGACCTGAGCCTGGCGGAGTTGCGATACATAATCCCCCGCTCCCTTGAGGGATATTGCCTCAGGGGCCATAAAACGATGCCCATAAGTCTGGTGGCCGGAGGAAATACCTTCCAAAGAAAAAGGGATCACCCGGTCCCCCAAAAGGGCAACGATCCAATGAATAGGGCGGGCAAAACGAAAAGATGAATTTCCCCAACGCATAAATTTAGGAAAAGGCAAATCTATAATCAATTGAGGCAGAAGTTCAGACAAGACCACAGCCGCTGGAAGTCCTTTGATGATCTTTGTTAGGCCCAGATAAACCCCTTTGGGGGTTTCAATGAATTCCAATTCCTCAACATTCACCCCTTTGGCCTTGGCGAAACCAAGGGCGACTTTGGTTGGACGGCCGTCCAATGAAAAAGCCGCCTGTTTCGGAGGACCCATAATATTTTCCGTCTTATCCGATTGAAAAGGGGGAAGGCCGAAAATCAAAAGAGCCAGCCTTCGAGGCGTGCCGACGGTCTTTATTTCCCGGTGTTGGAGACGGGATTGTTGGAATCGCTCCTGGGCCAATTCTTTCATGGCCTCCAACGCCCCAGGGATAAAACGGGCCGGAATTTCTTCGGTCCCGATTTCGAACAATAAATCTTGTTCCATAAGCCTCTTTCTTAAATGAAATGATACACGATACAAAATCCAGGATGCAGGATAAATGTAAAAATTAGGTAGCCTTTTCCCTTCATCACGAATCTGTTATTTTGTATCTTGCATCTCTTGCATATCAGGCATCCTGATTAAGTAACGGAAACCCTAGGGCCTCTCTCTGGGAAAGATATTCCTGAGCCACTGCTCGGGCCATTTCCCGAATCCTTCCAATATATCCGGTCCTCTCCGTAACGCTGATGGCCCCCCGGGCGTCCAGGATATTAAACACATGAGAGCATTTAAGACAGAAATCATAAGACGGACGGGGCAAGTTCATGGCCGTTAACCTTTTGCTTTCCTGCTCATAAGAAATAAAAAGAGTTCTCAACTGTTCTACATCAGCCTGGTCAAAATTATAGGTTGAAAATTCAAATTCGTCTTGGTGATGGATTTCACCGTAAGAGATCCGGTCATTCCATTTCAGATCAAAGACGTTGTCCTTCTCCTGAATATACATGGCAATCCGTTCCAAGCCGTAAGTTAGTTCAACCGAAATGGATGACAGGTCAATGCCACCGCATTGTTGAAAGTAAGTAAATTGGGTGATCTCCATTCCATCCAACCAGACCTCCCAACCCAGGCCCCAGGCCCCAAGTGTCGGTGATTCCCAGTCGTCTTCCACAAATCTCAGGTCGTGTTCCAGGGGATGTAGGCCAAAGCTCTCCAAACTTTTTAAATAAAGGTCCTGCACCTCCAGGGGAGAAGGTTTCAGGATAACCTGATATTGATAGTAATGTTGTAACCGATTAGGGTTTTCGCCATAACGACCGTCGGTCGGGCGTCTGGAAGGCTCCACATAAGCGGCTTTCCAGGGTTCCGGACCCAAGACCCTCAGAAAAGTGGCCGGGTGAAAAGTCCCAGCCCCGACTTCCAGATCATAGGGTTGTAAAAGCAGACATCCCTGTTTGGCCCAATAGCCGTTCAGGGCTTCAATTAATTCTTGAAAGGTTAGCACATAACCTCCTATTTTTATTTATAGTTTAAGGATCAAATTGAAGATCACGTTGCTTTCAGCTTTGAGCTGGCCTCTATGGTCATCCATAGATTTCCTGGATTTGTTTAAGATATCGGGCCGATCCCAGTTCCTTTCCCATAATTTGGCAATTAAAGGACTGCAAGAGGTCTTCAATTTCTCCCCTGATTGCTTGGGTAAAGCGAACCCGAAAAACATTGGGCAACTGCATGTTCATAGACTGGCGAATACTTTGAACCGCACCGGGTGACAATCGAATCCCATTTTCTCCCTTAAGGCAGTTTGGGCAGAATACCCCTCCCCTGGACAAAGAAAAGAAAGGATCAGGAATCTCCTCGATTTTTTTGCCGCAACTAAGGCAGGAGTTTAGATAAGAGGGCGTACCCAGCTAATTGAAGCAAGCGGATCTGAAAAATATAAAAGATGTCCTGCTCCTCCTTTTCCTGTTCCAGAACACGCAAGGATTCCCGAAACAACTTAAATACCGATGGATTTGGATCCCCGATGGCAAACAGTTCTTTGGTCATTTCACAGCAATAAGCGGCCTGCCCCCATTTTCTAAAATCCTTATGAATTCCCTGGAAAGGTTCGATCAATTCTCCCTGATCGATGCGAACCAGGGAAACATTTTGTTTTTCAAAGAGGTTCAAACGAACCCAGTTTAACGGCTCTAAACAATGAACAAAACGCTTTTTGCTCTTTTTGGCCCCTTTGGCAATCCCCATCATCCTTCCCCATTGGGAAGAAAAAAATTCAACAATCAGGTCAGCCTCACCATAGAGTTTGACCTGAAGGATAATGGCTTCGACAACCTTGCTTGGCATATCTAAAGAAGGTCCAATCTGCAGATTGGTTAGGGGTAAAGTCGGTATAAGGTCCTGGGAAAGGGTATGGTTTCGCGCACATGTTTTAATCCGCAAATCCAAGCCACGGTTCGTTCCAAACCCAGCCCAAATCCACCATGGGGGACAGTACCAAAACGTCGAAGATCGAGATACCATTCAAGATCTTTTTCAGAAAGGTTCTGTTCTTTGATCCTCTCCAAAAGACGTTCCAAGTCATCCTCCCTCTCTGACCCTCCAATGATTTCACCATATCCTTCCGGAGCCAGAATGTCCATATTCATGACCAATCTTTGATCTTGAGGGTCCCTCTTCATATAAAAAGCCTTACAAACAGCTGGATAGCGGTGGATGATGACCGGCTTTTCAAATTCAGAAGCGATCAGGGTCTCTTCGTCGCCTCCAAGATCATCCCCGAACGAAATGGATAACCCTTTTTTCCCAAGTAGTTCCAATGCCTGGTTATAGCTCAAACGCGGGAAAGGTGGCTTAATCCTTTCCAGAAAGGTAACATCCCTTTCCAGGAGTTTAAGTTCTTCAAGCCGTTTCTCTAATACTCGGGCGATCATAAAAGAGATCAATTGTTCAGACCAGTAAATCAATTCTTCGAGGTCGGCAAAAGCAATCTCCGGCTCAACCATCCAGAATTCGGTCAGATGTCGACGGGTCTTAGATTTTTCAGCCCTGAAGGACGGGCCGAAACAATAAACCCGACTAAAGGCCATGGCACCGGCCTCCATATATAACTGGCCGCTTTGTGAAAGATAGGCGTTTCCTTGATCAAAATAGGAGGTGCTGAAAAGCGTGCTCGTTCCCTCGCAGGCTGCCGGGGTCAATATCGGTGCATCCAGGTGAATAAAATGGTGAGAATCCAGGAAGTCATAAATCGCCTTCGACAACTCATGTCTGATCCAAAGGATGGCCTGCTGGCGGGCCGCACGCAGCCAGAGATGGCGGTGTTCCATCAAAAAGGCAGTACCATGTTCTTTAGGTGAAATCGGATAGTCCTGGGTGATCTGAAAGACAGAAAGACTTTGGATCTCTAATTCCACTCCTTGCGGTGCACGAGAATCATCATGTAAAATCCCGGTTACAAGCAGGGAGGTTTCCTGAGTTAATTGATCAAAGGCTTGAAAAATCTCAGTGGGGAGCTTGTTCTTTAACAGGATGGCCTGTAGGATTCCAGTGCCATCCCTGAGGATCAAAAAACGCACCTGGCCACTGGAGCGTTTGTGGACCAGCCAGCCACGGATGGTCACTTCTTCTCCAAGGTATTGGCGGCACTGAGAAATAAGGACGTTCATAGCCTTTTGAAGTCTGATCAAAGAAGAACTTTGATATAAGAACGATCCTTTATTTTTTGAAGCCACTGGACAAAGCGCTGGTCCACTTCTTCTTGAAAAAGCTGTTCTTGTATCCGTCCCCTGACTTCATCAAAGCTGATTTCTTTAGCTCCCTTAATGTCAATCAACTTTATGATCTGCCACCCGTTCGGGGACTGGATGACCGAACTGAACTCCCCTGGCTTCAAACCGGATATCACTTTTTGAAGAGCCGGCTCAATCTCTTCTAAAACAAACATCCCCAGATCCCCTCCTTGAGTTGCAGAGGGATCCTGGGAAAACTTTCTCGCCAGTTCTGCGAAGTCCTCTCCTTTTTTAAGTCGCCCTAGGATTTCTTCGCCATTCTTTTTTTGTCTCGCTATCTCCTCGGGAGAGCTTTTTTCAGAGATGGTCAATAAGATATGGGCCAGATGAACCCCTTCCGTCTTTTGGAATTTGGATTTATTCTTTTGATAATATTCCTTTATTCGGTCCTCAGGGATGACAATTTTGCTCCCGATTTCCCGGCTGATGAGTCTATATCGTAGGATTTGTTCCTTGATTTTATTTCGAAATTCGGCCTCAGATAATCCTTCCTTAAGTAACGCCGCCGAAAAAACTTCCGGGCTGTTAATCCCTTGTTCTTGTTTGATCCTGGCAATTGCTTTATCTACCTCATCGGAAGCAATTTGAATGCCTAATCGTTTTATTTGCATGTCCACCAACTTCTGGTCTATTAAATGAAATAAAACCTGTTTTTGAAATTCCTCCTGTTCTCCTTTTCCCGTGACCGAGGACCTATAATTTTTTAGGGCCTTTTCCAATTCGTGAAAAGTAATGATTTCATTGTTCACTATGGCCACAATCCGGTTGACCTCCTGGGTGTGGGCTAACCCGCCGCCTATCACTAGGTACAATATAACCAAAAAAGAACTGATTTTCTTTTTCATCTCTCGCCTTTAAAAAAGAATGCCCTGGACGTCAGGGCATTCAGGAGTATTTTCAACAAGGAAAGGCCAAGATTATTCTTCAATCTCATAGCCGGCTTTTTTAAGTTCGGCCGTCACCTTGGCTTTGTTGTCCGGTTTGATTCGAACATAGATTCGCTTCAGGTCAGAGGTTCTTTTATCTGAGGAAAATATACTGACGATGGTCACTCCCAGTTTCTCAACAACGGACACGATCTTCCCGATAGTTCCGAGCTGGAGGTCCACATTCTCCAGGTGAATAATTTCTTCCTTGGCATTCATTCCGAACAACTGCAGCATGGACTGGGAAATTTCGGTTTCAGTTACAATCCCCACTAATTCCCCATGATCGTCCACTACAGGAAATCCGCCGATATCGTGTTTCATTCCCAAGGCAATGGCATCGGCTACAAAATCTTCCGGAGAAACAGTGATGACATTTTTTTTCATCAGGTCTTTGACCTTCATCTTCATAATCAGGTAATTTAATTCATAGATACTCAAGGAGGTGGCGGAAGAAGGAGCAGCCTCGATAAGGTTGCGAAAGGTGACTATGCCCACCAGTTTCCCTTTTTCGATCACCGGCAGACGTCTAATCTTGTTTTCTTGCATAATTTTCTGGGCTTCGATCGCTAACGTATTCGGAGTAACCGTAATCGGATCCTTCGTCATGTAATATTTGATTTTCATGTCAACCCTCCTTGTTCATCAGGCCTCAAAGCCAGGATTATCAGACTACCGAATAAACCTGCCTTCCTATGATTCAAGTAATTATCAGATTTATATCCCCCGGTCAATAACAAAAAGGGATTCTTTGCCTTCAGAAATAAGGTCATACGGCAAAAAACTTCTTGGCCGGCAATTCGACGCAGGTGAGTTTATTTCCATAGGTCGCTCCGGTATCAATACCAATTTTTTGTTTATAAATAAAAGGTTGTTGGAATGGGGTGTGCCCAAAAATGATCGTTTTCCCAAAGTCGAATTTGGAAAAATAAAAATCTTCCCGAATCCAAAGGAGATCCAAAAGTGCCTGACGCTCTATCGGAACCCCATCCCTGAGGCCAGCATGAACAAAGATATAATCTTCCAGTTCATAATAGGGGGACAGTGAATAAAAAAATTCCAGATGTTCATTGGGAAAATCTACTTTCAGATCTGGTTCGGAAAAGAGCCCATTCTCGCCGAAATAGCTGTTCAAAGTTTTTTTCCCTCCATTAACCAGAAAGGGATTGATATTTCCCCCATTGAGGTAGTCCAATAACATCTGTTCATGATTCCCTAAAAGAAAGACAGTCGATGGCAGTTGTTTTTTAAGGTTAATCAGGTAATCCACCACTTCTTTGGATTGATCTCCTCGATCTATATAATCACCTAAAAAAACTAGGATATCTTTTTCGGGATTAATTTTGAGTTGCTCCATGAGTGTGATGAGTTTGTTGTAACAACCGTGGATATCGCCGAAAGCTAAAATTTTCTCCATCATTCACTGCCCCCTGTTCTTCGTCTTTTACGCTGATCTATTTGATAAAGACCGGCTTTAACAGCCCATCCCAAGGCCTGCGTGATCTCTTTGTCAAGAACCAGCGGTTGATTTTGCGAATCTCCTAGGCCTCATCGGCTTTTTGTTGTAACGGACCGAATTTAAATTCTTTTTAATAAGAAGGTGCCATCCTGGTCTTCCTTAAAACGACCTAATATTTTAAATTTATCACAAATTGGGATCGGGGAAAAGTGAAAAGGACATTTTCTATTTCTTTTTAAAGACTTATTTGTTGACTTTTTATTTGATTTTGGTTGATTTTTTAGAGGCTTTATTATAATAACATTATAGAAGAGTCCCATCCTAGTATTTAAACCTTTTCCAGATTTCAAGAGGGAATGGAGGCTATTAGATGTCCAAAAAGAACATTAGGGTAGCTATCTGCGGTGCAGGAAACTGTGCCAGTGCCTTAATACAAGGGATCGAATATTACCGCCACAAGCCATCTGCTCAAGAAGGTTTGATGCATAAAAATCTTGGGGGTTATTTGCCCGATGACATTCACATCGTAGCCGCTTTTGATATCGACCGCCGTAAAGTAGGTCGTCCACTAGAAGAAGCCTATATTGGCCCCTCCTAATTGTGTTTACCCGATTTGGTCTTCTCTACCCCATTATGGTGTTGACGTCCAAATGGGACCTGTTTTGGATGGGGTTGCCCCTCATATGAAAGAATTTCCCCCTAATCGAACTTTTTTAACCTCTGATAAAGAACCCGTGGACGTTGAAAAGGTCTTGAGGGAATCCAAGGCCGAAATTTTACTCAACTATCTGCCGGTTGGCTCAGCCGAAGCGGTTCGCTATTATGCCCAATGCTGTCTTAACAGCGGGACAAGTTTTGTTAATTGTATGCCGGAATTCATTGCTTCCGATCCCCAATGGGCCAAAAAATTTCAACAACGTGGGATTCCTCTCATTGGAGATGATATCAAATCCCAAGTTGGTGCCACCATCATTCACCGAGTTTTAGCTCACCTTTTTGAGGAACGGGGGGTTAAGATCAAGCGGACTTATCAACTGAATACCGGGGGGAACACCGATTTTTTGAATATGCTGGAAAGAAACCGATTAAAAAACAAAAAGATTTCCAAGACAGAAGCGGTGCAATCCCAGCTAAGCGAACCTCTGGCCAGAAGAAAATATCCATATTGGTCCTTCGGATTATGTCCCCTGGCAAGAGGATAATAAAGTCTGTTTTTTACGTATTGAAGCCACGTAATTTTTGCGGTGTTCCATTGGAGTTGGAAGCCCGGTTATCGGTTCAGGATTCCCCCAACAGCGCTGGAGTGGTCATTGATGCCATACGATATTGCCGGATAGCCCGCGATCGAGGTCATGCCGGTGTATTACTCCCTGCCTCAGCCTATCTCATGAAACATCCTCCGGTTCAAATGGAGGATGGAGAGGCCAGGCGGCAAATGGAAGCTTATCTAAATCAAGGCACAAAACAGGTCAAAACTCAAAGTCCAAAGCTTAAAAATTAATACTGAAAGCTCAATGGTCTTAGCTCAAAGGCAATAGGTCAATCATCTTGCTTGACCATTAAATAGAAGTAACCGGTAGTCCCGCCTTAGAAAAGGAGATTCCATAGATTTCAGTTAAAAATTGAAGGAATGTTCTACCCTTTCAGCTTTGAACCTTGAGTTTTGAGCTTCGAAAAGGACAACCCTTTGCTCCGTGAAACAAACCTTGGAAAGCGTTATTTGAAGTGGATCGAAGACATTGCCGTCCCCTTTTGTTCTCGTCTGGCATTAAAACCCAATACCCTGACCTTCCTTGGCCTTTTTTTTAGTCTACTAACGATTCCCGCCTACATGTATTCCCTCTGGCTGGGTGGAATAGGGATCCTGGTTTCCGGGGCTCTGGATACCCTGGATGGCGGACTGGCTAAAAAAACCAATCAACAAACACGATCCGGCGCCTTCCTTGATTCTGTTTTGGATCGATACAGCGATTTTTTTGCCGTCGTTGGTATCTGGCTCTATTTTTTTGTAAATCCCCTCAAACACCCCAATTTAATGACGGCCCTTCTTTTTCTTTTTTTGACCGGTTCTTTTCTGGTCAGTTATTCCCGTGCCCGGGGAGAAGGACTTGGCCTATCTATGTCAGTCGGATATTTGGGTCGGGCCGAACGGGTAATAGCCCTGGGAGTTGGATCCATTTTGAACGATCTTTTTATAGGTTTCTTTCCCTCGCAAGCCTGGGCGGTCAATCATCTTTTTTTTATCGTCCTTCTTTTTTTGCTCGCCTTGGGAACACACTTTACTGCCCTGCAACGGATATTATATTTGTTTAACAACCTTGATTCTTCTCCAAAATAATGGTGACACCCTGAAACTTAAATGGTATTGACGTCTTTAAAATCCTTAGTTAGCATAAATGTCGCATGATCCCATTTTTCAAAAATTGGCCTTATGTTAAACAATTATTTACCCTTCTGATGGGCCTGTTTTGTTTCCGATTGATCTATGTCTTGTTTTTACCCCTTTCCCCACAAGAAACCTATTACTGGGTTTATTCGCTCCATCCGGCGCTTAGCTATTTTGATCATCCTCCTTTGGCCGCCTACACTATTTTCCTGCTCAGTAAGCTTTTCGGTCCAACCGTTTTGGCCATTCGTCTGGGTTCCCTGCTCTATTCTTTTGGATTTAGTTGGATTGTTTTTTTGTTAGGAAAAAAGATGTTTGATGAGCGGACAGGCTTTCAAGCTGTTTTACTGATGAATCTTCTGCCCACCTTTGCTGTCACTTCATTGATTATGACCCCGGATTCCCCCCTGATTTTTTTCTGGTGCCTTGCCTGGTTCTTTATCCTCCAGGCGAACCAAGAGGATCGTTATTCCTTTTATCTTTGGGCGGGAATTGGTCTGGGCCTGGCCCTTATGTCTAAGTACACGGCTGTTCTTTTTCCTGTTTCCGTGTTTCTATTCCTGATCGTCTCTCCTGACCACCGTCACCATTTGAAAAGGATAGAACCGTATGGGGGCCTAATACTGGCTCTAATGATCTTCAGCCCGGTTTTGATTTGGAACTCTCAAAATCACTGGACCTCTTTTGCCTTTCAATCCACACAAAGAGCCGGTGAGATGAGGGTTTTTGAATGGGAGGAACTGGGGGCTTTCTTGGCTTCACAAGCTGGGATCCTCACTCCGCTCGTTTTTGCCGGCCTTTGCTGGACCATCGGATTGGCCATCAAACGATTTTGGCAGGTCCAATCGTGGAAGGAAACCTTTCTACTCAGTCTGGCCTTGCCCATGGTGGTTTTATTTACCTTGGTGGCTACCCGGGAGTGGGTCAAGATAAACTGGCTGATCCCGGCCTACCCTCCTTTGCTGCTGTTAATGGTTGCCTTTTATCAAAGCAGGGCTTTCGGATGGAAAGGTATCTATTATGGCTATGCCCGATGGACCTGGATCAGTGTGGTTCTAATTTTTATTATTTTTCACCTCTGGCCTTTGGTTCCCCAGTTCCCGGTTGCCGGTTCTGCAGATACCATGACCGGGTGGCAGGAATTGGCTGAGCGTCTAGAGAAAATTCAAAACGAAACGAAAGGTGGGCCTCTTCCTTTTATTTTTTCTTGGGGACATAAGACCGCATCTGAATTACAGTTTTATCTTAAAGACCAGCCGGAAACTTTCGCCCAGACCGTTTTAGGGAAAAAGGCCTTGGCCTATGATTATTGGTTTGATGCCAAACCTTTGAAAGGAAAGGATGCCCTTTTTGTTTGGTCCGATTTTGAAGGTTTCCCGGATGAAAAATCAGGGCTTCTGGAAAAATATTTCGAGCGTATTGAAAGCCTGGAACCTTTCACCGTTTTTCGCGGAAAATGTCCCCTCAGGACCTTTCGGATTTATCGATGTTACGGCTATAAAGGCTATGCTTCCATTCAACCTTGAGGCAAGAGAAGAATCTAAAGCAGATGGATCAGTCTTTCTTTTAAATAACTGTACCGCAATTGGGGTTTATTATTTTTGATGCCGATGGCCAGGGCTTTTTTTGTCCCTACCAAGACAACAACCCTTTTGGCCCGGGTTACGGCCGTGTAGATCAGGTTTCTTTGCAATAAGATAAAGTGTTGGAGCATGACTGGCATAATCACGGCCGGGTATTCATTGCCCTGGGACTTATGCACGGAAATCGCATAGGCCAGAACTAGCTCTTCCAATTCACTGAAATCATAGACCACAAATCGGCCGTCAAAATTGACCCAGATTTCCTGATTCTCATGGTCAATTTTGTTCAGACGGCCGATATCGCCATTAAAAACCTCCTTGTCGTAATTGTTCCGTATTTGCATAACCTTGTCCCCTACCTTGTAAACCCGGGGGCCTCGTTGTACAGACCTTTGGTCTTTGTTTATTTGTTGCTGAAGAAAATGATTCAGATTGTCGGCCCCGACTACACCTTTATACATCGGGGTCAAGACCTGGATATCCTGCAAAGGATCAATCCCGTACCGTTTGGGCAGCCTTTCCTGGACCAGTTCCAGTATCCAACGGGCAGCCTTTTCCGGCTCTTCCTGATCCAGGAAATAGAACTCTTGATTTTTATCTCCCTTGTCTTTGACCAGGATGGGCATTTCCCCCTGATGAATCCGATGGGCATTGACGACGATCAAACTCCCTTCTTTCTGTCTGAAAATCCGGTTCAATTGAACTACAGACATCCTTTGGGATTGAATAAAATCGGAAAGGACGTTTCCCGGGCCAACTGAAGGCAGCTGAAAAACATCACCGACCAGAATCAGGACCGCTCGGTCGGGTATGGCCTTCAGAAGATGAAACATCAAATAGGTATCAACCATGGAGGCTTCATCGATGATCACCAGATCGGACGAGAGAGGATGGTCTTCATTTTTTTGAAATCCGCCCATCTTGGGATTGTACCCCAAACCCCGATGGATGGTGGCCGCCGGATAATGGGTCACCTCGGAAAGGCGCTTGGCGGCCCGGCCGGTGGGGGCCATCAAGGTGCATCGCCGCCCCAACAGTTTAAAGATCTCCAATATGGAACGAATGATGGTGGTCTTTCCAGTGCCCGGCCCCCCGGTAATTATCAGGATTTTTTCCGACAGGGCCTTTCGAACCGCCTCCTTTTGTTGACCGGACAAGGTGATACGCAGCGATTTTTCCACTTGAGCAATGATCGTTTCTGTCCGAGAGTCTTTCTTGATTTTTTCTTTCAAAAGAATCCGGATTCTTTGGGCAATGCCTTCCTCAGCCATATCCAGATAGGGTAAAAAAATATAAGTTATTCCGTTTTCACCCTGCTGGAGGCGAAGTTGATTTTTTTGGATCAAATCTTTAAGGACAGGACCAAGTTGATCAGAGTCCACCTCCAATTGAAGGGAGGCGGCCTGAATCAAATCTTCTTCAGGGAGGCACACCTGACCCTCTTCACTTTTCTGCTGCAGAATATAATGCAAACCGGCCTGGAGTCTCACTTGGGCGTCCTTGGCTATACCCATTTTTTGAGCAATGCGATCGGCAGTCAGAAAGCCCACCCCAAAGATATCGGCAGCCAGACCGTAAGGATTCTCTTGAATTCGGGTTACCGCCTGCTGGCCATAGGTCTTAAATATCTTGGTGGCCAATCCGGTACTGACCCCATAGCCCTGTAAGAAAATCATGATCCGCCGAATCTCTTTTTGTTCTTTCCAGGCCTCCTTAATCTGAGCAATCCGTTTCGGTCCCATACCATCCACTTTGGAGAGCTGCCGAATATCTCTCTCAATAATATCCAGGGTCTTTAAGCCGAATTGTTTGACGATCCTTTTGGCTATTTCCGGGCCGATCCCTTTGACCAACCCGGATCCTAAATACTTTTCTATTCCTCCCACAGTGGCCGGAATTAAGGATTCATAATTTTCTATACGTACCTGAAGACCGTATTTGGGATGCTGTTCATAATAACCAGTGATTTTCAATACCTCTCCGGGCGTGACGGAAAATAAGTAACCGATAACCGGAATCGTATCCCTTTGCCCCTTGACCTTCATTCTGGCAATAGTGAAGTGATCTTCTTCATTATGAAAGGAAATCCGTTCGATTGAGCCTTCCAGGGTTATCAGGGTCTTGGAGTTCAAAAGGTCTCCTCATTATTCCACAAAGTTAGTAAGGGTCCTAAAATACTATAGACCATAGTTTCCTACAAGAGTTGAAGGGTCTTCTTTTTGGGATTGTCGACCAGAAGGGCTTAAACTTCTTTGCCGGGCCAAACGTTGAATCTCATTCGGAAGCAGGCCGACACCCAAGCCCAAAATAGGCTTTAGTGAAGGCTCTAATCCTCATCCCATTAGCTGTCCGGGCCGGATTATGGCTATAAGTTATCATTTAGATAACCCAGGAAAGAAGACCCTCCAACCCTATTTCTGGCGAGACTTTCATTTTAATATTGATACTACATTGATGCTACAATGAGACCCTTAGTAAATAACAATGAATCATAATTTAAATCCACTAACGGGTCAATACCAATCGGATATCCCAGCACCTCCCTTATCGGATTTTCAGAAAACTATTTCTTGACATCCCGCCTTAAGATAACTATCTAATCTACCATGGCCCCAAAAACAAATTTATAACCTTTACTTGTCGATTTCAATGCCCGGTCTGGCAATCTAATATTAAGTGATATTAAATCCCTATGCCTAATTTTTTTTTGATCTTGGACATTTTAACAAGGTATCGGGTACGATCACCGCTTGGAGTCTTTTTCGTACTCTTTGGGATAGCCGCAACCTGCCCCGCTTGGGGAGCGACCTATCAACCCTCCTGGCCGATATTTTCAGAGGTCCAGGGTGGGGAAGCCATGTATGCGGTTAAAAAAAACGATTCCCTATATTCCATTTCAGGCCGAGATGGCTCTACCTGGCAATATCTGGCCAAACGGAATAACCTTAATCCACTTCGTAACTTATCCATAGGACAATCTCTGGTGGTCAACAATCGTCATATTATTCCCCAGACTCAAATTATCGACGGACTGTTGCTGAACATTGCCGAACATATGTTGTATTTGTTTGAACAGGGAATTTTAATCCAACGATTTCCTGTGGGGGTTGGACGACCTGACTGGCCGACCCCTGTTGGTTTTTTCAAGATCATAGGAAAATATAAAAACCCCACCTGGACGGTCCCGAAATCCATCCAGGAAGAAATGATAAGGGAAGGAAAAATCGTTTCGGAAAAGGTCCCAGCCGGGGCCGGACAATCCCCTTGGGAAATATTGGCTTCCCTTATCAATTGCGGGTTATGGGATTCATGCCACGATTTGGCCGGAAAGTATTGGTCATTCGACCAGCCACGGTTGTATTCGAATGGCCGCAGAAGATATTGAAAATCTTTTTAAACGCATAAAACCGGGAATCCCTATAACGATCGTCTACGAACCTTTGAAGATGGCTCTCACCTCGGACAATAAAATATTTTTAGAGGCTCACTCTAACACATATCAAAAACCGTTCTCTTCTTGGCATTATGTTAAAAAATTGTCCGCTGAAAAAGGTCTGTCCGGTCAAATCGATTGGGGCAAGGCGGCCCAAGTTCTTAACGAAAGAAATGGAATTGCCGAAGAAATAACCCTAGAGTAAAACTGAAGGTTATTAAAGATAGGATGAACGGTAAAAAGTCATCTTATGAGACGGCACAGTAAAAATCACCACATACAAGGTATGGATCCAGAGGTTTTAATGACGTGCCCAGTTACGCAATGAGGAGATATTTTGCCCGCCTTTTGAGGAATGAAGGGCCTTAAAAATCGGTTTTTGATAAATTTCAATCAAATTGGCGGCAATTTTTTTGACTAAGGAGGCCGGCACACCAACGAATAATTCGTTTTTTCCCATAGCGGCAGAAATACGGTCCCCCACCCCATTCACGGTCATATTCACTTTTTTTTGTTGGTAAGGATATACAATAACATCACCACAAACCCCTTGAAACCCTGTTCCCACACAAAAATCGTTCCGTTCACCCGACAGGTACTGGTTGGCTGTCAATAACCACATGGCCTGTTCCGAATTGACTTTAAAGAGGACAATATCGACTCCCATAACCGCCTTTTCTAAAGGGCTCATGGCCAAGCCTTTGGTTTGGCCGGCCGGTAAGCAGATTCCTTTGGAAAAATAATTCTGGGAGGCCTCTTCGTTGCCAAATATACCGATGTGAACGCCTTGTTTGTGTTTTCCCGGTTTGGGAGATTCCTTTTTAAACCCCAGGGTGGTCAACCCCATGGCACATTGGACATCGGCCCGTCTCAAAAAAATGCTTTTCCCTTTAAAGGCCTCCATGATCCCAAAGCAAAAACTGGGGATCGGCGTCTCTGGTTTTTTTAATACCACCGGGATTTCTTCGTGGGTTTTAATAATCCGGACGGCGACAGGGCCGGTTTTAAGTTGAAGTATTCGACGATAGGTCCGGGCCAATTCCTGTACATTTTCCATACGGTACATCCCTTAAAAGGTTACTTGAATGATGTTAATTTTTTCGCTTTCGATCTAAAAGAGAAACAACTTTACCTTTTAGTTCGGTAGGAAGAGGCGCTAGTTCTTCCTGAGGAACCTCAACTTTTTCGATATGGACCTTTTTCCCACCCATCGTGAATTCCTCGCCCTGCACATATTCCGGTAAAAGAATCCATTCACCCGTTGAAACCGGGACCTGAAGGATTAAAAACTTCATTCGCACCCAGCCGGGTTTTGTGTCCGGGATTATGTTTTCAATTCGAGCAAAAAAAATGGGTTGGTTTTCCAAATAAATCAAGACGAGATCTTTGAGATCCGTCATACCTATCTTTTTCTTTCTTTTTGGAAGAGGCCGGAAAAATTAGTTGAAAAATATAAAGCGAGTGTTAAACCCTAGCCAAGTTGTCGGTCCAGACTGTGGCAACAAAAAAATAAAAATCTTCACGATTAAAGGTTCTCCAAGCTAAACTCTAATCCATAGTTGGGAACGGTTTTTTTATAATGGCCTAGACGGGAAAAGTCAACAAGAAATTTACACTAAGTTGTTTTTTGACATCAATTCTATTTTTGAAATTTATCTTTTTATAAAAAGCCTCGGTATTATTTTTCTTTGACTTCATTCCCGTTTAGTATTAATAACATTAGGGTCAACTAATGATCAATTGTTCAGGAGAAATTTGCGCGCCTGTAGCTCAGAGGATAGAGCAACGGACTTCTAATCCGTAGGTCGCCCGTTCGAATCGGGCCAGGCGTGCCAAGCATTTTAGTACTCCTCCATAAACCGTTATTCTCGGGAGTGAGCTTTCAGACGTTAGTTTTCAGCAGGATACTTAAACAATGCTGGGTTGCCTTTAGGGTGTCCGCTGTCGATAAAGGTTTTATTTAGGAATCTTGGATTTCGAGAAAAACACTACTTAAAAAAAGGAGAACGCCATGATTGTAAATTTTTTTAGAATATTGTCTATCATTGTCATTGTAATGGTTATGACTCCCCACGGCCTTCTAGCTCAAGACAAAGAAGTTTTGGCTAAAATTGGAAACAAAACCATAACCATCGCCGACCTCAATAAAGTTATAAGTTTTTATGATCCGGAACAGCAGAAAGTCATCGGTCAAAATCCTCAGATCAAGGAAAACATCCTCTGGCAAATGGTCAGGAGCACGGTTGTCGCCAACGTCGCCAGAAAAAAAGGTTTTGAAAAAAAACCTGACATTAGAAATCAACAAGAAATGATGATTAATAATTTTCTGGCTGCGATGTATTTGCAAAAAGAAATCCTTGATAAAATTACCATTAATGATGATAAGGCTCGCTCTTATTACAAGGATCATACCGAATCCTTCAAAACCCCGGAAATGATCCGGGCCAGACATATTTTGATAAAAACCGAGGCTTCGGCTACAGATGAGGAAAAGAAAAAAGCTAAGGCAAAAGCCGAAGAGGTCCTTGCTAAAATAAAAAAGGGCGAAGATTTTTCTAAATTGGCTTCAGAGGTATCCAACGATCCGGGAACCAAAGACAAAGGGGGCGATCTGGATTTCTTCCCTAAAGGAACCATGGTCCCTGCTTTTGAAGAAGTGGCTTTTTCTCTTAAGCCGGGGGAGGTCAGTGGAATAGTGGAAACAGAATACGGTTATCACCTTATCAAAATGGAAGAAAAAAAAGATGCCCACCTCGAACCTTATGAAAACATCAAAGACAAAGTGAAAGATCAGGCCCTGCAAGAAATGAGGAAGGCCGCAGTCACTGAGTTTGTTGATAAGGCAATGAAGAACGCTCGAGTGGAAGTCTATTCCGGGTTGACCGGCAAACCTAAAAACTAAAGAGTTTAGGATGTTAAAGATCATATTGGCCCAAGGTACAAGGTTTATGGTTTACGATTTTCTTTGAACCTTAAACCTTGTACCTTACTTTTAGCCCCTGGAGGCCTTTTCTCACAATTCCAACACCCGTTGATCCAACATCTCTTTCAGAGTTGGATAATCAAATCCGGGGATAAAGCCGAATACTTTTCCCCAGACCGATGTATTTTCCATGCACAGATAGACCGTGACCCCCTCACCGTACGCTTTGATCCAATGGAGCAATTTACGATAAATCTCCACCCTTATAGATTGCGGGTAACGCATTTTTTTATCCAGGGCGGGGATAAATTCCTGATGAATATACTGGGCCTTCGGATTACGCTCTTGAATAATAGGTTTTAATGCCGGTAGGAATCGAAAACATCCCAGGCTGATCCAGGCGATTTTTTCCGGTCGGATTTTGGAAAAAAGGAGTCGAACCGTTTGTTGATAGGCTTCCTCCCATCCTGGAAAATAAAAGATGGGATCGAAGTGAAACCCCAGGCAATATCCTTTTTCTTGACAAACAGCAGCTGCTTCCAAACGTTCATCCAACGATGCGGCCCATCGCTCTTCTTTCCCGATAATCTTTTGTGGATTGAGAGACCAGGAGACAAAGATGTTTTTTAAAGGAGTGGCCTGAATGAGATTTTGAATGGCCGCCGTCTTGGTTTTTAATTCAACCCACACATTGGGGCAGGAGGATAATTCCTTGGACAATAACTGGCTGAAACCGGTCAAATGATCCAAAGCCAGGCTGTCCGTAAATTCACCGGTACCCAGTCGGAGAATTTCCCCTTGATGTTTATGGGCGTAGGTTTTCAGCTTTAGGAAAATTTCATCGGTATTGACAAAAATGCGGATATAAGGCTGGTTGAAATAGGCCTGAAGTATACAATAACTGCAGTCTATGGGGCAGTTGGATCCTATATGTAAAATTTGATACCCGCAGCAAAGATAATCCTTGGTCCCTGGACAAGGCTTGATTAATTCTCCCTTAAAACAAGTTAGATAGAGGATCTTTTTTGATTCGGATAGGGTTTCCGCCCGGAAAGGTAAAACAGAACCTTGATCGACCCAGGTCACCGGCAAACCAGGAAGGGCATCCAAAACTTTTTGGGTCATTGGAGCTGATTCGGCCCTTTTTTCGATGATAATTTTTTTTATATGCTTAGGGCAGGTCATCCAACTTCCCTTTTTTCATGGCCTGACTGATTTTTTCTAGGGAATCTTTCAGCTCTTTTGTACTCGAGAACCTTATATCCAGACCATAGCGACCCCCTTCAAAAAAAGGCGGTGGAACAATCCGGGTTCGTTGATCCAATTTTAAAGGATGAATCATTTCTTCAAAGCGGTGCTCGGTCTCAGTCAGAGAAGGATACAGACAGGTCCGAAAATATTTTCTGAGGGCTTCACCTTTCTGCTGGGGCGTCCAGCTATTTCGCTGTAGGATATTCGTGACCGATGCTGAGAGAAGAAATGCTTCGGGGTCAAGCCCTTCCCTGTCAAAGATCTCCTTTAAATCAACTAAAAACTCTCTTTGTTTTTGAAACCCCCAATGAAGCGAAAGTAATAAGACAAAAATAAAATCAGCTATGGGACGAAAATTTCGAATTACCGTTTCCACAGTTTCAGGGAACAATCGACCCTGAACCAGGGCCGGGAGATAAATTGGGCTGATTTCGGAAAGACTTTTGTAGCGTTCGAAAATTTCTTTTTTCGAAGGTAAACCCAGAAGAGGAAGATAGTCGCGGGTCAATGCCTTTTCTCCAACATAGGTCGACAACTTTTTTACGACCAAGGCCTGTTCGGCCGTATTATAACCCCGGTCGATATTTTCATAGAAATTAAAAAGGAATAAATCCCTGCCCTGGGTTCCGAATGGAACGATATTACAGGAGACCGGTTCCCGACCTATTTTCAGGAGAGATCGAAGCCTTCGGTATCCGGTGACAATGCAAAAAATACCTTGTTCTTTTTCCTGCAGAACAGGCCGGTGCTGCAAACCAATGGTCTCAATCGATCGGATCAAAGGCCCGATGGGTCGGTGGTAGGTGATTCGATAAGTGTTATCGGCCCAGTCAATCCGGGAGAAAAAAAGATCCTGGGTTTTGAAGGAAACATTAACCAATGGCACTGTCTGGATTGGCTTTCTTTTCCACCAGGAGACGACGAATCCGGCGGTTGTCGGCTTCCAAGATGGTCATTTCCAGGTTGTGGAAGTTGACCTTTTCTCTTGCAGCGGGGACCCTTTCCAGGAGATGAATAATCAGCCCCCCCACCGTTTCAAAATTTCTTTCCTCTATTTTCAGGCCAAAATAATGTTCGAATTCTTCAATCTCCAGGCGGGCATCGACTTCGACACGACCGTTTTCCAGGGGCTTTAGCCGCGGCTCCTGGCGGTCGTATTCATCCTCAATGTCGCCGATAATCTCCTCGATAATATCTTCCATGGTTACCAACCCGGAAGTCCCACCATACTCATCAAGGACAATGGCCATATGGACTTTTTGAGACTTCAATTCACGGAAAAGATGAACGATTTTTTTGGTCTCTGGGACAAAAGTGGCCTGTCGAATAATCGTGGCCGGTATGGGTTGATCCGGCGGCAGATTCCAATAAGGCAACAGATCTTTCACGTGGAGCATTCCGACAATATTATCCGGGTTTTCCTGATAAATCGGTAGACGCGAATGGCCGTGTTCGAGAGTCAGATCAATAACGGTCTGAATACTGACATCCGAACTGACGGCCAACATCTCGGTTCTGGGGACCATCACTTCACTGACTACAGTATCTTTGAATTCAAAGATACTTTGAATCATGTCCCCTTGTTCCGGGGTGAGAAGTCCTTGTTCTTCCCCGTGATCAATCAATTCCTGAAAGTCTCTTTCTAAAGCAGATTCCGGTGGAGTATCTGGTTTCTTTCTAAATAAAGAACGAACCTGATCGATTAATCTTGAAGGATGGTCTTCGGGATTGGCACTCATAACGTATAGATTTTTATAACAGATTTCTTTTAGGTTGTCAAATTATTTTCTGAATTGTAATTTCTTCCAATTCAGCTATATTACTAGTTAATGAAATAATCGAAGGCCTGGGGAGATATCGGATCACCGGCTAAAGCAGTTCTCTTAGAACCCAAGTTGAAAAATAAACTATTAACAAAAGAAAAAATTTATTGGAACCTATCAACAACAATCTTCAAGGTCTATTTTTTCCTAAAGCAGTTGCCATAGTCGGAGCTTCCAACCAACTCGGCAAATGGGGATTTAATTTATCGGCCACCCTTCTGGTTTCCCCTTTCTCAGGACCGGTTTATCTGATCAATCCCTATGAGCGGTTGATTCTGGGACAGCGCGCCTTCCCGGATCTAAAATCTCTTCCTGAAAAGGTTGATTTGGCCGTATTGGCCGTCCCGGCTCGGCAGACTATCCCTCTCATTGAAGAATGCGGTCGTCTTAATATACCTAATGCCCTGGTTGTGGCTTCAAATTTCAAAGAGACGGGAGAAGAGGGCGCCCGTTTGGAAGAAAAACTGATTCAGGCGGCCAAGAC
>CAWDKY010000029.1:0-275935 GCA_963802945.1 uncultured delta proteobacterium
CGCCGAGTTGCCCATCATCAAAAATAGGGGATGACGGTCAGAACCTGAGTCATGGGACAGAAAAATTTACAATTCTAATTTTACCAGACCATCTGGAATCGGGTCATGATGGCCTGCTCGTAACCTTGCCTTTGCGGCGTGGTCCCGACGCTGACAGTGATCGGGTTATCAAAGGTGGTATAATAGGTTAGCTGGATCCTAACTACGTCATTTAGGTACCAATTTAGGCCGAAGCTACAGCCCGCAGTCCCATTGGTATATAGATGGGTGGGATCCGCAACTCCCAGGATACTTTTGTCCATCTCCAACCATTCATAACGTCCTACGAGTTGAATGGCACCGGTTCCTCCTTTGCCAAAGACAAACGGGTTTGTAGGGGTGACTGCCTGAGGTAGCCCATCTTTCCAGGGTTGTTGCTCACCAGTCAGGAACCAGCCCAAGGAGACATATCCCGAGTTGCCGCCAAAGTTTGCCGTAGTTTTGCCATTATTCAGACCATTTAACTGAAGGGTGTCATATTCGGATTTAAGGGATACGGGGCCAACCATCCAGGCCAGTTCAGCCCCCAATCGGGTTAGACTTCCATTCTCTTTATCGGCAACGTCTATTTCCTCTCTTACCTTATACTGAGCAAGGCGGGAGTTGTCTTCAATATCTGGGGAAAACAGGGACAACAGTTGCCATAAGGATTATGGGCCATATGCTGTTCTCCATAGCCATTCAGTTCATAATCGGGAGTGTTAACGACGCATTTCCTCGCTTTGCCGGATAGGAGAACGGAAAAATATCAAAACGACCTGATTAGAAAAAGTTCAACTTAAAATAAGAGGAATATATGAATGCGGGGGCTAATATTTAATTGACATACAAGACGAACAATTTTATATTTCAGCCAGCAATAAGCAAAATTTTATCGTAATAATTTTTAACAACGAATGCTAAGAGGTATTATATTGATCTGCATAAAATCCAAGTGGAAAATTAAGAATACTATTGATAGCGTTTATATGAGGAGGCCAGATGGAGCGTAATAATGCAGCTTTTCAAACGCAGGTATTGAGTCCGGAACAGCTTGAGGCCATTAGGCGGTTTAATACCTGTACCATCGCAGACGCCATCGAATGCTTCGGTGTCCGGCTGAGCAATGAGGGGTTTACCCGCCCCGGGCTCTGCCCTGTGACCGGCCCGGACGAGCGGATAATTGGCTACGCCTGTACGTTCCGGGTTAAATCGTCTGACCCGCCGGTGACTGGGGGGCGCTTTGCCGAACGCACCGACTGGTGGAGCGCGATCGAACGTCTGCCGCGTCCAAGGATTGCGGTGTTCGAAAAACTGCACGAAGACGCTGGAGAAGGGGCCTGTATCGGGGAGGTTCACGGGGCAATCCTCAAGGCCTTCGGCTGTGACGGGGTGATCACCAATTCTTCAGTTCGCGACGTTTCCGGTCTCAGAAAGCTGCGGCTCGCGGTATTCGCGAAGTCTGTCATGGTATCGCAATCCTTCATGCACATCCTCGACTTTGGCACGCCGGTCGAGATATTCGGGCTTACGGTACGTCCGGGGGACCTTCTCTATGCGGACTGTCACGGGGTGCTTGACATTCCAATCGGGATCGCGGCGAAACTCCCCGAGGTTGCGGAGCATATTAGACGAAAAGATCAATCTATCATCGAGCTCTGTCAGGCCCCCGATTTTTCTTCCCAAAAGCTGCTCAAGGTACTTCGGGAAAACGAACAGTGCAGTTGAAAATCAGCCTGGGTGCCATGGCCATCCCTGCCTACTCCCCAACATTATCGTCTTACAACTTCACAACAAAATTAACTTGCACAAAGCAATTTTGACGGTATGAGCTTATCATTCATGGGATAACAGCACTAAACGAGAATTATTATACGTTAACATTACAACATGTTTATGAATTCAGGGAATGGCGTGAACACCAACAGAGTTACTGTCAATTGGCATCTGTTCATTCATTTAAACCACCAACATCATGATTTTTTAATGGTTAAGTTTTTATCAGTGTGCGTAAAGTCCGCTTCGTGTGGTGACACCCCATTTACCTTATTAAGGTATAGTTGTATTTTTTGTTCTACTTTTAAAGTTGTCTACCACAAGGTCAGTTGTTGACTCCTGGGCTCCGATCGAGAAACCTTTCAACTGCTTCAGTCCCGACTCCGGGACACAACCCTTGTCTCCCGAAGTAAATTCAACCTCTTTAACTGCACACCTGCCGAATATTCATATAAGGCCTTTAATGGATACGGACTTTGCAAGATCATGCCCGCTTATCAGGTCTCGTCTGCTCAATATTCGATTTCTGTTCGTCAGCTCACGGCTTTGTTACACGCCACCTTCAACCCCGACTCGTGACAATGCCTTTGCACTCCGTTAGCACTTCATCTCCATCGGGTGTGCAGAGGACTTGCACCCCAAGCTGCTAAACATGCTCGGCACACATGGACTGGAAAAAACGGAGAAGCTGCGCCCTTTCCGAAAAAGTACGCTCACAATAAGGGTAAGTTATTTCAGCGTGCCGATCTGGAAATCGACGTTGAGGCGATATGCCTGCCAATCGTATTTCGCGCTTGCCGCAGCGATCTGTGCCGACGTCAGGTTCAGCTGGGCCTGGCTCAGTTCAACGATGGAACTGAGGCCGAGGGTGTAGCGGCTTTGGGCAAGGTCGAGCGAAGACTGCGCCTGGCTGAGCATCTGTTCGGTAAGGGCCAACCGGTCATAGGCTGTTTTTCCATTCAGGTAGGCAATGCGGACGTCACGACCGACCTGGAACTCCAGATCGTTGACCCGTTTCATGGCAGCTTCCGACTGAAGCTTTGCCTCGGTTTCACGGGCCTTGAAGAGCCCGCCGTTGAAAATCGGGATGTTGATGTTTACGCCGATGGCGCCGTAGTGGTCCGCCACCTCTGATGCGCCGGCCGGCACGAGGCCGGCCGCCCCCATGATCCCGATGTTCGGGTAGTGGAGCGCGTGCTCGGCACTGGCGAATTTTTCGGCCGCACTCTGCTCCAGGTGGAGCCCCTTCAGATCGGGGCGGTTCTGGAGCGCCTGCTGCACCAGTTCATCCGGCTGATCGGGGAGCGGCTCCGGCATCGGCTCTTCGGCAAGATCGAACGAGGTGCCACCCGGCAGTCCCAGCACGGCGGCAAGCTGGGACTGGACAGCTTTCAGGGAGTTTTCCGACTGAACTAGGAGCAGCTTGGCATCGCCGAGATTGACGTTGGCGAAGCTGACGTCGAGCATCGATTTCAGCTTGCTATTGGCCAGTGCGGTAACCTGGTCGGCCACCAGCTGCCGTGTCTCGACGGTTTGTCGGGCAATCTGTAAAACGGCCTGCGCCCGGAGCACCCCGAAATAGGCCTGACCGGTCGTCAGGAGTATATCGGCACGGGTCTGTTCGGCCGTCTGGTTTTGGGCATCCGCGCGAAGCTTTGCCATGTCGACCAGGTTCCCGGTCCGGCCGAAGTCGGTGACCATCTGGTTGACGGTAATGCCGCCGGCGACGTGATCGTAGACGATCGGATTGGTCAATCCCCCCACTGCCATACGGGTGCCGTTTTCGGCGTCCACTCCGGTGGCGCTGGCTAAGAGCGTGGGAAAATAGGCCGACCGGTATTGTGCCGGGACTTGGGAAGAGGCGGCAGCGACAAGTGTTGCCGCAGCCAGTTGAGGATTGTTCTTCACTGCCAGCTTTTCCGCCTCCGCCAGCGTCAGGTGCAGTTTCTCCTGGGCATGAGATGGGGGTACTCACAAGAACGAGGAGCAAGGCCCCTATGGTAATAATTAAACGTTTGATCATACACTCCTCCATTTTTGCAACAGCGATCCGATTCCCAATCACTTTCGATCTTTGCTGTACACCAGCAGATACGTGGCGGGTACCAGGAATACCGTAAGCACGACCGATACGCCCAATCCCCCCAGAATCGCCCGCGCCAGCGGGGCGTACGACTCGCTCCCTGCCCCCACCTTGAGCGCCATAGGGAGAAGTCCGATGATGGTCGCCAGGGAGGTCATCAGCACCGGACGGAGCCTGACGCGGCAGGCAACTGTCACCGCCTCCTTAACGCCGACCCCCTCCTCCCGCTGATGGCGGGTGAATTCGACGATCAGGATGCTGTTCGATACCGCAATCCCCACCAGCATGACGACCCCCATAAGCGACATAACGTTGAGCGTCGTCCCGGTCAGCAGAAGGGTGACGATCACCCCCATCAACCCCGGTGGTACGGCGACCAGGATGATGAATGGGTCGATGAAAGACCGGAACTGGGCCACCAGGATCAGGTAGAGGAGGACTACCGCAAGGCAGAGACCGGCAGCGAAGCTGCTGAACGAGGACCTCATCCCCTGCACACTTCCACGCAGGGTGACGGTCAATCCTTCGGGCACTTTGGTCCTGGCGATGATGCCGTCGATGGTGTTGGCGATCTTGCCCAGGTCTTCGTGCTCCGGCCGGACATAAATGTCAATAGTACGGCGCAGCTGGTAATGGTCAACCTCCGTGGGGGAGTTGATGCGGTGCAGGCTGCTGATCATGTTCAGTCGGGTCGGATTGGCGCTGCCGACAGCCTTAAGCGGGATTGCCGACAGGTCCGACAAGGAGGTGATCTGGTTTTCCGGATACTGGACCGTCAGCATATAGTCGTTGCCGGTCTTAGGATCGATCCAGATAGCTCGGCGCGATCATACCGTTAGAGGTGAGCGCGGTAATGACGTTGTCGACCACCTCCTGCTGGTTCAGGCCGAGCTCGCTGGAACGGGTCCGGTCGATATCCATCCTGATCGCCGGATAGTTCAAATCCTGAGGTATGTATGTGTCTGCCACTCCACTTATCGTGCGGATTTGGGCGGCGAGCTTCTGGGCCATGTCAAAGGCGGCCTGCATGTTGGAGCCCGCCACCTGCACATCGATCGGGGCCGGCATCCCCATGTTCAGTACGGCGTCCACCAGGCCGCCGGACTGGAAGTAGGCGGTCAGCTCCGGAAGCTCTGCGGCAATCCGCCGTTTCACCCGGTCCATGTACTCGTAGCTACCTACCTTGTGTTCTCCCTTCAGGCTCACCTGGACGAACGCTGTGTGCATGGCGGAGTTTGGGGTATAGATGGCAGAAAAGTCGGGGGTCGAACCGATGTTGGAGACCACCATTCCTAGGTCTTCAGGGAGGACAACTTGGCGAACCAGGTTCTCCACCTTGGCGACCTCATCCTCCGTCACGGAGAGGCGCGTGCCGGACGGGGCTTTGAGGTTGACGACGAACTGGCCGGCGTCGGTTCTCGGGAAGAAAGATACCCCCAAGAGCGGGAAGAGGGCCATGCTGAGCGCAAAGATCACGCCGAACCAGGCCAGCGTCGCGACCGGTCGCCGCAGCGTCACGCCGACAGCACGGTCATAGAGCTTGAGAAAAGATTCGAAGCGGTCGTTAAACCAGACGTTGAAGCGTTCGTTGAAGGTGCTCCACCCTTTCGGGTGGTCCACCGCGACGGGCGTCTCGGAAGCCGGCGTGCCGTGGTGGGCGGGGGCCTTGATGAAGCGGGCACAAAAGAGGGGCACGACGGTCATGGCAACAATGTATGAGGCAAAAAGAGAAAGACGACGGTCAGAGCCAAGGCCGAGAAGAGAAACTTGCTTACCCCATAGAGGAAAGTGACCGGGAAGAACACTACCACAGTGGTAAGGGTAGCGGCCAGCACCGGAAGCGCCACTTCCCTTCCTCCCTTTTCGGCGGCTACCTCGGGGGACTCCCCGAGTTCAAGGTGGCGGTAAATGTTCTCCAGAACGACGACCGAGTTGTCGATCAGCCGGGAAAAGGCGAGCGCCAGCCCTCCCAGCACCATGCTGTTGATGGAACTCCCCCCTAGCGAGAGGGCGATGAAGGTCGCTAGGGCCGAGAGGGGGATCGAGAAAAAGACTGCCACCGTGGCCCGCATGCTGCCGAGGAATACCAGGATCATCACCGAGGTGAGGAAGAGGCCGATCGCACCCTCATGCAAAAGCGTCTCGATCGCAGTCTTCACGAACACCGACTGGTCGAACACCACCCGGCTGATCAACTCCTTCGGCACATCGAGCAGGCGCTTCACCGCATGCTTGATCCCGTCCACTACCGCGATGGTGTTGGTGTCCCCCCCCTGCTTCAGGACCGGGAGGTAGACCGACCGCTGGCCGTCAACCCGGACGATGTTGGTCTGGATCTGCTGAGCGTCCTTGGCAGTGCCAATATCCGCCACGCGGACCGGCGATTGGCCAACCATTTTGATCGGCAGCTCATTGATCTGTTCGACTGTGTCCAGCTGGCTGTTGGTGTATATGTTGTAGTCGAGGGGGCCGATCTGCACGTCGCCGGAGGGAAGGATCAGGTTTGATTCGTTGATTGCCCGCACCACGTCCATGATACTCATCTGGTGTGCTTCTAGCTTGTGGGGATCGGTATAGACCATGATCTGGCGGTAGCGCCCGCCGAAAGGTTGGGGGACGCTGGCGCCCGGAACGCCGGCGATCTGGTTGCGCACCTGGAACTGTGCAAGGTCGCGCAGTTTGGTCTCATCCAGCCCCTCTCCCTTCAGGGTCACCAGACAGACCGGCAGGCTCGAAGCATCAAACTTGAGTACCACCGGCGGCAGTGTCCCCGGCGGGAGCCGGCGCAACTGCGCCATGGCCAGGTTGGAGATGGTGGTGACCGCCGAATCTGGATTGGTTCCCGGCTGGAAGTAGACCTTGATCACGCTCACCCCCGGCAGGGATCGGGATTCGATGTGATCAATACCGCTTCCCAAGGTAAAGAAGCGCTCGAAGCGGCTGGTGATGTCGGTTTCGATCTGCTCGGGGGGCATCCCTGAGTAAAACGTGGCCACGACCACCACCGGAATGTTCATAGAAGGGAACATGTCGACCGGCATCCGGTTCAGGCTGGTGACCCCCACCACGAGAATGAAAAGGCTGACGACGATGATGAAATACGGATTGCGGATTGCAAAACGAGACATGGTTTAGTTCTCCTGGTGGCCGTTCGCCGAGGGTGCTCTGCCCAAGGTCGTGACCTTGGGCTGCACTTCCTGGCCGGCCTGCAGGCCGGAGCGCTCGCCGATCACGACGAGGTCCCCTTCCTTCAGCCCGGAAAGGACTTCCACCTTGTTGGCAGTCTCCAGCCCGAGGGAGACAAGCCGGACCTCGATCCGGTTGCCGGTTGTCACCACCATTACTCGCCCACTATTGCCGTTCGCTCCTTCCTTGGGTTGCTGGGAGGCTTCGCCGCCGGTCAAATCGACCGCGGTCACCGGAATAGCTAGACACCTTGTCGCGCCGGTTGAGGTTTAAACTCACTTCCGCGTACATTCCCGGAACCAAGACCATCTTCGGATTCGGCACATCGATCTCGGTGTCCATGGTGCGCGTGCTAGTTGGAAAGTTTGCTGGTGAAACGGGCAACCTTGCCGGAAAACGCACGGTTGAGGGTCGGGACGCGCACCATCGACCTGCTGGCCGATATGGACGGTGGGAACGGCCGACTCGGGAACTGGGACAATGAGCCTGAGCATGCTGTTTTCGGAGAGGCGCACCAGGGGCATGGCCTGGGTCTGGGAGGCGGTGCCGGCCTGAATCATCGAGCCGATGTCCGCATAACGTTTGGTCACCACGCCGTCGAAGGGGGCGGTCACCCGCGAGTAATCGAGCATCGTTTTGATCCTCCCCAGTGCGGCTCTCGCCGCTGCAACCTGGGCCTCCGCCACCAAGTCCCTGCTCCTGGCATCGTCGATCTCCTGCTGGGCCACCAATCCTGGTCTCTGGGCCGCAACCTGGGAAAGCCTTTTGAAGGAGAGATCTGCGATGTCATGCGCCGCTTGCGCCCGGCGCAATTCGTCCTTACCCACCGTTAGGTCATCCGCCATCTCCGGGACTTCCAGCACGGCCAGCAACTGGCCCTTTTTCACCCGGTCCCCGATATCCACATAGATGGCCTTGACGTACCCCGCTACTTTGGCCATTACCTCAATCTCCTGAAACGGCCTCAACTCGGCGGTCAGGCTCAGGTCCCGCGACAGGTCTTCCACGGCGGCTTTTGCCACGGCCACGGTCACCGCTGTTTTCTCACTACCTGTCTTGGAACAGGCAGCGACGAATAGGACGGTAATAGCGATTGCCATTGTGTATGCCGCAAGTGCAACGAATCTTGACATGGGTTTTCCTCTTATGAAGGAGGGAGTTGTATAAATCATCTGAATTCTCCGTAACATACGTCCGGGATTCTTATATATTTTTTTGGAAACTATGTCAATTTTGATACGATTGTCAATACAAATTTTTTTATCACGGATTCAATACGTTCAGTGATCAATAAGAGTCGATTAATCCCTATTCCCTAAACATTTATTCAGGTTTCATAAACTACAGCCGGTAAGTCCGTTTTATTAATGACAGGTTATTATTTTTCTTCACCTGCTTCACCGTATTGCTCTTTGATGAAATCTTTGCTGTTGGCAAGGCCTTCTTTACGGGCCTGTCCAACTTTTAGAAATTTCCCGACCATGAGCAGGTGCGCTTCCTTGGGCAGTTCCTTATAGCTGATCTCTTCTAAAAAACGGCTCACGGTGCTGGTGATGACTTTTTGTTGTTCCCGATCACCGGCATGGTTTACCACAGCAACAGGGGTGTCTTTTGGATAATGACGTTTCAGTTGTGCGAAGAGTTTGGGATAATTCAGATGCATGGTGTAAAATATCATCGAGGTTCGGGTGGCCATCAACTTCTCGTTGGTATCGGCGCGACCGGGCCAATCCGACATGGTCAAAATGACTGAACTGGTGTTCCAGCCGTAAGGTGGACTCATCTTGACCGCCGCACTGGCCGCCTGGAAGGCCCCGACTCCGGGAATAATTTCTGAAGGGAAATCTTTGGGCAACATCTCTAGATAAAAGGTGTTGCCGAAAATCATAGGATCCCCCCACTGCAGGGAGGCCACATTTTTACCTTTTTCCACTGCTGACTTTATTTTTTCTATTATCTCCTGGCGGAGTTTGGCATTTTGAATGGCCCTTTCCTTTTCAGCCGGATTTTTAATTTATTTGGGATCCGTTCCATAATAAACCCTGATACCGGGGCCAAGGAACCAAACTTCCTTGGTGCCGATCAGTTTTTTCCAGGCGTCCTGATCCCTTGGTTCTTCGAGGAGAATGATATCGGCCTGCTTAACACATTCCGCGCCACGGATGGTTAGAAGGTCCGGGGTGGTGCCCATTCCAACGATTAAAAATTTGCCTGAAGCCGCCAATACGCCACCAGATAAGAGAAAAAGGAAAATTAGGGTCCCCAAGGATGATCCGACCTTTCATTTTTTTCGGCATTTTTCTTCTCCTTTTTATTCTGGGTCATTATTCGAAGGGTTAGAAAGAATTGGTAAGAGAGTGACTATGACTCCAAGCGATAAATGATGGGAATAACCAGCCGAGCCTCACCAGGCGGCTTTGGGAAGGGGGCGGTGTCCTTAACGGTCTCTATGGCACTCTTATCCAGTATGGTAAAACCTGAACTTTGAATGATCTTGAATTCTCTGACGGATCCGTCTGCCGTAATGATAAAGGAAAGAAGGACTTTCCCTTGCCAGCCCATGCGCCGTGCCATGTCAGGGTAGTTGATGTTCCTGAGAATTTTATCTCGAATATAGGCAAAGTGACTTTTTAAATATTTTGCCTTAGCCGATTCGTTCCCACCATCCGAATTTCCCAGGCCTGAGCCTGTTCCCGACCCCTCTTTTGACCCTCCGGGGGTTCCAGGGGATCCCTCTTTGATAGACTTTGAACCGGTCACCATTCCAAGGCCAAGAGAACTGCCTCCTGGGTCTTGGGCTTCCGGGAGTTTCACCACTGCTGGAATTTCCGGGGAGGGTGATAGATTGGGCCTTTCTTCCGGCAATCTGGGAGGTCCTTTTTCCTTTAAGGCCTGACGGGCCTTGGGCTTAATCGGTTTTGTTTTTATACCAGGCGTTGGAGCCTGCGGCTCGACCTTTTTGGCATGGAATTCCGGTTTACGCAAATTGAAATCCAATACCGTCAACTTTTTAGATTGACCGATGAAGATGCTTAGAATGATGACAACGACAAGAATCAGGCTGTGAAGCAGAAAGGATATTTGGAAGGCCCTGGTCTGGTAATTCACGGTCCTTCCTCGGTCTGGAGACTGATGCGGGAAAAATCCAAGCCCTTGAGGACATCCAGGACACTGACGAAGTTCTGCAGGATGATGCTGCGGTCGGCCCTAATCAAAACAGGGACTTTCTTGTTCAGGGAACTCAGGTCGGTTTTCAATTCTTCCAAAGATACGGGTTTGGAATTCAAATAGATCTTTCCGGCCCGGTCGATTTCAATGGTCTGGGTTTTCAGGATTTCCCCTGCGCTTCGATGGGCTTTGGGCAGATCCATGGGAATCATACCGCTGGCGATAAAGGAAGAGGTGGTGAGCACAATGGTCAGGAGGACCAGCATGACATCCACTAGGGGAATGACATTGATATAATCAAACTCCTTTTCTTCCACGTTCGATCTCCCAGTTCATAAGCAGGACTTTAACTTTTCTAAGCAGAAAATTGTATAAAGAGACGGAGGGAATGGCCACCAAAAGGCCGATGGCCGTGGCCTTCAAGGCCAGGGCCAGACCGACCATGATCTTGCCCGTGTCCATAAAACCCTCTTGTCCGATCATATAAAAAGTCAGCATGATACCCAGGACCGTTCCCAACAGACCGATATAGGGGGCATTGCTGCCTATGGTGGCGATGAGATGGATTTTTTTGGTGAGTTCCAACTCCAGGCTCTTTTGGTCCGGGAAGGCCTCCAGTTTTATATGTTTATAGACATGAAACCTTTCGATGGCAATCCCTACGGCCATCATACTTAAGAGGATCAAAAATCCTATGATCCCATAATCGACAACAACTTTAAGCCATTCCATTTTTAACTTTCTTAGACCTTTGGTAATAACGTATGTTTAAAAATAGTGTCAATTTAAAGATTGAGTATTCTGTCCGGTTGAGCAGATAATACTTAACATGAAAGAGGTCGAGGGTTCAATGGATATTTTTGGAAAGTTAAACCATTGAACCTCGAATCCTGTCCCGTCGACGGCGGGATTGGCCCTTCTTGTTTTTCTAAAATTTTGCTGAAACCCCTACCCAAAAGCTTCGTCCCGCGGCAGGATAGCCAACTTCCGGTGTGTAGTTTGCGTCAAAAATATTAGTGACGGCCACATAAACCTCATAATGTTTCAGGAAAGGCTGGGTAATCTTGGCATTAAATACCGTATAATCGCCCGCCTTGAGCGTGGCCAGATTCGGGCTGGCTGGGGTCGGCAGTTGGGAGTAAGTTTCTCCGACGTAAACCATGTTGAAATCAAGCTTAGTTTTAACCTGAGGAACCACGTATTGGACCCCTAAGTCCACTTTATACGGGGGGACATAGGTCACATCGTCGGATACCCTTCCGGCACTCTGGTTTTGAGCATTTTCATAAGTGAAGTCGGCCCGAAGGGTCAGACCATCGAGCGGGTAGGCCTCGGCATTCACCTCAAAGCCGGCCAGTGAGACACTTTGATAATTTACATAGGAAGTAATCGGGGGTGGTCCGTAATTGACAATCATGTCGGTAACATCATAATAGAACAAGGATAGTCCGGCCTTAGCAAAAGTAGAGAAGGGGCGGGATACTCCCAGGGTGTAATTCCAACTATCTTCCGCTGACAGATTCGGGTTTCCGCTTTTGGTGTTGTAGAGTTCGAACAAAGTGGGGAAACGACTCTTGTGAGCCACAGAACCAAAAAGTTTAGTGGCGTCGGAAAAGGTATAAGTCAGACCCAACATAGGATTAAACGCACTGGCATTCATGGTAGGGTTTTGGCCCATATTTAGGAAATTCCCGTTGTTGTCCGTGTTGATTTTCTCGGTTTTGGTCACATCAAACCAGTCGTAACTGATACCGGCCACCACTGAGAAATTTTTAACCAGGTTGAATTCATTTTCCGCTCCCAAAGAACCGGTGTAGGAGTCGGATGTCTCAAAAGGCAGGTAGGTGTCGGCTCGATCCTGGTGATTATCCGTTTTGAAATGAAGAGAAAATCGTAGGATATCCCAATTGACCGGTTGATAATCGGCAAAGAGAGAACCTCCCAGCACGTAATCCTTATAGGTGCTGTCTGCGAATGGGCCTGTGTAGGTCTGGTTCAAATAGGAGTCCAGATCATCGACGTGGTTGTGATAAAAAAGCTTGGCCTTTAAGGTCACTGTATCAGAAACTTTTTGCTTGGCATCCAGATCAATCCCCCAATCCGTGTAGTCGGGGATACGGGCAAATTGAGAAAAATACGGTCTGCTGTCAAAGACCATCATGGAATTCGTTGAAGGAGACCAGCCTTTAGACATGTCCAGATAGTGAAAATTCAGATAATATTCAGAACCTAATTGAGGTTCTATCCCGAACTTGGCCCAAAGATCATTGTTCTCATAATTCGAATTGACCCTTGTGCCTGTGCCCTGTAAGACTGATGTTGTGGTTGGGCCCGGCCTGAACATAATCGTGGTGGGTGTAGGTTGAAAATTACCGGATAGCTGGTAGCCGTCCGATTTCCCATAAGTGTAATTCAACCAGTAATTGAAGATACCGACCTTCATTCCATTAGTGACGGAATAACGCTGAGTATTGTCCGGGCCGAACTCCATAGAGGCGCTGGTATAGGGTTTTTCCGAAGGTTTCTTGGTGATAATATTGATGACCCCGCCCAAGGCATTGGCCCCATAGATGACGGAGGCCGCTCCTTTGGTGATTTCTATTTTGGCAATATTCTCAGTGGGGATCTGGTTCAAGTCCAATATATGATAAAAGGTTTCATAAAAGGGTACTCCATCGATTAAAACCAGAATCTCGTTTTGAGCAAAGCCGTTCATATAAATATCGGGCTGGTTCTTTGCCCCGGTGGTCACTCGGAACCCGGGGGCGTTGGCTAAGGCCTCGGCCACGGTTTTGCTGTTGGTGGCCTTGATATCCTCGGCGGTAATTTCTTCAATGATGGTCACTTCCTTGACCTTGGCTTTTTCCGCAGAGACCACGATCTCGCCCAGGTTATAGACCTCGAATTCATTGGGCGGCGTGGTGGCCGTATCCGCAGCCCAGCCAATGCTAAAAACAAACAAAACAAACAGCCCCAGCGACAAAACAATTAAATTTTTCCTTTTTTTCATTCTTTTTCTCCTTTTATTGTTATTGATTTTTGGAGTTAGCCCAAAAGAAATAAAATGGTATTCCTGAGACAGCTAAGAGAAGCCCCATAAGGGAGGTCGAAGGCTTTTCCATAAAAATTTGTTTGCTGATCCAGAGATAAGCAAGGGTAAATAAAACAGGAACCAGCGGATAACCCCAGGTGAGGTAAGGCCTAAGAAGTCCCGGCTTTTGCCATCGTAAGATCAGGTGAGAGGCGCCGGTGGCCGTGGAGATGATCAGCATGACAAAAACAACATAGCTCAAAAGCTGGCTGAAAGTTCCCAGGCAGACCAAAAGAACGGCCAAAACGGTTTGACTTAAAATGGCCAGATAAGGTGAATGAAACCGAGGGTGGAGTCTCTTTAAAAACGACCAAAAGATTTTATCCTCGGACATAGCGTAAAAGATCCTTGCTCCGGCCATTATGGTGGCGTTGATACTGGAACAAATAGCCAGCATGATAGCCAGAGAAATCAACATGGAGATCGTGGAGTTAAAGAGAGCCGTAGCGGTAATTTGTCCCACGTTAATCACCCCTTTGAGCTCGGTGAGAGGCAAGGCATAGAGATAGGTGACATTGATCGAGGTATAAAGGATTCCAACGATGGCAGTACCCAATAGCAACGAAAGAGGGATATTTCGCTCGGGCTTTTTGATTTCACTGCCCACGTAAGCCGAGGCGAACCATCCGCTGTAGGTGAAAATGATGGCGATCATAGCAGAGCCGAAGATTTTTGAAAAAGGAGGGGGTTGTGAGGAAGTGATTGAGAAGTGGTCCCAACTGCCTTTTCCAAAAATAAGGCCTCCGGCAATAAAGGCCACCAGAAGAACTATAGAACCTAAGGTAAAAAAGTCCTGAGTCGTTCCGCCCCAGCGGATGCCCCGGTAATTGATCCATGAGAAAAAAAAGATTATTCCCAAGGCCAAGCCCTTTTCCAATAAGGGATCATTCAAAGCCAAAAGGGGTTTCATGTAGCTTACCAAAGCCAGAGACAGGGCGGCTATTGAGCCGGGGATAATGATCCAAAAATTAACCCATCCCAGAAGAAAGCCGGCCCAGAGGCCATAGCTGGCCTTTAAGAACTGGTAGTCTCCTCCGGCCTTCGGAAACATTCCGGCCAGTTCGGCATAGGTCAGGGCTCCAAAGAAGGTTATCAAGCCACCCAAGATCCATATTCCGATAAAAAGCCAGGGGCGGGGAAGTTCACCGGCCAAAAAGCCGCTGGTGGTGAATATTCCTGCACCGACCACATTACCAACGACCAGTAAGGTAGCATCCGAAAGGGTCAATTCGCGTTTGAGTTCCATTGGCCCGTTTCCTTTATTCCAGACAGGACCCCACGTAGATCATCCCCAGCCAGGCTTCCTTTTCTTCGTTTTCTTTTTCAACTGCTTCGGCGGCCTTGTCCAAAGTGGCTTTGATCAAGCGTTTGCTGTTGGAATAGCCGACCCGGATGGCAAAGGTTACTGGGGTGGAGCCCGGGTAATATTTTTTCAAAAGGGGGATAAGATCGTTGATCTCCTTCAGTCCCATAAAGATAGCCAGGGTATCTCCTTTTTCAGCCACGGCCCTAAGCATGGCGGGGTTGTCTCTTAAGGACCAGGGTGAGGACAATATGATTGAGCCTTTGCAGGCCATCTCTTTGCCGATCATGGCATTGGCGGCATTAAAGGCGCTGATGCCGGGGATGAATGTTTTTTCATGATCGGCAAACCTGGCATTTATTCCCCTAAGACTTCCGTAAATGGACGGATCGCCGTACTCCAGGAGGGCTACGGTTTTACCTTTACTCAGTTCCTCACGGATCATCTTGACGGCTTCGCCGACCTTTCCTTCGATTAATTTTTCCCGTTCTTCATGGGATATTTTTTCGTGTTCCTTGCCGTAGATGGGCTTGGGCATCAGCACCTTAAAAGGATCAAAGAGCACCGGCCGGTGGCCGAAATAAAAGGCGTAACGTTTGGCAATATCCTCGGAGCAGGCCACGGCATCGGCTTTGCTTAAGTAACTGAGGGCCTCCAGGGTCAACAGGCTGGTGTCGGCACAGCCCACACTGATGATGTAAACCTTGGGCGATTTTTTTAAGTTGATCACCTCGACCTTGGCCACGGCCTTGACATCCCGATCAGCCGAAAGATCGTCCGGGAGGACCAATTTAAATTTTCCATCTTTTTCTATGGGTTGGTTGTCGGTCCGGTCGGCAATCAAGATCCGATGGCCTAATGGGGCCAAAAACAATTCCCCGAAAGACAAGAGGGAACGATAGCCGTCCGGGGAAGAGACCAAGAAAACCGAATTGATGTCCATTTCCGCCCCGGCCTTTTCCAAAAGTTTGATCAACGGAACGCCGCCGGCTTGCTTTAAGCCGTGGTATCCCTTCCCATCTCCAACCTCTTTAACCATAACCTCCGTATGAGGAAAGGCCGATAAATCGGCGAATGCCAGAGGAGTCTTGACCGATCCGGAAACGGTAAAAGAGGGGGAGTGCAACTTGTCTTTTTTTTGAAGTTCTAGTTTGGGATTTAAATCGACAACCTCAATATCGGTCACCTCTTCCAGAGAACGGTCCGTGTAAAAGTCGTTGGCCACAACCAGTTTGGGGAAACCGATCGGCCTTTTAAGCGGACTAGACCACTTGTCGGAAACCTCGGATTTATGACAGAAGGCACAATTCCGGCCTGGCATAATCGGAGAGGCGGAAAAAGCGATGATGATCTCGGCAGGATTCTTGTAAAAGACCTCTCCCCAGGAAAGGGTGGCCTGTTTCCCGGCCTTGTTCCGGACGACAATGGCCATATCCAGCGGTTTAAAAAAATGGGTTTCTTCTTTTTGCACATAAGCCAGTTCAAGTATTGTGCGCAATGGAACTCCCTGGTAATTGAACACGCCGAGGAAGTTTTTATTCCGGTCTACCTCATTGAGACGGACGTTGATCGATTGAACTTTAGACAGGTCATCAAGGGAAAGGCGGATTGGCTGTTTAACCGCCCCGGAAATACTAAGACTCACCGATGCAGCGGCCCATCCCTGCATCTGGAAAATAAGGATCAAAATAAAACAACAAGATAGTATTAAAATATTTCTTCTCATTAGGCTGTTGCCTCCTTAAGTCTTTTTTCTTTGTGGGAAATACCAGAACATCAATAAGCATAACACCGCAAAACCCGGCAGGATCAACGGCAGACCGGGATCCTTTTTTATAATCAGGTGTAGTTCGGGGGGTGCAAAAGTTTTTTGTGAATCCGGTCTTATGAAGGCATCCAGATGGAAACTCAGCCCTTGCCAATGTATGGGATTGAGAATGCTGAGTTCCCTTATTTCTGTTTTTTCAGGGCCCTGTATTTTTAACACAACCGTGCATTGTTTGATTACCCCATTCAATGCTGCAGGAGCCATGTAACGCTCGAACTTCTGACTGATCGCTTCCACATTTCTTCCCTGGGGCAGAGATATTTTTTGATTAAATTTAAGAGGAATGTTTTGTTGAAAGCCGATGATCAGGCTTAAAAAATGTCCGGAAAGCATGACCAGGAAGCAAAGATGAATAAAAGATGGGGTAATTTTTATGGAAAAAATCCGTAACCCCAATTGATTCTTTTTGGGCCACAGTTGGGTTATTCGTTTTATGGCGCAGACGATCGTGTTGGCTCCCAGAAAAAATAAAAGGGCCAATAATGTCCCGAACCACCAGATTCTCCCCGGTTGATATTGTCCGTATTTTATAAACCAATCCTGGATCAGAGAATGATTTAAAGGCATAAAAAGCTTGGGATTATATTGGATGAAGTAAGCGCCGACGGCCAGATTCATAGAAATGGAGAAGAGGAGCCAGAAATTGACTTTTACCTCACCGCAGAAATCCCATAATTTTTTAAACATCAGGGTACTAACCTCCAATCCTGGGAAACATCATACTGAACTGATAACTATAGGCAAAAATAAAGACCAGGAAAAAACCGGCCAAAGAGAACCAGGCTTCGTGCCTACTGTTCCAGGTTGGAAAATATCTCAAATGTAAAATGGCCGCATAATAACACCAGATAGAGGCGGATTGCAGGTGCTTAGTGCTCCAATGGATGGGGGTGGCCCAGCCCAAATAGGCCCAATAGGCCCCGACTACCTGGGAAATACTGTAAAAAATAAATCCCCAGATAATAAAGGAATTAAAAATCCTTGCTTCATCTTTTCCCTTGAGGTGAAAGATAGCGAACCAGGCACCCAGGATAAAACAGGCATGCGCAAGGGTATCAACACAGAAATATAAGGGGACAAAGAGGGTTCCATGCTTCGGGTCCGGGGGAATAATTCCCTTAGGGAAGATCAGGGCCATAAGGGAAAAGAGGCAGATCGGGATAATTATTGAATGGATTACCGTTTTATTTTTTTCATCTTTGGAAAACCATTGTATCCCCAAACTAATGAAGGCCATCGACCAGGGCAAGAAATAAAGTTCATCAAAAATGGGATTTGGAAGCCAGATTCCCAGGAACAGGCCTCTGCTTAATTGAAAAAGGGTATGAAATATGAATCCTATCAGTAAAGCAGCCAAGCTGGTTTTGGGACGATTAAAAAGATAGGAAACCAAACCCAGCAGATAAAAGCCCAGAGCGATAGTGAAGGCATACTGGAAAATTAATGTAATCACTGGCGATGTCCTGGCTGAACTTTAAGGATAAAGGGAAATATAAAGTCAGTCAAAAGCTACCTTATCATATATGTTATTTTTGACATATATGTCAAGATAAAATTTAGTTGCCGAGCAGGGAGGGGTAGGCCATTTAAAAGTATGCGGGAAAACTCATTTTTACAGGTTGGTCAAAAAGGTTCAAATCTAAAACGCATGCGAAGAAACCGCGAAAATCTCGCCGAAGGGGTGGGACTGACGTTCCCTTTGACGAAGAAATCCCGAGGAATGACCGCAACGCGTCTAGATTCGGCCTTTCTCAGCAACCTGTTAATGGATTACTCACAGATTTATAAGGAGCCGGCTTCGGCAAAATTAAGATGTCTATGTCTGTATGCCGGGTTCTCCCCTAATCGATCGAGTCCTCTGCTCAGGAGTTCCATAGCCCCTTGGCTTTTTTGCTTACTTCTTCGCTTCGGCTTTCTAATATTTTAAAAAATGAATCTTCTGTTATGGTTTTTATTTCCTCAATTGTTTTACCTTGAATTAAAGCACAAAGAATCTCAACGGCGACGTTGGTGGTGGGGTCACAGGTGCATAAATATTTTATGGCCTCAATTTTGCCGTTGAGGATATTGATGTATAGATGCAAATAATCCCCGATATTTCCGCAAATAGGAATATTTTCACTGACGGTATCCAGAAATATGGAAGGATTTTCCAGAGAACCGGCATGTTCAAATCCTGTCTTAAGTAATCGACGATAATATTGGATAACGGCCTGGTCCATTACGCTCCGAAAGTTCTTTTTTGTCATTCCGGTGAAAAAGATTATTCTTGATTACCAAAAACGTCATTCCGGACGAGTACACCTATGGGGACGGATCCGGAATCCAGAAATTGATAATAAAATGAAAAAGCCCCTGCATCCGGCTCTCGCCCGAAGCGGGCTTGGCCGGTGACGAATGATAACATCGCCTCGAAGTGGGGGTGACGACTATTTGTGAAATTAATAAAAATTTATATTGGAAATTTTTAAAAGGTAGCTTCGCTCCTCGAATATTTCCTGTAACGTCTCCAAAAATATCCGGCATTCTTCCATAGTGTTATAGAAATAGAGGGACAGACGATAAACCATTCTGTGTTCCTCGGGCAGCCGGGGTTTGGTCCAGCCCTGCCCGAATACCTTATTAAAATAGGAATGGACACAGAAAAGGCCGTCTCTGATCATGATATTATTCTTGGCATTCAGTTCTTCCGTAATCCCTACGGCATTTGGTCTTTTGATCTCGAAGGTTAGAATGCCTCCCCTTTTTCCGGCGTCGTGGGGGCCGATAATTTTGAACCAGCCTGTTTCTCCATAACGTCCGAGGAGTTCATCGGTGAGAAAACCATTCAACCGCCGTTCCCAGGCATCAATTTTGTCCAGGCCGACTTGCCGTAAATATTGCACGGCGGTGGCGGCGGCAATCTGGCCCGGATAATTCTGCACCCCGACCTCAAAACGCTCCGGCGGATCTAAAAGAAGGTATCCTTGATAAGTCGTGTCATGTACAACACCGCCACCCAGGAGTACCGGTTCAATGGCGTCTTGGCAACTCCTTCCTCCCGGCGCTTTCCACCCTAAAAGTTCTTTTTTGCCGTACAGAATACCCACACCGCGGGGGCCGCACATCTTGTGGATGGAAAAAGCCAGGAAATCTACATCCAGGTCTTGAACATCCATAGCCTTGTGCGGTGCTGTCTGGGCGGCGTCCAGCAGGACTTTTGCACCATAACGATGGGCGACATTGATGATTGCTTTGGCCGGTATGGTATAGCCGGTGATATTCGAAGTGTAGCCCATACTGACCAAGCGCACGGGGCTGTTTTCCAATTTTCGCCTGAAGCTGGCAAGATCGAAGGTGTCGTCTTCCCCCGGCTCGCAATAATCGACCTTGATCAGCCCTTTTTCCTGCAATCGGAGCCAAGGGATGAGATTCGAGTTATGTTCCCGATCGGTGAGCAAAACAACGTCGCCGGGACGGAAGGGAAAACCGAGGGCGATCATGTTAATGGCCTGGCTGGCATTGGCGGTGAAGATGATTTCCTTTTCGGAGCGGGCATTGATGAAGTCGGCGATAATCCGGCGCGAGCCTTCTATTCCCCTTTCAGGATCGCCGTCAATCCGCGCGGCGACTTCATCGGCAAACCAATGCCGGCTCCTGTGGCCTCCGCAGGCCGGATATTTTTCATAATAATCCGTCATCGCCCGGATGACCGGCTTGGGAACCAGCGTGGTGCAAGCGTTATCGAAATAGATGGGAAGCTTGCCGTTTCGTTTTATATTCAGGGCTGGGAAATCTTCTCTGATCGATTCCCAAGAAATGTCGCCGTTACCGTTAAAAGAAGAATTCGCCATAGGCGGTATCATAGGAAATGAATTACCAAAAGGTCAAATAAAAATCGGCGAGCCGTCGTAATATAATACGTCTCGACTCGCCGATACCTGGTTCTCGACTATTTTTTGCCTTTGGCCGCCAGCGCCGCTTTCACCTTCTCCGGTGTTGCCGGTAGATCGCAGATTCTGACGCCACAAGCGTCTTTGATGGCATTGGTTACTGACGGGGCGGTGGAAACCATGGTCATCTCTCCGATACCTGTGGCACCCAGCGGACCATCTCGGCGGGGGGTTTCCCGGGTAAGAATTTCCATGTCGAATGACGTCCCAATGGTCGGGAACTTGAAGGTCACATAGTCCTTGGTCCGGCCGAGGACATACTCCTCTCTAAGTGCATAGCCGACACCCTGGTCCATGCCTCCTTCAATCTGACCTTCCAGATTTTGCGGATGGATCACCGCTCCCGCATCGACCATGGCCGTCATCTTGATGACCCGCACCGCCCCGGTTTCTGTATTCACTTCCACCTCGGCCATTTGAATATTGTGGCATTCGGAAACGAAGGAAGCGCCTTGGCCGGTCTTCGGATCAAGCAGATATCCTCCCTCGATTTTCCTGGTGCCTTCAAACCGGGGGGGGTTCCCGGCCTTGATCAGCCCGGCGTAGGTCTTTGCTCCGGCTTCTTTCATGGCTTCTTTCATCTGTTCCAGGGCCTGGATCAGGGAACCTCCGGCCATCCAGGTCATACGGCTCCCGGCCGATGGGCCCATGCCGGTTGTCCCTTGGGTATCCCTGGTATGTAAACGGATCTTTTCCAAAGGCAGGTCCATCTGATGGGCGGCAATCTGGGTCAGCATGGAATCGTTGCCTTCCCCCGGGTCGGCTACCGCGGCATAGATGGTGATCCCGTCATCCGGGTCGATCTCTACTGCCAATTTGGCCCTGTCTGCGGCCCCGCCGATGCCGAAGGATTCAGCGGCAATACCCACACCACGTTTGATGGGTCCGCCCTTTTGATTAAAAGCCGCCGCATCTTTTTTAGCCTTTTCATAAAAAGGCTTGATCGCCTCGCAGATCTCCGGAAAGGGCCATTCCAGGGCGACCATGCCGGTGGCCTTGGTCTGCCCCGGTTTCAAGGAGTTGATCCGGCGGAATTCCAATGGATCGATTCCCAGTTTTTCTGCCAGCATATCCATGGCCGATTCCAGGGCGAAGATGGTCTGAGGCGGCCCGGCTCCACGGGCGGCCCCTCCGAATCCGTTGTTGGTAAAGACCAGCTTACCAACGGACTGAATATTGGGGATGTGATAAGATCCCGACAGCATGTTCATGGAACGCAAAATAGGTGTCGGTCCTAAGATGGTATAGGCCCCTTTATCGACGGTATAATCATTAAAATAAGCAGTCAAGTGTCCCTGGGCATCAGCAGCCAGTTTAACCTTCATCCGGTAAGGATGTCTTTTGGAGGTGGTCAGAATCGATTCCTCCATACTGGGGATATAACGCACAGGACGCTTGAAATACAGGGCCGCGGCAGCGGTGACGGCCTCGGTGGTAATCGCCGCTTTGATACCGAACTGCCCGCCGGAAAAGGCTTCCTGATAGCGTATCTTATCCCAGCCGATCGCTTCCTTGATCTGGGCTGCATGGGCATGGATGTTGATGCTTCGGCCGATCACCACTAATTCTGCCTGTTCTCCTTCCCCGTCGAGATAGGCCACACAGGCCTCCGGCTCCAGGGGGGCCTGATGGTTCATTTGGGTCGAGAATTCCGCTTCAACAACGGCCGCCGATTTGGCCAGGGCCTCTTCAGCGTTTCCCTTGGTCAGCGGTTGCACAAAACAGAGATTGGGAGAATTTTTGTGAATCTGAACGGCTCCTGGGGCCAGGGCTTCTTCAGGGTTCAGCACAACAGGCAAGGGGTCATAGGTCACGTTAACTGCTGCCGCTGCTGCCCTGGCCTGGGCCCTGGTCTCGGCCGCTACGGCGATAATCGGATCACCCAGGATCCTGACCCTGTCTTCACAGAGCACAGGTTGATCCGGGGCCAGTACTCTGATGCGGTTAGTTCCTTTGATGTCCGCAGCGACCATGAAGCCCACGACTCCGGGCATCTTCTCCGCCGCCGAGGTATCAATGGCTTTTATATCGGCATGGTATTCCTTGCTGTGGACCAGGGCCAGTTCAACCGCATTTTCAAGCTTAATGTCTGCGGAAAATTTGGCCAGCCCGCAGGCTTTTAACATGGAAGTGGGACGGGGGTGGGATACGCCGATCATGTTATCGCCCAGGCTGTGGCGAACTTCTTCCGGAGATGTTTCCTTTCGAAGGAACCGGCCTGAAAGCACAACGGCATCGATGATTTTTTTGTAACCGGTGCAGCGGCATAAATGCCGAGCCAAGGCCCGTTTGATGGCCGGCAGGTCGGGATTGGGATTTTTGTCCAGGAGGACTTTGGTGGCTATGATCATCCCCGGGGTACAGTATCCGCACTGGATCGCTCCCGACAAGACAAAGGCTTCTTGAATCAGGTGAGGGTTTTGGGGTGTACCCAGACCTTCCACTGTGATCACCTTTGCCCCTTCCAGAGCAGCTACCTTTTTAAGACAGGCATGGGCCGTTTTTCCATCTACGATGACTACACAGGCCCCGCATTGTCCTTTGCGGTCGCAGGACTGCTTGGTGCCGGTGAGATGGAGATCTTCACGTAAGAGATCGATAAGGACTTTGTCCGGCTCGGTCATGACTTGGTGCTGGACTCCGTTGATGGTCAAATTGACTTTTTTCATTTATATCTCCTTTTAAAAATGATTCGGATGTCTCATTTTTCCGATTTGGATCAATTTTCAGTTATGTCAAAAATGACATATCAAAGGCCGCAACAAAAGTCAAACGCAGATTTTTATTCAAAGGGGGAGAAAGTTTCGGGGGATAGAAAAAAGACGCAAAAGGTGACGCCGTTAGGCGGCGCCAACGCTCCGGTTGTGGGGCCGCGATCCCAGCGGTCCCTCACGAACCGGTGGTTAACCATTCTTTAGTACAGTTCCGCCAGCTCAGCCAATTTTTTGTATTTTGGCTCGGTGAGAATTTCAGCAATTCGTTTTCTCAGACTATCGACCTGTTCATCAGAAAGTGGTTTTAAATGCCCTTGATATATTTTATGGTCTTTGGGAAACAAGAAAATGTGTTGGCCCCTAATCTGATGTGTTTGCTCTTTTGCCCTACCCATAAAATGAAGGTGCATCTTTGCGCCACCTGGATCATCAATCCCCCAATTACCTAAATCCTCATAATTCATTCTCTCAACACCGAGCACTTCGTACATTGATTTGCCCACAGCCATGCTAATTCTCATGAAGTCTATTGCTTCTTGATAGGTCATGTCCGATCTGTCAGAAACCTTTCCCTTCTTGATCAGAATAAGATGACCACCATCATCCCGGCAGTTTAGAGGAAATTCAGGATTGATGGCCATAAAATACTTATCCTCATAAACACAATTTTTTTCCATAATTAGATCCTATCTTCATTGGATAACAATATATTGAATAGTTTCTTTTCAAATATCAACAAGTTCTATGATTGTCAATATTTAAATTAAATGTTATTGATAAATCTATTTGATATTATTAATTTATTTGAGTTGTTCAATAGAGGATTTAACTTCTTAGAGGATTACTTGTTTAATGCCGGGGCTGCACGTCCCGGTTTCTATTCTGTCGAGGTTTGACGCCATTCTCGAAAAACGAGCCGTTGCGCCGAGACTGCGTGCGGACTATAAAAAATGGCTTAGGTATTTTCTGGATTTTTGCTCCAAATATCCTGTCCCCACTCTGTTTCTCCTCATCTATCTCCCTCCAATGAGAAAGGGTTGTTTTTAGTGACGGCCTAACCAGCAGAAAAAGACACCACCAGAGAAAATTGAATTTGCCGATTTTTATTTTACCACTATTGAGGTGTCGGAAGTAAGGTATTCAGTTCCATAATGCGGGGCTTACCGGTGCAAAAAAAGAATTGCAAGCCTTCCCCTCTGACGTTATTGTTTCTTAACAGGTTGCTGAAAAAGGCCCATCTACTGCGTTGCCCTCATCCCTCGTCATTACGACGTACTTCTATGTACGACTCATTCCTCGGGATTTCGGGCGCCTTGTATCTGAACCTTTTTGAGCAACCTGTAAAAATGAGTTTTTTCTGCATCCTGTTAATTCCGCCCATTTGGTAAAGGAGAAATATGATGAGCAACAAGAATCCCTATGAGCGATTTCGTGGTGACGACCTTATCCTAAGAGATGAGTTGGCGATCGACCGAACGATCCTGGCCAATGAACGCACCATACTGGCCTATCTCCGTGGGGCCATCACCCTGATACTGGTGGGCATCACTTTTGTGCATTTCTTCGAGACAGGGTCTTCTTTGTTCTTTGGGGTCGGACCTAATTTGGTTGGGAATAAAATATCGATTGGCTCGCGGCATCGCTGTTCTTCTTAAACCACTCTTTTTGGGGGTAAAAAGATCGGTTTAACCCCTTTTAATCCCTTTAAAACCCATTTAACTGGGTTTAAGTCCCGGCTAGATCCCCGACTAATTCTCTATCTTTGTTTGAAACGCAAATCAACGGAGCAATCGGTAATCAACAAAATCAAGAAATAAAAAAGGCAGAGCCAATCATCAGCCCTGCCCTTTTTTGTTTGAAGCTACGTTTTTGATTATTTCATCATTGCTTCTTTAATGGACATGACCTTGATCATACCTTTCTCTTTCATGCCTTTTACTTCGACGGAGAGGTTATCTTTCTTCTTGGTTGCCTTGAGAAGTTTTGCAGCCAGGTCATTACCCTTTTTGTCGAATTTGTAGAAGACATAATTCTTTGTCATGCCTGTCCCCTCATTGATCATAAGACCGTAGCCGGAAGCTACACATCCAGGCACCAGCATACAGGCAACGGTATGCTTTTCCGGCTGCGTCTTCATGTCAGCACCATCGGCAGATTTGCCGCTGGCCATGGTGGCACAGGCCACATCAGAGAGATAACCCTTATACATCTCCGCCTTCCCTTTACCGAAGGCCAGGGTGCCGACTGCCACAATCGCTACCAACACTACCAATACCAGTAATACTTTTTTCATAGCTTCCTCCTCATCACTTAAATGTTATTTTATTTGAACAAACTCACCCCCTTATAGTAAGGCTAATCCTCTTGAGGCGTTGTGTCAAGGGGCAAAAACTTTTGATTTCATCTTGAATTCAATGCTGCGGCTAACATCGTCATGAAAGCTTGGCAAAAAAGCCTTATTCCGCCATGTTTAACCCTTTTTAACTCCTTTAAAACCCATTTAACTGGGTTTAAGTCCCGACCAGTTTCCCGACTAAAATTATTAGCTGTTACCTATGAAGTAACGTTCCGGTTCAGCGGCGGCGGTACGCCGTCCGCTGGAACCGGTAGGTAGCTGACCGTTTTTTTCGCCGCCCTGTCAGAAGCCCTCGACGACGTTTAGGCTACGATCAGGCGAGGTCGAAACGGTCAAAGTTCATGACTTTGTTCCACACCGCTACAAAGTCGTGCAGGAACTTCTCCTGGGAGTCCTCACTTCCGTAGACTTCAGCCAAGGCCCGGAGTTGGGAGTTCGAACCGAAGATGAGATCGACACGGGTGCCGGTCCACTTGAGTTCGCCGCTCTCGCGATCACGACCCTCGAACACGTCTTTGTCTTCCGAGGTTGCCTTCCACGTCGTGCTCATGTCGAGCAGATTCACGAAGAAGTCATTGGTGAGCGTCCCCGGCCGCTTGGTGAAGACGCCGTGCTGGGACTGTCCGAAGTTGGCATTCAAGACGCGCATACCGCCAACGAGAACCGTCATCTCAGGAGCGGTCAGCGTCAGCAGTTGCGCACGATCAACCAGCAGTTCCTCTGCCGCTACGGCATATTTGGCTTTGAGATAGTTACGGAACCCGTCTGCAACCGGTTCGAGTACGGCGAATGACGCTGCGTCGGTCTGCTTCTGCGACGCATCCGTGCGGCCCGGCGTGAAGGGTACGGTCACTTTGTGACCGGCATTCTTCGCCGCTTGCTCGACACCGGCGCAACCGCCCAGAACGATCAGGTCGGCAAGCGACACCTTTTTACCACCGGACTGCGCGCTGTTAAACGCTTTCCGGATCTTTTCGAGGGCCTGCAGCACCGTCTTCAGTCGGGCTGGCTGGTTGACTTCCCAATCCTTTTGCGGCGCAAGACGAATGCGCGCCCCGTTCGCCCCGCCGCGTTTGTCGGAGCCGCGGAACGTGGACGCCGACGCCCAGGCGGTCGAGACCAGTTGGGAAACAGACAGGCCCGAGGCCAGGATCTTACGCTTCAGGTCTGCGATGTCCCGCGTGTCGACCAGCTTGTGATCGACTACGGGCACCGGGTCCTGCCAGATCAGTTCCTCCGCCGGAACCTCCGAGCCGAGATAGCGCGAACGGGGGCCCATGTCGCGGTGGGTCAGCTTGAACCAGGCGCGGGCGAACGCGTCCGCGAACTGGTCCGGGTACTCATAGAAGCGCCTTGAAATCTTTTCATAGGCGGGGTCGAACCTTAAGGAAAGGTCTGTGGTCAGCATGGATGGCGCAATACGCTTTGAGGGGTCGTGGGCATCCGGCACGGTGCCGGCGCCTGCGCCACCCTTCGGTATCCACTGCTGTGCACCGGCCGGGCTCTTGGTCAGTTCCCATTCGAAGCTGAACAGGATCCGGAAGAAGTTGTTGCTCCACTTCGTTGGCGTGTTCGTCCAGGTGACTTCCAGGCCGCTGCTGATCGTGTCGCCGCCTTTGCCCGTGCCAAACTTGCTCTTCCAGCCGAGGCCCTGCTCCTCGATGCCGGCCGCTTCGGGCTCAGGCCCCACATGTTTCGCATCGCCGGCGCCGTGGGTCTTGCCGAAGCTGTGGCCGCCCGCGATAAGTGCCACCGTCTCCTCGTCGTTCATGGCCATGCGGGCGAAGGTCTCGCGGATATCCTGCGCAGCAGCGATCGGATCCGGATTGCCGTTCGGGCCTTCCGGATTGACGTAAATCAGACCCATCTGCACGGCAGCGAGTGGATTCTCGAGTTCCCGGTCACCGGTGTAGCGCTTGTCTCCAAGCCACTCACTCTCGGAGCCCCAGTAGGTATCCCTTTCCGGTTCCCAGATGTCCTCACGCCCGCCGCCGAAGCCGAAGGTCTTAAAACCCATCGATTCCAAGGCGACATTGCCGGTGAGGATCATCAGGTCGGCCCAGGAAATTTTCCGGCCGTACTTCTGCTTGATCGGCCAGAGCAGTCGGCGCGCCTTGTCGAGGTTCACATTGTCGGGCCAGCTGTTGAGAGGCGCAAAGCGCTGGTTGCCGTGGCCTGCGCCGCCGCGGCCGTCACCCATGCGGTAGGTGCCGGCGCTGTGCCACGCCATGCGGATGAACAAAGGTCCGTAATGGCCGAAGTCCGCCGGCCACCAGTCCTGCGACTTCGTCATGAGTTCGCGGAGGTCCTTCTTCACGGCCTCCAAGTCGAGACTCTTGAATTCCTCAGCGTAGTTGAACTCCTCGCCCATCGGATTGGACTTGGAGGAATGCTGGTGCAGGATATCGAGTTTCAACTGGTTCGGCCACCAGTCTTGGTTCGACGTGCCGCCGGCGGCATTGTTTTTGTGAGCTCTGCCCGTTCTTTCTTCATCCATGATATTTTCTCCTTTCGTTGTGTGAATTGTTGAGCAACGCTACTATGAATAACAATAGTGTTTCGTTGCCCATCTATCAAACATAGGTTACGGTAAAGGGGCCGTAGGCCCATTACCCTTTGGCATGCATCCGCCGTTCGGGAATCACCTCATGGTCAAAGTGGGCCAGTTTCTCCAGGAACCAGACATCCTGCAGGAGCTGCGGCCCTCGCGGCCCAGCGGTCAAGACATTCTGGTTGTCGACGACCGGTGCACCGGCCCTGGTGGTCGGTTTATTCTTCTTGTCTTTCATAGTCGTGCTCCTTTCGGGTCTGGGGTAAATTCTTCCTAGCCGGCCAGGGGCAACAATACGGCCAGCCGCTGGGGGGTGAAGTGTATAATTATTTCCTTCAGTTTGGAGAGGATCTTCTCCGGACGATCACCCCGGCACGGAAGGTTTTTTTGATTTTACCATAAATACTTTTTTGAAGTAAATAAATTTGGGGTAATGATTCTTTTTAAACCTATTTTGTCCAACTCATAATCAATGGAAAAATTGGGTGGCATTCCGGATAATCCTTACTTACTTACGGTAGGGGGTCAGGTCTTTTATCTTGGTGCTATTCTTTGGTCTGATAACATCACTTATTGAGGATGCCTGCCCGCATAGGTGTCGACACGATTCCAATATACCAATACCCATATTTCGTTAGCCCAAAATACAAAGATAAAAGACCTGATCCTCTTCCCCACTCTTCCCCACGATGGCATTGTTGGGATGCTTGCATTGGTCACTGACGTGCACTGTTTCCATATATGTTTAAAACAAAATCCATTAATTCAATATACCAAGTGTATTTCGGTTTATCTTTCTCGGGACACCTGGTACGTAGTTCGATTAGCTGAGAATGTATTCCATCTCTATAGCGCGATTCCATATCGGGATTGAAAGGATTAATTATATTTTGCCCCTTGTATTCAACTACAATTCGTGCAGGATCATTTAATACGACAGCCGGAACCGGATTTATTTCATTGTGAAGTGTAATGCATGGCATTTTTTGTTTCTGATTTTGCTTCTCTTGTTTTACAGCTTTCACTAATGCTTGGCTGACTACATATATATTTTCATTTTGCCTAGATTCAAGATGCTTCCCAACCGCTATCCCACCTCGTACTAGATAGTTTCGGGTCAGAGCTATAAATTGAATCATTGACGCTACATATGCAACGTCAATCAATTTTATCGACTGCAGAATAATTGAATCCGAGTAGATCACCAGATTTACAAGGTACCTTAACTCGTGATAATGGCCAATTAAATCTTCATAGACTTCTATAGCGGTTTCTAAATTGTTATTTACTTGCTTACCAAAACCCAGAATGTCGATATAGGCTACATAACGTTCTTCGGGTGTTTTACCTTCAAAGGGAGATATATGTATAAAGGGGGACATATATATATTGTTTTCCGCCATATTCTGTTTAAGATTACTTGCGGATTGCCAACCCTCTCAGATACTTTGTAACCTATTATAAACTATAAATATTATCTTAACAAATGATTTTCTCGCCTAAGCCACTCTTTCCTTAAATAATTTGACCGAAGACCCTGATTCTGATAAAATTCTTTAGATTTGAATGCATTCATAGAATAAATAATCATGTCCGAAAACCTGATAGAGCGTTACTTGACCGACATGGGGGAAGTCCGAGGCACAAGGTCGAATGTGCCGGAGACTTCGTTCTATCCCGCATTGGAACGGCTGCTCACAGGCATCGGAAAGACCCTTTCCCCAAAGGTCCGTTGTGTCATCAACCTATCCAATCGGGGCGCTGGACTACCAGATGGAGGTTTATTTTCTGCCGATCAGTTTCGCCGCAAGGCACGCGATACGGACGTCATGGATAATCCCTTCCTGGTTCAGAACCCGTCCCGCGGTGTTATCGAGGCCAAGCCGCCGTCTGAAGATGTCCGCAGTGTGGCTGAGACCAAGCAGGTGGAGCGATACTGGAAGCGATACGGCATGGTGCTCGTCACCAACTTTCGGGCCTTCGCCCTCATCGGCAAAGGGTCGAAAGGTCAGCCGAGTGTTCTGGAACCCTTCGTTCTGGCCGAGTCAGAGAGCGAATTCTGGCGTCTGACCGCCCATCCTCGCCAGGCGGCAATCTTACTGGGCGAACGCATGCAGGAGTATATAAAGCGTGTGCTGCTTCATAATGCGCCGTTGTCTGCTCCGCAAGACGTGGCCGGCATTCTCGCCTCCTACGCCCATGACGCGCGCCTTCGCATCGAGCAGGCTGATCTTCCGGCTCTGGCCAGCCTTCGACAGGCACTCGAAGACGCCCTCGGCCTTCATTTCGAGGGTGATAAAGGCGAGCATTTCTTTCGTTCTACCCTCATTCAAACCCTCTTCTACGGCGTCTTCTCAGCCTGGGTTTTATGGGCGCGTCGGCATGACGCCAAACCCAATGAAACAACCGGATTTGCTGACGCCTTACGCGAGGCTGCGGTCCCATATACCGTCGCTGGCGACTTTGACTGGCGCTCTGCCCACTTTCTCTTGCGAGTTCCCATGCTCCGCGCCCTTTTCGTGCAGGTCGCTGATCCCGCCCGTCTCGGTGCATTGGGCCTGATCGAAGTTCTCGACTGGAGCGCCGCCGCTCTTAATCGCGTGGATCATGCCGAGTTCTTCAAGTCTTTCGAAGAAGGACACGCCGTCCAGTATTTCTACGAACCCTTCCTACACGCCTTCGATCCCGAATTGCGCAAGGAACTGGGCGTTTGGTACACTCCCGAAGAGATCGTCCGTTACCAGGTTGAGCGGGTGAATGCTGTCCTTCGTTCCGAACTCGGTCTTGCCGACGGACTCGCGGACCCTAAAGTGATTGTTCTCGATCCCTGCTGCGGAACCGGTGCCTACCTGCGGGCCGTACTCCGCCGCATCGCCGTCACTCTACATGACAAGGGTGGTGACGCTCTGGTCGCGAATGATCTCAAGAAGGCCGCTATGGAGCGGGTCTTCGGCTTCGAGATTCTGCCTGCGCCATTCGTCATTGCGCATCTCCAACTTGGTCTGGAACTCGAAAAACTCGGCGCGCCGTTGAGTGATCGCTACGATCCGCCCGAACGCGCTGGTGTCTATCTGACCAACGCTCTCACCGGTTGGGAACCGCCTATAGGGAAACCGATACAGATTGCCTTCCCCGGCTTCGCTGACGAACGCGACGCCGCCGCGAAGGTGAAGCAGGAAAAACCCATACTCGTTATCCTCGGTAACCCGCCATACAACGCCTTTTCCGGCGTCAGTCCGGAAGAGGAGGATGGATTGGTCGAACCTTATAAACAAGGTTTGGGCGAATGGGGTATTACGAAGAACTACCTTGATGACCTCTATGTTCGGTTCTTCCGTCTCGCCGAAAAACGCGTTGCCGAATATGGCGGCCGGGGCGTGGTGTCGTTCATCTCGAATTTTTCGTACTTGAGCGATTCCTCATTTGTGGTCATGCGCAAACGGTTCTTTGACGAGTTTGACGCCATCTGGTTGGACTGCATGAATGGCGACAGTCGAGAAACCGGCAAACTAACGCCCGCAGGCGAACCCGATCCATCGGTGTTTTCAACGGAAAGGAACCGCGAAGGCATTCGCGTGGGCACGGCCATTGGTTTGTTCGTGAAGCGAAGTCGTTTTCGGGATAACGATCCCGCCATTCGGTTTCGTCATTTCTGGGGCACCATGAAACGCGCCGACCTTCTCGCCAGCATTGACACTCAGAAATTCGACGCGCAATACGAAATGTCTAACCCTCGGAAGGAAAACCGTTGGAGTCTCCGACCGGAGAACATCACGCCTGAGTACAGGACCTGGCCCCGCGTTGTGCAGTTATGCTCCGTGAAACCGATGTTGGGGTTGAATGAGAATCGTGGTGGCGCGCTTCAAGACACAGGCAAGGACGGACTTTCGGGTCGCATACGCCGGTATCTCGACCCAGCGGTTGATTGGGATGCCTTCTCGTCCCTGAAGTGCGGGCTGGAGAAAAGGGCCGCCGGTTTCGATCCAACGGCGGTTCGGAAGAAGGTGCAAACGACTGAGCTTTTCTCTGAAGATCGAATTCAGCGTTACATGCGCCGCCCATTTGACACCGGCTGGGCCTACATTTCCGACGTGAGTCCTTTGTGGAATCGATCACGGCCTGAACTACGTAACCACCTCATGCAAAGTCCTTTCTGTCTGCTCACCCGTCCCGCTGGTGCTGCCAGTCCTGAGGGTGTTCCTTTCTTCGCAACGAGCCTTCTTGGGGAGCAAGACTCTATGAGAGGGCATGCCTACTACTTTCCTGCTCGCCTGAAGGTAGAGCCGGGTCGCTGGGCCAGCCGCATCGAAGTCCTGCCGGGCCTGGAAACCGGATTGGAAAAGATCACAGCCAACCTCTCTCCCGCTGCCCGCGCCTATCTGGCGTCGCTCGACCTACCCGATCCGGATAGCGACCAGGCAACCGCTGAACTGATCTGGTATCACGCCTTGGCCGTTGGCTATTCGCCCGCTTATCTCTCCGAGAACGCCGACGGCATTCGGCAGGACTGGCCGCGGGTTCCGCTACCGAAGGCAAAGGATACTCTGCTTGCTTCTGCGGCCCTGGGGCGGCAGGTGTCGGTATTATTGGACACAGAAACGCCTGTTCTCGGTGTAACAGCCGGGAAGATTAAGGATGAACTGAAGACCATTGCCGTCTTCCAGCGCGTTGATGGAAAACCAGCAAAACCCGAATCAGGAGATTTAGACCTGACCGCTGGATGGGGCCATGCCGGCAAGGGTAGCGTCACCATGCCCGGTAAGGGGAAGCTCAGCCACAGGGAAGATGGAGCATATGACATTTTCCTAAATGATGTTACCTGCTGGCGAAACGTACCCGAGACAGTTTGGACCTACACCATCGGTGGCTACCAGGTAATCAAAAAGTGGCTGTCGTACCGGGAGAAGCCACTCCTTGGCCGGGGCCTGACGCCTGAGGAAGTCCGTTATGTCACGGAAATGGCTCGCCGGTTGTCTTCTCTGATTGCCTTGCAGACATCCTTGGATTCGAACTATCGGGTTGTGATCCATACAACTTATCCATGGCCGAACCAATAGGAATGGTGAATAAGTACTTCGAATGCTATGCCGTTTCGGCTGCCCTTCACCGGGGAGGTTAATGAATGATCTTGACACACTTGTTAAATTAAAATGACTGTGTCAGGAAAAGGGGTATTCAAAAAGCAAGGCTTAACCATGTGCGGGTGCATTAGTGAATCATAGACATCAAATTTTTATCAGTTCTCAACTGAAACCCGGTACTCTCAATGACGAACGTCGCTCGGCTTACAAGGTTATAAATAAATTTAATTTCATCTTCGTGCCGTGGGATTGGGAAAACGATGGACCTACCGGGCCGAAGACTCCAATGGAATATTGTCTTATCGAAGTCAGGCGGAGTTATGCTTTGGTTTTGATTGTTGGCAACACTTTGACAAAGCATACGCGTGCAGAATATAATTTGGCGAAGAAGGAAGGGAAGCATTTGTTTGTCTTCTTTAAAAAAGGTTGTCAGCGGGGGACAACACTTTCATTCCGGAAGCGATTGAAGCAATCCTGGTTGGAATTTCAAAATACCTCAGAGTTTAAGTCAATGTTGCATAAATCCCTGCGAGATTTATTATTCATGGCAACTGAAGAATACAAGGCCACCCCATCTTCAGAGGTCGCGTATATGAAGGCAAGATCGTGAGTGAGAAGAAAGCCAAAGAATTTGTTTCGGAAATTATGGCAAAATTGACTCCCGCAGTCCAAAGGGAGTGGTGTCATGACCCGCAACTCAAGGCTGAGGCGGAAACCGCCATTCACTTTACCCAAAAAGCCTTGGTGGAAATAATGAGTCACTTATTCGCCAAGAGACTTCAACAGGCTGCTGATTCGGCTCATGAGTTTGCTCCATTTCTCGGTAGCGTTGGTGCTCAGCAGTTATTGGATATGATTTCAAGATTAAAACATAAGAAGTTTGATTCGGTAAGGCCGTCTTTTATATGGGCATCTGGCCATGCATTTCATGCCGCTGGCGACCTGCAAACAGCACATGATCGACTTATTCTTGCCCGTCGGATGGCGAGAGCCCAGAATCAGACGTCAATGGCTGCACGAATGGCGATTGACTTGGGCAGCTGGGCGTATAAAGTCGACGATTTTGATAGAGCGAAATACTGGTATGAGAAGGCAAGGAAAGAGGCAGTTGAAGCAAGAGATGCGGAGGTCGAAGCTATTGCTATAAATAATTTGGCATTACAGAAATTTGGCTTAGATCCACTCACTGCTCGAAAAATGCTGGAAAAGTCACTAGCACTAAAAGAATCCGCTGACTCTTCTGAAAACATAAAGGCTGGTAGTTGGACTAATCTTGGAATTCTCTATGCTAAGGCTGGAGAGCATGAAAAGGCATTTGATCTCTTCAATAAAGCCGTGAAAACATTCCAATCGTTCAAAGATTACCCAAATCTTGCGCGGGGGCTGCTTAACCTTGCCAATACTGAAGCTGAACTCGGACAGTTCGAGGAAGCAAAGCGGTTATATCGGAAGGGACTTCAAATAGCTGAAAAATTTGATGACATAGATACTCAAGTTCTTTTGCATCAAGGCTTCGCTACAAATGCTTTTAAAGATAAAAAGTATAGTCTTGCCGCAAAAGAGTTCCGTTCATTGCATAGTTCACTAGAGGCCTTGGACGATAGTCATGGGGCGGCGATCGCGCTGGCATGATCTAGCACTGAGCCTTGCAAGGACAGGAAATAAAAAGGAAGCAAGAAAAGAAATTAATTACGCCCTTAAGCGTTTTGAGACAATGGGTGACATGGACTGGTACAAACGTTGTCTTCTGCTGATTGCATCTGACATTGAGGATCGTCCTTCTGAAAAAAGAATAGAAATTTTGCAGAAAGCGGCGGATATGAAAGGTGGCCGAGATATAAATATAAAACTTATCACCCTTCGAACCCTCTGGCACGAATTGATAGAGAGAGGCATGCATAGAGAAGCTACTCGGCGGCTCAATAGGGAAAAAATCCTACTGAAAAACGATCCCGCTCAACTGAAAGCGCGATTGCATTACGCAGGAATGACGCTGCGTGACAGAGGAAGAAAGAGGGAAGCCTTACGTCTCATGAAAGAAGTTGAACGATTAACCGGAGGCGGAGAATCTCCGGAGATTGCTAACGTTCGGCAAGATCTCGCCATTGCGCTGGCGGAAAATGGACAGTTCGGAAAAGCCTGCGATCTGCTAAACCACAATATTAAACTTGCCCGTAGGCGAAAGGATCGCATTTTGTTGGCCGTAAGCTTAGGGAATCTAGGCGAAATCAAGAATCGGGCAGGACTCTCCAGGGAAGCAGTGCTACATTTGAAGGAGGCAGTGAGGCTGAGCAGAAAATTTCACGATACTGAAGGGGAAGTAATGTGGCTAAACAATCTGGCCCTTGCACTTTCCGATCTCGATAAAACTGCTGAAGCCGAACAGACACTGAAGGAGACTCTTAAAATTGCTGAGGCAGCCTCAGAACAGTCTGGTGTGGCAACTGTACAGGGCTCTCTGGGGATTCTGGCAGCAAGGGCCGGTCGTTTCGAAGATGCTTGGAAGTATTATACTGCTGCGATTGAAGCTGCAGAAAGGGCTGGACGCAGTGACTTTGCCGTATCTATGCGATACAATCGTGCTACCTCTTCTTATTACAACAACAAATTAAGTGCAGCCTTGAGAGACGCGAAGGCGGTTGTTAAAGATGCCTCGCAATTAGGGCTCTATGATCTCAGCAGAGACGCTGCTCAATCAGCAGCCTTTTGGGCGATAGAACGGCAGAAGCCATTAGCCGCTGGAGAATTCACTGCAGTAGACTTCCTTTGTAATTTTATGGTCGAAAAACACCACTTAGATTTAGCTGCAGGATTGTTACTAATTGCTTACCAAAAAATGACAACTGTTCAATATCGGCAATACTACCAGGCTCTCAAGCGTCAACTCATGCTTTCCGATAAAAGCGGCAAGGTCTGGAATATAGTGGACCAGATAGAAAAAAATATTATAGACTAGGTAGTTAGACAGGAATAACTGAGGCGGGCCATAAGAAATATTTTTTCTGATTGAGAATATTGCACTCTTTGCCCCCTAAAATGGGCCAATAATTATTTTTAACGGTAAAAAAGCGGCTTCCTCAATATTACGAGAGCGAAACGGTATTACATTCCAGGATATGTCTGCCAATCCGTCTGTTGAGAAAGGATGAATAGGATGAGCACTAAGAATCCCTACGAGCGATTTCGCGGTAACGACCTTATCCTAAGGGATGAGTTGGCGATCGACCGAACGATCCTGGCCAATGAACGCACCATACTGGCCTATCTCCGTGGGGCCATCTCTCTGATATTGGTGGGTATCACTTTTGTGCATTTCTTCGAGACAGGGCTGCTCGGGTACGTCGGACTGGCTTGCATTCCTTTCGGTGTAGGTGTAGGGATTTTAGGCTATATCAGATATTATAAGATGAACAAGGACATTCGAGATGTCAGAAGCTCCTTTATTCAGCAAGTAAACAAACCAGATACTGGAAAGCCGAATCCGGGCGATTCTCAAACCAAAAAGTGAGAATTACCTTACCAGAGCTTTAGATTTTGAGAAGAAAAGGAAGGGCAATTATCGCACCGATGAACTTCCCCGCAGCTTGCTGTGGGGAGGTTCATTGAGGTAAGGATCAATATTTGAAGTTAACACTTTTACAAAAGGTAATTCATTTCTATTTTGTGGGACCCTGCTGGTCACGGATCCTGAGAGCAAAATAGCAATAGTTGACTTGCCCTTTTTTGTTATGATGATGGAGGTTTGATAAAAAATTTATATGATTGAAGATCATCCCAGCGAAACCGCCCTCGGCGTAGCCTTATTGCGCGCCGTTCATCAACTCGTCGATGAGCCACCCAAGATTCTGGATGATCAGGTAATCGTCCGGCTTCTCGACGCATCTACGCTTGACTGGATCCGCCAGGCGCCCGATCAGTTTCGGACGCCCGAGCTTAATGATCTGCGCTCCCGTCTCGTCATTCGGAGTCGTTTTGCCGAGGATCGTTTGGCCGAGGCAGTCCGTCGAGGTACGCAGCAATTTATCAATTTAGGGGCAGGGTTTGACACCTTCGCCTATCGACAGCCGGCCTGGGCGCTGGCCATCCGGATTTTTGAGGTGGATCATCCGGCAAGTCAAAAGGCCAAACGCGATCTCTTAGCAAAGAGAGGGATCGCTATGCCACCGAACATAGAATTCGTGCCTATCGACTTCGAAGTCGCCTCGCTTCGTGACGGCTTAAAGGCCATCACCTTCGACGCCACACGCCCTGCCTTTCTCTCCTGGCTGGGGGTCATGGTGTATTTAAGTGAGGAAGCCGTCGATAGGGTATTCCGATTTGTAACCTCATTGCCCCGGTCGAGTGAGATCGTTTTCACCTTTAACGATCCCGCCTCTGCGGATCTGGGTGACCCCGGGCCTACCAGCCTTGCTGAAATGGTGGCAGCCCAAGGAGAGTCTTGGCGCACGTTGGTCAAACCCGATGACTTAGTACGACGTCTCTACGCCCTGGGTTTTTCATCGGTAAAATTGCTTACGTCTACGGAGATTGACGAACGCTATATAGGGGATCGTCAGGATGGGATCCTCGCACCATTACGGATCAGTATTGCCAGCGCCATGGTTTGATCGGAAACCAATCGATGGCGGGCGAGAACCTATTGGGTCAAATAATAATTAATATTATAGGCTAAATTAGACATGCCCTGAGACAGTCTGGCGCCAAATTTCATATTGGCCCAACCGCTAAAGGGACCGAACTTACGCATTAACGCCTCAACGTCCACCTGTTTTAGTACTTTCCCGGTGGCACTGTCAATGAACTGGAGACTGCACCTTAACGAAAAGGCATGTGAGTCAAAAGGGGCCAGGTTGATAAATTTGACCACCAGCACCGCAGGATCTTTCGGAGGAGCTTCATTTTTGGCAGCCGCACCCCTGACTTCCCAATTTTTTATGTAATCACGAGCATATTTTTGTAAGCCATTGATGTTTTGCTCTTTAATTTCAGTAGCCCATTCCTCTTTGACTGGATAACCATAACTGGCGAAATTGTTCTCCCCGAGGTCAAGCCAGGATATATAAACGGTCTTGAATTTCTGAAAGTCCTCTGTTCCCGCGGCACCAGCATAACCCCAGGACAGCATACCAAGACAGATCGCCATAAGAACAATCACAAAGAGTTTTCTTCTAATGGTCATCATAATCAAATCCCCTCCCAAGTTATTTTGAAAGAAATCTAATGATAATAATTAGAATAATCCAAGAATGTTGTCAAGTAGAAAAATATCTCCCGAAAGAGTTCCAGATATTCTACCAATCAAAGGACAACCGGCAAGAAAAAACCTTCGATGCCTTAGATCGGCTGGTGGCCATGACCTCCCCTATACCAGACCAACCTAAATGATGTTATTCCCTTTTTGCCCTCCCATGAAAAATTTCAGGTGTAACTCAAGGACTCACCTCCCTTTTTCATGATACAAAACTCCCTTTAGCCAATTAAACGCTCCCTAATAATAAAAGCTAAAAGTACGACTTGATTCATAGGCTCTTTAGGTATAAAATTTTCGAAGAAGCTATTTAAGGGCAGACAAAAGCCAGACAGGAAAACGATTGAGTCTTTGGAGCATTAGGGATATCCGATGAATGAAATCGTTTAAGAAAAAAAAGGGAAGGATAAATAGGAGGCTTTGATGGAAAATAAAAAAATTGAATCGCAACCAATAGCGATCAATACAGTCGACGAGATGTCCAGAGGGCGATACAGTAATACCATGCTGGTCACCCACGGACCGGAGGAGTTTATGATCGATTGGTTGCTCCAATCGCCCAACGGCGCCCATCTCGTATCACGCATCATGGTAACCCCGGGGCACATGAAGCGTATCGTCAAAGCCCTTCAGGAAAATCTCGAAAAATATGAACGCCATTTCGGGGAAATCAAAATGGCGGAGTCCCCGACAACCGTGATGCAATAGATATTTTTATATCGAAATGATTGGGCCAACCATTATTCTAAAATTTTTCCGAATTTAAATTTTCTTCTTCAGTAAAAGATAAAAGCCTCCCTGGTGACGGAGATGGCCGGCGGCGATTTCGGCTTCCTTCCCATTCCCCCAAAAAAGATCCAACCGGCCAGGACCTTTGATGGCGCCTCCACTGTCCTGAATACAGACCCAGCGCCCGAAAGGAATCCAGAATCGGATTTGACCCTGATCATCCAGGACCGGCTTCCATCCCTTTAACCAACCCAGCCCGGCGGGCGGGAAGATTTTTAAATCTGAGGCCACCGATCGGCCGGGAGTCAGGAGAAGGCCCAGACTCCCGTAAGGTCCTTCCTGGAGTTCCTTGAAAAAAATATAACTGGGGTTTAAGTTCAATATCGCCGCTTGTTCTTCCGGATGGTCTTTTAGATAGGTATAGATGGCTTGAAGAGACATTTCTTCCGGCTTAATCACCCCTTTGCGAATCAGTTCCCTCCCGATCGCATAATAAGGATGGCCGTTGGCGGCCTGGAAGCCTAATTTGATAAGGGAACCATCTTCAAGAAGGACCTGGCCAGAACCCTGAATGTGCATGAAAAAAAGCTTGATTAAATCGTCAACCCAGAGGATTTCCAGGCTCTTTCCGGCCAGACGGCCATTCTGATCGATCTCTTGACGGGAATAATAAGGGATAACCTGGTTTCCCTCGATCCTGGCGATTAATTTTTGACCTTGAAATTTTTTGGAAAATTTTTCCAATTCAATGAAGAGAAGATCATCGGGCAGACGGTAAACCGGATACCGAAAACGGGGGGAAGGGGTTCGGCTGCCTTGCAGAGTGGGTTCATAATAGCCGGTCAGCAGGAGAGGCGGAGATTCTTCGTTTTGGCTGGTTCTATAGAGGTTAAAATTGTTTTTAATCTGCTGTAATCGGGAGCTGGTGTCCGGGTAATTTTTTATGATCTCCAGAAAAAGGGTTAGGCTTTCCAGAATGTCTTTATTGGATATTTCCCATGATCCCAGGACAAATTTCTTATCCGGAGATCGATTGTTCAGGTAGCTCAAACTTTGAATAACCGCCTGCTCCAAACCCTGTTGGTCTAAATCATCCTCTAAAATTGGCCATTCCGTCTCCGGAACTAACTGGAAAAGGACCGGTTCTTCAATAGGGGAGGGCTTTTGAATGAAAATGGAGCAACAGGAACTTAGAAAAATGAGTAGGAAGATTAATCCGATTTTTGGAAGAGAGTTTCTCATCATAGGAAGAATTTCGGAAAAGGACGCTAGCCTACTGTCTAATCTTTTAATTTTTTTTAAACTTCACTATGCCTTTTTCGGACATTATAACGGTTCATGGCCGTTGTTATGCCTTGTTCTATTAATAGCTCAATGGCTTCACAGGCTTGGCCGGTCAGGATGGGAAGCTCCTTTCTCTCTTCGGCTGAAAAGGGTTCCAGGACATAGGATTCGGGTGGAATGTTTTCCGGGGGACGGCCGATCCCCATCCGTATCCGCATAAAGGCGCGGGTCTGGATTTGGTCTATGATGGACAGGATACCTTTATGACCGGCGGCCCCTCCCTGGTTGGCAATCCGTATTCGGGTAAAGGGAAGATCAAGATCATCATGGATGACGATCAGATTATCAGGAGAGATCTGAAAATATCTTAGAAAAGAGCCGACGGCCAAGCCGCTCCGATTCATATAAGTCAGAGGGGTTAAGAGAATGACCTTTTCTCGAAGTATTTCTCCTAACCCGTAATGACTTTCAAATTTCCGTTTTTCTATTGAGAGTTGATGACGTCGGGCCAAGGCCTGAAGGGTCAAAAACCCCAGGTTATGGCGTGTATTTTGATATGGTTTATCAGGGTTCCCTAAGCCGGCGATCAGGTACACCGGAAAGGTTACTCCTCTTCCTCTGTTTTGGCTTTGCCTTTTTTAGCCACTTCAACCTCGGATTCTTCAACGGGTTCTGCCTCCGCTACGGGTTTTTCTTCTTCTGCTATTGGCGGAACCACGGTAATCAGAGAAAGATTGGCCTCCGAGAGGACGCGAATGTCTTCAGGCAATTTAAGATCTCGGACATAGATGGAATCCCCGATATCCAGGGCGCTGACATCCACTTCAATATGATTGGGGATATTGGTAGGCAGACATCGAATCTCCACCTCCCGGGTATTTTCCTGGAGGATCCCTCCTTTTTCCACTCCGGCGGCCTTGCCGACGACCTTCAACCCAACCGAGACATCGATTTCCTTGAATAAAGAGATCTCATAAAAATCGAGATGAAGAATCTCCTGGTCGATGGGGTTTTTTTGTATTTCCTTTAGCATGACCGTTTTAATTGTTTTTTTCTTATCCCCTTGGATGGTCAATTGATAAAGGATATTTTCATTGTTTTGTTTCTTTAAGGTTTTTTCCAGGGATTGCTTGGCTACCTGAATAGGGATAGATACGGCGCCCGGTCCGTAAAAAATGGCCGGGATATTTCCTGCCCTCCGCAGAGTGCGGGCCCCACCCTTACCGGATGGTTCCCTAACAAAACCTTCTAAAGCTACCTGTTCCATATGGGTTCAATTTCCTTTCCTTTGACTTAACTTAAACAAACAAAGAACTCACCGAGTCCTCATCATGAATCCTTCGAATCGCCTCTCCCAAGAGAGGGGCTACACTAAGCACCTTGATCTTAGGACAGTGGACGGCCTTGCCCTGTAAGGGAATGGTATTGGTAACCACCAATTGATCCAGAGGGGAATCCATAATCCTTTCCACGGCCGGACCGGAAAGCACCGGATGGGTGACACTGGCATAGATTTTTTTTGCACCCTGCTCGGCTAAAGCCACGGCGGCCTTAACCAGGGTACCAGCGGTATCCACCATGTCGTCTAAAAGAATGACATTGCAGCCCTTCACCTTGCCGACGATATTCATGACCTCGGAGGAATTCGGGCGGTCCCGTCTTTTGTCGATAATGGCAATTTGGGCATTGAGTCTTTTGGCAAAGGCCCTGGCCCGCTCCACCCCTCCGGCATCTGGGGAGACGATGACGATATTATTTTGAAAATTTTCTTTGATATACTCCAGTAGTACTGGAGCGGCGAAAAGGTTGTCCACCGGGATATTGAAAAAACCTTGAATCTGGCCGGCATGGAGGTCCATGGTCAATACCCGCCCGGTGCCGGAGGCTGTAATCAGATCAGCCACTAATTTGGCCGTTATAGGGACCCTGGGAGCTACCTTGCGGTCCTGACGGGCATAGCCATAATAGGGCATAACGGCCGTTATCCGCCGGGCTGAGGCCCTTCGAAGGGCGTCCATGATAATCAATAGTTCCATCAGATTGTCATTGACCGGGGAGCAGGTGGATTGCATGACAAAGACATCTTTGCCGCGGACGTTTTCACCGATCTCAACAAAGATCTCGCCGTCACTGAACCTCCTGACCTGAATGGCCCCCAGGCCGATCTTCAGGTAGGAACAGATCATTTTCGCCAATTGGGGATTCGAATTGCCTGTAAAAAATTTTATCAGAGTATCCATGTTCCCTGCCTGATATGGCCTCCACTTAGTAAAGGTTAATATTCTAAATCCGCCATCCGAAATTCAAAATCCAAAATATTCTGGCTGGGGTGGGAGGATTCGAACCTCCGAATGCGGGTTCCAAAGACCCGTGTCTTACCGCTTGACGACACCCCAAATAAAGCGTTCAAAGTGCAGAGTTCAAAGTTCAAGTTCTTTTGAAAGAAAAAAATCAGGCTGAACGAACTTTGAATATTGAACTTTTATAATCCTCTCGCGATGAATACGTCCCCCCATCCTTGTTGTTTCAGCCGGTGATAGGCCTCTTGGGCCCTTTTTCGGGTCTCCCAGATTCCAAAAACAGTAGAGCCGCTTCCGCTCATTAAGGCCTGAAGGCACCCTTGCTCCAATAAAATTTTTTTAATTTTCACCAGTTCCGGGAAGGAAGGCTGGACGAATGCTTCCAAATCGTTTATTAAAAGTTCTTTGCTCGGTAGCTCTTCTTTGGCCTTTAACCTTTTTATGTTAAATGTTTTTCCCTTTTTTGTCAATGGGAATTTAACCTGATGATAAGCCCAAGAAGTTGAAATGGGAAATCCTGGGTAAATCAAGACATACCACCAGGAAGGAAATGCCGGCCAGGGTTCTATACGCTCTCCCCTGCCCAAAACCAGGGCCGTTTCTTTAGATAAAAAGAAGGGGACGTCAGATCCGATTCGAGAGGCTAAGACCCGCAGACGTTCCGGTAGAATAGGCCTCCCTAACCATTGGTTTATACCAAACAAAACAGCCGCAGCGTCGCTGCTTCCCCCTCCCAAACCGCCTCCGATGGGAATTTTTTTTATCAGGCGGATAGAAAAGGGTAAGGGAAGGTCCAGTTCTTTTTCCAGGAGATGGACAGCACGAAGGACCAGGTTGGATTCATTTTCCAATTCCGGGTGGTTGGGGCAATGGATTTCCAAACCTTTGGACCCGGTCTTGATCCAGAGGGTGTCGAATAAACGGATGGGTTGCATCAGAGACCGGATTTCGTGATAACCGTCGGCCCTTTTCTTTAGGATTTCTAGGGAAAGATTGACTTTGGCCGGGGCCAGGATTTTGATTCTTTTGGAAAGGGGTTCCATAAAAACAGACTATGAATATTTGAAAAATCTGTCCTTAAACCTAAGACAACAACACAAATAAGTTGGAGTAATGGAGTGTTGGAGTCATGATCTGATAGAATCAGTACTCCGTTACTCCATTACTCCAATTGGGAAAGTTAGAAGAAAGGTTAAGAATTCCTGACCGAGGATCTATTTATTCCCCCAGACGAAGGCTGACGAAGAGATTCATCCCCCCCCGTTTGACCCGGAGAAGCACATTCCCTCCTTTTTTGATACTATTGATCAGATGTTGATAGGTTTTGAGGTCCTTAACCGGTTTTCGGTTTACCTCTTTAATCAAATCCCCTTCTTGAATACCGGCTTCATCGGCCGGGCTTCCTTCTTGAACCTGGGTAACTAAAATTCCTGGTTCGTAATCCATCCTGTAATGTCTGGCCAGTTCTGGGGTGAATTCCTGGACGGACAATCCTAAACTTTCTTTGCCCTGAGAAGGACCGGCAGCCATTTGTTTGTCGTCCAATTCCTGCACCTGCACTTTGAAGGTTTGGATCTTGCCTTCCCTCAGCACTTTAACCTCGGCCATCTTACCCACCGGAACAGCCGCCACTAGACGTGGGAGTTCGTTCATTTCTTTGATGGCCTTGCCGTCAAATTCAATGATGATGTCTCCCGGTTTGATGCCCGCCTTATCAGCCGGGCTTCCAGGGGTTACATCCCCGACCAAGGCGCCGGCTTCATCTTTGAGATTAAAGGATTTGGCCAGGTCCGGAGTCACTTTTTGTATCATGACACCCAGCCAGCCGCGGGTAACTTTGCCTTTATCCTTTAATTGGGATAGAAGATCCTTGGCCGTATTGATGGGAATGGCGAATCCTATACCCTGACCGCCGGCAAAGATGGCCGTATTGATACCGATCACTTCTCCTTTGAGATTGATCAAGGGACCTCCGCTGTTTCCGGGGTTGATGGAGGCATCGGTTTGAAGAAAATTATCATAAGGCCCGGCACCGATAACCCGTCCCTTGGCACTGATGATACCGGCCGTAACCGTATGATCCAGGCCGAAGGGATTGCCGATGGCCACCACCCAATCACCGACCCGAATCTCATCGGAATCCCCAAGTTTAATCAGTTGAAGCCCTTTCCAGGATTTGATCTTGATCAAGGCCAGGTCGGTTTTTGCATCCCGGCCGATTACCTTGGCATCAAACTCCTTGTGGTCTTTTAAGATGACCTTGATTTCATCGGCATCCTCGACGACATGGTAATTGGTCAGGATATGCCCGTCTTCATCAATGATGAACCCTGACCCCAGACTTTTTTGTTTGTATTCTCTTTGTTGGGGGATATCTCCTCCGAAAAATCTTTCAAAAAAATCGTCCATTGGATTTCTTCGATCTCTCGGCCCTCTAAAGAAGTCAAAGACCTGGCCTCCCCCTCTAACCCTTTTGGTGGTACTAATATTGACCACGGCCGGGGAGACTACCTGGGCCAAATCAGCAAAGGAAGGGACTCCGCTCATAGTTGGTATTTCGGTTTTGGCTGATAGGGGATGGGTCCAATTCAGATTGGCGGCAATAATCAACCCGGCAATCAGCGATAACAGAGAAACCCCGATCAGTGTCCATAGATAACGGTGTTTTTTAATTGTTTCCGGCATAAAAACCTCCTCTTGATTTAGCCGCCCTTTGGATAAGTGGGGGCGGCTGGCAAACCTATCTATAACTAAATGGTTGACGATTTATAGTACCTTGAACCTTAGACCTCAAACCTTTGACCTTGTCCCTTGATTTAGGATGCCCGTATAAAGGCCATCCGTAAATCGTATAACATACCTTCCAAGAGTTTTAACTCTTCTTCAGATAAATTTCCCTGGGTCTTTTCTTTCAGCATGGCCAGGGTATTGATGGCATGCTTGGCCATTGGTAGATCTTTTTGCTTTTCCCCTGAAACCGGATGGGGGAATTCTCCTAAATGAAATAAGACCTCGGTGCTCAAGGAGACGATAAAAGTGGAGAAATTGACCTCGGGCAAGGGAGGATGAGGAGGAGATTCTTTCTGTTCGGTTTTTTCCTGAACTGGTTCCTCTTTGGGTTGGGTTTTCCCCGGCTCAGGTTCTTGATCTGATTCCGAAAAGATTTTCCTGCGGTCTTTAAATACAAAGCCTTTTTCCTCGTTTTCGGCCATGGTCCAATTCCCTCCTTGCTTATCCTTTTTTTCTTCCTTTTTCAGAGGTTGTAATATTCTATTATAAATACAAATTATAAAAAAATCAATACCTCTTTCCCCTGTAAAAAGAGAAAATCCCAGGAAACCTAAGTTTTTTCCAGGCCAATTTTCTTCTTTGGGGTAGGCCTGCTCCGGAAACATCATTCAAGTTTTGGCCCGGCAAAGAAGCTCACGGCCTTTTAATGGGCAACCCAGAAAAAAGACTACTTAACCTCATTTTTATTAAAGATGAACCTATCCAATGGTTTTAAAAAAATGAAGAGGGAAAAGTTTTACTATTATTGACACTTGGTAGGGGAAGAAGTTAAAATGAGGCGTCTTAAAAACACCGTTAACGATAATGGGAAACCCGTGAATTATTTTGCAGGAATAGGCAAGGCGCTCCTTATTTTGGGACTGGTTTTAGTTCTTTTAGGGGGTGTCCTCATGCTTTTGCCCAAGATTCCTTGGATCGGGAAATTGCCCGGAGATATCTTTTTTAAGGGAGAGAAGGTTTCTATTTATTTTCCGATCACCACCTGCCTCATTATCAGTATTCTCTTGACCATCCTATTCAGATTATTCCGAAGGTAGTTTCTTATAGCGGGAAATAATTCTATGGATGATTTCTGAGGTGGAAATCAAAGGGACCAGATCGACTCTATGCACTTTTCCACCGTAAGATTGAACCAGATCGGCTCCGATAATTTTGTCCCTAGACCAGTCAGCCCCTTTAACCAGGACATTGGGCCTGATTTCTTCGATCAACTTGAAGGGATCGGCCTCATCAAACAGGACTATATAATCAACACATTCCAAAGCTGCCAACACCTCGGCCCGCTGATCTTCAGAAATTAAAGGACGAGCCGGGTCTTTGATCTGCCGCATTGATTGATCGCTGTTCAAACCGATGATCAGACAGTCTCCCAGTCCCTTGGCTTCCTTAAGATAGCGGACATGGCCGACATGCAGGAGATCAAAGCATCCGTTGGTAAAAACGATTTTTCGCCTCTTCTTTTTCAGATCTTTCATCAAAAGGGTAAGCTGAGGGCGAGGGATAATTTTATTTTTCATTCAGCTCCTACCCGGGCCAGGGTCAAGACAAGGACTTCCTTGGCCCCGGATTTTTTTAAAATCCTGGCACATTCGTTCACTGTTGCTCCGGTGGTAAAGACATCATCGACTAAAAGAACACTTTTGTCCATTATTTCCTGTTGGTCCTTAACGGCAAAGGCCCCGCGGACATTCTTGGCCCGTTCCGAATGATCCAGTTGAACCTGAGGAACGGTATTCTTAATTCGTCGGAGTCCCTTGGCCAAGACTCTTTTGTTGTGAATCTTTCCTAGGATTTTTCCTAATAAAAGGGCTTGATTAAAACCCCTTTCCCGCAGCCGAGCCGGATGAAGCGGGACTGGGATGATGGCCTCAAAGGAAAGGGTTTCCAAATTTATTTTATTCCAGAACCAACCCAACGGGTGGGCCAGATGGATATCCCCTTGATACTTAAACCGCTGGATGGCCTCGGCAAAAATCCCTTCATACAAAACCGCAGCCCGGCCCCAATCAAAAAAAAGTTTCTGTTGGAGACAGTCGGAACATAGGTGTGCAGTCGACCCTTTGGGGAAAGGCCGGCCGCAGCGTTGACAGTATGGAGGAAGCATCCATTGAATGTCTTTTTCGCATGCCGGACACAGACCGGGAATTTCTTCTCCTTGGATCTTTAACAATGTCCGGCAAAAAGGACATTTCTCTGGGAAGAAGAGGGAGAAAAATCCGGCTGGCCAAGAAGCCTTTATCCCATGTGTTCGATGAGGGATCGACCAAATTGGGAACATGAGACCTCATGAGCATTGGCCATTTGGCGGGCCAGATCATAGGTGACCTCGCCTTTCGAGATGGTCCTTGACAGACCCTTATAAATTAAGTCCGCGGCTTGCTGCCAGCCAAGATGCTCCAATAACAGGGCACCGGAAAGGATCAAAGAACCTGGGTTAACTTTATCCAGGCCGGCATATTGCGGGGCTGAGCCATGGGTGGCTTCAAAGACGGCGCAATCGTCACCCAGGTTGGCCCCAGGGGCCATGCCCAAGCCTCCAACCTGCGCAGCCAGGGCATCGGAAAGATAATCCCCGTTAAGATTACTGGTGGCAATGACCGAGTATTCGGTCGGACGTAAAAGGACTTGCTGAAACATCATATCGGCAATCCGGTCTTTGATGATGACTTTTTTATGAGATTTGTCTCCCTTCCGTTGTTTTTGAAGTTTCGCTTCGGTTATGGTTTCCTTGGGGAATTCTTGCTTTGCCAGTTCATAGCCCCAATCCCGGAAGGCCCCTTCGGTGAATTTCATGATATTGCCTTTATGGACTAAGGTGACACTCGGTTTGTTCCGGCGTAGGGCGTATTCGACGGCCCGGCGAACCAGGCGCCTGGTTCCCGAACGACTGATAGGTTTTATTCCCAGGCCTGAATCAATGTTTAGTTTTTTACCGGTCTTTTTTTGGATCCATTCGATGAGCTCACGGACTTCTTCACTTTCTGCCGGCCATTCAATTCCGGAATAGACGTCCTCGGTATTTTCTCTGAAGATGACCATGTCTACTAATTCGGGATGGCGCACAGGGCTGGGCACCCCGGCAAAAAAACGGATGGGTCGAAGACAGACATAGAGGTCTAATTGCTGCCTCAGCTGGACATTAAGGCTTCGGATTCCTTTTCCTATTGGTGTGGTTAAGGGGCCTTTTAGGGCCAATCCGTTTTGACGAATCGTAGCCAGGGTTTTTTCCGGCAGCCATTCTCCTGTTTGGGCCTGGGCCTTTTCACCGGCCAGGACTTCCAGCCATTCAATTTTTCGTTGTCCTGAATAGGCTTTTTGGACAGCAGCTTCCAAAACCGGCCGGGTGGCCCGCCAGATATCCGGACCGGTTCCATCCCCTTCGATAAAAGGGACCGAAATAGAATCGGGAATATCAGCTCTCCAAAAAGGCATTGAAAAACCTGTTACAAAATTGAGACGGTTATGGAAAATTCGGGAAATTGATGGCCCGAACCTTTTAAAACAGTCATCAGGAAAAGTTAGGTTTAGGGTGTGATTTTAGTTATCGTATCATGTTCACGGACTTTTTCCGGAACTTTGATGCCGATCAAATCCCCGGCAACGGCCTCGTTAATAGGCTTGTTGTCTTTTTGCATGCTGTCCAAGGTCATTTCAAAATCCGTAGTGTGCCCTTTGAATTTCAAGGTATCTCCAAGGGAAATCTTGCCTTGAGTTACCTCAATTGCGGCTACCCCGATCTTGGAAAAATAGGTTCGAACAACTCCAATGATTTCTTCACTCATTCGATTACCCTCCTTTTTAAGGTCTGTCCCGATAAATTATCTTAAATAAATACCGAACTCTTCCCATTAAGGTGGACGTTATAAAGATTTTATTTAGTATCTTTAACAGGTTAAGGATGAAATGTCAAGAGAAACTATGAAGGGTGAATAATGTCTTGTTTTCTCTTAAGCTCTTCGTTTGGAGTAGTGCAGAAAGGCCAGGGGGTTAAGTAAAAAACGGATTGTATTTTCTTTCGTAACCGATGGTGGTGTCTGGGCCGTGTCCGGGATAGACCTTGACATCATCGCCCAAGACAAAAAGGCGTTTTCTGACGCAGGAGATCAGCAGGTCGTAATCTCCGCCTGGAAAGTCGGTTCTGCCGATGGAACCGGCAAATAAGGTATCTCCCACAAAAACGCATTTGGGCGTGTACAGGGATATGCCGCCAAGGGAATGTCCCGGGGTGTGAATCACTTCCAGGGTGATTTGTCCGAAAGCAATCCGGTCTCCATCTTTTATGAATTGGTCGGCCTTGGATGTTTGAGAGCCCAGGCCCCACATGCCTCCACCGTGCGCAAGCATCGGGGCATCCTCTCGATGAATCAAAATAGGTGCCCCGGTCAGGTCTTTTAAGGCTTTGTTGGCCCCCACGTGGTCAAAATGCCCGTGGGTGTTGATGATATATTTTATTTTAAGGCCGTGTTTTTGCAGACCGGCCAGGATGCGTTTGGCTTCAGCTCCGGGATCAATGACCACGGCCTCCTTGGTTTGTTCACAACCTAAAATATAGCAATTGGCCTGGATCATGCCCACGGCTAACGATAGAATAATCACATTTTCCTCCTAAATAGAACTTACCTTTAGCTCAAAGCTCAAGGCTCAAAGCTAAAAGGAAAAGCATTTTTTTGTTATGAGTTTGCTGTTTTTTTATCTAAATAGGTATTCTTTCCCCCATTGCAGGGCATTGATAAAATTTTGCAAGAAGAGATGGGCAAAGACAATTTATTGGATTGGAATTATTGAGTCAAGGAAAAAGCAGGGTTGATAACTGTCGGACCTCTGGCCTGTCCTATCCTGATGGACTTCCTTGTTTAGCGACCAGGATTCCAAACAAGACCATTATCCCTCCAAAGGCCTGCCAGCTTCCAAGGGCTTCTTGAAGCAGGACCCAGGCCAGCAAGGCCGCCGCAACCGGCTGAACCAGTAAGACCACCGAGGAAAAAGAGGCCGGGAGATGGGCCAGGGCGAAGGCAATGAGACTCTGACCGGCCACTTGGGAGATCAGGGCCAGACCGATTAACACCATCCATCCTTGAAGGCTTGAAATAGATAAGCTTTCCCCGGATAACAAGGTAATCGGCAACAGGGCCAGGGCGGTTACCAGGCTACTCCAAGCCATAATGGTAGCAGTGGGAAATCGTTCACGAAGAGATTTAACTGATAGGAGGTATCCGGCATAAAAAAGGGCTGCCGTAAAACTCAAGGCATCTCCCCAAAAATGCTGAAGACTGATCTGGAAGCTATTGCCGGCGATCATGGCCATGCCCGATAAGGCCAGAACCATACCGAGGAGAAAAATCATTCGCACGCCCTGGTGAAAAATCAACCAGCTACCTAAGGTGACAAAAACCGGTGCAAAGTTGACCAGGAGAGTGGCATTGGCAACGGAAGTCAGTTTGATGGACCAATGCCAGATGGCCAGATCTCCGGCAAAAAACAAGCCGGCCAGACTTAAGTAAAAATAGTCGGAAAAAGAAGAAGGAGACTGGGTTGCACTTATCCCATCCTTTTTGAAGTTCATCCAGAACCAGAGGGGCGGCAGGGCCAGAACAATCCGCCAAAAGGCCGTGGCGCTCGGTCCCACCGGACTGAGCCGGACAAAAATCGGGGCAAAGGCGATGGCCAGAGCACCGGCTACTAAAGCCGTCAGAGGCAGACGGCTTCCCGGTCTTTTATCAGGGAAGGATGGATGACTCGTTTCAGCTTCTGATTGACTAACCCTGAAACTCATCCCGTTTTTTCATCCCCCATGAGGTGATTTTCTGATATCGCTGTTAAGGATTTGATCCTCTCCAACAGCGGGGGATGGGAATAATGGAATCGGACATAGAGGGGATGGGGAAAAAGATTGCTCAAATTGTCGGAGGCCAGGCGCTTTAATCCGGTGATCATGGCCTGGGAAGAGTTAAGCATCCTGACGGCAAAACCGTCGGCCTGGCGCTCAAACCGCCTGGACAAGGCCATGGACAAGGGCATCAGAAAAAAACCGGCCTTCTGCCAAAAGATCCCGATCAGCAAAAGACCCGCATAGGCCCTGGGATTATTAAACCCGAAGGTTTGATACAGGAATGGCCAGTCGATCAGAAGATAGGTCAGATAGAAAAAAACCAACATGGCTGATTCAATCAAAAGGAATTGCTTCAAGATATGTTTCTTTTTAAAATGTCCGGCCTCATGGGCCAGAACGGCCAGGACCTCTTCCTGAGGATGGTTCTTGATCAAGGTATCATAAAGGACGATCCTTTTGGTTTTTCCCAACCCGGTAAAATAGGCATTGGTGTGCCGGCTGCGCTTCCCGGCATCCATCTGAAATATCCCTTTGATTCGAATACCGGCCTTTTCCATTAATTCACGAATCTTCCCCGCCAGTTCCTGATTCTCGATGGGAATAAATTTATTGAATAGAGGGGCGATCAGGATGGGGTACAGGATCGTCAGGAGCAGTTGAACGATGGAAAGGGCCAGGAATCCCCAAAGCCACCATCGATGAGGAGAAAGTTGGATCATCCAGAGAATCAAGGAAAGGATCAAAGCCAAGAGGATTAGAGACAAAGCCCCGGCCTTGATCTGATCCATGATCCAGATTCTTTTCGTGGATTGATTAAAGCCGTACTTTTCTTCAATGACAAAGGTGTCATAATAGTCAAAGGGAAGATCCAAAAAATATGAAATGACGCCGGGAACCAGAAAGAAAAACAGGCCGGCCCAGAGATAAGGAAGTTGCCAGCCGGAAGTCAGGTGATCCAGAAAGGGGAAAAATCCTGACAGGAGAAAGGTCAGAAGAATGATCTCGTTAAAAAGGCCTTGCCGGATCGAGAAGCGGCTGTTTTCCAGGGTGTAGGCCATGACTTGGGTCAATTTCTGTTGATCGATAAAACCTTCAAAGAGGGGAGGGACCTTTTGCCCATTTTCTTCAAGATATTTCCGATTCAGGTGCTCCAACCAAAGTGAAAAACCCGTCTGCAGAAGATAGATGGCCAGATACCCGAACAGAAGAACATTAAGCCGAATCATCTTTAACGAATCCTCATGGTTTTGTTTCTGTCTGCATTGGGCGTTTTAAGAAAAAAATTTGTTGATAATCCACATAAAGTTCGGTTGAAAATCTGAATAGCCCAAGAGATTAAATGTAGGGAGGAGGATGAATTGATGACTCTTTGGTATTTTGGTGGAGGCGGCGGGAGTTGAACCCGCGTCCGAAAATACATCACTTAGGCCTCTACATACTTATCCTGGCTATTTAAGATTCGCTTTCCAGGGATCCACCAGGCGGGAGACCTGAAAAGCTAGCCCGTATAAAGTTTCACCCTTCCGCCTACAGGCCATTCGGTCAGGCTATCCTGCTAATCGTCACCCTTATCTTCCCCGCAGGAAAGAAAGACAGAGTGTCGGCCGACTAAGCGGCCAAGGCGTAATCGTAGTTGTCTGCGATTATTGTTTCCTATCTGTTTTACGAGCCGATAGGACCTCGGTATGCCACCTAAGCTAAATATCCCCGTCGAAGCCGTTTCGCCCCCCTTTCAAAATTGGTATTAACCAACCTATTTTTATTAAATATAAGAAATTTCAGGCCGAAAGTCAAGCTGCTTATTTTTTCTCTACGAATTGTGGCCCGATCCCTTAAAAACCAAACTATTACCGCCAGGTGATATTAGGTTTATTTCGAAGAGGCATTCGCTGATATTTGTATTTCGGGTATCCGATCATCATGGCCCCATAAGGGAGGTGATCCTGGGGTAAAGCCAGGGCTTTAAACAGCGGTGGATAAAAGTTGGCTGCGTTATTGAAATATCCTGCCCAGCAGGTGCCCAGTCCAAAGGAGGTGGCAGCCAACTCCAAATAGGCCAGGGCGATGGTACAAGAAGATTGGCTTGCGGGCAAGGTTGATAATCCATGAGCCACGATCAGATGGGGTGCATTGCGGCAGATTCGATTAATGCCTTTGTCCCAGGCTTCCACGATTCGGTCCATACGCATCGTTAGGGCATGATCGGGCGTTTCCTTAAGCAGGGAACGCAGCCAGTCTATGACCATCCCGGCCAGACGTCTTATTTCTTGGGTATCTTCGATAACCAGCCAATCCACCGGTTGAGTGTTGCCGCCCGTTGGGGCATAGCGGGCGATTTCAATGACCCTGGTCAGAAGATCACGAGGGACCTGTTTTTCTTTATAACTACGTATCGATCTCCGGGAATGCAAAAAATGTTCACAATGCTCCGGGCTGAGGTCCAGTTCTTTGCGCACAGGAAGACAATCTTTCGGGGTCATGGTTTTTAAAGATAAGGCCCCATGGGGACAGACGGATACACAATGGCCGCAGTTGATACAGAAGGCTTCGGCCTCGGCAATAGGTTGGGGAAAGCCTTCTTTCCCGATGATTTCGATCAGCAAGCCCGGACATTCGGCCACGCAAAGCCCATCCCGCTTGCATTTTTTAGGATCGACCTGAAAAAGAGCCATGGTTCATCCTTTCATCTTATTGTGATTTTTTTGCTTTGTATCCATTATTATCTCATGGCCTTCCAAAGTCAATGGTCACAGTCCTCATGTTTTCCAAGGTTCTGTCTCTTAGATCATAGCCTGCCTCTGAAATTGGTGATATTCAGCCAATTTCGAGAGGGCGAAGAAGGCCCTGGGAAGGCCCTCATAAACTGGAACGCCGGCCTTCAGCAGAATTTGTTCAAATAGGATGCGGGATTGCCTTATATCCGGGTCAGGCTGAAATTGCCTCCAGACCACCACCAGAGGCAGGTGGTGTGTATATTTCCAGGCCTCCCCGGCAATATAATGGGCTATCTTTTCAACCTGCCTGGCCGTTCCATTTTCAAATAACCAGTCCAAATGAAGGGCCAGGACGAACATATCAACGGTTGACCCGGAGGACAGAAGATCCAGCGCTTGGCCTAGGAGATCCAATTCGAGAAAGACGATATGGGCATCAATCGGATTGCGGATCATGTTCCCGGCGGGAAGGATGAACCGGCGCAGTTTATTCTGGATCGCCAGGGGTAGAGCCGGCAAATTCAATCCCACCTTGGCACAACCATCCGCTGCGGCCACACCCACCCCTCCGCCGGTGCCGATGATGGCTACCCGCTGTCCGCGGCATTCCCCCAGATGGAGAAAAGCCAGGGTCACATCGGTCATCTCTTCCAGAGAATCAACCTGCACCGCACCGCTTTGCCGGAAAAAGGCCTTCCAGATTTTCTCGCCGCCGGCCAGGGACCCCGTGTGAGAGGCCACCGCCCTGGCCCCGGAGTCCGTCAACCCGCCCTTCATAATGATCACCGGCTTCTGACGATTGATCTCAGTGACCTGTCGGAGAAGCCTCTGTCCGTTCTTGACCCCTTCCAAATACATGGCGATGATCCGGGTCTGACCATCGTGGGATAAATACTCCAGAAAATCCGTACTGTCCAAGGTCAAGGCATTTCCGTAACTGAAGACCTTGCTGAAATAAATACCGAATTGGTTGGCGGCATAACTTGTAAAATCTCCGGCATTGCCTCCGCTCTGGCTGACAAAGGCCACGGGTCCCTTCTCTGCGGGGGCTTTCACCCAAGTCACTATTCTCGACTCCGGAACATAGACTCCCATACAATTGGGGCCGAGGACTCGCAGACCCCCTTCCCGGGCGATCTTTTCAATTTCAGCCTGAAGTCGATGGCCTTCTTCCTCCCCTAGTTTCTTTGAAACCGGAGGTGAAGATATGGACGTTTTTATTGCCTGAAGCGATGCAATCCCTCAGGGCCTCGGGTACCAGGGGTGCCGGTACGGAGATGATGACCAGGTCCACCGGTTCGGGCAAAGAAACGAGATCAGGAAAGGTCTTATAACCATCAACTTCGTCGGTGTTAGGATTGATGGGATATAACCTTCCCGGAAAACCAAAGTCTCTGACGTTGGCAAACATGCCGGAAAAACCTTGAAATCGTGAGCGGGCCGCACCGACTACGGCAATGGACTTGGCGTGGACCATTACTCTCCAGGGCCGCATTGATCGCTTCTATTTCTTCTCTGGTCCGTTCCTTGGCTTAAAGGATCATCTTGAGCCGATGATTCATTCCTACTGATAACGACCAGGGCATCTACGGCGGTCACTTCACCTTTTGGGGTGACCAGCAAAGGATTGATATCCACCTCCATGATCTCCGGATGTTCCGTACCCAATCGCGACAGACCCATCATGACTCGGATCAAGGCCTCCTTGTCCGCGGCTAACTCACCGCGAAAATCTTCCAGTAATTTTCGGGATGAAAGCTCCTCCATCATTCTCCGGGCCTGAATTTCATTGATCGGGGCTATCCGAAAGACCACATCCTGGATCACCTCGGTAAATACACCCCCCAATCCAAACATCACCACCAAACCGAACTGGGGATCACGGAACAACCCGGCTACAAACTCCCGCCGGCCTACAACCAGCGGCTGAAGTAAACAACCTTCCAAGTCCGTGCCGGCGGAGGCCTGAATCTCAAGGTAAGCACGACTTACGTCTTCAGCAGACCATAAATTCAGCTTGACCAGACCCCGTTCTGTCTTGTGGGTTAATTTTGACCCTAATCCTTTTAAAACCACGGGAAATCCCCATTCCCGGGCTTGGGCGATCGCCGCTTCTTCACTTTCAACAACCATCTCTTTGACTATCGGAAGGCCATAATGGCTCAATAATAGCTTGGACTCGGCCTCATCCAGAGAAAACCTTCCCTGTTTGCCGGCCTGTCCTATTAACTCAACGGGTTTTATCATTTGTACCTCTCATCATATTTTTAAGCACTGCCTGATACCTTTCTTGACTATGGGAGAGCAATTGCCCATAGCCATACCTATCATTGCCTCTTTAATGGAAAAAGAAAAAACCAAATTGGAGGGCAAACAAAAAAAGGGGTTTGATACCGGGAATCAGGGCATCATGCTTTTCTTTTTGGGGTAGACAGCGAGAACCCCCGGCCTCTGGTTCCGGAGATTCTTTGTCTTTATCAAACCATATAAAGGAAGCAATAAAAAATCAAGGGAATTTTATCCCAATCCTGGCGTTGCTTGACACCCAGACAGGGTCGGGATATTATCCCTGCCGGAAAATGTGAGAGGCTATGAAAGAGAAATACAGCTTTGATGAAATTGAAATCGGCATGGAAATGGGGCCGCTTGAGCTTGACGTCAGCCCCGAGGCCATCGAAGAGCACCGTAACTGGACCCGGTGGGAGGTCGAGGTTGACGACAACCCAGCCAATGCCTTGCCCGGAATCTTCCTCATCAACCACGTACGTCTGCTGACCGCCACCCTGGGTGGTGCAGGCAGCCGGATATGGGCCAAGAGCCGGCATGAATTCTTCAACCCGATACGAGTCGGCAGCCAGCTGGTGAAACGCGGCCGGATAGTCGACAAATATCTGAAACGCGGGAAGCAGTATCTTATCTATGAGATAGAGACCCGGGACCAGGATGGCACGCTCATCATGCGCAGCCGCGAGACTTCCTTTTTTGGGGAAAGCAGGGCGGGGAGCCAGGTAGAAGATGAAGGCTGATAGAAATGTAGAAGTGGGTGGGGAAATACCGTCCCTGAGAAAAACGGCCTACTCGCCGAAGGTTGATTTTGAGGTTACGCAGATTCATGATGAAGATTACGCCAAGGCACGCGGCTTCCGGGGTGACCTGGTCGGGGGCAACTTCCTGACCAGTTATGTTTTGGAAATGCTCTACCGCTACTTTGGCGACCCATGGTGGAAACACGGCCGGATAGACGTCACTTTCGTCGGTGGGGGCGCGGTAACCGGTGACAAGTTGATAGCTAAAGGCGTAATCACCTCAAAGCAGGCTGAGGACTCCAGCGTCAGACTCTTCCTCGATATCCATCTGGAAAACTACACCACCGGCAATAAGATACTCGTCGGCACGGCCAGTTGCCGTGTGCCTTGAGTTTTCTGGCTAAATTGAACATTAAGTAGGGTCGGGCCAATTCATTTATGCGGCCCGACCCCTTAAAACCAATAAATGATAACCTGAGTTCCTACTTGGCCTTGTATTGCGGAGGGCGCTTCTGCGCGAAGGCCCGCGCCCCTTCCATGAAATCCTCGGTAGTGCGGATATAGGCGGCCAGTTGTTTCTCCAGCGCCAGGCCCTCCTCCAAAGTCATGCTGTAGCCGCGGATCATGGCTTCCTTGGTGGCCCTGACGCCCAGCGGTCCGCGGGAGATAATGGTATTGGCGATTTCCTTGGCGGTGTCCATCAGCTTGTCACGCGGCACTACCCGGCTCACTAGGCCGACACGGAGGGCCTCTGCGGCGTTGATCCGGTTGCCGGTGAGAAGGATCTCGGCAGCAACGGCCCTGGGGATAAAACGGGGCATCCTGATCGTGCCGCCGCCGCCGGGCATAAAGCCGATATTGACCTCGGGCTGGCCGAATTGGGCATTGTCCGCAGCGATTCGGATATCACAGGTCATGGCCAGTTCGCAGCCGCCGCCCAAGCAATAGCCGTGGATAGCGGCAATGAACGGCTTCCAGATGGTATCGGGACGTAGGGGGAGTACAGGCGTTGCGGCCTCCCCGCCGGTGGCTGGACGAAATCCCTTGATGTCGGCACCCGCACTGAAGGCCCGGTCGCCGGCGCCGGTCATGATGGCCACCCAGAGATCGTTGTTAGCCCTGGAAATCCATATAGGCTTCTTGAAGCCCGTCCCGCACCTCAACGCTCAAAGAATTCATCGCTTCGGGACGGTTGATGGTGATGTAAGCAATTCTACCTTCTTTAACATATTCAACAGCAGCCATTTTTATTCTCCTTTTCTTGGTTGGTTATATAGTCTTTTCATCAAAGATTTCTGTTTTGACCGTCATTTTCAGAAATATAGTTGGTTAATCCTTAAATTGATCATCTCTGGTTTTTACCCAGTCAACATTATACTGGGCAGCCCAGACCTCAGGGTCGCGCCTCGTTCGGCTTAAGACCCAGAAATTGCATGAAGCCTTTATGGCCGCCGACTGTCCCATAATGTCAGCTGCTTGATTAATCGACATCTTCGAGGCCATCAGCCCCCAAGGGTCCAAGCAGGCTATTTTTTCGGCTATCTTCATGGTTTCCTCTTCAAGGCGCTCCTTGGGTACGACTCTATTGACAATACCCAGACGCAGCGCTTCTTGAGCATCGATATAGTCAGCCAACCAAACCAGCTCCTTGGCCTTCCTGGGTCCTAATTCAATATAGTAAGCCGGATATTCAATGGAACCTCCTCCCCAACTTCTGGTGGTTTTTTCCTGGAACTGGGCATCATCGGCAGCAATAATGAGGTCGCAGGCAGCCGCTAACATCCAACTGGCCATAATGCACCAGCCCTGAACCATAGCGATCGTCGGTTTCGGAATGTTCCGCCAATGATCACGTGGGTAGGAATAGACCCCTGTCTCCATATCTTTCAAAAACCCGAGAGGTGTCTTGTCCCGTGGATTTTTTTCCTCCTCAAGCCGGGCTTGCTGGCTTCCCATATCATGCCCCGAGCCAAAATGCCTTCCGGCCCCGGCAACAACAATAACTCTAACTTCCTTGTCCTTTTCCGCCTCAGTAAAGGCATCGTCAAGTTCGGCATAGACCTGCCGGGTAATCGCATTCAGAACTTCAGGGCGATTAACGGTAATCTTGGCAATGCCTTCCTTTCTTTCATATAAAACAAAATCACGGTTCATGCTCTTACCTCCCGAATATAAAATACGAGGTTCAGTACTTTTTCACTCGATTTTCACTTACACTGCCCGATCCATCTCCCCTTCATGTTCTGGGTCATCTCCATACTCGCAGTTCTCATCTTTACAACTCCCTCAAAGGTATTTCCACTATAGGTCATCCTGCCATTGCTTGTTGACATGCCTTCCTTCGTTTTACACTCCATGACCCATGAGACCGTATCTCCTTTCACCTCAGTTTTAACCATCTTACATTCTTGTCTTGGCGACTGTTTCTGGGGCACCATATTCTTTTTTGTCAGACAATGGGTATAGGTGTACGGAGCCATCTTCGTGGGCGTCCCCGGCATTTCCATCGTCATTGTTATCTCCCAGAGTCCTTCATTCATATTTTGAGCTATGGAAATATCACTCAAAAAGAGAAACAAAACCGCCAAAATTGATACCAAAAAGACTTTCTTAATCATCATTTTACCTCCTTATGGATTTTTTTATCGTTACTGTTTCCACCAACTCCACACGCCTATTCTGAGTACGACCATTGTAATGAGGGTGAGGTCTATGATGTTTCACTCCCTTTATTCTTAACCAATGGTTAAAACTTCTGCTCAAATTTGTAAAGTGAAATTTCAGAAAGTCGAAAAGATTGGCTCGCAGCATCCCTGTTTTTCACCCACTCTTTTGGGGGGATAAAAGGTCGGTTTAAGACTTTTTTAACCCCTTTTTTAATATCTTTCAATGGAATTCAAACTTTTGTCTCGATCCGACCCCCATTTGAATCCGAATACGATGTTCATATAACATAATAACAGTTTTTAGAAGATTATCGAAATTGAAAATGGTATATTTTTAAAAAAGGATTCAAGGATTCAAGGGGCCATGGACCGCAGGGCGGAGTGAAAGGCATGGAAGTTAAACCCCTTGAAACTATTTTGTATAAGGAGGAATGATATGGAAAAGACCGAACTGGCACCGGGCAGGGTCCCTTATCCCATGCCTTGCTCCCTGGTCGGAGCAAACGTATCCGGAAAACCAAACTACCTGACTATTGCTTGGTTTACCATGGCCAATCCCAAACCGCCCTATGTCCTGGCGGTATTGAATAAGGCCCATTACACCAACGCCGGAATTAAAGAGAATGGGACATTCAGCATCAATATCCCTTCAGTCGTATTGGCCGATAGGGTGGACTACTGTGGGCTGGTCACAGGCCATAAAACCGACAAGTCCGGGTTCTTGAAACCATGCGTAGACTCAAAACTGCGCCCATGATCAAGGAGTGTGCCTGTAACGTGGAGTGCAGGCTAGGAACGTACCGTCGACCTGCCGATGGAGGAGGATTTCATGGGGAAATCGTTGCCCTTTACAGTGATGACCGATTTCTGACTGAAGGGGTTCCGGACTTAAAAAAAATGAATCCGTTACTGCTCATACAGTCGCAGAGAAGGTATGCCGCCCTTGGTTCGGACATCGGCCCGGCTTGGGAAATAGGGAAAGGATGGAAGAAATAGAGGATTGAGGATCGAGGGCTGAGGACTGAGAGGAAAAGAAGTTCATAATATAAAGGGGACAGATTTATTTATTGTTTGCCGTGTTCCAGTCGGCGCTTTAGAATAATGAAATCTGGTCCCCTTTAACCAATTGGCTCGCGGCATCCCTGTTTTTCACCCACTCTTTTGGGGGGATAAAAGGTCGGTTTAAGGTCTTTTTACCCCTTGTTTTTAGTATCTTTCAATAGAATTTCAATCTGTTGCCTCAGTCCGACCCCAATTCAACAATTCAAGCGATTCAGCAATTCACTTACGCGGATGGGCTGGATACTTCCTTTATCGCCATTGCAGTGCTACATTAGCCCGAGTGGGAGGAGAGAGTGATCACATCTGCGAAAGGAAAAGGTCAGAGATCGAAGAGGGAAGGAGAAGGGGGACTCTACAAGGTGCCGACCTCGGCGGGCTGGACAAAGCGGAATCCTTACGGTGAAGGATATCGGATAGCCCTGTGCAGGAAAATCCCGCCCTGCGGGATTTGATGAGGGAGGGCTGGAAACTCCGGACCGCTAAAGTTCAAATTAGATGCGTGCCTCAAAAAGCTCAAAAGCGGCCACAACTCGGCGCCAGCTCTCTACTCTAACTATCCTCAGCACACTGCTGCCAGCCTACACTATCGGCCGGGCACAGGGTGTTTCCGATAAAACCATCACCGCGTACATTATGAAGTAAGATTATAAAGCAACATTATAAAGTAAAAAAATAGAATTTTTTAAATATTAAGCATGTTGAAACTCGAACGCAGTTTTAGATTTTAATTAAACGACATATTAATAAGATACAGACTTAACATCGGTTAGCTGAAAAATATTATTTATTTGACAAAATATGATTTCCTACATTATACTCCAATTGTGGTAAGTATAAGTAGCTTTATAATTGATGATATCACCAGTGGAAACACGATAACGTGAAGTATGGTCCATGAATTTATTTATCCATTTAATAATGAAAGAGAGATTTGGGGGATGGCATTGAATGTAATTTAGGCAGATTTCTTATTAAAAAATATACTCCCGATACAAAAAGAAAGTTTTTATCAAACCAACAAATTTGATAAAGCCCCTTTTCCTTTGCCCTTCCTGGGAAAGAACTTCCTCCGTAGCATCGTCATCAACATCTGGAAACAGATAATCGAATCTTCGGCGATCTCTTCTATAGCTGTTGCGATGAACTCAGCGATTTCTCCTTCCTCGAAGCATTGTATCGAATCCTTTCCTTTGCGGTGAACAGCATTCGTAAAATGGGCTCTTACCATGAGAAAAGGGACCATCTTTCTCTGATAAGATAATGGAGGCAGCTCTTGTTTAGGTTAATTGGTCATAGAACAAAATCGTTTTGAATAAAATCTAAAACCGAAAGTTGAATTATCAGTTTTCTAGTTAAAGTTTCATGGCTCCTGTCAGGAGCACAAAAAAAACAAAAGGAGATCATTAAAGATATGATGAAAAAAAATGTATTTGTCTCTCTGGTAATGTTGGCTTTAGCCTTTCTTTTTCTATTAACCCCGGTATATGGCGCCCCTGCGTCAGGAAAACCGATCAAGATCGGGATCATCGGTCCGATGGATTCAAGGCTGGGTGCTCATTTGATGATTACCGCCCAGATGGCTGCCGATGAAGTCAACGCTAGAGGGGGAGTCAAAGTGGGGAATGAAAAATTCCCGATTGAACTGGTCAAGATTTCATCCAACGAATTTAGAAAAAATAGCCGATGCCATAGCCGCTGCCGAGCGGGCCATTACGGTGGATAAGGTGAACTTTCTGATCGGCGGTGTAATAGTTGAAGCGATTTCGGCCATCCAGGATGTGGCTGCCGACAACAAGACCATTTACATCAACACTGCTTTTTCGGTAAGCCCGACACATTTGGAGAGACTGACAAAGGACTACAACCGCTATAAATACTGTTTCGCGAATGCCCCTTTGGATGCCAAGGGATTAGGAAAAGTCCAGTTGGGGATTGTGGAAGCCGTGGCGAAAGCCGTCCAGCAAAAAGGCATTACCAAAGTCCGAGTGGCGCAGATGGTCGAAAAAAACGCCTCCGGTGACATACTGTTTGGCGTAACGTCAAAGGGCATCGCCGATCTGGGTTTTGTATCCACCGGCATCTGGAGGCCGTCCCCGGCGGCTACGGACCTGAGGGCGGAAACAGCCGCCATAAAGACGAGCAAGCCGCATATAATTCATGCTGTGTTCTCAAGCGCTGCAGGCATGATCTTTGGACAACAGTTGGAAGAGCTTCAGCTTCCAGCGATTGCCGCTGGTTCTCCAGCCGCATCTCTCTTCCCCGGCAAAGGCGGCATTGAATATTCTGTAACGATGATGTACCCTCCTTCCATCCCTATTAAAGTTTCTGATAAAAATGTGGCGTTTTACAACGAGTTTATAAAGCGTAGTGGCGGTGAAATGTGTTTCGGCAACTCTTATGATCCTATTCTGGATTTGGTGGCCAGCATTGAAAAGATCGGCACCCTGGATACAGATGCTATCATCAAGGCCATGGAGAAAGTGGAATATAACGGCGTTTCCGGTTGGCAGAGGTTTGATCCGAAAGACCACCGGACCGTCAATTTAAGAGGATATTTGCCGGATTACGGTGTGCAGCAGCTCAAGGGAAAATATGCGATCGTCTGGCCGTCGAACGCCCCGGTAGCGAAAGCGCAGCCGGTTCAGATTCCTCAGTGGATGATTGATGCCTGGAAGAATGACAAATAGGTGGTAACAGAAAAGTTCTTTTTAATCTCTTTGGGTAAATTCCCCGCCCCTTTGGGCGAATAGATTGTGGTTAGATATAAAAAATATTTTGTTTGACAACATATTATATTTCTATATAAAAAACTCGATTGTCAGTTTTCTAGCTAAAGTTTCATGGCTCCTGTCGGGAGCACAAAAAAAACAAAAGGAGATCATTAAAGACATGATGAAGAAAAATTTATTTGTCCCTCTGGTAGTGTTGGCCTTAGCCTTCCTTTTTCTATTAACCCCGGTATATGGCGCCCCTGCGTCAGGAAAACCGATCAAGATCGGGATCATCGGTCCGATGGATATGAGGACGGGCAATCATATGTTCATAACCGCCCAGATGGCTGTCGAGAAGATCAATGCTGCCGGCGGAGTCAAAGTCGGTACGACGAGGCGTCCGATTGAACTGGTCAAAATTACGTCTAATGAATTCAAGAAGGTCAGCGATGCCATAGCCGCTGCCGAGCGGGCCATTACGGCTGACAAAGTGGACATTCTGATTGGAGGCGTTGTAGCCGAAGCAGTAGCGGCCATACAGGATATTGCCGCCGATAATAAGACTATTTACATCAATGCCGCCTATTTCATAAGCCAGCCGTATGTCGATAGAATGACCAAGGACTACAACCGTTATAAATACTGTTTCTCCACGGCGGCTGACGAAGCGTCGAACATTGCCAAGGTTCACATCGGAATAGTAGATGTCGTGAATACCGCGATCAAAAAAAGCGGCGTAAGCAAGGTTAGAATAGCACAGATGGTCGAAAAAACGGCCGGCGGCGATTCGATTGTTCAACTGACTTCATCGGTATTTCCCAAAATGGGCATGGAAATATCAGGTAATTGGCGGCCGTCCCCCTCAGCTTCGGACCTCAGGGCGGAGACCGCCGCCATCAAGTCCAGCAACCCGAACATTATTTATACGGTGTTCTCCGGAGCTGGGGGAATCGTCTTCGGCAAGCAGTTGGCCGAGCTTAAAATCCCGGCTATTGTCGCCGGCTCTCCGGCCGCTTCCCTCTTTCCCAAGCAGGGAATTGAATATTCGGTTACCATGATGGGCGCACAGTCCATTCCGATCAAAATAACAAAAACCAATCTGGCCTTTTATAACGAATTTTTAAAACGCAGCGGCGGTGAATTATGTGTCAACACCTTATATGACGCGGTCATGAATCTTGCGCACAACATTGAAGTGACGGGTTCCCTTGATGCGAATGCCCTGATTAAATCCATGGAAACCCAAGAATATGACGGTATGGCCGGATACGTGAAGTATGATCCGAAAGATCACCGCGTTGTCTACTTGAAGGGATATAAGTCGACCTACGGTGTACAAATGATGCCGGAGGGTGAAGCGGCCATCGTTTGGCCTACGGATGCCGCCGTCAAAGCGAAGCCGGTACAAATCCCTAAGTGGATGATCGATGCCTGGAAGAATGTCAAATAGGGGGTAATAGAAAAGTTTTTCAATAATTTTGTGATAAATTGACCGGGATTCCGGAAGGGGGCTTAGGACCTTGTGAGCCCTCTTCCGAAAGAATTTAACAGGGTGTTAAAAATAATCCTATCCCCGGCGTTTCAAAGGCTTTTCCCAATCCGATCGGTATGTCTTAATTCAAGGTGCGCAAGGAGTGAACCGTGGTATCTGTTCACCGAAGCGGCCCTGGGCATTCGATGTTGGGAATAAAAAACAGCAATCGCGGAGGCGCATTTATTTAAAACCTCAAAAAAGTAAAATAGGAGATTTGGTAATTTATGATTGCTAATATTTTCGTTATAGGGCTGCTTAACGGCTGCGTCTATGCCCTTTTGGCCTCAGGCTTCAGTCTACTGTTTAGCGTAGCCAGGATGTTAAATCTTGCCTATACGGCATTTTGGATGGTTGCCGCCTATATCTTTTTGGGCGGCACATTGTTGGGACTTCATCCTCTTTTGGCTGCTTTGATCTCCATTGGGGCCACGATCGTTCTGGGTCTTCTTTTCCAACGCTTGATCGATCCCGTCAAGGGGAATCCCATGTCCGTTATGATTGTGACGCTGGCCATCGCCCTGATCCTACAAAAGGCCGTCTCATTCGTTCAGGATTCTTTTAAAGGTGTCTATTTTCAGATTGTACCCAGCCTGATTAAAGGTTCGACCAATATCTTAGGCGTGTCCGTTACCTATCAATACCTACTCAGTCTATTCGTCGTCATATTTGTTTTAGCCGGGCTTTGGCTTTTCCTTACCAAGACAAGGTTCGGCATTGCCATCCGCGCCACCTCGGAAGACAAACAGGTAGCGGGCCTGATGGGCATCAATGAAAAAGCGGTCTTGAACATTGTTACGGGAATTGCAGTGGGTGTGGCCGCTATCGGTGGTGTTGTTGTTTCACCTTTGTATGTTTTGGAGCCGTGGATGTGGCTGCAACACCTCATGGTGCTGATGGGCGTGATTGTTTTCGGCGGTTTGGGAAGCTTGAAGGGTTGTGCTTGGGCGGCGTTTATTGTTGCCTTTATCGAGGCCGCCATCGTTTTTCTGCTTCCGACCATGGGTTTTCTACGTTCGGCCATAGTGATGTTTATCATGATCGTCGTGTTGCTGGTAAGACCCCAAGGGCTGTTCGGAAGCATAATGGAGGAACAACATTAGAGCTGAAAGGATAGGGTAATGCAGTTTGGAAAGTTATTAACGTATTTAAAGAACGAAGTTTATTCCGTGCCGACGCGCATGCTGGCGCTGGTTAGTTTGGTCGGCCTTTTTTTAACCCCTCTTTTTGTAGGTCAGCCCCATATATTACGCTTATTGATCATGATCAATATCTTCTCTATTTTCGCCGCCAGTTGGGATTTGATCAGCGGTTACACCGGCCAGACCGTTTTGGGGCACGCACTCTTTTTCGGAGTCAGTGCCTACACCTGCGGTATTCTTAACACGATGTTTGGCTGGTCCCCCCTGATCACCATTCCCCTCGGCTCAATCCTGGCTGTTCTGACCGGGCTGATCGCCGGGTTTCCCGCTTTGAGATTGAAGGGGATATATTTGGGTTTAACGACCATGGCCATGCCGGTCGTACTGATGGCAGCTATCGAATCATTCCGGGATTTCACGGGCGGTGAACAGGGCATTATCGGCATCGAACAGCTCATAACGAATCGAGTCCGGTTTTTTTACCTATCCCTGGTGATTATGATTGTGAGCATCACCATTCTGGTGAAGATCACCCGTTCGAAGGTCGGCTTGATCTTTCAGGCGATACGGGACGATGAGATTGCCGCACGGGCATCAGGCGTAAACACGACCTATTATAAGCTGCTTTCTTTCAGCGTAAGCGGTTTATTTGCCGGCCTGGCCGGAGGTCTGTATGCCCATTTCATGAGAGTGATCGGGCCATCTGTTCTGGATTTCAGCTTCTCGTTTGAGCCGATTATCTGGACGATTTTCGGAGGCGTTGCATCCATCATCGGACCCGTGGTGGGCGTGTTTATTCTTCTCCCGATTGTGGAGATGCTTCAGGCGCATCTGGGGGATAACGCAACTCTGGTCTATTACCTGATTCTGGTTGTGGTGGTGATTTTTGCTCCCGGGGGGGTTCTGCGTTGGATAACCAACTATCTGGAAAAGACCTGTCCGGATTGTTCAACAGTGAATGCCTTTACACGCAAGCAATGCCGGGTCTGCTCCAGACCGTTGAGCCATGAAACCGGTAAGGAAATCGCTACTGAGAATGCCGTGAACAATGTGAGGGGTTAGACGTGACCTGAGATTTTATTTATCCAACGCTTACCCTATGGACCTGAAGAACCAGAGAGGAGTTTACTGTGAGTTTTCTTGAAGTCAAAGGCCTAACAAAACATTTCGGCGGCATCACGGCCGTCGACAATGTCAGCTTTCAAGTTCATCCCAATGAAATAGTCGGCCTTATCGGGCCGAACGGCGCCGGAAAATCGACGCTGGTTCAAATGTTGATGAGAGTCACGAAACCGGACAGCGGTCATATCTATTTCCGGGATGAGGAGATAACGCGTCTTAACAACTGGCAGGCGGTTGGGCGGGGCATTGCTGGTTCCTTCCAGTGTACCCGGCCTTTTCGCCGTTTACCGGTCATTGCCAATGTCATGGTTCCCTGCACCGTATCACGTGCCTCCAAACGTGGCGGGCAACTGAAACCGGAAAACCAGGCGATGGAAATCATGAAACGTGTCGGTATCGAGCATCTGGCGAAGACGCCCGCTGCCAAACTATCCCAAGGCGATTTGAAACGATTGGAGATTGCCCGGGCTTTGGCCACCTGTCCGGATCTGATGATTCTTGATGAGCCCTTCGGTGGCTTAAATCCTAATGAGGTAGAACTGCTTTCTGGATTAATCAAAGATTTGCGCGCCGGCGGATGTTCCGACCCTTTGCTCAATAATGAGGGCCTGTCCATAATCATCATTGAGCACAAGCTTTCCGAGCTTATGAAAATTGTCGATCGGGTGATTGTTCTGTGCTTTGGAGAAGTTCTGGCCGAAGGCACACCGGCGGAGGTAACGCAAAACGAAAAAGTCATTGAGGCCTACATCGGAAAGGAGGGTATCTAATTGCTGCTGGAAGTCGAAAACCTATCCGTGTATTACGACCAGGCCTTGATCCTAAGCGATGTCAATCTGAAGATTGATATAGGCGAACTGGTCAGTCTGGTGGGGCCCAACGGTGCGGGGAAAACTACGCTGTTGCGAGCTATATCAGGGATGGTTAATAAAGAAAAGGAGGAGCTGAAGTTCTCCGGGAGCAGTGTCCGTTTGCTGGGGAAGGTCACCTACCAGGGGGAGCGGATTGATCATTTATTGTCTTATCAAATCGCACGCAAGGGATTGATTCATTGTCCGGAGCGTCATCGCCCTTTTCCGGGGATGTCGGTGGTCGATAATTTGCGGGCCGGTGCTTTCCTTTGCCGAGACAAAGAGGAAGTCAAACGACGATTGGACATTGTCTACGGTTTATTTCCGGTGCTCAAAGAGCGGGGATTCCAAATATCGGGAACGCTTTCCGGGGGCGAGCAGCAGATGCTGGCGATTGGACGGTCCTTTATGCTTCAGCCCGATCTTCTTTGTATCGACGAACCTTCGTTGGGTCTCGCACCGCAAGTTAAGAAGGTCGTGTTTGAGCAGATCCGTGAAATCCAGAAGCATGGCATAGCTATTCTTCTTATAGAGCAGGATGTCAAGTTGTCTTTTTCTATATCCGCCAGGAGCTATATTCTTTCCAGCGGAAGAATCGTCGCCGAGGGCCGTAACGAAGATTTGCTCAAGGATGAAACGGTAAGGGCATCTTACCTGGGATTATGAACCGGCGTTTAGCGTGTCGGTTTTAGGCTGCGATTCCCATTGGGACCTGAGAGGTCTGAAGATCAAGGGAATTCTTTTATTGCTTATCATACTCCAATGATCTCTCAACCTGGCGTCGTCATCGCCATTTAGACCTTCGGTGATTTCCTCGGATTCAATCCCCACGGCCACATCCTCGTGACGGACGGCTGCTTTAACGGGAAAAAGGGCATGTCTCGCATTGCCCCGCCTCTGGAACTGAAAAAAATGGAGGCCATCTTTCGCCGACCGAAAATGTCGGTGCTTTTCTTAAACGGTTGCTTCTTTTGTCATCAGATATTATATTTTATTTAGATTCTACTGACGGCAGGCTTCTTTTTGCAGTCGTAGAAAGAGGCGCAGAAAGGTGCGTCGGAAAATTGTGTTAATGGAGGTCGATGATGCCAGAACGAAGGTTGTCTAAAGTCATGACAACCAGGGAGGCGATAAGCCGGTTTGTTCGAGACGGTGACAGTGTGATTACGGGCAACTATACGGAGTCTTTACCTCTGAGTCTTATTTTTGAGATCATCAGACAGCGAAAAAAAGGACTGACTTATTACAGCCAATCCGGCTCGCTCGATGCGGACTTCCTGGTCGCCGGAGACTGCGTCGACAAAATGATATCGGCCTTTTTGTCGAAGTTTGGAGGGCGAGATGCGGGCTGCATGGTCGAACGGTACCAGCGCGCCGGGAAGCTACTTGTGGAAGACTATTCGAATTTCACGTACAGTGCCCGCCTCGCAGCCGGCGCTTACGGTTACTCCTATATGCCGGTCCTTCCGGCCATCATGGACACGGACGTCTTCCGGATCCGGGGCTTCATGGGAGACCAGAAATTCGGCCTGACAACCTGCCCGTTTACAGGCCGGCAGATCCCCGTCGTTCCGGCGGCTAACCCCGATGTCTGTCTGCTGCATGTCCAGCGAGCGGATAAATTTGGCAACGCCCAGCATTGGGGCGGCCTGGGTTCCACCGTCCATGCCTGCCTGGCCAGCAAAAAAATCATCGTGACCTGCGAAGAGATCGTCGACCATGACATCATCATATCAAGTCCCCATTTGACGATTGTCCCCGCCTTCCGCGTCTGTGCCGTCATCGAGGAACCTTACGGCTCGCATCCCACGGAACTTCCGGGTTACAGAAACAGGGATATGGCGATGAGCAGCCTCATCACGAGTTCCTACACCAAAGAAGAGGGTTTGAAAACCCTGTTCGACGAATGGGTTTATGGTTTGCCCGACCGGTCGGCCTACATGGATCATTATATAAAAGTCTTCGGCCAGGTCTCGCTCGACCGCATCCGCGCTAAACCCTACTATTCGGCACCCGCCAATTACGGCATTGCTTTCGATTCGGGTTGGGATGCGAACGGTCTTGCCTGGGAACTCGGCGTTGATATGGAGGGACTGGAAAGGCTGATCGAGCAGAAAGGAGAAATTGTCGATGTTGACTAAGAAAATAACCAGAGCAGAACTACTGGTTGTTGCCGCCGCGCGTCAGATCAAAAATGGCGACGTTGTTATTCTGGGGATCGGGGTGCCGGTTTATGCCGGCGCCATCGCCAAGAAGACCCATGCCCCCGACGCGGTCCTGGCGCTCGAATCGGGAATTATCGATTTCGATCCCCTCGTGCCGCCGGTAAATATCGCCGACGCCACCTGCACCCGCGGATATGGCTATGCGACGGACCTGTTCAGCGTCTTTACGACCATCGCTTATGCCGGATACCTTGACAAGGTCTTTCTCGGCGTCGGCCAGATCGACCGCTACGGTAATCTGAACACGACTTATCTGGGTGAGCCGCCCCAGGCTCAGCGCATCACAGCCGCGGGCGGAGCGCCGGATTTTGCCGCCTATGCGAAAGAGACCATCCTTACGATGAAGGGGCAGGGCTTTGTCGAAAAACTGCCTTATCTCACTTCGCCTGGCTATCTGGGCGGCGGAGACGAGAGAGAAAAATCGGGCCGGTACACGCGCGGCTCCGGTCCAAGCCTCCTTCTCACTCCGAAGGCGATGTTTCGTTTCCACCATGAAACCAAGGAAATGTACCTCGATGCTTTGTTTCCCGGATTCACGGTGGAGGACATCCGCGCCGACATTCCGTGGGATCTGAAGGTGGCCGATACACTCAGCCACGTTCCCATTCCCACAGACGAAGAGATCTATTATTTGCGCAAATTTGCCCCGCGCAGCCCTTTCAAGAACAAAATCGGACGGGAACTCATGATCGAATATTTTGAAAAGAAGAGAAAGGCGTGATCATCAAGGGTTTTTTACAACCTTCAAAGGTTTCTCATAGGGATGACTGCCGAAGCGATTGGGCACCAGGCAATCAGTTTGACAGTTTGGGGTCGGGCCACGACAATCTGTTAATTATTCGTAATTAATGTTCTTGAAAAAGGTGTTTTCAAGGCCTATATCATCCTTTATGGCCTCCAAAAGAACCTTATAGGAAGCAGCCGCCTCATGAATTTGACTCCCTTCACCTTTGAATAAGGCCTTTTTTCCCATTTCCTTAGTCTAGTCCGACCTCCATTTAAATTTACGTCAGCTTCCTCAACTTGTTGTCCGGCGCCATGATTTCTCCAAATCTCCTGCTTCGGCTGGGCTCCAGGGCTTGACCCGAGGCCGCCAGCGTCGAACGCCTGCCTGATAGGCGCTGTAGCTCTCGCCGAATTGCCCCCGAAGCGTCGGCTCCTCGTAAGCGATTACCAAGAGATGGAAGAGACACCAGACGACGCCCGTAAAGACAAGCACTCCCAGGCTGCCAAATAGCAGGGCTTGGCCGAGAATAGTCATGACGACGGCTATATACATCGGATTCCTGACGTATCGATATAGACCAGACACCACAAGAATTGCTGGAGGCGCCACCGGCGCTGGTGTACCGCGCCCTTGAATTGCAAACCGGGCGAAAGAATCCAGTAGGCACGCTGCCCCGATAATGATCAGCAAAACTCCAACCAGGCGTAGGATGCCAAGGCCCAGGAACGGTGGTCCAATCTGCCAGCCGGCAATTTCACCTGGAATGATACCGGCCACTACGCCGGGTGCCACGCAGAAGAAGATGGCCGTACCCAGCAACGGAGCCAACACACTCTTTTTCTTCTCTCCCACTCACGATCTCCTCTCACCCTGCATTTCCCCTCTGGCCATTCTACATTCTTTCCTTAATCGTTAGTTTAGAGTCACCACTTAAAGTCCAGGATTTTAAACCCGCCCCAGACCTGTACAAAATTAGTATGCTATCACCGGATTTGTCGGGGTCCATCGCCACCTACGTTAGGGGGGCCACTTCAAAATTTCAACTAACGTTGCCCTGCCGGCCCGGGGATGCTGAACTCTGGTGGTTGGTTAGGCGTCTGAACTGGGGGTCCAGTTGCGCATCCCCCAACAAGCAAGATGGTAGTGAGACAAATGAAAAAAAGAAAGCAACAGGCTATTTTCATCGTTCCTTCCTTTTACTTATTTTTGCTCTGCTAACATAGAGCTCAGTTGCGCCGCCGCATCAGCCCGGCATCGCACTGAATTCAACGAATACACCTACAACTGTTTCAAGAATATAGACCGGAAAATTAACAATTGCTATTTGAAGTATTGGTATTTGGGGTCAAATCTTTTATCTTTACATTTTAAAAAAATAGAAAAAGAAATTCAGTCAAGTTTGGAATAAACCGATTGAAATGTAAAGATAAAAGGTTTGACCCCATTTTCACAGTGTTCAGCTTAAAAGCTTCTTTTGGGGGGCAAAAAGATCGGTATAAGGCCTTTTTATCCCCTTATTTTTAGTATCTTCCAGTGGAATTTCACCCTGTTGTTTTGGTCCGACCCCAATTACACAGATCCTGTTCTCATTAGGGTAGGGGAGTAGGCCTTGAATATTACAAATTACAGCGTTAGTGAATCAATAGGGTCAGGTCTTTTATTGTGGTATTAGTAAAATATCAAGATAAAAGACCTGACCCTTTCCCGCATTGGCCCCGACCCCTCACAAAATCGGGCTTGTGATTTCCCGCATCCGATTTTTCAGACATAGGAGGGAAGTAGGGAATTCCCTCTCTACACGAATTCGCCTTTATTTTTAAACATTATTTAGACTTCTACTCAGATTTGTAAAGATAAATTTCAGATATTCAGTAAGGTTGTTCTAAGGACCTCCTGCTCTTGTAACATCCTGACCTAAAGTCCAAGATTATAAACCCGACCCCCAGACCTACCTCCTTTGTCACTGGGCGTGTTTGCCGCATAATGCCGTCCATGGGATGGCTTCGAGCCGCTTTATGGGTATCGGTTTTCTGCAAACCTCGCAGAAGCCGTATCGGCCCGTTTCCATCATCGACAGCGCATGGTCAATAGCCTCGATCTCTTCTCTCTCCTGGTCATCCAGGTGCTCCAGGAAGTCGGCTGAGGACTCCTTCTGGGCTTTTTCTTCGGGCTCGATATCGGGCTCGGCCAGGATATGCTGCGTTTCTTCAGAGTTTCTGTGCTTTTCGAGAAGTTCGTCGCGTCTTTTGACTAATCGCGTACGAAGGCGTCTCATCTGTTCCGATCTTTCCATAAGGACCTCCTGCCTGCAGGATTGTAGTGTCTTCCCTTTGTGCCTTATCTAATATAAGTCAGATAGTCCGATTTTAAAAGAGGTCTCAGTAGATTCCCGCACATGAATATTTGGGGATCAAAAAGTTGATCATAGGCCTAAAATAAGCCTCTTTGTTTGAATAGTATGATGATATTTTAAATAGGTGTCATCTCCCGACTACTCAAAAATCAATAAAAAACATAATTGAAATTAACAATTGTTGTGTGTATTTTCCCCCTCTTCCTCTCCTCAGATATTTTTTTGGTATTATGTCCTTTGATTTGGAGCTTTTTACAAAGCCATATATATTTTGACTTTTTACGAACTCGGCTGCCTTATTTACCACAGCATTTTTTATATTTTTTCCCGCTTCCACAAGGACAGGGCTCGTTGCGTCCAACTTTTTTTTCGGCTGTCGTTGGTTTTAATGGACTCAGCAATCTTTCTAAATCGGTAATATCCTCCGGTTGATCCGGTTCCAATCCAATGGTATATTTCCAATTGTTTTTTTCAAATATGGTTGCCACTTCTTTCATTTTTTCTTCTGTTTGTACACGAACAACTGCCGGATTCTTTTCAGTCCCTAATTTTGCCGTTTTTTTAACAGCAAACATTCTTGCCCTTTTTTCTCCATCAAAAGTAGTTGCTTTCTTGGTACCATCAACAAATATTTTCCCCATTTTTCTCCTTTAAAAATTATGATAGGATTCACCAACCACCTGACCTCAAACGGCAGGAGCACTAATTGGTGCCGCCTGCATGGCCTGGGCGGTCACTCCAGCCTGTTTTCTGTCATGGTTTTCTTTTCGGTTGCTTGACCAGCTTATTTTTTGCTTTTTGGTCCTGTTTGTTTGTCCTCTGTTTCTGCCCTTTGTCCTTATCCTTCTTGCCTTTGTCTCCCATTGGGTTAGCTCCTTTCTCTGCTGTCCTTCATCTTTTCAACGCGAGGGCACGGCGAGTAGTGTCAGGTCTATAATGTTTCATTCCCTTTATCATTAACCAAATCGTTTAGACTTCTGTTTAGATGTGTAAAGTAAAATCCCAGATAGTCGGTACGATTATCCCAAGGATCGCCTGCTCCTGGAATAGACAGACTTAAAGTCCAAGCTGATAGACCCGCCCCCAGATGTGTACAAAATAAGTATACTGTCATCGGAATTCGGCGCACATCCACCCTGAGGGCGCCATAAGTCGTAGCGCTCAATGGTGTTATTAGATTTCGTACTTTGTAATGACATTGTCAACTAGGTCGATAATAAAATCGGTAGTCTTTACCTCGGAGATGCTTATGGAAGAGGGGTGAGCTGAGGAATTTCTAATACCTAGTTTTGTGTCGAGTATCTTGCGAACGTCATTGCTTATGATCTTGGCCCCTCTAGCGAGTTCAACCAGTTTGCTCTCCGGCATCTCGGTGAAGTCATCGATCTTGGAAATTCTAGAAATTTTGATTCTTTTGTCTTTGTCTTTTGCTAATGCTGAGTTGAATGACGATAATTCATTTTTCAGGATGTATTCGCAAAGGTGATAGACGGCAAGAATCCAAACCAAAACTATCGCCGCTCTTCTGGCACCAATTTCATAACAATCAATAGCTTCTTGAAGAAACGATTGCTCCTTTTTATCTCTAAGCTTGGAAAGTAATGCCCGGAGCAAGTAGCTCGTTTCGATTTTAGCTGGTCCAGTATGGAGAGATTTTTGAATATATAGTTGATAACTTCGTTCAAGTTGGTAGCCATCGCGCGTTTTAATATATTTTGGTTTATCGCCCCCCTTACCTTTGAAGCTCCGTGAAAGGTATGCAGGGATGTTTGAATACTTGTTAAGTCTACTGAGACTGAAACACGCCTCAACGTCCGACGCTTGGACAGCATCCTTGGATTCGATTACGGTCAGGTAATAAACGAAATAGTCGATCAGACTAGCAGGAGTCTGCGTATCAAGATCCGGCACTTGCAATAGAAAATTATCCAGCTTCTCGTTCACGGTTACTCGCTATCCTCTGCCTTGCCAAGATCATGTTCTAAATAATTGATCCCAGCAATGGGAACCTTAATGTCTTCAAGCGAGCTTGTATCGATCCACCCTTTGTGATGGGATGTATCGAGCAGGCTTTGGGCCAGCGCCATTGGAGATTTAATTCCCTTGATGTGGCGATAACATGTGAAGACGTGATCCACTGTAATAGGAGTATGCTCAATAACTTGCTGCAAGTAGTAACAAAACACTAGATTCTTCTCGAAATTCGACTTAGCCGAGTATTGCTCATAGAAGTCCTTCAGATTAGATTTCTTACCTTTTCCGGAGAGATCAAGATCCTTAACGATTTTCGGTGCTGTCTTACCCGTGTTGGCCTTTCGTTTCTTGGCAGACTTTCCTGCTTGTTTGTCTGGTTGCGTTCTTCCTATCGTCTTAGTTTGAGACCGATGTTTCAGGTGCGTCTGCTGGATTTGTTCCTTGAAGTCCGTGTAAATGGAGAGAACGAATTCCTCAGTTCCCTCAGCTTCAATTGTTCCCTGGGTCAAGTCGATTCTGATTCTTGTTTGAGTCATTCTTCCTCTCCTTTCAAAATTTATCAAGTTATTCTAAAGTCTTCTGTATATCTCCCCAAGCCAAGGGGGCCATCGGGATTATCATTAATGGATATTTATCTTGACTTAATTACCCGAAGACATCCCTCCACACAAATTTTTTATGGCTATAACCGGCACGGGTTTTAACATTAATAGGATCGTAGGTAAAGGGAATGCTTGGTTGATTGGATGGATCTTTTGGGATATGGGTCTGGGCCATAAATCTCCTTAAGATCTTAAAGAAAGAAATTTGGAAAAATTGGTTAGACTTGGTCAGTATAACATAACCAGTTAAATTGTCGAGAAATTTCTTATGGAAGAAATACGTTTATTAAGAAGTGTAAAAACTTGAGCAAATGGGGGGGAAAGGGTATTTTTCGACTCATAGTAGCATAGTGGAACCCCAAAGGTTCGGCAAATACCTTCAATGTCCTTTTGCGAGGCCTGGTCTAAATGACCCATTGTTTCATGACCCCCTTACAGAATTTTGCCTATTGCCCGAGTAACATATAAAGTCTTCATACACCTTGCGATTCAACTGGATATTCCTTCTGTATGAAAGGTTGCCCACGAGACTGAGCCACGGCTTGCGGCGTTGCCATATGTTGCTCCACACCCTGCGCAGAATGCGCGGCATGGAGTAGAAACCCCGGTCGCAGGTAATCTTTTCCTGAATCACGTCGGCAAGAGATAAATGCCTATATCGGGCAACCGGGAAGGTCAGCGTGTAATATTTCCAGTCTTCCGGAAACCTATTAAGGGCGATGCGGTCCTCCGATTTCATCCGGTCCCACAGGCGCGTGCCCGGCAAGGGCGTCAGAAATAACGTGTTGAGATTGTCTACGCCATACCGACTGGCCACCTCGGCGATACGTTTGCCGATGCCCGGCTCGTCTATGTCCAGACCGATGACAAAGGACCCTACGACCAGTATCTTGTGCCGCTGTATACGCTGCACGGAGGTGCGGAAGTCCCGGCCCTTCAGTAGGTTGAATTTCTTGCCGATTTCCCGAAGCCCTTCCGGTGAGAGGGACTCAAAGCCGATAAAGACGCCTCGGCACCCGGCCTTCGCGGCCAATGAAAGGAGTTCTTCATCATCGGCGAAGTTAATGGTGACCTGGGCAACCCATTCCTTTCGCAGGTTCGCTTGTGACATGGCACGGAACAGGTCCTTGGCGCGGGCGATATGTTCAGGACGTGTGCCGATGAGATTATCGTCCACCAGCAGAACATGTTTCTCGCGGATCAACTGGAATTCCCGGACGATATCCGGAATGGGTCGCAGCCTGTAGTGGGCACCGTTAAAGGCTGTCACGCTGCAAAAGGTGCAGTTCAGTGGGCAGCCTCGTGTGGTCTGAATAGCTCCGAGGGCGTATCCCGTATTAAGCAAATCATGGCGGGCTAAGGGGACATCGTCGATCTCGGCGAGCCCTCCGTCATACCGGCGCTTCAGACTCCCACGTTGGGCATCCTCCAGGACCTCCCGCCAGATGCTCTCAGCTTCCCCTGTGACAACCGAGTCCACACGCTCCATGACCTCCTCTAAGCACATGGTTGCGTGAATACCGCCCATGACGACGGGCACACCCAGACTCCGGAAGGAAGCGGCCACTTCATAGGCGCGGGTCGCCTGGGAAGTGAAAGCGGTAATGCCCACCAGGTCCGGCCGCGGCATGGCTGAATAGTCCGGCACTCCGAGGTTCTCGTCCACAATCGAGATTTCCCACTCCGGCGGGGTCAGTCCCGCGAGAACCATAAGGCCGAGGGGTTTCCACACCCGGTACCGGTTCCAGCGGCTCTCATTGATTTTGGTGATGGCGACCAGTGGGTTTGAAGGGTTGATCAAATATAGTCGCATAGCGCGTATTCGGTCCTGGTCATGGAGGTCCTTGTCTTCTCCTTTTGCTCACTTCCGTTTTCGTGAATGATTTGTTGTAATTCCTATTCTTTGGCTAACAAGTTATTCTGTGGTTTCTTAATATCTCCCCAACCCAAAGAGGCCTTCAGGGGTATAGTTAATGGCTGTTTATCTTAACTTAATTGCCCGAAGACATCCCCCTACACCTTTAAGATTATATAGAAACGTCAGGATTATTTTTGTTTTATCAGAGGGATAATCGGGACGGGTCTTAACAATAAGAGGATTATGGGCAAAGGTAATGAATGATTGATTGAATGGATCTTTTGAGACATGGATCTTGGCCATAAATCTCCTCAAGATCTTGAAGAAAGAATTTTGAAGAATCTTAAACTAATGGTCATTATAACATAACCAGTTAAATTGTCGAGAAATTTCTTGTGGAAGAAACAGACTTAATAGGGTGTGTGAAAACCTTGACAAAGATTGATTACTGTGTAGAATTTCACACAAGGCATATTTTACAATAGTCTTAAAATGTTATCATTTAAAATGAAAAATGAAATTATAATAAATGTCGGTACTTGACTGTAAATACCGACATTTATTATAATACCCCCATGAAATCAACGAAATCACTGGAAAGCATACTGAATAAGGTAAACATTGGGGCTTTTTTTCACCCGCGCCATCTTGAGCCTTTTGGCATTTCATTTCAAGATCTCCAGCGCCTGGTAAAGATGGACAAAATTGAAAAGGTTGGAAAGGGTCTCTACCGCCTGACAGCAATCAAACCGACCGAATTGGAAACCATCGCCATGGTTTGTTCCGCTGTCCCTTCGGGAATTATTTGCTTGCTTTCGGCGCTTCTCATCCACGAAATCGGGACACAGAACCCTCATGAAATCTGGCTGGCGATCGACGTGAAGGCTCGCAAACCAGCCCATCTTCCGGCACGTGTGCGGTTCTTCCGTTTCTCCGGTGTCATGCTCACTTATGGCGTCCAGACTCGAACGGTTCAAGGGATTCCAGTACACATCACCTCACCGGCTCGTACGGTGGTGGATTGTTTCCGTTATCGTAATAAAATCGGAATTGATGTAGCTATCGAGGCTCTTCGCGATGCCGTCCGCTCTCGCAAAGCGACCGTTGATGAGATCGTACGGGCCGCCGAGGCATGCCGTGCCCGGACTATAATGCGGACCTACCTGGAATCTTTGACCCCATGACTGCCCGGGTACCCCGCAACATAGCTGCTTCAGTTCATGCCAGGCTTCTGAACCGTAGTCGAGAGACAGGGGAAGACTTTCAATTTCTCCTACACCGATATGTCGCCGAGAGATTTCTGTATCGGTTGGGCGTTTCGATATACCGTGACCATTATGTACTCAAAGGAGCGATGCTTTACGCCCTATGGGGTGGATCGATTTACAGACCAACCCGTGACCTTGACTTTACAGGATATGGGAGCAGCCTAACCGAGGATGTACTTTCTGCCTTTCGAAGCATCTGCGAACTTTCAGTCGAAAATGACGGACTCTCCTTTGATTCTTCCTCCTTCAAAACAGAGCCCATTCGCGATGAAACTGAGTATCAGGGAATTCGTATCCGCTTTCAGGTAAGGCTTGGCAACGCACGAATCCAAATGCAAGTTGATATCGGGTTTGCAAATGCTATAGAGCCGCCGGCATCTTATGAGTCTTACCCGATCCTCCTCGATGGGCCGTCCCCACAAATTCGGACCTATCCTCCCGAGGCAGTGGTTGCCGAAAAATTTCATACCATGGTCGTACTCGGCGAGATTAATAGCAGGTTAAAAGATTTCTATGACCTCCACGCCCTTGCCTCTCAATTTTATTTTGAAGGGGCGAGGGTCGCCCGGGCCATCGAAGTTACCTTTGAGAGGAGACGCACAACCATCGAACCCGCCTTACCGGCAGTGCTTACACCTCGTTTTTTTACTGATGTTAGACGTAGAGAACAATGGCGCTCTTATCTTTTTCGCAACAATCTGCCCGGTGTGCCAGAGGATTTTACCGTTCTTGGGAAAGTTAATATATCGTTTCTCGTCCCTGTTTGGGGCGCTATTGCCAAACGATCAACATTTGATTTGATCTGGCCTCCTAGGGGGCCTTGGAAACCAATCAGGAAGAAAGGCCGATAATATATTGGGAAAAATCAAAAGGCTTCATTTGTGGTTAACCGATTCCCAGAATTGATTGGGCTTAAAGTTATCGAAAAAGATTTGACAAACCACGATTCATTTTTTACCAATTTCATAAACACCATTAAATTTTAGGAGGTATCAATGGAAATCAGAGAGGTTATAAAAGGAAGGCGAAGCATACGAAAGTACAAAGCGGATGAAGTTTCCGAAAAAATAATCCGCGAAATTATCGAGGATGCGCGCTGGGCGCCCTCGGGCGGTAATACGCAACCGTGGGAGCTATATGTAGCTACCGGGGAATCACTTAGGAAATTTAAAGAAGCCAATCAACGAAATCTTCTCGAAGGAGTACCGTTAACTCCGGACATAGCCATGCAACAGGACTGGCCGGAAGTCATGAAAAGGCGATATCAGGCCGTGACTAAAAACACATTGACCTCCCAAAATATTGACCGGAAAGATAAAGAGGCACGACGGCGGTTCAATGCCGAGATGTTTGCCATTTTTGATGCTCCTGGCCTTATCCTCTTCTGTCTCGACAAGGCCTTGTCTGTAGGATACGCCATGCTCGACATAGGCATGATACTACAAACCGTCTGTTCGCTGGCCTATGACCGAGGATTGGGGACCTGCATTTTAGCGGCTTCCATACTGTACCCTCAGGTTGCCAGGGAAATTCTCTTTGTCCCCGAAAGCAAAAATGTGATCATCGGCATTGCCATCGGATATCCTGACTGGGAAGCACCCGTGAATAATTTTAAGAGAGAAAGGGCGGAGTTGGATGAATTTGTCTTTTGGTTAAAGTAAACCATCACACCAGGAAAGATTGAAACTAATAGGTTGCTGAAACAGGGGACCGCCCCGAAGGGGTGGGAGTGAGACGAGATGTGGGGCGAACAAAAAGGCCCATCTTTGAGCAACCTGTAAAAAAAAGTTTTTCCACATCCTGTTAATCAATAAAACCTAAAGGGTACTATTTCTGAGGCCCAGAATATGACTGGAAAAATTCTAAAAGCTTCAAAACCGACCAAGCGCTTTTTAGAATTGATCGGGCTTAAATTCATCAAAAGGGAAAAAGGGTTCTGCCGGTCCGAGCTTTTCATAACCGCATCTCTTTTAAATCCTTATGATACGGTGCACGGCGGGGTGGTCTATTCCATGGCCGACACCGGAATGGGCGGGGCCCTTTCCACTTGTCTGGAAGAAGACGAACGCTGTTCGACCCTTGAAATCAAGATCAACTACTTAAAATCCGTGCATTCAGGCAGGTTGATATGCGATACCAAAGTTATCCACAAGGGGAAAAATATCGCTTTTCTGGAATCGGTGGTCAAAGACCACCGAGGCAAGCCAGTGGCCACGGCCACTGGGACTTTTAATATATTCAAGATGTCAAGCTGAGGATTTCCGAACAGACTAATGATAGAGTTGGTATCATGAGTGAAGATAGGGTATACCACCAACCAATCGAAAAACTCCGCGATCCAGACCGTCTGGCCTTTCTGGAAACCGATAAGGTCGTCAAGTTTTGTCTTGAGGGGATTAACCCTCGGACGATCCTCGATGTCGGAACCGGCAGCGGTATCTTTGCGGAAGCTTTCTTCCATCGGGGCCTGAAGGTGACCGGGGTCGATATCCAGGAGCCGATGCTGGAGGCGGCGCGGACTTACGTTCCCGGTGCAAGTTTTCATTTGGCCCCGTCGGAAAACCTGCCTTTCGAGGAAAATGCCTTTGACCTTGTTTTTCTGGGGTTGTTGCTCCATGAATCGGAGCAACCCTTAGAGACGCTCAAGGAATCCGCCCGGGTCTGCACTCTTAGAACAGCGGTTTTGGAATGGCCTTATGAAGAGGGGAAATATGGTCCGCCGCTTGAGTACCGCATTGAACCGGAACAACTCCAAAGTTTGGCGGCCTCGGCCGGTTTTTCCCGGATCAGGACCATTCCCTTGAAATTATTGTCTCTCTATTTGCTAGATAAATAACAGGTTGCTGAAACCGGGGACCGCATTTCTCGGAATTTCTTCGCGTAAAAGACAACGCTCAGTCCCACCCCTTCGGGGCGGTTCACGGTTTCTGGCGCCTTGTATCTAGACCTTTTTGAGCAACCTGTCAAAATGTGTTTTTCCGTACCCTTTTTAGGGACTAACGATAGGGATAGCGGCTTGTTTGTGGAAATGGGGCGGGCGGCGTTATGGTTTTTGATTTTTCAAGATATTGGAAATTTCAATCTTGATGCAAAAGGGAAGAGGCCGATTCGGTTATTTTTTTTCTCGCTCTAGGCGGTCGGCTTCCCGTTTCAGGTCTTTTTTCTTTATGGCTTCTCTTTTGTCATAAAGTTTCTTCCCTTTGGCCAGGGCCAGCTCAACCTTGGCCTTGCCCTCGAGGAAATACAGCTTAAGAGGAACTACGGTTAAACCTTTTTCCTGAATCTTGCCGATCATTCGCCTGATTTCTTGTTTATGCAGAAGAAGCTTGCGGGTCCGGGTCGGATCCTGCTCATGTAATGGGGAATTTTCATAGGGGCTGATATGGACCTCATATAAAAACATTTCCCCACCCTTGGGTTTGGCATAACTGTCTTTAAGGTTGGCCCTCCCGAGACGCAGGGATTTGACCTCTGATCCGGTCAACACCAGACCGGCTTCAATGGTCTCCTGAATATGGTAATCGTGATGGGCCTTGCGATTTTGGCTAATGATTTTTATGTGTTCGGCCATATTTTTTTTTAACAGGCTGATGAAAACCGCCTATCTGCTGTGTTGCACTTCACCTTTCGTCATTCCAACGTACTTCAATGTACGTATCATTCCTCAAGGGTTGCGCGCCTTGCATTTAGACGTTTTTGATCAGCCCGTAACCTCATTAAATTTTATATCGACCATCAGCGTTTTTCCATGAATCCATAGTTTGTTTAATAAAGAATTGTCCCATCGGAATTAAAACTATCGGAGTACAACTGGGCCATCTCCTGACGGACATGGGCATTAACTTCTTCCGTGGTGTTCAGGGTAAACACTTTTTTTATAAATGCCTTTGATTTTTTATAAGAACTCATTCTGATGATCCGCTTGACCCGTGGGATGGACATGGGATTCATGCTGAGCTCATCCAGCTTCAGCCCAAGTAAAATCGGCAGATAAAGGGGTTCACCGGCCATCTCTCCGCACATAGCCACCTGGATCCCGGCCCGGTGGCCGGCCTCAACGGTTTCCCGGATCAAACGCAGAATGGCCGGGTGTAAAGGCTGATACATATGAGCCACATGTTCGTTAACCCGGTCGATAGCCAGGGTATATTGAATCAGGTCGTTAGTTCCTATACTGAAAAAACTCACTTCCCGGGCCAGCAGATCGGCCATGGCCACGGCCGAGGGAATCTCTATCATGATCCCGATGGGGATTTGGGGATTAAAAGGAATCTTGTCCTTCTGAAGCTCTTCTTGGACTTCTTTAAGGATGGCTTTGGCCCTGAAGACTTCGTCGATGTCGGAAATCATGGGAAAGAGTATTTTCAAGTTCCCGTAGGGACTGGCCCGAAGGATGGCCCGAAGTTGTCGCTTAAAAATATCCACCTCCTTCAGACTAAAGCGGATGGCTCGTAAACCAAGGGCCGGGTTCATCTCCTCGGCCAAGTCCATATTAGACGCAAACTTGTCGCCGCCGATATCGAGAGTCCGAATAGTGACCGGATTGGGGGCGATTAACCGGGCCGCATTTCTGAAGCTTTCGAAAAGGGTTTGCTCGCTGGGCAGTTCTTTCTGGCTCAAATACAAAAATTCAGTACGAAAAAGGCCGATGCCCTCTGCCCCGTTGGCCAACACCGTGGGAATCTCTTCCAGAAACTCAATATTGGCCAGGGTCTTGATTTGGTATCCATCCAGCGTTTCGGCGGGTAAATAGCTATATCGGGCTATTTCGGTCCGGTATTCGGTAAACTTTTTCTTTTTTTGTTGAAAAGACTCTAAGGTCTCCGGATCGGGATTTAGGATCACCTGCCCATCGCTACCATCCACGATAATCAGATCGCCGCTTTTCACCCCCTGGCTGATGCGCTCCAGACCGACCACGGCCGGGATCTCCAGGGATTGGGCAATGATGGCCGTATGAGAAGTCTTTCCGCCCATATCGGTGACAAAACCTAAAACATTGTCCAGGCGCATCTGGGTGGTATCGGCCGGAGACAGATCGTGGGCCACAATAATGACCTGCCCCTGAATTTCTGATAGATTCTCAACCTGCTTTCCGGTCAGATTCCTGAGGATCCTCTCTGAAACATAGACCACATCATTAATCCGGCCACGGAAATACTCGTCCTTTATTTTAGCAAAGATCTCCTGAGCATGTTCCACGGCCTTTCTGAGTGCCCATTCGGCATTGATCTTTTCCTTTTGAATGGTCTCCAGAGTCTGGTCATAGATCATCCGGTCCCGGAGAATTAAGCGGTGAGAATCAATAATACCGGCATGGTCTTTTATTTCTTCCGGGATTTCTTCGATGATCTGATGAAGTTGAATATCGGCCTTGGTCACCGCTTCCTTGAAACGTTCCATTTCGAGCTCGATCTGGCTTGGATCGAGAAGATATTGATTAACGACCTTGACCCGGCTGCGATCCACCAGATAAGCCCGGCCGATGGCCACACCTTCAGATGCCCCGATCCCCTTCAAGATGGTATTCATGGATCCCTTTTCCTTTAAAGGATTATTCTTCTCCGAACTTGTCATCGATCAGCCTTTCCATGGCCTCCAGGAGCTTATCGGCATCGGGACCGTCGGCCCGCAGTGAAATGATAGACCCCTGAGGACAAGCCAGGGTCAAAATGCTTAAGATGCTTTTACCATCCACTTCCTGGCCATTGAACTGGATGGTAAGGTTTGAGGAAAAACTGTTACTAAGTTCAACTATTTTTGCTGCTGCCCGGGCATGAAGGCCTAATTTATTTTTTATAACAAAATCACATTCCATTTTTATAGTTAACAGGGTTTCTCTCGTTTGTTTGGTCTTTAAGGTTTATCGGGTCTATTACTATCATTTTTTCAAGGATCTTCACGGCACATTAAAGATCAATTGAAGCTCTCTGCACCACGTGCAGTCCTGCAAATCAGGATTCCAGGCAAGGAAAAGGTTTATGGTTGTAATTCGCTCGTCAGTCCCGTCTTCGGCGGGATCACGCCTTTGGTCTGACGAAGAATGCGCTCGCTGTTCATCGGAGACAGTATAAGAGTATATTCCCCCTTGGGTTCCCGGTCGGCCAATTGGCGTATCAGCCCGCTTACAGGGCCGGCCAGGATTTCTTCATAAACCTTGGTCAGTTCACGGGCCAAGACCGCTTCCCTCTCCCCTAAAATGGACTGAATCTCCTCAAGGAGATTTTTTATCCGGTGGGGTGCTTCATAGAAAATGACGGTCCTCTTTTGTTCTTTCATTTCCTGAAGGATCTTTATTCGGCGGCTTTTCCGCCTGGGCAAAAAACCCAGAAAGACAAAAGAGTCCCCCGACAATCCCGAGGCGCTCAGGGCGCAAGTTAGAGCCGATGGCCCTGGAATGGGGACCACGGGTATTTGAGCCTTCCGGGCTTCCTGAACCAGTTCTCGTCCTGGATCGCTGATGCCCGGGGTCCCGCCATCCGTCACCAGGCTGATCTGTTGCCCTTGATCCATTCGTTCAAGCAGATGGGGGATTTTTCTATATTTATTATTTTCATTAAAGCTGATTATGGGGGAATGAAGGTCATGGGCCGAGAGGAGTTTTTGAGTCCTCCGTGTATCCTCCGCCGCTATCAGATCAGAACCTTTCAGTACCTCCAAAGCCCGCAGGGTAATATCTTTTAAATTACCCAGCGGCGTCGCCACCACATAGAGGGTGCCTTTTTTTTTCGGAACTGTCATCAAGTAACCCAACGAAGAAAAGTTTAATTCGAAACCAATGAAAGTTCAAGTTTCAATGGGCGTTCGTTTTCTCTCAAAGTGAAACCTTCGGCCTTAAACCTTCAACCTTCAGCCAATTTTAATACGCTAGGTCAAAGGCGTTTCGGAACAATTCGATTTTCGCTTTCCCCTGATCCAGATCAATGGCCACCACGTCAAATCGGGCCGGCTGATCCAAGAGAGAAAGGCGTTTTAAATAGTCCAGGGCCACCATGGACAACTTCCGTTGTTTCTTGGGGCCGACCGCCCATTTGGCCGTTCCAAAATCAGAAGACAACCGGGTCTTGACCTCCACAAAGACCAAGGTCTTTTTATCCCGGGCAATAATATCAATTTCTCCAAGCGGGGTTTTAAAATTTCTTTCTAGGACCTTATACCCTTTTTTTTTGAGGAGTTCGAAGGCCAGATTTTCTCCTCTTCGGCCCACCCGGGTGCGAGGGTCCTCAGCCGGCTTTTCGAATCTCATCGGGAACGGTTCCCCTGAAACTTAGGCGATGGAGTGGACAAGGCCCGTATTTCTTCAAGGCCGTCAGATGCTCTTGAGTCCCATAGCCTTTGTTTTTAAAAAAATTATATTGCGGAAAACGGTAATGCCACGATTCCATAAGTTTGTCTCGAATGACTTTGGCTATAATAGAGGCGGCTCCAATGGAGTGGCTCAAGCGATCACCCTGGATCAGACATTTCTGAACAAAAGGTTGGTTCAATGGACGGTTCCCATCAACCAGGATCAAATCGGGTTTCAGATTGAGGTGGAAGACCGCCTTTTCCATGGCCGACAAGGAAGCCTGGAGGATATTCCATTGATCAATTTCCCGGGGTCCAACCAGCCCCAGACCCACGGCCATGGCTTTCTGCTTGATCAAAGGAAAAAGGGCAGCTCGTTGCTTTGAGGTTAATTGTTTGGAATCGGTCACACCGGGGATAAAGACCCCCGATGGAAAAATGACCGCCGCTGCCAGCACCGGTCCGGCCAGAGGACCCCGCCCGACCTCATCCACACCGGCAATCAGGAGGGCCCCTAATGGATCAATTTTATTTTCGTAAAAATCAGAGGACTTCTTCTCAATGCGCACAACCACCTGATCGATAGATCAAAAGGGTACAGGAGGTTCGAAGATCGGCTTTCGAGTTCGGAGTCTAAAATCTTTTAATTCAACTCAATATTCATGACTCCGAACTCAACAACTCCGAACTTATCAGGCCTTGGAGGCTGCCGCATTCGGGGTGGTTCGCCGTTCTTTGATCCGAGCGGCCTTGCCTTTTAATTCTCTCAAGTAATACAGTCGAGATCGGCGAACCTTTCCCTGAGTGACAATATCAATCCGATCGATAGCCGGTGCGTGGAGCGGGAAAATACGCTCTACTCCCACGCCGTAGGAAACTTTACGGACCGTAAATGTGGCCCCTGTATTTCCTTTTCTTTTCCGAATGACGACTCCTTCAAAAACCTGGATTCGTTCCTTTTCCCCTTCTTTTATTTTAACATGGACCCGAATTTGGTCTCCGGTTTTAAAGTCGGGAAGATCCACCCGCATCTGCTCTTTTTCCAACATGGTCAAGGCATCCATTGTATTTGCTCCTTTTCCTGACAGGGTCTGAAAAACACCCATCTGCTCCGCATTTCGTGGATAGCGCTTCGCCCTTCGTCACTGCCGCAGGTACTTTTTATGTACGCCTCATTCCTCAGGACTTGCGCGCCTTACATCTGGATGTTTTTAAATCCCCTGCATTATATTTATTGTCAATCCTTTTTCTGCAAATTCTGTAAAAACTTCCGGTCTTCCGGACTTAAGCGCTCATCTTCAATCAAATTGGGCCGCCGTTTTAGGGTTTTGGCCAACGATTGACGGCGCCTCCAGGTCCGGATTTTTTCATGGTCCCCCGAGCATAGAATTTCCGGAACTCCATGCCCTTGAAAATTTCGGGGTCGTGTGTATTGGGGATACTCCAATAACCCCTCTTCAAAAGATTCTTCCTTCCCCGAATCTGCACAGCCCATAACCTCGGGAATCAATCGGATCAAGGCGTCTAAAAGAACCAGAGCCGCCGGTTCCCCGCCGCTTAATACATAGTCTCCAATCGATAGCTGTTCATCGCAGAAAAAATCAGCTATCCGCTCATCAACCCCTTCATACCTCCCGCAGATGAGGATGGTTCGGGGACAAAGAACCAGTTCTTTGACCCGGGGTTGTTTAAGAGGGGTTCCCTGAGGGGTCAAAAGAATTACCCAGGGACGCGGCCCAGATAGGCCTTTCAGCCAAGTCAAGGCCCGGAAGATGGGATCGGGTTTTAAAATCATCCCCGCTCCACCGCCAAACGGCCTGTCATCCACTGTTCGATGCCGATCACAGGCAAAGTCACGCAGATTGAATATCCGGACCTGGGCCAGTCCATTTTCCAACCCCCGGTGCAGGATCCCTTCTCTCAAGGGAGAAATAAAGTGGCCGGGGAAGAGGGTCAGGATATCAACAATCATGACCTGGGTCACTACCCCCGGAGAGGCCATTGAAATCCCGGACCCGGATTTCTCCTTGGGGTATATTTATCGAAACCACAAAGTCTTCGACAGCCGGCAGGAGCAATTCCTCTTTACCGTTTCTGATGACCCAGATGTCATGCGCCGCTGTCGGAAATATTTCTTCCATGATACCCAAAAACCGGCCTTGCTCGTCATAAGCCCGGCTACCGATCAATTGGTACCAGTAATATTCTCCTTCAGGAAGGGCGTTCAGGTCCTTCTTGTCCATATATAGGGCCTGTCCGCTTAATCCTTCCGCCTGTTGACGATTATCCAGCCCCTGAAAGGTAAGAAGTAAGTCATGGGCCTGAACTTTCACTTCAGAGATCAACAAGGCCTTCATTTCTTGGCCCAAACTCAAATAAACTTTGCGTCCGGCACAAAAATTCTCATGGGAAGAGGCATAAGAATGGACCTTCACCTGACCGCGCAACCCATGAGGTTTGGCCACCTTGCCGATTAACAGAAAGTCCGATTTCATCAAGTTATGAATATTTTCTTATTCAAGGATTTCCAGCACCGATCGTTTTTTGATCTTGGTGGAAGCGGCGCTCAGGATAGTCCTTATGGCCCTGGCGGTTCGTCCCTGTTTTCCGATGACCTTGCCCAGATCCTCCTTAGCCACCTTTAACTCGATGACCGAAGTCTGTTCCCCTTCTATTTCATTGACTTCCACTTGATCCGGATTATCCACTAAAGCCTTAGCAATGTACTTTACCAAATCTTTCATGCCGCTTACCTCCTCCTTTTGAGTTGCCGGTTGGACGTCATATCCTGATTCCGATTATGTTGTCTGGCTCGCAATCGGCCAGTGGATCCGTTCTAATGAATCGGTAATGGTCACAGAAGAGGGGTGAGGCCTTTGCCTCAACGTTTTTATCCCTTTAATACGCCGCTGATGCGAATCAAATTTTTCACAGTAGCCGTAGGTTCAGCCCCTACGGAAAGCCATTTTTTCAATACATCCTGTTTCCAAGAAATCGCTGCCGGTTCTTTATTGGGATCGTAAGTCCCAACGATCTCAATGTACCGCCCGTCTCTTGGAGACCCGGAATTGGCCACCACCATTCGATAAAAGGGCCGTTTCTTAGCCCCTATCCGGGTCAATCTGATTTTAGTCGCCATAATGCCTACGCTCCTTTTTCCATCCTTTTTGTAGTCTATAATAACCAAAGCCGGTTAAAAAGGCAAGTGTCCTCTTTGGAAGGCTTTTCGACCTCCCTTACCAAATTGTTTAAGCATCTTTTGCATCTGCTCAAAATTTTTAAGCATTTTGTTGACTTCTTGGACCGTGGTCCCGCTCCCCTTGGCAATTCGTCGGCGCCGGCTTCCATTGATCAGCTGATAACTTCCTCGTTCCTCAGGGGTCATAGAATTGATAATGGCTTCTGTCCGCACCAGTTCTTTTTCGTCGGGTTTTAACTCTTTTAAGCCCTTCACCCGGTTTATACCCGGGATCATCTGGATCATCTGTTCCAAAGAACCCAGCTTTTTTATTTGTTTGAGTTGATCTTTAAAGTCATCCAGAGTAAAGGTTTCCTTGCGGATTTTTTTCTCTAATTCTATGGCCTGTTTCTGATCGAAATGAACCTGAGCCTTTTCGACCAGGGAAAGGATATCCCCCAGGCCCAGTATCCTGGAGGCCATCCGGTCGGGATGAAAAGGCTCCAGGGCCTCCAATTTTTCTCCGACGCCGATAAATTTGATCGGTTTTTGGATGACCGATTTGATGGACAAAGCAGCCCCTCCCCGGGCGTCTCCTTCCATTTTGGTCAGGATGACCCCGGACAGCTCGCAGCCATTCGTTGAATTTCTGGGCCACGTTGACGGCGTCTTGGCCGGTCATAGCATCGGCCACCAGGAGAATTTCATTGGGCCGGACCCGCTCCTTGATCTGCTTCAGTTCGGCCATCAAGGCCTGATCGATATGCAAACGGCCGGCGGTATCCAGGATCAGGGGATTTAATCCCTTTTGTTTGCCCCACTCCAGGGCCGAGAGACAAAGCTCCAACGGATTAATCTTGGGATCGGATGGATAGACCTCAACCCCGGCTTGCCCGCCCACTTTGTGAAGTTGGTCTATGGCTGCCGGACGGTAAACATCGGCCGGTACCAAACCCGGTCGGAAATTTTTTCCTTTTAAATATAGAGCCAATTTCCCGGCCGTGGTAGTTTTCCCTGAGCCTTGAAGGCCGGCCAGCATAATGGCCACCGGCGAGCGTCCGGCTAAATTCAGGTCCTGCCTGGCCCCACCCATGAGTTCGGTTAATTCTTCCTGAACAATCTTGATCACCTGCTGGGCCGGTGTTAGGCTGGCCAGAACCTCCTGTCCCAAAGACCTTTCCTTGACCCGGTCAATAAAGTCCTTGGCCACCTTGTAGTGCACATCGGCTTCCAGTAAGGCCAGACGGACCTCCCGAAGGCCTTCTTTCATGTTGGCTTCGCTTAACTTCCCCTGGCCTTTCAATTTTTTGAAGGTCAGGTTCAATCTTTCGGATAGGGACTCAAACATTACGGTCTTTCTGGAAAAGTTATAAATTTATAATTTAACTATACATTTTCAAAAATGTCAAGGGACTTTTATTTAATTTTTTGGAATTACTTTCTAAACATCAAGCAAAACAGTACACCCACAAAGCGGGTTTGCACATCTTTGATTTTGAAAAGTGAGGACCGGCCGAGTAACTTAATAGTAATAAATCCCTACTCCACAGCCAAGGCGTTGGTCATTCCCAAGTCTTCTCGTTGGGATCAGATTTCTTCGGTTATAGGACCTTTGACCACAAGGTGATGATGGATTTTTTGAATGAATAGCTGAGGCAGATATTTGCCTTTGACCATGGCTTCAGACATATTTTGGGTATCGCCGCTCTGGGAATGAAACACAATAGGGATTTTTGTCATAATGATTTAATCGTTTGCATTTGTTAATAAAATAAAATTATTTGGATGTTATGGGCAAGCCTAATATTCATCTATTATGATTTGTAAATATACACTTTTCAAACTTTTTGTAAATGAGGAAGGAGCCCTCAAGTTTCCTCGAACATGGCCTCACCGTACTGAATTCAACGAGTACACAAGTCTTCATCTGGACATGACTAGGGACCTTAACGATTACTGAATTGTAATAAACAAGACAAGCAGGGCCACTTCTGATATTTAATTATATTGCCCTTAAAGATCGCTTGATGGAGAAGTGAAACCTTAGCGGCTAAGGGATAAGACGGTCCTGGTTATGGGGCTTATTATGTGGATCAGGGAATTAACCATGTTGGAAATGGGGGTTGTCCGGAGAATTAATCGGGTACTATCCGTTTTATTCCAAGGCGAGTGAAAGGCAGCAAAATAAAATTTGAAAGGGATTTAACCCCGGCCCATGCTTTTGCATCTAATAAACTAAAAGAAGAGAGGAGTCCTATAGGCAACGGAGCCTGCCGGGAAGCAAAGAGGGAACCGGACCAGTCAGGTTTTAAATGAAAGCCTGCCTGAGAAAAGGTTGTCACTTAATCTGGAATGGTCTAACATAATATAAAATCGGCTAAAATGAAGTCCGGTTATTTCATAAGGTCAACCAAGTTTAAGGTGGTCAAGAAACCTATGAATAAGCACATTTGTTTGTTAAGTATCCTTTTTTTGTTAACCCTATTAGGGTCACATAAACAGGCCGAGGCTTATCGTGGGTATGGTTGGTTCTTTCCCGGATTGGTTATTGGTGGTGCAGTAGGCTGGGCTCTGGCCCCACGTTACTACTACCCTCCGGCATATTACCCCCCACTTCCGCCATATTATTATTCCCCCCCGGGCGAAGTCAGTCAAGCCCCTCCGATGGGAGGCCAGGGGTTCATCTATCCCCGCCAAAGTCAGGGCCAAGAGAAAGTCGAGAATGATCGTAATGAGTGCCAGGGTTGGGCTGTGGATCAGACAGGATACGACCCAACTAAGACGCCGCCTGCCATGTCTCTAGATCAGAGACCAGAAGAGCGCCGACTTTCTGCGGGCGGCGGGTGCCTGTCTTGATGCCCGTGGGTATACCATGAGATAAATGGAAAATGTCAAAAACCAGATTTAACCGAAAGTGATCAGAGTGACGACCTGGGGATGTTATCTCTTATTTAAATACCATCCATTGTATTAAGCAGGTAGGGGCTCACACGGTACGAATCTTTTGCCCATGATTACCAAAATAGGTCGCTTAAAAATTGGGAGACTTTTTGAAGCTAATCCGTGTTTTTCTGAAAAGGGATTTGTATAATTTCCTAAGGGCATAAAAACGGGGACCTCTTTATCAAGAGCCGAAGGATGCCAACGAGTTAAAGGTCGGTGATTTTTATGGAAAGATCAAAAAAATCTATAAGGACACGGTTACAAAATTTTTATCACTGGGCTGTCAATATCTTTCACTTTGACGGATTATTGGCCCTCTTCTGGCGATTGATTTGCAGGGGTTTCCGTCCTCTCGGCATCTTAGAACTGGTAACCATCTTTGAAAGGGAGTTAGAGCCACCGCTCCAAGAAATAAAGGCCAAGGTGGATTTGGCTGTCGCCCTGGCTGAAAAATCAGAGATCGAGTCGATCATCAAGCTGGGGGAAGAACGTGAGACAAAAGGGCGGAAAGCTAAAATCAGAAACTTGATTCTTAACCGGTTTCAAAAAGGGAGCCTGTGTTTTTTAGGAAAAATTGGAACAGAGATCGTCCATTACAACTGGATTTCTTTTAACTGGGAGGAATCTTTGGCAGGTCGATTCCTGCATTTAAAAGAAAACGAAGCCTTTTTCCTGGACGCCTTCACCCCAGAAAAATGGCGGGGTGAAAAAATTTATCCCGCTGTACAATATCACATATTTCATTATCTTAAACAGATAGGGTATCGAAAGGTTTTTACCCTGGTGGATATAGATAATAGATCCTCAAAAAAAACCCATTATTTCCATGGTTGGCAGACCATTGGTCTTGTCTTATGTTTTACCCCCCGTGGTGCCGCAAAGGGCTGGGTTTGGCGGATCAGGGGGAACGTTGCCCCTTTTTTGGAAAAGCAAATTCCGAATCAAGTCATGAAATCTTGAGAAGAGCAGGGGTTATTAACATTGGAAAAATAATCAATTCAAATTTTAAATTTCCATGAAATAGCATGGATTAGTGCCATGGGAAGGCTGATTATTATTGGTGCCGGAGGTCGGAATTGAACCGACATGACCGCGAGGGTCGGGGGATTTTGAGTCCCCTGCGTCTACCAGTTTCACCACTCCGGCACAAGTCAGGGAGGCGGAAAAAATTATAATTACAGGGAAAGAACCTGTCAAGAAAAATCAAAAAATGGTTGACTTTTAATGACCGGCGGTGTTAAAGAAAGCTTTCGGCTATTGGGGCTGTAGCTCAGCTGGGAGAGCGCATGACTGGCAGTCATGAGGCCGACGGTTCGATCCCGTTCAGCTCCACCAAGAAAATATAAAGGGGTTAATCTCCAAACAAGTTTGAAGATTAACCCCTTTTTGTTTTTCTCTTTTTGCCTCCTTTGAGATAAGGTATTGACAGACGACCCATGATTTTGTAATCTCAAGACATTTAAAAATTCATCAGCGATGACTATAGGCACCAAAATAGGGATAGGAGACTGAGCCTTACCTGGTGCCAGGGCGCTTTTTGATAGAGGACCTGATTTCTGAGAGTCTTGAAAAAGGAGTGATGCCTTATGCCGATTTATATCCAGGGAACGGGAAGCTATCTCCCGCCCAGAGTCCTCCACAACCGGGATATTGAAAAAATTCTCGAAACCACCGACGAATGGATTGCCCAACGGACAGGTATTCATGAAAGGCGCATGGCCGAGCCGGAGATAGCTGCTTCCGATCTGGCCCTGGAGGCTTCTCGCTCCGCCTTGGACATGGCCGGCCTGAAGGCCGGAGATGTCCAGTTGATTATTATGGCTACCATAACCCCGGACACCCAATGTCCGGCCGGGGCCAACTGGCTGCAGGCCAAATTGGAAGCCCCTCAGGCCGTCACTTTTGATATAACTGCGGCCTGCTCCGGCTTCGTCTTTGCCCTGAACGTCGCCGAACAATATTTAAAAGCCGGAACCTATCAAAATGTCCTGGTCGTGGCCTCGGAAATCATGACCAGGACTTTGAACTGGAAAGATCGTTCCACCTCCATCCTCTGGGGAGACGGAGCTGGTGCTGTTTTAATTTCCGGAAATGAGGATGGGCACAGGATCCTTTCCACACACATCCATACCGACGGGGCCAACGGGGCCAACTTATTAATGCCCGGAGGGGGTTCCAAGACCACACCTATCTCCTACGAAAGCGTTGATAAGGACCTTCACACCCTGAAGATGATTGAGGCCGCCTCCTCGGTCCGGGTGGCGGTGAAACACTTTGCCGATGCCTGCTTGGAAGCCGTTGCCTTCAATGGATATTCTATCCATGATGTCCATTGGGTGATTCCCCATCAGGCCAATCTTCGGATGATACAAGCCCTGGCCAAGCGGTTGGGCCTTCCGATGGAAAAATTTTTCATGACCATTCAGAAGTACGGCAACATCTCCTCGGCCTCCATTGCCATCGCCCTGGATGAGGCTGTTCGTACCGGTGCCGTTCAAAAAGGGCACCTGGTTTTGCTGACGGCCTTCGGCGGAGGGCTAACCTGGGGCAGTGCCCTAATAAAATGGTAAACTCAAGAGCACAAAAGGATTCAAGAGGCCGAGAGGCAGCCTAAGACTATCGAATTCATATAAACTGCAGGAGGCGCGGAAGCATGAACAAAAGAAGAATGAAAGCCAAAATCAAATCCATTCAATCATCCAAACATTCGAGAAATAAAAAATACGTCTATTTTTTTGGAAAAGGAAGGGCCGATGGGAAGGCCGCAATGAAAAACCTTCTGGGCGGCAAAGGGGCCAATCTGGCTGAGATGACCAACTTAGGGGTAACCGTTCCGGCCGGATTTACCATCACCACCGAGGTCTGCACCTATTATTATCAGAACAAACAAACTTATCCCAGGGAACTGACCAAACAGTTGGATACCGCCCTGGAGAGGGTGGAAAAAATCATGGGTCGAAAATACGGTGACCCCGATGACCCTTTACTGCTATCGGTCCGCTCCGGGGCCCGAAGATCCATGCCGGGCATGATGGAAACCGTTCTCAATCTGGGATTGACCACCAAAACCATTCCGGGATTGATCAAGAGGACCAACAATGAGCGGTTTGTCTATGATGCCTATCGCCGCCTGTTGATGATGTACGCCGATGTGGTCATGGAAAAGGCCGCCGGCATTGAAGTGGTGGACGGAGAAGGGATCCGGCAGAAACTGGAACAGGCCATGGATTTGATGAAGGAAAGAAAGGGAATCCATCAGGACACGGACCTGACAGCCAACGACCTGAAAGTGTTGTGCGGGCAATTCAAACAGACCATCAAGACCCATCTGGGCAAAGAATTTCCGGATGACCCGCAGGCCCAACTGATGGGAGGGATCGGGGCGGTCTTTCAATCCTGGATGGGTAAACGAGCGGTTTCTTATCGCAAAATTGAAGGCATTCCGGAAGACTGGGGCACGGCGGTCAATGTCCAGGCCATGGTTTTCGGCAACACCGGGGATAAGTCAGCCACGGGCGTGGCCTTTACCCGGAATCCGGCCACGGGAGAGAATGTATTCTATGGAGAATGGCTGCCCAATGCCCAGGGTGAAGATGTGGTAGCCGGCATACGCACCCCCAATCCGGTCAACAAGGCCGGAAAAACCTCCGACACCCAGCATCTGACCTCTTTGGAAGAAATGATGCCAGACCTATATAGCCAATTATTTAAGATTCAGAAAAAACTGGAAAGACATTATACCGATATGCAGGACATCGAATTCACCATCGAGGAGGGTAAGCTCTGGATGCTTCAAACCCGGACAGGAAAAAGAAACGGCCAGGCCGCCATCCGGATGGCCGTGGAAATGGCCGAGTCCAGGTTGATCAACCAGGAAACGGCCTTGCTCCGAGTGAATCCCGATCAGATCGATGAGCTCCTGCACCCCAGCGTGGATCCCGAAGCCGGGAAAGAGGCCCCGGAACTGGTCAAGGGGCTGCCGGCCGGACCGGGCGGGGCGGTCGGGCGGATCGTCTTTACGGCTGATGACGCCGAAACATGGACTAAACGAGGAGAAAAGGTTATCCTGGTGCGTAACGAAACGTCACCTGAAGATGTCAGTGGCATGCATGCCGCCCAGGCCATTTTAACGGCCCAAGGAGGTATGACCAGTCATGCGGCTTTAGTGGCCAGGGGCTGGGGGAAATGCTGTGTTGTGGGGGCCAATGCCCTGGATATTGATGCCCAGAATAAAATCATCCGGGTTCATAGCCGGGAACTTCATGAAGGTGACTGGATTACCATGGACGGCACGCGGGGTCGTGTCTTCGAAGGCCAATTGAAACTCCTGCCGGCCGACCCGGCCAATAATCCCTGGTATTTGAAATTGATGACCTGGGCCGACCAAAGGCGAAAATTAAAAATCCGGACCAACGCCGATAGACCGGAGGACGCCAAAACAGCCAGGACCTTCGGGGCCGAGGGCATCGGGTTATGCCGAACAGAACATATGTTTTTCGAGCCCGACCGGATTCGCTCGGTGCGGGAGATGATCCTGGCCGATACCCTGGAAGGCCGGCAAAAGGCCCTGGCCAAACTTTTGCCCGTGCAAAAAGAGGACTTTATCGGCATCTTTAAGGCCATGGATGGACTTCCGGTGACCATCCGCCTTCTGGACCCTCCCTTGCATGAATTCTTACCCAAAACAGAGGAAGAACTTCAAGAACTGTCCCGGGACATGGGGGTGCCCTTTACCCAATTAAAGGCCAAAAATGAGTCCCTCCACGAGTTCAATCCCATGCTGGGCCATCGGGGCTGCCGGCTGGGCATCACCTTTCCGGAAATCTATGAAATGCAGGTCCAGGCCATCATGGAGGCCGCCTGTGAATTGACGCCACAGAAGGTCAAGGTCCTTCCGGAAATCATGATCCCCCTGGTGGGACACGTTAACGAACTGGAATCCATGCGCGGCCCTGACCATTCGGATCGCCGAGGCCGTTCAGAAAAAAAGCCGGGTCAAAGTTAACTATATGGTGGGGACCATGATCGAACTTCCCCGGGCCTGCATCACCTCTGATGAAATCGCCACCCAGGCCGACTTTTATTCCTTCGGCACCAACGATTTGACCCAGACCGTGTACGGCCTTTCCCGGGATGATGCCGGACGGTTCCTGCCCTCTTACCAGGAACAGCACATCCTTCCAGACGACCCCTTTATCACCATTGATGTCGAGGGGGTTGGGGCCTTTATGAAACTGGCCGTGGAAAAAGGCCGGAAGGTCAAGAAGAATTTGAAGATCGGTATCTGCGGAGAACATGGCGGGGAACCGCGATCGGTTGAGTTCTGTCATCACCTCGATCTGGATTATGTAAGCTGCTCCCCCTTTCGGGTGCCCATCGCCCGGCTGGCCGCGGCCCAGGCCGCCATCACAGAGAAGACGGGGAAGAAAAAGAGAAAATGACTATGGAGTCAAAAGCAGATCGGAAGGATTAAAAAAATAGGAATGTATTCTTATAGAAAGGGGGATGACTGAAGGTGGAATACACATACGATACCAAAATGTTTAAAGAGACTTTTGAAAGCCGATTTACTTTTCTGAACGGCTTTCTGCGCAATGTCCATCGTTTTGCCACCAGACCGGCTTTAACCTGCCCTATACGCGAGCATACCTGGACCTATCCGGAGCTGAACCGGGAGGCCAACCGATTGGCCCATGCCCTGTTGGCCGATGGAGTGGGGAAGAACGAAGTGGTCATGTACCAGTTGCTGAATTGTGCCGAGTTCGTTTTCTGCTATTTGGCCCCTCAAAAGATAGCTGCGATTACCTGTCCCATCAATTTCCGACTGGCACCGGGAGAGACCGCCTATATCATCGATGACAGCCAACCGGCGGTCTTTGTCTATGATGTGGAGGTCAAAAAAAATGCCGAGGCGGCTTTGGCTATGGCTAAGCACAAACCGCGCCGGATCATCATGGTGGACATCTGGGGAAAAGAGCCGGTCCCCGAAGGCCATATTTCTTTCCAGGATTATGTACGCCATCAGTCGGAAGAAAATCCGGACACCGGACGACCCGTTCATATTTATGATGAAAGCCTTCGGCTTTACACCTCCGGAACAACCGGCCGGCCCAAGGGAGTGCAGCTCAACAATATCAATGACATCCTTTCGGCCCATGATGTGATCATGCACTTTCCGCTTAACCCGCAGGACAAGACCATGAACATGAGCCCCTGGTTCCACCGGGGAGGCATACATTCAGGCGGCCCCAATCCCACCCTATATGTGGGCGGCGAGGTAATCATCCTCCGTCAGTTTGTCCCGACGACCTGTCTGGAGAATGCGGGAAAATACGGCGTAAGCTTTCTTATCGGCGCTCCGACGATGCTGAAAATGCTGCATGATACCCTGCTCAAGCGGCCGGTTAAACTGCCCAAGCTGAAGGGGATTATCACCATGGGGGCTCCTTTGGAAAGAGAGGTCTGCATCAAGTATCAGGAGGTATTAACCCCCAATATCTTTAACGGATACGGGACCTCGGAAGCCTTCTGGAACACCTTTCTGCGTCCCTACGATCTACCGGAGATGGCCGGTTCAATCGGGCGGGCTTGTACGGATGATGACGTGGCTGTGGCGAAGGTCTACAGCGACCGCCGGGCCGAGCCCGATGATCATGTGGCCAAAGATGGTCTGGAGGTCGGGGAGATCATTGTTCGGGCTCCCAATAAAACCTCCTATGCTTATGTGAACAACCCCAAGGAAATAGAAAAGGTTTTCTACAAGGGCTGGATTTATATCGGTGATATGGGGACCTGGGATGAGAACGAATTTGTAACCATTGTCGGCCGCAAGGATGATATGATCATTTCCGCCGGTGAAAATATCCACCCGGTACAAATTGAGGAAATCCTGAATGAGCATCCCAAAGTTCAGGAGTCGGTGGTCATCGGCGTTCCCGACGAACTGCGGGGTGAAGCCGTGGTAGCTTATGTGATCAAGGCGGATCCTTCCCTGACGGCCAAGGAGCTCAGTAATCACTGTAATAATCATCCCATGTTGGCCAAATTTAAGAAACCCCGCTATTACCGGTTTGTTGAGGAGATCCCTTATACGGCCACCGGGAAGAAAATGCATTACAAGGTAAAGGAAACGGCTATTGAGGAGCAGAAACTGGGGCTCCTTGAGCGGGCCTGAAGGCGATAACGGTTTGTTGTTAATGTAATCTGTTTGTAATCTGGGGAGACCAGACTTATTGCTTGACTTCCAAACCAAGCAATAAGTCTGGTCTCCCCAATTTTTCCAAATAACTTCTTATTGTTAAAAGAAGGGTAGTTTTCAAAAGCCGGGTGGAAACGAGAAAATCGATCAGCCCAACCGCCAAACGTTCAAGCAATTTTTTTTAGCTCATTGGCCTTCTGCTTTATGTCTCTATGGGTTAAAGGCCAGACATTTAGCGCACCTTAATCGCACGGTGCAAGCCGATTTAGTGCTTCATTGTATTTCATAGTCTCATCCTTTAGATACCCCAAGAAGTAATAAGAGTACTTTGCCGTCGGAACAAAAGGAAGCCAAGAGGATGCTCACTGCGGAGTTGTGTACTACCGAAGTGCAGAAATATAACCCGGGTAAGGCAGTTATACCCTTTGCAAAGAGGGCACTAATGCAAGCGGGCATAGGAATCGAAACGGTATTGCGGGATCAACCTAAGATGATAATTGCTCAATGGAGGCGTTTTGATCAGGAAGGCACCGATCGTGGAATGACAAGAGGATAGCTGCGAAATGAACTTCTCTGGATCGCCTTAATCCTTTATAGGTATTAGGTGAGTACTGTAAAACCCAATATTTTAAATAATAATTGAAAAAAAGGGCTGAAAATTTTATTGACTTTTCGGCGATCAAGGCGTAGGGATTTTTTAGCAAATCAACCAAATTTTCTTAAAGGCAACCTTGGTCGATGGAAAAATAATAGGCCCCATTTCTGAAATAAGAGTGGAGTTTTTGGGGTGTTGCCTAATATTAAAAGTGCACAGGACGCAAAAAGATTTTTATTATCAAAACTGGCCTAAGGATTATGATCCATTATGAGCGAGCAAGATGAGATACTGGTTGTTGACGACACTCCAACAATGGAGATGTTACTTGTGAGGATGTTGTCGGATGAAGGATTCCAGGTGCGATCTGCCAACAATGGAAAACTGGCGTTAAGCTCAATCACATCCAACCCACCCCAGCTGATTTTGCTGGATATCGATATGCCTGGGATGGATGGGTTCGAAGTTTGCCGGCGGCTTAAAGCGCAGGAAGCAACCCGCGACATCCCCATAATATTCATCAGTGGCCTTATGGGCCTTGAGGAGAAGGTGAAAGGTTTTAGTCTTGGCGGAGTCGATTTTATTTCCAAACCTTTCCAACCTGAAGAGCTTCTTGCACGGGTGCGAACCCATTTGGAATTAAATCGGTTGCGGACCAGGCTCGAAGCCCAGGTGGCGGATCGAACGGCTCAACTACACAAGTCGACGGAAGAACTCAAACAAAGTTTAGAAAGACTACATAACTCCATGGGAGGGATTATCCAGGCCATGTCCTTGACTGTCGAGACCAGGGATCCCTATACCGCCGGCCATCAGCGGCGGGTGGCCGACTTGGCCCGGACCATCGCCCAGGAGATGGGACTTCCTAAAGATCAGGTGGATGCCCTGCGTATGGCCGGAACTGTCCATGATTTGGGAAAAATTTCCATCCCGGCAGAGATCCTCAGTAAACCGGTTCAATTGTCCGATATTGAATTCAACCTGATCAAGGGCCATCCGCAGGTCAGTTATGACATCCTGAAGGATATCGATTTCGACTGGCCTGTGGCTCAGATCGTTCTTCAGCATCATGAAAGGATCAATGGGTCGGGGTATCCCCATGGGCTGTCGGGAAAGGCCATTTGTTTGGAGGCCCGCATTCTGGCTGTGGCCGATGTCGTTGAAGCCATTTCAGGCCATCGGCCCTACCGGCCGGCTTATGGGATTGATGTGGCTCTGGATGAGATTGAAAAAAACAAAGGGATTCTCTATGATTCCGAGGTGGTGGATGCCTGCCTGAGGCTTTTCAGAGAGAAGGGGTACCATTTCAATTAAGCAGAGGAATTTTTATGGTAACCTGAGTTAGTTATTCTTTAAAACTGTTTTTGTGCACATTTCCTTTTCTTAACCAATGATCTGTATAAAGCAAGTTCTCCATTACTCCCCCCAGTACAGAACCTTATAGAGAGTCACCCGATTGACAAGCCGGGCTAATTGAAGCTGGATCAGTCCCTGTTGGGCCGCATAGAGGGAACGTTGCGCATCGAGGACGCTCAGGTAGCTGTCAATGCCCTTGGTAAAACGCGCCTTAGAGAGGCGGTAGGTTTCTGCAACAGCCTCGACCAAAGATTGCTGCGCCGCGATCTGCTGGTTCACTGTGCCCCGCACGGCCAGGGCATCAGCCACCTCCCGGAAAGCCGTTTGGATAGCCTTCTCATACTGAGCCACAGCAATTTCCTTATCAACTTTGGTTACACGGTAGGCCGACCAAGTGCGGGTATCAAAAATCGGCAAAATGATCTGCGGTGTGAAAAGCCAGGTATCCTGGCCGGCTTTGAAGAGTCCGGACAGAGCGGCGCTGGCAGTTCCGATGGAGGTCGTCAGGGAGATATTGGGAAAGAAAGCAGCGCGGGCGGCGCCGATATTGGCGTTGGCCGCCTTGAGCAGATGTTCAGCCGTCAGCACATCGGGGCGGCGCAAGAGCAGTTCGGAGGACAGGCCAGGGGAAATTTCTTTGGTTGGGTTGACACTGCCCAGTTCCGAAGGCAAGATCTCTTGCGGTAGCGGAGAGCCGACCAGAAGATTCAAGGCGTTTTCATCTTGCGCCATCATTTGCGCATAGCGGGCGACATCTCCCCTGGCCGTATCCACCTGGCTTTGGGCGCGCCGGAGATCCAATTCAGATGCGACCCCCACGTCATATTGTTTCCGGATCAATTTGTAAGAAGCCTCCTGAGCCTCGAGGGTGGAGGCCACCAGCTTGAAGTTTTCCCGGTCTGTAGCCAGGGTCAGATAGGCCTGAGCTACCGCTGAGACCAGCGAGATTTGTGCACTGCTACGGGCATCCTTGGTAGCCAAGTACTCCTCCAACGCTTGTTCTTTCAGGCTGCGGAGGCGGCCGAAGAAGTCAATTTCCCAGGAAGTGATGCCGAGATTGATGCCGTATTCTGAGTAGATCGCTTTGTACCCAGTGGTCGAAAGATCAGCCGGATAAAGTTGTCTAAGTTCCATCCCGACCGCACTGACCGAAGGCAGCAGCGAGGCTCGCTGAATACCGTACAAAGCGCGGGCCCTTTCAACATTCAAGATCGCCAGCCGCAGATCGCGGTTGTTGTCCAAGGCGATCCCGATGATCTTTTGCAGACGTTCATCGATGAAGAACTCCCGCCATGGCAAGTCCGAGGCTGCCGGGGCAGAGGCCGCAGACTTCGCTTCATTGTAAGCCGCACCGGTCGGCCATTGGGCAGGCACCGGCGCATCCGGCCGCGTATATTTCGGGGCCATGGTGCAGCCGCCCAAAAAAACGCCGATCAGACTCAGAATCAGAAGAAGAAATAGGTTTCTCTTCATATCATTTATCCTCCTCTGAAGGCTTTGCGTCACTTGTTTTAGCTGCTTTATCCTTACTGTGTTTGCCAAAGGTTTTCTCAATCAACACATAGAAGAGCGGCGCAAACAAGGTTACCAGGAAGGTGGCGGTCACCACCCCACCCAGCGCACCAGTACCGATGGCCTTTTGTGCGCCTGCTCCCGCGCCGGTTGCAAGGGCTAACGGCAGGACGCCGAATCCGAAGGCCAGCGAGGTCATGATGATGGGACGCAGCCTTAGTTTGGCTCCTTCCAGAGTCGCCTCAATCAGTCCCATTCCTCCTTCCAGACGGGCCTTGGCGAACTGGACGATAAGGATGGCATTTTTGGTGGTCAGGCCCAGGATGGTCAAAAGGCCGATCTGGAAATAGATGTCGTTGGGCATCCCCCGCATACTCGTGGCAATGGCGCCGCCGACTGCCCCCAGGGGGAGGGCCAGGAGGATCGCGATGGGAACGGTCCAACTCTCATACAGGGCTGCTACGCACAGGAAGATGATCAGGATAGAAAAGGCGTAAAGCGGGGCGGCCTGGGTGCTGGCTTGCCGCTCTTGGTAGGAAATTCCTGTCCAGTCAAAACCGATCTCCTTGGGCAGCTTCGAGGCAAAGTCTATCATGGCCTGCATGGCCTCACCGGAACTCCTGCCTGGCGCCGGCTCTCCCCATATTTCTAGGGAAGGAAAGGCATTATAGCGCTCTAACCTGGGAGAACCGTAGGTCCAGTGCCCAGAGGCAAAAGTGGAATAAGGGACCATATTGCCCGCGTTGTTGCGCACGTAGAGTTTATCCAGATCACTGGGCAACATGCGGTATGGGGCGTCGGCCTGAATGTCCACATGCTTGACCCGTCCACCTTTAATAAAATCGTTGACATAGGCGCTGCCAAATAATGCCGAAATGGAGTTGTGGATGGCACTAATGGGAACCCCCAAGGCGCCGGCCTTGTTCCAATCTAAGTCGATCTTGTATTGGGGAGTATCTTCCAGTCCGTTAGGTCTTATCCGGGTGATTCTCGGATCCTTGGCCGCCATGGCCAGGAGTTGGTCGCGAGCCGCCATCAGACCCTTGTGTCCCAGGCTGCCACGGTCCTGCAACTCGAAGTCAAAACCCTTGGCATTGCCCAGTTCGATAACCGGCGGCGGCGGGAAGGCGAATACCTTGGCGTTGCGGATCTGCGAAAAGGCCCGCATGGCTCTGTCGGCCACAGCGGGGGCTCTCAGCTCCCGCCGGTTACGCAGTTTCCAGTCTTTGAGTTTGACATAGGCCATACCGATGTTCTGTCCCCGGCCGGCCTGATTCTGACCGCTATTGGCCATAACGGCTTCCACCGCGTCTTTTTCCTTAAGCAGAAAATAATTTTGGACGGCATCCATTACTTCCCTGGTCTGTTCCAACGTGGAACCCGTCGGCAGCGTGGCCATGACAAGCAGTGTCCCCTGGTCTTCATCTGGAAGATAACCCTTAGGTAAATGCAGAAGCAGCAATCCCATCACCGCCACAATCAGCAGGTATAAAACCAAATAGCGCACGTTTTTGTTTAACGACTGACCGACCATGCTCACGTACAGATCTCGGAATCGAAAAAAAACGCGATCAAACCATCTGAAAAACGGGCGGAGAAGAGATATCCCGCCTTCTGCCGCTTCATGGCCCTTGGGCACCGGCTTGAGCAGCGAGGCGCAGAGGACCGGTGTCAGGATTAAGGCCACCAACAGCGAAAGGAGCATGGAGGAGATAATGGTCACGGAAAACTGGCGGTAAATGACGCCGGTGGAGCCACCGAAAAAGGCCATGGGAGCAAAGACGGCTGAGAGCACCAACCCGATGCCGATCAGCGCCGGGGTAATTTGGTCCATGGACTTGGCGGTGGCTTCCCGGGGCGAAATCCCTTCTTCGCTCATAATTCGCTCGACATTTTCCACGACCACGATGGCGTCGTCCACCAAAAGGCCGATGGCCAGGACCATGGCAAACATGGTCAGCACATTGATGGAGAAACCGAACAATCCTAGCGTCGCGAAGGTGCCGAGAAGGACCACCGGCACGGCGATGGTCGGAATGAGGGTGGCCCGCATGTTGCCCATGAACAGGTACATGACCAGAAAGACCAGCAAGATGGCTTCGAAAAGGGTCTTGACCACTTCCTCAATGGCCACTTTGGTAAAGGGTGTCGTGTCGAAGGGATAAACGGCCTTCATGCCGTGGGGAAAGTATCGGCTCAGCTCCTTCATCTTGGCCCGGATCGCGTTGGCCGTATCCAGGGCATTGGCACCGGGTTCCTGCCGGATGGCCAGCCCGGCCGCCGGCTTGCCCTTGTAATAAGAAAAGGAATCGGCAAGATCGGTTCCCAGTTCCGTCCGCCCTATTTGCTTGATCCGGACGATGGAGCCGTCCGGATTAATGCGGACGGGTATTTCGGAGAACTCCTCGGTGGTTCTGAGATAGCTATGGACGATAATGCTGGCGTTGAGACGCTGTCCTTTCACCGCCGGCGCCCCGCCGAACTGGCCGCCGGAGATTTCCACGTTGTAGTTTTGAAGGGCATTGACCACATCGTCCACGGTCAGGCTGTAATCCGTCAGCTTGTTGGGGTTGAGCCAAATCCGCATGGCGTACTCACCACCGAATCCTTCCACCTCCCCAACACCCGGAACCCGCGCCAACACTTGCTGCACGGTGGTCAGGGCATAGTCTTTTAAATCGATATCGGTCATGCTGCCGTCTTCGGAAACCAGACCCACGATCATCAGGTAGTTGGCGGTGGATTTGCGAACCAAGACGCCCCGCTGCTGAACCGTTAAGGGGAGTCGGGCCATGGCCAGCTGGAGCTTGTTCTGCACCTTGGCCCAGGCCAGGTCCGGATCGGTCCCTGGGGCGAAGGTCAGCGTGATGACAGAGATGCCGGACGAATCGCTGGCGCTGGACATATACAGCATTTTGTCCAGCCCGGTCATCTGCTGCTCGATGATCTGCGTTATACTGTCTTCCACCGTCTCGGCCGAGGCCCCAGGATAAAGGCAGCTAATCCTGATGGAAGGCGGAGCAATAGGGGGATACTGGGTGATGGGCAAAGTGTAAATCGCCAGGCCGCCCACCACCATAATAATCATAGCGATGACCCAGGCGAAAACAGGACGGTCCAGAAAGAATCTTGATAGCATTGTGGGCCTCCGTCAATTCGATTTTGCCGGCGGCGTTAAGGCCTTCTTACGTTCCCCGCTGCTTGTTGTGCTGCCCATTTCAAAAGGAACAACCTTTACGGAAGCACCGGGTGTCACCTTTTGCATCCCTTCGATAATTACCCGATCACCTGGTGCCAGACCCGATGAAACGAGCCATTGATCGCCGATGGCTCGATCGAGCCTGAGCATCCGCAATTGGACCTTACTCGCGGCGTCTACGATCAAGGTGAACGGGTTACCCGTGGGATCGCGTGTCACGGCCTGCTGGGGAATGAGGGTGGCCTTCTTATCGACACCTTCCGGCACCACCGTCCGGACGAACATGCCCGGCAGGAGAACCCCATTCGGATTGGGAAAGATGGCCCGTAGAATTACCGATCCGGTCGTCGGATCGACCGTGACGTCTCGGAATTGAAGGGTTCCCGCCAATGGATAGGCTGTACCGTCTTCCAGAATCAGTTGAATCTTTTTCTGATTTGCCCCATTTTGATCCAGACGGCCTTCCTCCAAGCTGCGCCGTAATCGCAGCACTTCGGTCGTGGATTGAGGCACATCTACGTATATGGGATTCAGTCGTTGAACGGTCGCCAGGGCCGTGGGCTGCTGCGCCGTCACCAGGGCGCCCACTGTTACGTTGGATCTTCCGATCCGGCCTGAGATGGGTGCAGTGACGGCGGTGTATTTTAGATTAATAAGGGCTGTCTCGACCATGGCCTTCCAATACTGGATATCCGCCTCTGTCTGTTTCAAGGCAGCAGCCGCATCGTCGTAGTCCTGCTGGCTGACCGCTTTATCGACCAGCAATTCCCGCAAACGATCAGCCTTCAGCCGGATCGCCGGCAGATTGGCCTCGGACCTCATGAGCGCGGCCTTGGCATTGTCAAGCGCCGCCTGATAGGTGGCCGGATCGATTTGATAAAGCACCTGGTCGGCCTTGACATCGGAGCCTTCCGTAAACAAGCGCTTCTGGATGATGCCACCTACCTGAGGACGCACGTCAGCTACTAAATTGGCGGAGGTTCGACCGGGCAATTCGGTCGTGATAGCCAGCTGCTTCGTCTGTATCGTCACAACGGCAACTTCGGGAGCAATACTTTGAATGCCTTTCTTCTGTCCGCAACCGCCCAGGAGCAAGAGTCCGAAGAGAAAACCCCCGGCAGCGATTAGTTTGGCTTGGTCATGAATCTGCATGCAACACCTCTGTCATTTGAAATTTGGCGACCCATCATCGATCACCTCTGGATGGTGACGGTTGGCTCGTGAGTAAAACCATATAAAAATAAATCCAAAACATAACTGAATGAGCGAGCATTCTTCATTTTAGAAAATACCCCGAATCCATCCCAGAAAAAAGAGGCCATGGAAAATCTGGCCCTCTTTTTCTCAAGAACGAATGACTTAACTTATCTTTTGGAAGAAACACAGATTATCTGCCGCTCCACGGACAACCGTAAAGAATAAATCTGCGATGCCCTGGAATGGCTGGTCCTACCTTTGGCAGGATGCTTCCCTTTCCCCGACCAGGGGGGAGGCAATAGTTTGCTATTATGATTTTAATTATAACGTCTTCCGGGGATTTTGTCAAAAAGAAAATGACGATGCCTTCATTTCCTTACCATTTATGGAGATAATTTTTAAGCCGCCTCACCTCCTGGTGGGGCAGACTGTTGAGTTCAATCTGTAATGTAATCTTCACGTTAATAACTTGATGATTGTGAATGATAGTAGGTGTACTCGATGCATTCGCCAAAGTGAGACCATTTTCGAGAAAACTTGAGGGCGTCTTCCTCTAATAATCATTTTAAGGTCTTGGGTCACCATGCGCGATTTCAAACAGCCATCGAAATGATCCACACCTCTCTTGATTATGTAATATACCTTGTCCACCACACCTCATAGTTGAATTAAGGCTCCCCTAAAAGAAGTGGACAAGAACCAATGATAATTTCTTGCCTTACTCTTCAATCGAGTCCAGTCAGCTTTTATATTCAGGACTCCGCAGTATGGCCAATTATTGCTATCTTACGGTATACCCCTGGGCATCAAGGCAGGCGCTTATCGCCCTAAAATAGTCCGCGCTCTTTTGGATGGCCTGAGCATCAGGGGCGCCAACGGGTGGTTTTGCCGGATCGAAGCCTGTCTGACTAACAGTCCAGGCGTGGCACTTGTCAAAATCTTTGGCCTTTTGCTCTTCACTTTGACCTTTACGGGGGTAGATAAACAACTTACCACCCGACCCTTGGCTTGCCGACGGCGGCACCTGATTTCCTTCGGCTGGAGGTGGATAATAATCTGGCGGCGGGGGATAATAATAATAATCTGGAGGGTAATAATAAGGCCACAAGTCCCAGCCTAAGACACCGCCAATAATCAAACCGGGTAAGAACCCCCCATGCCCACGAAACCCTCTATACCCTCGAAATCCACGAAATCCTCCATGCCCTGCAGATCCATGAAATCCTCCATGTCCTCCAGATCCATGAAATCCTCCAGACCCATGGTCAGCTTCGGCCTGTTTAGGCAACACTAATAGGGTTAACACAAAAAGGATGCTTAAGAGACTAATGAGCTTTTTCATATTCTATTCTCCCGGCCAGTCTGGAACAGGCAACTGGTTCAAACTGGTTTTTTTAAATAAGACGTTAAAAGGACAGAAAAGTTAAAAAATATCAAACAAGACTATTTATGCCTCCTGGCTTTATATTAATAATATTTTGTGGCCCGTTGTCAAGAGAGGGCATTATCTGAAAAGGTAAGGGACGAAGTATTGATAATCAGGACAGGTGGAGAGGAATTTCCCTTTTGTCTTCCCAGTATTTGCCTTTGTCTTGACTCTCCTTTTTTTTTATTTTATGCTATTTCCAGTTAAAAGAAAAGGTCCAAATTTTTGAAGGAGGCCCAATATGTTTTCACCAAAAAGTATTCTGGTACCCACAGATTTTTCCGAATATTCGGACAAGGCACTGCAAAACGCAATAGACATTGCTAAAAAATTCACAGGCAAGATCTATCTGTTACATGTGGTCGGAACAGTCATTCAGTACATGGCCTATTATGAGATTGATCCACAAACCGTTAATTTGGTGGAAAAGGAAAATATCGCTGCGGCCAAAAAAATGCTTACGGAACAACTCGCAAAATTTCCGGATTCAAAATCGATTGAGATCATGACCGATATTCGGATAGGAGCCCCCTACGAGGAAATATTAAGAGATCAACAAGAAAAAAAGATAGACTTGATCGTGATTGCCTCCCACGGCAAAACAGGCTTATTAAGTCATCTTATCGGAAGCGTAGCCGAAAGAGTTGTAAGAAGTGCCAAATGCCCTGTTCTTCTGGTGAGGTAGGGTTAAGGATGATGACCGGAGACCGGAATAAGTTGGGTTGCACAGCGCATGTTGGCAACCATTGTCAGCCATTTCTAATTATAAGCCTGAACCTTCTTTTTTTATGAAAAAGTTTAGTTGTACTCTTTGTTCATCAGATATATTGACACTACTTGTCCGGTGAATTATCGTTCCAAGAATTTTTTTCGACTTATTGATTAGGAACGGTAGCAAAAGAGTAGCAAAACCGAAACGAAATAAAAAAAGGAGTTAACTTTCTTAGTTAACCCCTTAATTTTTCATGGTAGGCGGTACTGGATTTGAACCAGTGACTTCCACCGTGTGAGGATGGCACTCTACCGCTGAGTTAACCGCCCGAAACCTTTTTCTCTCTTTGTATCCAAAATCAAGAATTTTTTCAAGAGAAAATTATTTTTAAGGCCTGAATTGCTTTTTTCAAGCCATTATTGTTCTTGACAACAATAAGAGTTCTTTTATATTAAACCCATCGCACATCTTTCCCTTTTTCACGCATTATTTTTGTCCGGACAAAAGGCCAACATGGCTCTAGTCATAACCCTTCTCGGGTAGAACATGGAAACTGAAAGAACTGTTCTGGCAGGATTAAACTGAAATTGGCTAAATAACGAGAAGATGAAAAAGGATTATCGGGGGATATGAGCAAGGACCGTACGAAGAAAACTACCAAGTCCCGGTCCAGACCTGAAAAGTCTTTGTCGCCTGGGTTGAGGAACTACCTGTATATCACCGCAGCGGTGTGCGGTGCGGCCGTGCTCATCGTTGAAATCCTCGGGGCCAAGATGCTCTCACCTTATTTCGGGACTTCCCATTTTGTCTGGACGGCGCAAATTGCCGTGACGTCTGGTATCGCTGGCCATTGGCTATTGGTTCGGCGGCTGGCTGGTGGACCGGTCAACCAGGCTGAACCGGCTCTATGCCTGTGTTTTGATCGCAGCCCTGTATTTATGCCTGACCGTGCCCCTGTGCCGTCCGTTGGCCGAAAGCTGTCTTGAACTCAGACTTGCCCTGGGTTCCCTGCTGACCTCCCTGTTTTTATTTTTTATTCCGCTGGCCTTGCTGGCCACGGTCGGTCCCTTTCTGGTCCGGGTGATGACCGCCTCCATGAACGTCGTTGGCAGCCAGGTGGGCCGGTTGACGGCCATCAGCACAGCAGGGAGTGTGGCCGGAACGATACTGATCGGCTATGCCTTGATTCCGTTTTTCCCGAATTCAGTGACCATGCTCTGCACAGCGGCGATACTTTTGACTCTGGTGGTCATTTATTTCATCCTGTGGGGCAAAGGGCAAGGTGTAGTTGTGACGGCTGTAATGGTTTCCCTGGCTGGATTGTGGATTGGGTGGTGGGGTGTGGGCGTGGACGCTCGCCTCCAGATGCCGAATGTTATCGAACTGGAGAGATGCAATTCCAATTTCGGCCTGATGCAAGTCATAGAAGCCACGAATCCGCCATCCCGAGTTTATTTCAATGATTATCTCTGCCAGAACGGCTTTGATCCGCAGACCAAGCAGAGCATTCATACCTTCACCTACCTGCTGTACGGTTTGGCGCGTGCTTATACAGAGAAGATCGAGAACGCCTTGTGTATTGGTATGGGGGTGGGGATCGTGCCCATGCAGCTGGCGCGCGAAGGGGTTAAGGTGGATGTGGTGGAGATCAATCCGGCCGTGGTGCCGCTGGCCAAGCGATACTTCGAGTTCGATCCGGGACGTGTGAGTCTGTTTTTTGACGATGGCCGGCATTTCCTAAATGACTGCCAACGGCGCTATGATACGGTCATCCTCGATGCCTTTTTGGGAGACTCCTCCCCGTCGCATTTGATGACCCAGGAGGCCTTTACGGCCATGCGGGCGGTGCTCAAGCCGGGCGGCACCCTGGTGATCAACACCTTCGGCAACCTGGAACAAGGAAAGGATTTTTCTACGGCCTCTTTGGAGAAGACACTGCGGGCGGTCTTTAAAAGTGTGAAACTCCATGCCGAGAGCCCGGACGGAAACATTTTCTTTGTGGCTTCGGACCGGAAGGAATTGACGTTTCTGCGCGAACCGGATCAGGCAGATATTCATTCTACTATAGCCGGACCGGTGGCGGCGGCCTTTAAGGGGGTAGTGCAGGCAGATTCTCACCATGGACGAGTGTTGATAGATGATTTTAATCCGGTGGAATATTATGATGCGGCCAACCGGGAAAGCCTCCGGCGAAGACTGGCCTTGGTCATGAATCCCCGTACACGATGATGTTTCTGTGCCTGGCGATGTCCTTTCCGGCAGGATTCTGCTCCCACCCCTTCAAAGGCAAACTGTCTTCTATCCCCGCCACATGACCTCAAAGAGTTCGCGGAGGGCCGCGCCTTTGCATTCACAGGGCGTGGTGTACATATTGGGATCCTTTTCGGCAATTTGAACCAGCTTATCAATCTCCGCCTTCATCTGGTCTTCCGTGATGCCGGCACCTCTCAGACTCAACGGTTCTTCGATTTCCTTCTGGATCGATCTGATCCGTTCGATGAAGGCCTCCACAGCACCCTTAGGGGTGGGTTCGTTAATACCCACAAACCCGGCCAGGACGGCCAGGCGCTCGATGGGGTCCGGGACGCCCTCAATCGGCGGATGGGTGGCGATGTAGGTGAGAGAATAGGGCAGGGCAATCCCAATGGCCCGACCGTGTGAAAGGTGGAAGAGCGCACCAGCCGAATGGCCCAGGGCATGGGACAGTCCGGTATTGCTGTTGCCGAAACCCAGTCCGGCAATGGTGGCGGCGTTCTGCATTTTTTCTCTGGCCTGGAGGTTTGAGCCGTCGCGATAGACCACGGGAAGCCATTCCAGGGCCATGCGAACGGCCTGCAGGCAAGGGCCGTCGCTGAAATCGTTTTGTTGTCTTGAGGTGTATCCGTCTACGGCATGGGCAATAACATCCAAGCCGGTACTGGCTGTTAATCCTTTCGGCAAGGCCAGGGTCAGATTTGTTTCCAGTACAGATAGATCTGGGACGATGTCGTTATGGGCGAAGACGATCTTTCGGTTCATGGCTCGGTCGGTAAGCACGGCCACCCAGGTCACATCGGCCCCTGTGCCGCTGGTCGTTGGGATGGACACCAACCTGGCCTTTTGGCGCAGATTCAACTTGGCCTTGGGTAAAATGGATTTGGTCAAGTCACCTGAAGCCAGGTCCGGCCGCTCATAGAGCACCCAGGCGGCCTTGGCCGTGTCTATGGCTGATCCTCCACCGAACCCGATCACCCATTGGGGATTGAAATCAAGGAGAAACCGGCTGGCCGTAAGGGCAATATCCAAGGTGGGGTCGGCCTCCACCCCATCCCATATCTTGACCTCATATCCAACAGCCTTCAGCCCTTCAACCAACTCGTTGCATTTTTCCCTCAGGATCCGATCGGTAATGATGGCGGCCCGGTTACCCTTGCCATCCATTTCGAGAGATAATCTTTTGAGGGCACCTTTGCCGAATATGACTTTTGGACTTAGAAAATAAGGCATAATTTTTCTCCTTTGTTATTTGGATGTGATTTTAGGGACCTGATCTACCAGGCAAGTTCGAGAATCTCCTTTACATCGGCCGGACCCTTGATCGGCCTGGGGTTCATTTTCACCGGCGCATAGGTCATGGCCCGCTCGGCGATCTCTTCAAAGTTTTCACGTTTGATGTTCACCGCGCGCAAGGATCCCGGTTGTCCCAAGGCGGCAACTAGTGAGGCCACGAGATCCGAAGCCTTCTGCTGCGGTGCGCCCATCGCTTCAGACAAAGCCTGCTGGCGCTCGCTATTGACCGCCGCATTCCAGCGCAGCACGGCAGGCAGCATGACGCAAGATGTATGGCCGTGGGCTACGCCAAAGGTTGCCCCAAGCACGTAGCCGATACCGTGACTTGCACCCGAGCTGGCGCCTGCTGCTGAGGCGGCAATCGCTTGCCACATGCCGAATTGCGCCTCAAGTCGGGCATTAAGGTTTTGCGGTTCGGCCTTGATTTTGGGAAGGGCGCGTGCAAGCAAACGAAGCCCCTGCAGGGAGAGAGCCTCCGTGGCCGGATTGGCCAGAGGTGAGCAATAGGACTCGACCGCATGATCCACCGACCTGATGCCGGTGGAGAACAAGAGCCAGTTTGGTGTATCGAGCGTCGCCGCAGGATCAAGGACGACCGAACGGGGCACGAGCAGACGATGGGTGAAAGACTGCTTGGCATTGGCTTTGATGTCAGTCACGCCGGCAGTTGATGTAAATTCCGAGGCCGAAAGGGTGGTCGAGATGGCTACCATACGGATCGGATTCGGCGGCGGTTCGATCTTGCGCCTGATGTCTGAAGCTGCACCGTCGCGATAAGGTTCCATGGATGCCGGGCTTTCAAGTCCGAGCCACAAGCACATCTGTATGGCCTTGGTGGCGTCGATCACCGAACCGCCGCCGACGGCTACCAACAAATCGGCCTTGGCACTACGGGCGGCAGCCGCAGCGGCAATAACATCTTGGCGCGGGCTATGGGAGCGGATAGCTGTGAACGTACCAGAAAGGCGAGGACCCAAGGCCTCCATAATGCGCTGCAGAGGGCCGTTTTCTAATTGACTTAATGATCGTGTGGAGAAGATAAAAACATGTTTGGCGCCATAACGATCGGCTTCAACGATGATGGCCTTTTCTGCTGGTCGGCCAAAGATAATGAATTCTTGGGCTTGAATGGTGAATCGGCCGCTTTTCAGAGTATTGTAAATGTCGCTCACATTCTCCGATGACTTTGATCAGAATTTGTTTCTTAATAAATATTATAAAATATGAAAAAGGTAAGGGTCAAGAGAATTTATAGGACGGAAAACCAGGAGACGGAGAAGGGATGACGCAGAACATTCTAATATTATTTCTGAGAGAAAAGAAGCTTTGGGGAAGACCTAAAGAAGAGCGTCACCTTTCAGTGCTCGAATTTCTTTTGGAGTCAAGGGGCGCAAATGGCCAGGGGCCAACCGGCCGATGGATAAGGGACCTAGGGCAATTCTCTTGATGTTGATAACCGGATGCCCTATGGCGGCCAGCATATTTTTGACCTGATGTTTTTCACCCTCTCGAATGGTGATCAATAACCAGGAACGATCCGTACCTGTTTTAATTTTTTCACAATCGGAACGATGCAGTTTTCCCGCTGGGAAGACGTATCCCGGTTTGGAGGGATCTCAAAGAGATTTCGGATGGGATTCCTTGAATCTTGACCCGATAAGTCTTCGGGACTTGAAATCGGGGATGTTGAAGTTTTTGAGCCAGTTCTCCATCGTTGGTCAAAAGCATCAGCCCTTCGGCATCCCAGTCCAAACGGCCAACAGGAAAAACGCGTTCTTTGATCTGGGCCCGGGACAGGAAGTCTTTTATGGTGAGACGGCCCTGGGGGTCCTTAAGGGTCGAAAGGACTCCTTGAGGTTTATTAAAAAGATAATAGGCCTTGGATTCAGGGGAAGCAATAGACTGGCCGTCAACTTCGATTCGATGTTCAGAAGGGACGATTTTTAATCCCAGCTCCGTGACTACCTGGCCGTCAACAGTAACCCGGCCTTCCCGGATTAAATCTTCGGCCTTGCGGCGGGATGTCAATCCCGATTGGGCCAGGATCCGTTGTAATCGATAGGGGAGATTTTCAGCAATTTGTTGCTTACGGGGCATAGCTCTTGTTGATGTTAAGGAATACCTTGCCCTTCAGATTCAATCTGTTTCGTCTGTTTCGTTTCCCATTAAATCGGCATTCAGGGCCTTGATTTCTTCTAGAGTTGGCAGAGAGGATAGGTTTTTCAGTTCAAATAATTCCAGAAAACGTTGGGTGGTCCCATAGAGAATGGGGCGGCCGGGGACCTCTTTGCGGCCTACGATATGAATCAAATTTTTTTCCAAAAGGGTCCGGATAATCCCATCCACTTCGACCCCGCGCAGCCGTTCCACTTCCCCTCGGGTGGCCGGTTGTTTATAGGCAATAATGGCCAGGGTTTCCAGGGAGGCTTTACTGAGGCGGGTGGGACTGATCTTTTTCAGCCTTTTAATCCATTCGCTGAACCGGGGTTTGGTGCGAAACTGAAATCCATCAGCCACCTCTTGAAGATAGAGACCCCGTTCCGGCGTTTCATATTCCATCAGTAATTGGGACAAAGCCGCTTCAACGTCTTTTTTGGGAAAACTATCTCCCACAACTTCCAGGATCTTTTTGATCCCTATGGGGTGCGGGAGAAACAAAAATCAGGGCTTCGAGTAGGGATTTTATTTCATTCATGAGGACCTATATAGCATAACAGGTTTAATAATGTTTTAAAATTTTTTCCTGTGCCCTGCCGATAAGTTTTGAGTAATTAGGCTGAAGACCGAAGGCTGACGGCTGAAGGTTGGAAGAATTCCCAAGAGAAATTCAGCCTCGATTCTATATTCATTGCACATTAGAGTAGTTTTTTACCTAATCCCCGTCAGTCTTCAGCCTACACCCCTGCCTTTTCCCCTTAAGAAATTGTTGCCGGGGGGAGAAAATCATAAATCAGGATGTTTCCCCCCTGGATTTCTTGATAGACGACAATTTTCTGAAGCCGGACTAATTCCAGCAAGGCCAGAAAGGCCACGATGAGTTCAGCCCGGGTGAAATGGCCAGGTAATAGTTCTTCCAACAGGATGCGCCCCATTTTTTTGAGTTTGGTCAGAATTTCTTCCATTTTATTTTCAATGGGGACCAGAGGGCTGGGAAGAGGGACCGGTTCTTCTTCTTTCTTCTCCAGAAGCATCTTCCGGACAGCGTCAATCAACTCGAAAATGCCCACTCGGATAAGTCCTTCTTCTTTCCCTTCCATTTCCTTGGCCAGGAAGTCCCGGGTAAAGACATCCCGATACAAAAGCGGACGCTGTCCCAGTTGTTCCGCCGCCTCTTTGAGCTGCAGATATTCAAGCAACGGCCGGGTCAATTCCAGACGGGGATCTTCCTCCTCTTCTTCTTCCGGAGGTCTGGGCAGGAGCATCCTGGATTTAATGTGGATCAAGGTGGCGGCCATGACCAGAAAATTTCCGGCAATATTAATGTTCAACTCCTTCATCAGATCCAGGTATTCCAGATACTGGGCGGTGATAACGGCGATGGGGATATCGTAGATATCCATCTCGTTTTTTCGGATTAAATGGACCAGGAGGTCCATAGGTCCTTCAAAGATGTCGAGTTTAACGTTATAGTCCATTTTGAGCTACCAGTTGTCAACTACGAGTTGAGAGTTTAGAAGAAAAAATATTTCAACGATAAACTCGCAACCCGTAATCCGTAATCGGCAATTCAATCCGTAATCCGAAATCCGCAATCTAAAATCCAATAGCCTGTCTGACTTCTTTCATGGTCTCCTGGGAAAAGGCCCTGGCCCGTTCGGTGCCGGCCATAAGAATGGATTGGACTTCACGGAGGTTTTGGGTCCAATAATCCCTTTTCTCTTTAATCGGGCTGAGGGTCTTCAGGACCTGATCGATCAGTAATTTCTTGCAATCCACACAGCCGATCCCGGCCCGCTTGCATTCCCGCTCAATCTCATCGATCCTTTCCTGAGGTGAATAAATCTTGTGAAAGGGAAAGAGGATACAAACCTCAGGATTGCCGGGGTCTTTACGACGGGCCCGCTGGGGATCGGTGACCATCTGGGACAGTTTGTGACGGATTTCCTCCTTGGAGTCTGAGAGAAACACGGCGTTTTCATAACTTTTGCTCATCTTCCTTCCGTCCAGTCCCGTTAGTTTAGGAGTTTCGGTCAACAGCGTATCCGGTATAGGAAAAACCTCCTCATACAGGAAGTTGAATCTGCGGGCTATTTCCCTGGTCAATTCCACGTGAGGGGCCTGATCGATACCGACCGGCACGGCATGGGCCTTATACATCAGAATATCGGCGGCCTGCAAGACCGGATAACCGATGAAACCATAGGTGCCGATCTCCTTGCTTTCTAGTTCTTGTTGTTGTTCCTTATAGGTCGGATTTCGTTCCAGCCAGCTTAAAGGTGTAATCATGGACAGGATTAAATGGAGTTCGGCATGTTCTTTGACGGCCGATTGCAGAAAAAAAGTGCTGATCTTCGGATCCAGTCCGACACTTATCCAATCAATGACCATGTCCAAGATATTTTCGTGAATGGCCTTGGGTTCTTTATATTCGGTGGTCAAGGCATGCCAGTCGGCAATGAAAAAAAAACATTGGTAGTCTTTCTGCAATTCTTTCCAGTTCAATAAGGCCCCATGCAAATTGCCCAGGTGTAATTTTCCCGTGGGGCGCATCCCGCTTAAAATCCGTTTGCGTTCCATTGATTAAGTTCTCCTTAAGATTCAAGGAATCAAGGGATCGAAGACCCGAGGCACAACATTTAAGGTTCAAGGAAAAACCTTAACCCGTGAACCTAACCTAATAACTTGCTGGAACCCTTAAATCTTCGAATCATTGATTTCGTATTATCACATTAAATAGTAATTGATGCCCCCTATTATCTTAAATAAATTAATAAAAAATATCATCGGGGGTGAAATCAACCAATCCAAAATATGAGTCAATAAAAGCCCGATGAGGATAAAGAAGCCATAAGGCTCAATTTTGCTATAGTTATAAGCAGCCTCTAAAGGCAGTAAGCCGACCATGACCCTCCCGCCGTCTAAGGGGGGAATGGGAATGAGATTAAATACAGCCAGTGCCACGTTGATTTCTACTCCGAAGATGATCATATTGATCAGAGGCTGAAGCACAAGACTTAAGAAAGGCCATTCCAAGAGGGGTGAGGCGATCAATAACATACGAAGAAGAATTGAAAACCCTAAAGCCAAAAGCAGATTGGTAGCCGGTCCGGCCAGGGCCACCCAGACCATATCTTTTTTAGGATTTCTAAGATTATTGAAGTTCACCGGGACCGGTTTGGCATAACCGAAAAGAAAAGGGGCATGGGATAAAATAAGAATGCCGGGGATCAGGATAGATCCGAAGGGATCGATATGGGCTATGGGGTTGAGTGTCAAACGACCGGATAAACGGGCCGTGGGGTCTCCAAACTTGCCGGCCACCCAGCCGTGAGCCACCTCATGTAAAATTACCCCCAAAAGGAGAGGGATGACCACGATACTGATTTGTTGAATAAAGGAACTCATGATTTACTTTTTTTCCACAGCTGAGTTTGTAAATTTATCTCTAACATTCTTCCCAATTGAGCTTTTGATAACAAGGGTTAGAACCCAGAAGTCAGAATACAGAATAAAAACCTCATTTCTGTTTTAAGATTCATCCCCCTTCTGAATTCTTTCTCCTGAATTCCAGAATTTAACTATTTTTAGTTTGACTTTTCTCCTGAGGCACAAAGTGTTTTTTAACATAGGCTATTTCATCCTCACGGGTCAATACTTTTCCATTAATTCGAGCTTCCAAAAGGTCCCCCAGGATTATTTTATAAATAGGACCTGGTACCAGTCCAAGGGTTTTTAGGTCTTCCCCCCCGATCGCTATCCGTATGGATTTCAATTGGGTAAAATAAAGTGAAATGGTCTTCCGACCCGTTTCCTGACCGGCCTTTGGCCATCAAGAAAAGCAGGACCTCATTGGGAAAGGACGACAATACCTTATAAATTTCATTTCGGGAAATTTCCGGATTTTTCTGAAGGGTCATCAAGACCTTTTCACCCTCATTCCGGCTTAAGGTCATGATTTCAAAAACCCTTTTAGGCAGTCCCAGACGCAGGCGCAATTCACTGAACCGGGAAACGGGCTGTGTCAAGGCCAGGAAATAGATCAGCCATTTTTCATAGGGCTCATTGAGATAGAGGAGATCAAACCAGGCTAGGACGGTTCTTATTTCACCAAAAAGAAGCGACTCTTTGGGAGTCAAGTTCCATTCCGGAAGAATGGCCTGGAGCAATTTTAAATCGATCAGCCTCTTGATAACCGGTAAGGGATTTTCTTCGCTCAGGATCAACTGGAGTTCGGTAAAAATTCTTTTTGGGGCTAGTTTTTCTATGCCCCCGATGCGAATGGTGTTTTCGATCAGATTGGAGGTCAATTTCCCTATCTTGAACCCGAATCGTTGTTCAAATCGAACGGCTCGAAAGGCCCGGGTAGGATCCTCAACAAGGCTTAGATTGTGAAGGACCCGTATCGACCGTTCTTTCAGATCTTTTTGAGCCCCGAAAAAGTCGATCAGGATGCCGAAATGACCAGGATTCAGTTTAACGGCTAGGGTATTGATGGTAAAGTCACGCCGGTAGAGGTCCATTTTAATCGAACTTCGCTCCACCACCGGGAGGGCGCCTGGAGATTCATAATACTCCGATCGGGCCGTAGCGACATCTACTTTAAAGCCTTCCGGGAAGATAAGGACCGCGGTTTTAAATTTGACATGATAGCGAATATGAGCCGGAAACCTCATGGCATACTCCTGAGCGAATTTAATCCCGTCCCCTTCGATGACCACATCGATATCCAAATTGTCAAATTTCAGAAATAGGTCTCGTATAAATCCCCCGACGGCATAGGCGTTGTATCCGAGGCTGTCGGCCACCTCGCCCAGGGATTTAAGCATTTCGATAATCCGCTTGGGCAGCTTTTCTTCCATCAAATAGCCGACATTTTTTTTGCGGACCAATTGGGGCGCCTTACGGGAATCATAAAGATACTCGGTCATGGAAGGGCCGCTGATCAGGATATTGAGCAGATCCGTACGGGTGATGACCCCCAAAAGCTTCCCTTGTTTGACCACCGGTAAAACCCTTTGTTTGTTCTCAATGATGAATTCCTGGATTTGAAACAAGGAGGCCTCGGGGTCGATGGTCGCAAATTCGGTGGTCATATATTCCCGGACCGGTAGATCCTTAAGACCGTGGAAAATGGCTTTTTCGATCACCTGCCTGGTGATCAGGCCCAACAGCTTTTCTCCTTCCATCACCAAAAGGACATTGATGTTATAACGAGTCAGCAGTTCGTTGGCATGTTCGAGGGTCTCCTGGGGCTGAATCGATTTTATCGGAAAGGACATCATGTCCCTGGCCTTACGCTGGGGATTGATCCGGCTCTTAAGCTGCGAGAGCAAGGTTTCTTCTACCTGGACCAGGGTTTTGTCCTTGACCGTGGCTGAGGCCGCAGATGGGTGTCCCCCTCCGCCAAAGGCCAAAAGGATTTCTCCGACATTGATTTCCCGCGTACGGCTCCGGGCGACTATATAGACTCGGTCTTCCATCCGGGCCAGGGCGAAAAGACAAAGGAGATTTTCCATGTCCATCATTTTATGGGCCAGGACGGCGAAGTCTCCCACATAGGTATCTATGGAGGCCTTGGTCACTACGATCTCCAGGTTATTGATCCGATGCCGGGTAGCCGATTCCAACAACTGATTCAATAAGGAGATCTGTTCGGCGGTCAACTCCCGGGTCATCATATCAGCAATCAGGTTCAAATTGGCCCCTTGCTCCAGAAGATAGGCGGCAGCTTGATAATCCTCGGGGGTCGTTGAACCAAAGGAAAAAGACCCGGTATCTTCGTAAATCCCCAAGGCCATCAGGGTCGCTTCGTCCGGAGTCAAAGCAATATTTTTTTCCTTCAATAACCGGGTCATCAAGGTCATAGTGGCGCCAACCGGTTGAATGATTTCCAGGCTCCCCCTTACATCGTTTTCGGCTGAAGGATGATGGTCATAAATATGAATCTCCAATCCAGGACGATTCAATATTTCTGCAAATCGGCCGATGCGATCCGCCTGACGGGTATCCACTAAGATAAGGCGATAGATCTGTTCCAAGGGCACCTGTTTTATTTTGGTAAAATTATACAGATAGACCGTGGATTGCAGAAAAAAGTTGCGCAGGTTCTGCTCTTGAGACCCGGGAAAGACCAGCCAGGCTTCCGGATAGAGCTTCTTGGCGGCCATCATGGAGGCCAGACCATCAAAATCGGTATTGAGGTGAGTGGTGATGACCTCAATCCCTGCCGTTTTCTGAGCATCGGAATGGGTGACTGCCGGGATGGATTCCATTAAAAATCAGGCTCGTGGATGATATCTCCGGTAGGCTTCTCGGAGGTGTTCATGGGTGACCAGGGTGTAGATCTGGGTTGTGGAAATATCCGCATGGCCCAGCATGGTTTGAATGGAACGAAGATCCGCCCCCCCTTCCAGCAGATGAGTGGCAAAGGTATGCCTCAGGGTATGGGGAGAAATTTTTTTCAAAATGCCTGCCTGTCGGCCATATTGTCCCAGTATCTTCCAAAATCCCTGACGGGACAGCCGGCCTCCTCGATTGTTGAGAAAGACGTAAGGGGCCATGGGGTATTTAAGCAGGGGAGGGCGTCCTTTATCAAGATATTCCGTTAGACACCGGGTAGCCGCTTTTCCGATAGGGACTAGTCGTTCTTTAGAACCCTTACCTATGGTGCGAATAAGATGGGCCTCCAATTCCAATTGATCCAGGGTTAGAGAGATCAATTCGGAGACCCGCAGACCAGTAGCATAGAGGACTTCCAGCATGGCGGCATCCCTTAAACCCCGTGGTGATTCGGTTTTAGGCTGATGGATCAGGGTTTCCACTTCCAGTTCCGAGAGGGTATGGGGCAAGGTCCGTCTGGGCTTAGGGCCTTGCAAGGGGAGGGTCGGGTTGTCTTTCCGTAGGGATTCTTCCTGAAGGAATCGGTAAAAGGACCTTAAGGCGGACAGTATTCTGGCCTGAGTACGGCCGGAGAGTTTTCGGGTCCGTAAGGTTCCCAGATATTCATAAAGAGTATCGGCTTGAGTTTGCAAAAGATTGGTAATGCCCTGTTTATCTAAAAATCGAAAGTATTGGATCAAATCACGGCTGTAAGCCTCCAAAGTATTTTGAGAAAGGCCTTTTTCGACCAACAAAAAATGCAGGAACCGATCAAGAGAGATATCCAACATAATTAAAACATAACAGACATTGACGGGTATGTCAAGAACAGTCGAAAATTCTATTGGTTAGAATGGGTTTATTGATAATAGGGCTTTAAATCCGGGCTGATTTTCCAGATTCCGGGTATTGAGGATCTTTCTTCTTGGGGATGTTCAAAGGGCAAATTCCCACTTAGCTATAACTATTGACAATTTCTATCTATTGTTGTAATTTAAGGCCCTATGGCTAAAGATAAAATCGCACTGATCACCGGCGGCAGCAAAGGAATCGGAGCGGCAATCGCCCTGACCCTGGCTGAAGATGGTTTTGATATCTGGCTTAACTACCGAAGCGATCATGAGGCGGCGTCCAAAGTTTGCACTGCGATTGAAAAGACAGGGAGAAAGTGTCTCTTGCTCCCTTTTGACGTTTCCAACCCGGAAGAGGTCCAGAACCATTTACAGCCCTTGCTGGAAAACGAAACCCCTTATGCTTTGATTAATAATGCCGGGTTTACCCGGGATGTGATCATGGCCTGGATGACCCAGGCGGAATGGGAGGATGTCCTCTCGGTCAGTCTGGATGGGTTTTTCTTGGTCACAAAACCGGTACTCAACAACATGTTGAGAAAAAAGGAAGGCCGTATCATCAATATTGCTTCCACGTCGGGACAGAGCGGAATGGCCGGCCAGACCAATTACTCGGCTGCCAAGGCCGGCCTGATCGGGGCCACCAAGGCCTTAGCGGCGGAGGTGGCCAAAAGGAATATACTCGTCAACGCCGTTGCGCCCGGTTTTATAGAAACCGAAATGGTCAAGGATCTTTCAATGGATAAAATCCTGCCTATGATCCCCTTGGGTCGTTTCGGAACACCCTTAGAAGTGGCGGGCGTTGTCGGCTTCCTCTGCTCGGACAAGGCATCGTACATTACCGGTCAGGTGATTTCCGTCAATGGAGGCACCTTTCGGTGAAATGAATCCTGCCAGGCTGTTGGGTATTTTAGGTTACCAGGTCTAACGCTGCCGCAGCCATGAATCATGACTTCACCCGTTACCAACTCAATGGAAAACCATAATCCCGAAATGATAAACGCTTTATGTTTTGATGTTGATGACTTGGCCTACGGGCTTAACATCGTTAAGGGGACCCGCCTGCCCAACCAATATCTTGTGGAGCAGGAAACTTACGCTTTGCTGGAATCATTGGAAGGGCTTGACCTACAAGCGACCATGTTCATTCCAGGATATGTGGCCCAGCGTTTTCCTGACCTGGTAAGGAAGATCGCTCGGGCCGGGCATGAGATCGGCTCTCATGGTTTCAAACATATCGTTACCCAACGGCTAAAGAGAAACGACTTTCATGAAGATGTTTCAGCCAGTAAAAAGATTTTGGAGGATCTCCTTTCCCGGGAAGTGTGCCTTTATAAAGCCCCTGACTGGAGCATCTCTCCCGACACCCTTTGGGCTTATGATGAATTGATCAGTCTGGGATTTCGGGTGGATAATTCAGCGCAGCCCTCATTATTGAAGTCCCTTGGTCGGCCTTCGGGAGAGATGATCCCCTTTGTTTATAAAGGGACCTTAACCATTATCCCCGTGACTTCTTATCGTTTATTGGGAAAGGCTATCCCTTTTAACGGGGGGATGTTTTGTAGCTATGTGCCGATTGCTATCCAGATCGGCCATTATAGACGGTTAAACCTGAAAGGGATCCCTTTTAACTACTATTGTCATCCCTATGAATTTGATCCTCAGGGGACCAACCGACAGACCTGGAAATATCGTTCAGTCCGGGCGGCGCTCTATGGACTTCACTTTGGAAAATACAAGGATTACATTACCCGGCTGGCCGGGAATTTCCAGCTTTCGACGCTTACGGCCGCTTATCGCCGTTATCTTAACTGTCATGATATGGCACCTAGGTAAACTTATAAGACACTAAAATTGCAAAGGTCATCAAAGCTTGTACTATTTAAATATTTTTGTTATGTTAAAAACTTTAAAAAGAGGCGCCATAAGCTGAGACAAGAAACCTGGAAAAAGGATCAGAGGGAGATCATAGGTATGGGGTGGAACCCGTTATGACTGAAAAGATATTAGACAGGAGGGAGGAATGAGGCCATCTTTTGCCTTTCCCATACCGGCGGAGCAACTCATTCCTCATCGGCCGCCCATACGCATTATTGACCGGCTGTTATCATACGACGGCCTCCAGGGGGTGGTGGAGTCTGTCATAATGCCCGATAGTATTTGCATTGCGGATAATGGGGTCATTGAGCAGGCGGCCATGATAGAATTGATCGCTCAATCTTTTGCGGCAGTCAAAGGATACGCCGACTTCCTGGAGGAAAAACCGGTCCACAAGGGTTTTCTGGTGGGGGTCAAACATTTCGTTTTTCATAAAACAGCCAATGGTGGGGAACGGTTGTTGGTTTTCATTTCACCCGTTGGGGAAACGGACGAATTCGCCCTGGCCGAGGGCCGGGTAACGCGCGGGGAAGAGGTGCTGGCCACCGGAAACGTCATGGTTTGGATTCCCAGGGAGAGTTGAGGTTGTCCAAAAAATATTTCTATCTAATCGTCATTACTATTTCCTCTCTCTTATATGCACCCCAGGGATCGGCAGGAGAGATGAAACCCGAACAGGGAGCAAGGGAAACCCAATCTCAAACTTTTTCTCTTATTGCAGCCGAGGCGTCAAGGCTACAGACCCTCTCAAGCGACTTTTCTCAAGAGAGACACCTTTCCATGCTGAAAGAGCCCTTGATCTCCAGCGGAAAGTTTGCTTATGAAAAACCGGACCGTATTTACTGGGAAATCGTTAAGCCTTCTCCGGCGGGATTTATTGTCCAAGGAGATAAGTTGAAACGGTGGAGCGGCGACCCACAGGACACCGAAACCTTGGAGGTTGCTCAGGTGCCGATAGCCAAGGCCATTGTCGATCAGGTATTTGCCTGGACCAGGGCTGATTTTTCCTGGTTGGAAAAAAGGTACCGGATCACCGTGACTGAAGAGACTCCTTCCAAACTGAAGCTTATTCCCCTTTATGCTCAGGAAAAGAAGTTCCTCACCCATATCACCATCGCCTTTTCCGAAGACTGGACCCATATTCGTTCAGTGGAGCTACACGAAAAAGGCGGAGATTTTACACGAATTCGGTTTCTTAATACCCTTATAAATCCATCCTTACCGAAAGATCTTTTTGGGAAATAATGGCTTCTTCATTTGCATGGTTTTCAAGAAGTTTCCACTTTTTTTCGCAACACAAAATGGTTCTATACGCCGCCATCCTGATTGTTGTCGTGTTGAGTGGTATCACCTTGTCCAAAATTAAGCTCAGTGAAGATCTCCAACCCATGCTTCCGGCCGGACAATCCGATGCCGCCCGAGATATTGCTTTACTGCAACAGGCACCCTTTATGCAGAAGGTTGTAATCAACCTCAAGGCCGAACCGAACATCGACCAGAAGGCCCTTATAGAAGCAGCGGACAAGCTGGCCGGGGCCTTGAAAAGACCCTATTACAGCCGGGTAGTTGCCGGACCTCAGATGCCGTCGCCTGAACGGTTCTTTCCCTGGCTTCTTGAGGCCACCCCAGCGCTTTTGAACGAGATGGATCTGCAAGAAATCAAGACAGGTCTTTATTCGCAAAGCATTCATTCCAAACTTCAACACATCCGGGAGAGGCTGAATTCGCCGGAAGGATGGGTCATGAAAAGCCTTTTACAGGAAGACCCTCTGGAGCTTCACCGGATCGTCCTGGAAAAATTTCGCTTTCTGAATATGTTTAAGGGGATGGTCCTTAAGGACCAGCATTTTCTCAGTGCCGACGGCCGAAATGCCCTGCTAGTGGCCGATACTTCCGTGAAGATTACGGATTCCCAAGGGACAAAAGACCTGGTTCTATACACTCAGGGAATCATCGACCGTCAAACCCAGCCGGGCATCAAGGTTTCTTTTCTGAGCGGCCACGCTTATACCTATGCCAATGCGGAGACGGTTAAATCCGACCTCTATGTCATATTCTCTTGTACCTCCCTGACGATCCTGGTACTCCTTTTTTTGTTTATGCAGAATTGGAGGGCCGTCTTTATCTTCCTGGTACCCGCTTCCGTAGTCTTAATTGCCACGGCCGGGGTGTTGGCCGTTTATCAGACCATCTCGGCCATCACCATCGCCTTCGGCTCCGTGCTAATGGGCATCGCCGATGACTACCCGATATTCACCTATTTCTCTCTGAGGAATCGGGGGTGCTTATCCCGGGGAAGTGGTGGCTGAAATTGCGCCTCCGGTGCTCTTTAGCGGGTTGGCCACCATGGTCACCTTCAGCGCCCTTTTTTTTTCCGATCTTCCCGGTCAGCGTCAAATCGCCTTTTTTTCCATTGTGGGCATCATCGCCTCCTTGGCCTTTTCCCTCGTGGTTTTGCCTCACTTCATTCGGGGTCTGCCGCCGGCCAGGTACTCCATAATTCACAGGATGCCGGCCAAGCGCAAGCCTTATCGGGTTCTTATCATCGGAGGCTGGCTGCTCCTCCTGGCCGTCAGTTTATGGCAAGGAAGCCGGGTGGTTTTTAACGGGGATATGCGGTCCATTAATATGGTTCCAAAGGCATTAATGGAAACAGAAAAGACCTTCAAGCGAACCTGGGGGGATTTCCGGGAAACAGCCCTGGTCTTCACCGAGGGGAGAGACCTTCAGGCGGCCTTAGTCAATAATGATCGCTTATTTGCCTATCTCAAAGGGAAAATCCCCGATGAACAGATCGTAAGCCTCGCCTCCCTTTTCCCTTCGACGGCAACCCAGGAGGAAAATATCCGGCGGTGGGAGACCCTGTGGGACAAAGAGACGCAAAACAGGGTCCGGACCCTCTTTATCAGGGAAGGAGACAAGGCCGGTTTTCAGCCCCAGGCCTTTGTCCCTTTTTTTACAAGGTTGGCGATCAAGCCTACCCTCGTTACCTTGGAAGGGCTGAAAAAAGCGGGGCTTGGAGACTTAATAAACTCCCTGATCGTAAGGGAAGGAGATAAAACACGCCTGCTCACCCTGGTTCCGGACACCCCTCAGATGGCGGCGCTTTTCAGTAAAAATGCCGATCTTCCTTTTGCCGCCCGTTTTGTATCTCAAGGCGGTTTCAACCAAACTATCAGCCGGGCCATGATCAGAAATTTTATTCAATATATCATCACGGCCTTCCTGGTGATCCTGGTGTTTCTGGCGCTGCTTTTCCGCAAGGTCGGAAAGGTGTTCTGGGCCATGATTCCTGGGATTACCGGCCTTATGGTTATGTTCGGCGTTATGGGATGGCGGGGGATTGAATTTAATCTGTTCAATATCATAGCTACTATCCTGGTCATCGGTTTGAGTGTCGATCTCGGCATCTTCATGGTCAGTCGGATTTCCGGAGGCGATGAGGCCAACACCGGTCTGGGTGTTCTTCTCGGGGGCCTGACCAGTCTGGTCGGAATGGGGGCTCTGACCCTGGCCCGCCATCCGGCCCTTTATTCCATCGGCATCACCGTGCTTCTGGGTATGTGTGGGGCCATTCCCTCGGCCCTTCTGGTTATCCCAGCCTTTTATCAAAATAATAAAGACGTGAACAATGGATAACCTAAGATTCGCCATCCGATCATCGGCCTTGGGGTCCGTCAGGGAAACGGAGCTAGGCCATTTTATCCAGTCCTATTGTTTTGCACCGGATTTTATCGGATTTTCCGGCCATTTTCCCGGATACCCCATTCTTCCCGCTTTTATTCAGGTGCTTATGGTTATGAATATGGCTGAAGAATTGAAAGGACGCAATCTAAGATTCTCCTCTCTGGAAAAGGCTAAATTTCAGAATAAAATATTTCCTGGCCAAGAAATCGAAGTTCGCTTCAGGGAAAGGCTCATTAAAGGAAAGAAGGCTCTTGAGGCAACACTTGCGGTTGTTGATGGTCAAGCGGCTTCTTTCCAGCTCACTATTGACGACAGGGCGGTAGGAAAGGAATGATATAGAGATGCGCAAACCCTATTTCCCTTCCGTTAAAGGTAATCCTCCACCCCTTAGAATTCGGGTGGAGAGAAAGGTGAGATTTGAGGAGGTGGACCAACTGGGCATTGTCTGGCATGGACGTTATGCCAGTTTTTTCGAAGATGCGCGTAGCGCTGCAGGAGAGAAGTACGGCTTCGGTTATCCAGACTTTAAAAGGAATAGAGTCAGCGCACCCATACGGATACTGCATACGGAATTCCTTATTCCTTTAAAATTTGACGAAACCTTTGTTGTCGAAGGCCTTCTTCATTGGACCGAGGCGGCCCGGATCAATATTGAGTACCTGATATGGAATTCTGATGGCCGCCTATCGACCACCGGATACACTGTGCAGGTGCTGCTGGACAAGGATGAACAACTTCTCCTGATTTCTCCTCCCTTTTACCAGGAATTCCGTGAAAAGTGGCGGGCAGGTGAATTCCAATGAGAGAAGTCTGGATTACAGATGCCGGGGTGGTGACCGCGGCCGGGAAAAACCTTGAGGACACCTGGAGGACCTCGCTATCCGGCCGGACGGCCATTCGGAAGATAGACCGATTTCCGGTCGAGGCCTACCGGTCGGAGGTCGGCGCATTAATTCAGGGGATAGAATCTTCCGGGGCAGCGTCATTGATTCATAAAATCATGGACCTCCTTCTGGATCAGATGGATAAGGTTCCTGCCGATTCCCTGCTGATAACCGCCTCGACCAAGGCCGGCATCGACAACCTGGAAAAGATCAAGCAGGGGACGGCCGCTGATTCCGAAGATATTTTACCGGCGTCGATGTCGAATTTGGTAAAGTCCAAACTGGATCTGAAGGGCGAGGTGTTGAACATCAGCGCGGCCTGTGCCTCTTCCACCGTGGCTGTGGCCCAGGGAGCGCAGCTCATTGCCTCCGGAGCGGTGGAATCCGGTTGTGATCTGTTGCCGGGATATCATCACTGAATTTGTTTTTTCAGGTTTTTCCGCCCTTCAAATCCTGTCGCCGTTTCCTTGCCAGCCTTTTGACCGGGACCGATCCGGTCTTTCCGTAGGAGAGGGGGGGGCCTTTATTATGCTCATGAGCGCCGAACGGGCACGGCGTCTTGGCTGCCCCCAAAAAGGGATTGTTGCCGGCGCAGGGATATCCAGTGATGCCCGGCACATCACTGCCCCGGACAGAAACGGGGCCGGTCTAATCAGGGCCATCACCGGAGCCATGAAAGGCGCCGGAGTGGAAAGGTCGGAGATAGCCGGGATCAGTGCTCATGGAACCGGTACGATTCACAATGACCTCATGGAATTAACCGCCTTTAAGACGGTTTTTGAAAAGCATTGTCCTCCGATTTACTCGGTGAAGGGGTGTATAGGCCATACCTTCGGGGCAGCGGGAGGGATCGAGATCGCCCTGGGGACCAGGATTCTGGCCGAACAAACTCTCCCGCCTACCGCAGGTTTTGTGCATCCGGAACAGGGGTGCGGAAGGATTAGTCAGCGCTCAACCCGTTTCCATAAAAGGGGATTATCTCCTGACAACGAACTCCGGTTTCGGCGGCATCAATGCGGCCATCATCCTGAAAAGGGGGGAGTTATCGTGAAGGCTATGATAACCGGTGTCGGTTGGGTGAATAGCGCCGGCATGGGACAGGGGAAGCAGACCATTTTTCGACGCGGGTCCAGTGAAGCCCGGTTGAAATTTTCGGCCAAGGGTGTTTTTGATAAACCGGTCCCACGCTACGGGAGAATGGATGAATATTCCCGGCTTGGGTTAACGGCCATAGCCCTGGCCCTGAAAGATGCGGAATTGGATCAATGGACGGAGAGGAGGAATATTGCTATGATAGCCTCAACGGTTTACGGGTGCCTGCAAACGGATGCAAAATATTATGATACGGTCCGTGACGAGGGAGGGCGCCTGGCCAGCCCGAACCTTTTTGCTTATACCCTGTCCAACACCTTTCTGGGTGAGGTTTCTATTTATTTCGGATTGACAGGGGCCGGTTTTGTTATCCATGAAATGTCTCTTGCGGGCCTTTCCGGTTTGCGGTTGGCCATGAACAGTATTTTGAGACAGGAGTGTGAGGCGGTCGTAACCGGGATTTGTGACGCCGGGCCGCCCCAGTCGCTTGGATTGACAGGGCGAGCGATCCCAGGGGCACTCTTCTTTGTTCTCCAGGCGGAATCCGCAGGGCAAGGCTTGTCTTACGGGGCATTGACACAAAATAAAAGGGGTGCGGTTATTTTTGATGAGAAAAAAATCGAAGAACTCCCTGACCTGGCCGAAAGGTGCACCAGAAAAATGAAATAGGATTCCTGGATTCAAGGGGATAAGGGATTCAAGCGATTGAAAGGTGCAAGGTATAAGGTTCAAGGAAGAACCTTATACCTTGCACCTTATACCTTATACCGGCAGTTTCTTTGAACCCTCGAATCCTGGAATTTTCGAGTCCTATTTTCGGAATAGATAAGGACAACAGTAACCCATGAAGATGACACTCATCTATCCCACCTGGCCGAAATTGGAAGGACAGAGGGAATACCATTTGCCGCCCCACGGTCCGGTGGTGTTTGCCGCCGATGTCCCTCCCGAGGTCGATCTGACTTTTATTGATGAAAATGTTCAGGAGATCCCCTTCGATTCCTCTCCTGATGTGGTTGCCCTTTCCGTGATGCTCACCAGCCAGCTTCCCAGGGCCTTTGAGATTGCCCGGTATTTTCGTGGGCAGGGGATCACGGTCATTTTCGGCGGTATTGCCGTGATGCTTCATAGTGAAGAAGTGACGGATCACGCGGATTCAGTATTCCTGGGCGAAGTGGAGGGCCGATTTGCTGCCGTCCTTTCGGATTTCAAACAGGGCCGATTGAAAAAGGTATACAACTACATGAACGATTTCCCGGAGATAAATCTGGTGGGCACGGCCAGACGGGAGATCCTCAATCGTTCTTTCTACAACTACCGTGGGGTCCAGATGTTTGACCTCGTTCATGCTTCCAGAGGGTGCAAATTCAATTGCTTTCCCTGCTGCACGGGTTTCCTGGGAGGGCGAAGGTTTCGTCCTCGGCCTATCGACCGGGTCATCGAAGAAATGGCCTCTATTCCTAACAACCGGTTGTTCATTGTTGACAACTCTCTGGCCCAGGACCGTCAATGGTTATTAGATCTGTTTTCGGCCATGATCCCCCTTAAAAAAAAGTGGGTATCCCATCCGATCCTTGATGATGACCAGGTACTTTCTCTGGCAGCCAAGGCCGGTTCCTGGTATGTGTACCAGGCCATTTTTGACACCTCGGAAGTGATCCGCAACCGGGTAAAAAGACTGAAAGACCATGGCATCGGCATTGAAGGCACTATTATTCTGGGAACAGACGACCAGGATGAGGATTATATCAAGAGACTGGTTGATTTTCTGTTGGAGATCGGGATTGATATGGCGGAGTTTACCATTATGACCCCTTTCCCTCACTCTCCTATAAGGGAACAGATGGAAAGGGAAGGCCGGATTCTCAGCAATAACTGGATTGACTACACGGCGGATAAGGTCGTCTTTCAACCCAAGCGCATGACCCCGGAAAAACTTCGTGAAATGTTTCATTACGCTTGGGACACCTTCTATCAGGGGGGGGGCTACCAGCTTAAAATGGGCGAACTTTTCAAAAAAGCCATTCGGCGGGAAATGGATGACGGGACCTACCGGAGATATGACGCCAGGAGGAAGCGGTCCTTTAAAACCGAGTTGAAAACCGATGAGTAGGGTATTTCTTCTTTCTTCTAATACCATGACCGAACCCTATCCGGTATATCCCTTGGGGATGGCGATAGTGGCTTCAGCCTTGGTCTCCGCCGGACACCAGGTTCAGCAGTTTGATTTCCTGGCCGAAGGCCGCAACTACAACCGTCTTCACCAGGCCATTCAAGAATTCAATCCCGATTTCGTCGGGGTTTCGATGCGCAATATCGACAATGTGGATTCCTTTACCTCGGAAGAATCCTGGGCCTTGGCCTTGGATAAGGAAATAATCAAGAGGATCAGAGGGGCTACTGGGGCCCCTGTGGTTTTGGGCGGATCGGCCTTCTCCCTCATGCCCGAAGAGATCCTTGAATTTGTCGGCGCCGATTATGGGATTATTGGGGATGGAGGAATTCTCTTTACTCATTGGCTTGAATGTTTTGAACAGGGACAAAAAATCCCTCTGATCTCAAGAGAGAACCATCCTCTCGATCTCGGTGATATGACCGTACCTCCTCTATGGAACGAATCAATCATCAATTATTACAAAGAAAGCAGCAAAGTGATCGGCCTCAGGACCAAACGCGGCTGTCCCCATCACTGTGCTTATTGTACCTATCCGGCTTTGGAAGGGAGCAAGGTCAGACACAGGGAACCTGGATCAGTGATAGAGGATATCCGACGATTGCAAAAGGACTACCATATTGAAACTATTTTTTTTACCGATTCGGTATTTAACGATGATGAAGAAACCTATCTTGAGATGGTTGAGGAACTCATAAGAAGTGAAATCCGTATGCCCTGGTCGGCCTTTTTTCAACCTATAGGAATCGAGAATAAACATTTACGGCGGTTAAAACGTTCTGGTCTCTATGCTGCGGAATCGGGGACGGATGCCTCCAGCGACGCAACCTTGGAGGGACTCAACAAGGGCTTTTGTTTCGACGATGTGGTGCATTTCAATGAGATTTGTCTTAATCAGGAGATCCCCTGCGCCCATTACATCATGTTCGGGGGACCCGGCGAGACGAGAGGTACCGTCAAAGACGGATTAGACAATATTGAATTATTGAAGAACTGTGTTGTCCTGGCTTTTTCCGGGGTGCGTCTCTTACCCGGTACGCTCCTCTACTGGAAGGCCGTGAAAGAGGGAATTGTGCAGGAAGAGGACTCCCTTTTAAAGCCCGTTTTTTATTTTTCTCCTGATATTGAGCCCGAAACCATGAATAAGACCCTTGCAGAGGCCTTCAAACATCAGCGACAAAGGATTTTTCCTCCCTCCGCATGCCAGGAAAAACTTAAGCTCCTGAGACGTTTCGGTTACCGGGGCCCCCTGTGGGAAACACTGATTTCTTTTAACAAAGCCCAGTTAAGGAAATGACCTGGAGGGAGTCTGATTTTGTCTGAAAACTTAAAAGTCATCCTCGTCATCCCGGTATACAATCATGGGAAAACCTTAAGTGAGGTGGTCCATCAGGCCCTTGAAACGGGCGCCGAGGTCATGGTGGTTGACGACGGCAGTACTGATGGGGGCCTGGAAACGCTTTCCGGGCTTCAGGTAATGACCATCCGCCATCCGCAAAACAGGGGTAAGGGGGCGGCCATCCTAACAGCGGCCAAGGAAGCCGGAAGACTCGGGATGACCCATATGGTCACCATAGATGCCGATGGGCAGCATGACCCGGGTGATTTTTTACGCTTCCTCCCAATGATCCGGGAAAATCCACTGGCCATGGTCATAGGAACAAGGGTTTTTGACAAAAAGGCTACTCCTTTGTTATCTCGATTCGGCCGGAGTTTTTCCAATTTCTGGTTCAGGATACAGACCGGCCATTCTTTAAAGGACACCCAGAGCGGTTTCCGGGTCTATCCGGTTGCTGTCCTATCCTGGTTAAAGCTCCACGAGAAACGATTTTCCTTCGAAGTGGAAGTGTCAGTGAAGGCTGCCTGGGCCGGTATCGAAATCAAGGAAGTGGATATTTCGGTCCATTATCCCCTCTACGGTGAACGGGTTTCGCATTTTCACCTTTTCAAAGACAATCTGGCCCTTACCTTACTCAACACCCGGCTCACCCTAAGGGCCTTTATCCCTATGCCACACAGGCAGTTTTCCAACCTTCAAAAACCCTTAGGAAAAGATAATGATCTTTCACCTTATGAAGTTTTTGAGGAAAAGCATGAATAGAGAAGGGCAGTCAAGGGAAAATCCGGATCAACGGACCAGCCGAAGTCTCGGTTCAAATTTTCAGCACCATATTTTCTATGCCCTTATTTGGTTCGGCGGATCAAAGGCTGCTTAGGCCCTACTTTATAGAATTGCCATGTATTTTACTTTTTACTCCGGCGATCAGGGGAAAAGTGTACTATTATCTGCAGCGGAGGTTTGAGACGAAAAATTTATTAAAAAAAGGTTGAACAGCTTCCGTATTTATGTCAATTTTGGAATGGTTTAGATCGATGAGGCCGTCATCGGGATCCATGGGCCGGATATGATGAAGGTGGCTTTTGATGATCGAGAAACCATACGGGCACTAGATCATCCCTATGTTGCCTAATTTGTCGAGGCCTTGGAAGCGTGCGTCCAAAGGTATCCCTGTTATAATATGTGGGAAGAAGATCTGGAAGTAATTTAAGGGAAGAAAGGTCGTCTTATGACCATTAAAGAAAAGCTGAAAAAAATGATTGTGGAAGAACTCAAACTGGAAGAGATCCAACCCGAAGAGATCGAGGATGATGCCCCTCTGTTCGGCGAGGGATTGGGACTCGATTCTTTGGATGCCGTTGAACTCGTTGTTCTTATTGAAAAGCATTTTGGAGTTGAAATCAAGAACCTTGATAAAGGGCGTGTTGCCTTCCAGTCGATTAATACATTGGCTGCTTTCATAGAGGAGAGACAGGTTTCATGAGCTTCACCTCCTCTGTGGCTATAACCGGAATGGGCTGTCTGTGTGCCCCGGGTCATACCCTTACGGAATGCATGGATGCCCTTTTCAGGGGGGAAAGAAATCCTGCTCCGTCTTCAAGATTCCATTCCGATCATTCGGTTTCCTATCCGGTTTTTGAAGTTACCGACGACCTGACATCGTTAAAAATCAAGGGGACCAAAAATGGCTCGCGTACTGCCAGGCTGGCCATGGCCGCGGCCTTGGAAGCCATCGGCAATGCCGGACTGGATAAGGAATGGATTCGTTCAAAACGGGTAGGGGTCTGTATGGGTACAACTGTAGGCAGTGCCATGAACAATGAAGCTTTTTATCGACAATACCGACAGGACGAGGAGCCGGATATGGACCCCATCACCAGGTTTCTTAACAATAATCCAGCGTCGGTTCTGTCCAGGGCGTTTAATCTGACCGGGCCCTGTCAGACAGTGGTCAATGCCTGTTCTTCCGGTACTGATGCGGTCGGACTCGGGGCCCTCTGGATTCAATCGGGACTATGCGATATCGTACTGGCCGGCGGGGCCGATGAACTTTGCCATGTCACCTACAATGGATTTATCTCGCTTATGGTTACCGACGACTTGCCCTGCAAACCCTTTGATGTAGAACGGAAAGGTCTGAATCTGGGTGAAGGTGCTGCCGTGCTGGTTTTGGAATCCGAAGATTCAAGTCAGGCCAGGAAGAAACAGGCCCGGGCCTTTGTCCGGGGGTACGGAGCCTCCTGCGATGCTTATCACCTGACCGCCCCTCATCCCCAGGGATATGGTCTAAAACGGGCGATTGAAGAGGCCATGGAAATAAGCGGCTCTGCTGCTTCGGATCTGGCCTTCGTCAATGCCCACGGAACAGGCACCAAGGATAATGACCGAGTCGAGTCTCAAGTCTTTAGTGACCTTTTACCAGGGATTCCTTTCCTTTCCACCAAGGGATATACGGGTCACACCCTGGGTGCGGCCGGGGCCATTGAAGCGGCTTTCACCGTGGCCTGTCTGGAAGAGGGGAGGATACCGAAAAGTGTCGGTTTCACCACCTCTGATCCGGAATTACCATGTTCCCCTGCAGGAATGGAAATGAGCGTTAAAGGAGCTGTTGCCCTTTCAGAGTCCCTGGCCTTTGGCGGCCATAACGCAGTTCTGATCATTGGGATAGAAAGAGGTCTGTTATGAGGCTGGCCATTCAAGGGGTTGGTGTGGTTGGTGGATTCGGCTGTGGCGTAGAAGCCTTAAGCCATGCGCTGGCTAATCAAGAGTCCAAGAGACAGAGTGTTTCTATCAAAACCGCCCAGGGAATGTGCAAGGTACCCGCCTTTCTGGCCGATACCTCCAGACTTGAGGATTTCGTGAATAAGAAGGCCCTGCGCAGGATCGATCACTATTCAAAACTGGCTCTGCTGGGGGCTTATCTGGCTCTCAATGATGCCGGCGGGGGTGCCGGACAATCAGAGGCAGACCGACAAAGGATGGGCATGATCATAGCTACCGGCTATGGGGCCTGCCGAACCACCTTTACCTTTCTTGATTCGTTTATTAATGACGGAGATAAATTTTCATCGCCGACCTATTTCTCAAATTCCGTTCATAATGCCGCCTTGGCCAACGTTTCCATGCTTTTGGGCATAACCGGGCCTGGTTTGACCGTAAGTCAACTCGAGATGTCCATCCCATCGTCCCTCTTTACCGCCAGAAACTGGCTGGAAGAAGGCCGGGTCGATTCAGTACTTTTTGGGGGGATCGATGAATACTGTGATGTTCTGGGCTACTGTTGGCACCGTTTTTTTGGAGAACAAGGGGATACCGGCCAGGACATGAATCCTCTCTCTTTCAATCTGCAGAGCGCCATGCCCGGAGAAGGGGCGGCCTTTTTTTTGCTGACAAGAGCAGAAAAAGACATGACTCCCTATGGGTGTATTGGTGATATAGCCATGGGGAGATTCGATCGAGGAAATTTAGAAGTGCCTGAAGAAGCAGTGCTGATCATCGGTGCTGATGGTCAGAAAAAGTGCGGGAGTTATTATAAACGATATATTCCCGAGAGTGCACCGATGGCCTGTTACACCCCTCTCTATGGAAGCCTTCCGGTTGGCCCGGCCTTCGATATGGCCATAGCTGCTTTATCCATAAAAAACAACAAGGTTTTTCCTTCTCCCCATTGCCTCACGGAGATTCCTGAGATGAGGATCATAAGCAAAGAGACTGATCTCGCTTGGGAAAAAATCTGCTGCTTAAAAATAGACGGTTATGGTGAATGGGGAAGAATTACTTTGAGTGCTTTTCCTCTTTCCATCCTTTAAGATCAAGTGCAATGTTTCCCTGATTTTCAAGGGCTACCAGTAAGGGTTTATTAAGTTCTTCTATTCACTTGATGACCTTTTAAAACCAGGGAAAAGGACTAAAGTTGAGGGCATTGGGTACGACTCCTCCTCAGAAACTAGATTCGCACCTCTTGCTTGAATCGCTCTGAGCCCACGATAAATTTCACAGTGGAGAGAGAACCTAAAATTGTGCCCAAAATACCCGGGGCCAACACGCTCTGGCCGGCCAAAAAAAGGCCTCGCAAGGAGGTCCGATTCAACAACGCGGCCGAAAGCATTTGGTCGTTCGATCGCATGACCCCGTAAGCCGATCCTTCAGGACTGTTGACCCAATCCCGGATAGTCAAAGGGGTAAAGACGTCGAGGATCTCCAGCCCATGGAAGGGACCTAAAATCTTTTCTGCCCTCCCAATAATACTATGGGCCATATCAAGTTTCTTCTGGATGTAATCCGGACCGCGCTGTCCGGAGTGTGTCTGTTGCCAGGCTTGCCATATTTCATTATGACCTGAGGTGATCAGCGTCAACAGATTCTGTCCCGGTTCATCACTGGAGCGTAATTGCAGAAAGATCAGGTCCAGGAGGTCACCGTTGGAGTCGGGCTGTGCCAGGTATAAATTATGTAGAATTTCGGGGTGCAGCTCGGTCGGCACAAGGGCGTGTACCGCCATCATACCGGCGGTATCCCTTAACTCCATAATCCTCCGACGGTAGGAGGCTTTAATGACTCCAGGCTCTAATAACTCGATTATCCTCTTAGGGTGGATCGTGCCGACAATGAAGGAGGCGTCAAGGGTTTCTCCTGATTCCAGGGTAACTCCCCGGACCCGGCCGTCGGCCGTTCGAATGCCGGCTACCGCTTCTCCGGTACGCAAGCCTCCTCCCAGGGATTTCAGGCGTTGAGCGCAGACGTCAACCATGGTCGCTCCCTGCCCTTTTAGGCGCCAGGCGGACAAAAGGTAGCTGGCCAGGGTCATGGAGTGATAGAACTGGGGGCACACTTCATGAGGCACACCAATCAAGACTGACGGCAGTCCAAAGACAGCCCGCAGCCCGGGGGAACAGCCGATCCGGTCGAAAATCGCTCCCAGCGGTTCGGCTTGATCAAACCAGTATTCAGTCGGTCGGTCGGAATATAAAAATGACAGGCGGTCCAATTGGTCGGCGCCGCGGCGTAACATAGCCATCAAAGCGGCCACTTGTGTTCTTTGGGTTGGAAAGGCGGTGTTTAAACTGGCTTCGTAAGACTCAAAACCGGTGGGCACATCGAAACTATCGATCCCAAGATGGTTGTCGGTGAAAATGATACCGTCCACCGGCGCATCAATCCCCATCCGAATAAGTGGAAGCTGATCGGTAATTCCCAGAAAATCGAAACAGCGGCGCAGAATCTGGCCATGATCCAGGGCGCCCATGTAATGCAGGCCGACGTTGCACTGCACCCCCCGGCGTGCGTAGCTGCGCATCATCCCACCGGGTTGTCGATTCTTCTCGATGACGGTGACTTCAAAACCGAGCTTGGCTAAAATGATGCCCGTGCTCAGGCCACCGATCCCGGAGCCGATGACCAGGACCTTTTCCTTGCCTTCTTTTAGTGCAGGCATTGGATTGTTCCCTTTCTAGTAAGCTTCCATTCTAAAAATGCAGAAGAGTCAGGGCTCACGCTGGAGTTCAAAGGCTTGCCTGACTTGCTCGATCAGTGCATGAATCGAGAAAGTATCACTGTCGTATTCCGGCGGAATGCTTACAATCCGTTTTACTTCAATCGTAATCGGAACACAGGTATTTAATAAGAATGTGCCCGGCTTTAATAACCTATTCGTATTGGTTGATCATCAACACCTGAATCGGAGCATGATATTGCCTGGCAATGGTAAAGGCCCCTTTGTTTAACCGCCCGATCTTCCCGTCTCGGCTTCTCGTACCTTCCGGAAAGACGAATAAATTCCCCCCTGATGACAAATAATTTTCCATATGCTTGATACGTTCCAACATAAGGACAGTAAAAGTCTCCTCTTTCGTTGAAAATAAATACCCGGATTTTTTTAACACCCATCCGAAAACGGGTACTTTCAGAAATGTTTTTTTAACGACCGTCTTTTGTTTTTCAAACAGAGAAACCAGAAGGATCGGATCGAGGTATGAAAGATGATTACAGACAATAACGGAAGACCGGATGGAACAAACGTCGTCGTCAATGCGGATGTTTAAGCGGGGGGTGATGATTCGCAGGACGATAAAAAACGATTTGAAAAATCGGTGATTTATTTTTTGAAAAGAATTTTCGAGGTTATCAGAGAATAGGAAGGAAAAGAGATAAAAGGGAGAGAATAAAATGAAATAGCCAAAGGTAAAATATATCCATATAATAATGGTGACAAAAAAATCAATAGAACGTTTAATCCATTTGGGAATGGTCATTTTATATTTTAGGAGGTAAGTATTGGCAGTGAGTTGTTTTTTGGAAAACTTTAAAAAACAAGCCCCTCAGACACCAAATTTTAAATATCTTTAGCTGGATTTTTGATAATCAGGCAGGTGTTAACACCCCCAAAGGCAAAATTTTGGATAGCAGCCATTCGGATGTTGCCTTCCTGAAGTTTCAGGGCGTGCCGAATCATGGCACAACGGTCATCCACTACCTCCAGGTTCAATGTTGGAGCCATGAATCCTTCTTCCATCATGTAAAGGCAGAGAATGGTTTCGATGACACCGCAAGAGCCCATCGTATGTCCCATATAACTTTTTAAACCGGCAACACAGGGTGAATTCCCATAGACCGAATGGATAGCCTGCGCCTCAATAATATCCCCCATTTTGGTTCCTGTGGCATGAGCGCTCACAAAATCAATCTGATCCGAAGAAATTCCGGCATTCTCGAGCCCAAGTAGAAGCGTCTGGGTGACGCCGTTTAGATTGGGCAAAATCAAATCGCCGCCGTTATTAGTGCAGGAAAAGCCAATGACTTCTCCAAGGATGTTGGCCCCCCGTTTACAGGCGTGTTCGTATTCTTCCAACAGGACCGCCCCGGCGCCTTCGCCAACGACCAGACCGTCTCTTCTGGAATCAAACGGGCGAGGGGTGAGATGCGGGGTGTCATTAAAAGCAGTGGAACAGGCCAAAAGATTATCAAAAACAGCAACGGTCGTAGTGTCATATTCGTCAGCCCCACCGCAAAGCATGGCCTCCTGCATCCCGAACTTGATCGATTCATATCCAAAACCGATGGATTGGCTGCTGGTCGTGCAGGCCGTTGAAGAAGAAATAACCCGCCCCGTAATTCCAAACATCTTGGTGATATTCACCGCTGTCGTATGGACCATGGATTTCAGGTATTCAACTGCACCGATGTTTGAATATTCGGAAGAAGAGCCCCCGAAAAAGATTTTATAGATATCCCTCTGAACCGAAGGGCTGCCATGAGTTGATCCAAAGGCTACGCCTAAGCGTCCTGAGGTGATAAACGCATTATCTAAACCGGAGGCCTCAATAACTTCCTTGGCCACCTGACAGGCATAATAGGCCACCGGACCCATGGTCTTGCGATGCGAGCGTTTGAAATCATATTCAATGGGATAATCTACCGTTCCGAAAACTCCGGAATGGATATAACTGGTCAGAAGATCATCCTTGCGTAACGGTTTTACTCCGGAAATTCCCTTAACCAGGCTATTGATGATTTCTTTTTTGGAATGCCCAATAGGGGTAATCGCTGAACAGGCGGTAATAACGACTCTTCTTTCCATAAATCAATTCACATTTCAGGCCCTTGTTTTAGCCAAAGCTTCCACATAATCACAAATATGGTTAATGGTCCTAATATCCATCGCCTGTTTTTTTTCTTCCTGAGTCAGCTCTGTTTTTAATAAATGTTCAATCTCTACCAGAAGTTCTATGGCGTCGATACTGTCGAACTCATACTTCTCTCTTAAATCATCATCCAAGTCGGGATTTTCGATTTCAAATTCTCTGGATAGAATTTTTAATATTTCACTCTTTATCTCTTCCCGTGTCATAATGGTATCCATCGTTTTGTTATCTTACAGCTTCCTTCTTCCTATTCTTTAACCAAGGATCTTCAATAAGATCGATCAATTTTAAAAGAATAATTATAGGGCAAGAAAAGTGCTGGGTCAAGGAGAAAAAAGGTCAAATTTAAACAGGCTTTATTTGGCTTAGAAAACAAAAAAATAGAACTTTTGTCCGCCGACGGTTGGGAAAAAATCGCTAAGTTTCCTTCCCTGAACCAGCTAAATCATTCCCCCATTGACGGAGATGACTTGACCGGTAATATAGGAGGCATCATCGGAACAGAGGAATCGGACAACTTTGGCCACCTCTTCCGGGAGTCCAACCCGACCCATGGGGATGATCTGTTTTATCATCGCCTTGGGCATGGCTTGAATCATCTCAGTTTCGATCATGCCTGGGGCCACTACGTTGACCCGAATACCGAGACGGGCGACCTCCGAGGCCAGGGAGCGACAAGCCCCTTCAAGAGCGGCCTTAGCTGCCGAATAGTTGGTCTGACCGCGGTGGCCGAGCCTGGCAGAAACGGAGGAGATGATCACAATCACCCCTTGGTTTCTGGTGACCATCTTTTTAAGGACAGGTTGAGTGACATTATAAAATCCTTGTAACGATGTGTTAATAACCCTGGTCCATTCCTCGTTAGACATGAGCACAAAAAGACTGTCTGCCGCTACTCCGGCATTATTGACTAAAATATCAATTCCTTCATGACGGGTCAAAAGGGCTTCAAGGCTTTTCTCGGTTGCTTCTTGATCCGCCACGTCAAAGCAGACCGTCTCGCCCATTCCTCCAGCTTCATGAATCAATCCCAAGGTCTCTTCAGCCGCCTTTTGGTTGGAAAGGAAATTAACAATCACATATAGGCCGTTTTTTGCCAGTTCCAGACAGATAGCCCGTCCGATTCCCCGACCTCCCCCCGTTACCAGGGCAATCTTCCTCGGCGATAAAGGTTCCATGTTTTTCTTTCTCCTCAAGTTATTAAGGGTTTATAATAATCTTGACCTGAAATGGATGGACTTACCTAACATTGGACTGGGGGATCTTTTTTGGGGCTTGTCTAAAAGGTAACTCATTGCCCTACCCCGGCCCGTCCAGTAAAGTTTTTTCGGAAAGGGCTTCCTCCTCCGGCTCCATGACTTGGATCGTGGTTTTAAAATGGAAGTCCGACCCAGAGTCGACCTGACCTTCATACACGGCATATTTTTCAACATAATAGGTCTCGGCAATATGGATAACAAGCCTCGTCCCCAAAGGAATGCTGGAGGGAGAAAATTCAGCTTCTTTAAGACCGACTACGAATCCAAGTCGCGATTCGGCTCCTTTTCCTTCATTCCAGGTTCTCAAGGCAGCGATGGCTTGGGCGACCAGTTCGATACATATCAAGGAACTCACCATACCGTCTCGGTGAAGAGGCCAATTGGCGTTTACGGTAGCTTCTGCCTGCAGGGTTTTCTCGATCGGTCGTCTTACCCATTCCAAGAGCCTCATAAGATGACGGTGCGGGATCAAAGGTTCAGCAGGAAACAATTCATTCCGTTCCATTTTTTTTATCCCATTAAATCATTCATCAGTGTTCAAAAGGGCCTTCTTCTCGGGCCTTCAAAAAACCATGGACAACGAGTTTGGCCTGACAGGTTATCTGAAAATCGAGTTTAGCCTCAGGACCGCTGGGCATGGCTGCTACAGAAATGCATAGTTCATCCCCCGGGAGAACCAGATGCCTAAACCTTACCCTGGAAAAGCCTAAGACATTGAGAAGCCGACCATTTTCAAAGCCTTGCCTTTGTAGCGTTTCAGAAGCCAAGGCGAGGAGAGCCACGCCGGGTAACAAGGGGAATGTTTCAAAATGCCCCGAGAACCACTTTGATTGAGGCCCGAATCGCACCCTCGATTCCCATCGGCCTTCAGGGGTGATCCGTTGTTTCTCCAGAGGCAACCAATCATCGGGGGGGGTAGGCATCCTACGACAGACTTTCTATTTTCGAGCTATCTGATATAAAATATAAGAGCTTTTCTTTTGGGGGACTTTTTATCAGTATGAAAAATTCTATCCATAACTATTGGTATTGTCAATATTAAATAAACTTTATACTTAATTTCTCTTGACCTCAGGTTCTAATCCATTTTATAATTCGTCTCACTTTAAAGGATAACCAATAAGAAAAATAATAAAAAGGGAGGATCATGATGCCTGAAAAGGAAGACATTAAGGGCATTATTGAAAATGTAGCCCAAAAAATAATTTTTGAACTCAAACTGGAAGATGTAACGGTGGAAACGTTCAATCCTGATTTGGATCTGATCGATGAACTGGGAATTGACAGTATGGATCTGGCCACTATCGCTCTGGTTTTACAGGATGAATACAAGATTGTCATTGACGAAGACGATTATCCCAAATTGAAGACCATTCGCTTGATCGCCGAATATGTTGAGGAAAGAGTTAAAGCCCGGAGTTAAGAATCCGGCAGCCCGATCCCGGTGCTAGGGTAGAGCAACTGAGAGGAACTCATTCGCCATGACCATGAATCATCAGCCATTCTTGGAACCAGACCAAACGAAATTTTCCGAACTGCTTGCCCATCCGGAAGTCAGGCAGCGGTGGGAGAAAGTCCGAAAATATTTTTTCCTGCGGGAATCCACCTATGACATGAGCAATCGCTGCAATCTCCGTTGCGACGGATGTTATTATTATGAGGGGGAAAAACAATTCGCCGTTGAAAACAATCAGGTCGAAGCCTGGCGGGAACTGATGCAAACCGAAAAAAAACGGGGTATCACTTATGTGGTTCTGGCCGGGGCTGAACCCTCGCTCGTTCCGGAACTGTTGGAGGTATGCTTTCAGGAAATGCCGTTGGGCAGCATAGCCACCAATGGGTTGAAAAAAATCCCGGAATCGGTTGGATATAAAATCCACATTTCGGTTTGGGGTAACGATGAAACCAGCCTTCAGGTTCGGAAGGCCAGGGATCTTTTAACAAAACAAATCGAAAATTACCGGAATGACCCGCGGGCCGTTTTTGTCTATACCTTCACCCGGGTCAATATCGCAGAGGTCTGGGAGGTGGCCGAACGCCTCGTGGCCGAGGATTGTAAGTTGACCTTCAATGTTTTTTCCTCCCCGATCGGCTATAAAGGACCTTTACGCCACAATGAAGATTCACTGGAACGTACCAGAAACAATATGATCGCCCTCCTGGAGAAATATCCTCAGCAGGTTTTGTTCTCGGTCTATAATGCCGTTGCCCATACCCACCGCGGCAGTTTGCATGACCTTTTTGCCTGCCAGTACCCTCGACAAAACCCCTCTCAGGACATTGGCCTGGGACGGTCCTTTCGACAGTACCGAACGGATTTAAAATGGGACCGGTCGGTGGCCTGCTGTGTGCCGGATACCGATTGTAGCGATTGCCGGCATTATGCCTCAGGTTCAGCTGTGGTCACCGCCCGTCTTTTTCGTCATGCCGGTCAATTGGACACCTTCAAGGCTTGGCTGGATTATGTGGATACGTACCTGGCGGTATGGGTGATGGGGTATCCCAAAGGGGAGAATCTCTGTCCGGCCCCGGTCAGCCCCCCGATGACCTGAACTCCGGACCGAAAAATCAGAAAAACAAAAAGAAGGCTTTAAGAGACGACTTTATGAAAACCGTCAGTTCATTATTAGATTCATCCTGGTCCGAACGTTATCGGAGGATTTCCAAATTAAATATCCGCAGTTCCATCTATGATGTTACCAACCAATGCAATTTGCGCTGTAAGGGGTGCTTTTTCTTTTCCTCCAATGAACATCGGGCGGCCCGGGAAGAAATGGATCTAAAAAAGTGGGAGACTTTTATCGACCGGGAAAAAGAGCGGGGCGTCAATCTGGCCATATTGATCGGCGGAGAGCCGACCCTTTTCCTGGACAGGGTTGAGGCCTTTTATCATCGGCTGCCGACCTATTGTGCCACCAACGGCTTGATCAAAGTGCCCCGGGATCGGTTTCCTGATATGATGATCGGGATCTCTCTCTGGGGCAGTCCTGAAGATGAAAAAATGCTCAGGGGAAAAGACACCTTTGCCGTTTCCAGTAAGCATTATGCCGGTGACCCCTATACCTATTATCTGTACACCATCACGCCACGGCAGGTAGGTAAAATCGAACCGGTCATTAAAAGAATCGCCGATATCGGGTTGAAGGTTCATCTTCAGCTTTTGTCAAACGACGAACATGTGGAAGGCTTTTCCTGGCGGGAAGAAGAACTAACGGCCTTGCGTCACGAACTGGATGAAATGTTGGATCGGTATCCCCAAACGATCATTTCCTGCAAATATTACCATCAAATCATCACCACAGGGACCATGATGGGCCGTCCCTTCGGCTGGAACGAATGCCCCTCTGTAACCGAATCCTTAGACAATAGGAATCCCCAGCCCCACCGTTTGATTCACTTCATCCGCTGGGCTTCTGATTTAAAGACGGTCCACCGCTGCTGCACTTCAGCCAGCCGGGACTGTTCCACCTGCAAGGACGGGGCGGCCCACATGAGCTGGGTTATGGTCAACAAAAGGGAACATATTCGGTCGACCGAAGATTTGCAGAACTGGATCGAAGTTTATGAAATGTTCGCCAAACTGTATCATTTTATCCCCTGGTGATTCCGGGCGGGACTTTGGCAGTCTGCTTTTTCCGGCATTCAAATCCGACCTCCTCATCGATTCCATCGAAAAGAGAAAAAGCGCTGGCTTGGTCTCCTCAACGGTAGGTGATGCCTCAGGGCATATACTTAAAAATTTATTTCTCTTCAAATGTTCTTTTTGATTTGAGTACTCTTTATGGAATCAAAAAAAGCAGTCATTTTAGGATATGATGCTGTTTCCCCTTTAGGAACGGACTGGAAAACCCAATGGGAAAGGGTGGTACGCGGGGACTCAGGAATAGGCCCCCTAACCCGTTTTTCCTTAAGTCCCGATTTCCCGGTAAGGGTGGCCGGGGAAGTTCCGCCTTTTGATATCAAGCCTTTTCCTTTTTTGCAACCCCGGGAAATGGCCCATTGGACTTCCCCTATTTTCCCCAACGCCCTGTTGGTCGTCCACCGCGCCCTGCAAAAAAGCGGTTTGGTGATTACACCCGAGATAGCCCCCCGCGTGGCCGTCACCTTCAGCAGTGCCATCGGAGGGCTGGATGCCGTGTTGGTGGCGGACCGCTTGATGGTCTCCCAGGGGAAAATGCCCCATCCCTTTACCAACCCCAACTCATGCATCAATATGGTCGGCGGACGGGTCTCTGTTTTCACCGGGGCTACCGGACCCATCTTTTCCACCATTACGGCCTGCGCCACGGGCGTCACCTCATTAATCACAGGGGCAATGCTTCTGCGTCAGGGGCTGGCCGATGTGGTCATCGGAGGAGCGGTCGATTTTCCGTTGGTTGAACCGATCGTTGCCGGCTTTGTCACCATGAACGGCGCTTATCATCCCAAAGAGGGTCAGCCGCTTGAACCGCCTGAAAAAACCAGCCGGCCTTTTTCCGTTAACCGCAGGGGGTTTGTGGTTTCCGAAGGGGCAGCCTGCATTATCATTGCCTCAGCGGAATTCGCTGCCGCCCATGGACTTAAAGCGCCCATAGAACTGGCCGGGTTTGGAATGACCTCGGATGCCAAGCACTTCGTTGCCCCTAATCTGGAAACCGTTCAAAGATCCATGGAGCTGGCTATCACCCAGGCCGGGATTAATCCCTCGGATATCGATGCCATAAACGCCCACGCCACTTCGACCAAGGTAGGGGACAAGGTGGAGGTTGATGCCCTGCATAATATCTTCGGAAAACGCATTCCTCCGGTATCGGCCAATAAATCCCAAATGGGCCATGCCATGGGGGCCTCCAGCGCCATTGAGGCCATTTTCGCCATGGAAGGGTTGCTCAAAGATACCTTGCTTCCCACGATTAATTATCTCCCTGATCCGGAAGTTGAATTGGACTGTGTGTCCGAAGGGGCCAGAAAATTGAACGGAGAATTTATCTTGAAAAATGCACTGGGCTTTGGCGGGTGCAATGCCTGTTTGGTTTTACGGAGATTGTTATAAAGGATAAACTGGAAAAACTCTAAATCCGGACGGCTTCGTAAAAAGTTCGCAGGTAAGGCGCGCAAATCCTGAGAAACGAGGCGTACACATAGGTACGCCGCAATGACGAAGGATGAAGCGCAATCCCGCGAAACGCGGGACTTCCGGACTTTTTACGAAGTCGTCATAAAGGACGTGCAGTGAACCATGAAGGCACCTAAAAACAGAAGGGTGTTTGTTGTCGGTTATGGGATGGCCACACCCCTGGGCAGCACCTTTGAGAAGACCTGGAAGCGGGCTGTCAAAGGGGAAGCCGGGTTCCGGAAAGTCACCCGATGCCAGGTGGAATCGGCCTGCAACATTGTCGGAGAAATCCCGGACTGGAATCCCTTAGAGCTGGATTATATCGATGCCAAAGAAGTGTACAACTGGAACGCCGGTTTTGTTATCATGACCATGGCTGTCTGTCAGGAAGCCCTGCAAAACGCCGGGATTACCATGGATGAACAGATTTCCCCCCGAATGGCCTGCCTGATGGGCTCTGCCTTAAATGGGCCGGATGCTTTTCGTATCGCCATGCAGGACCTGGAACAACGGGGACCTTTAAGGGTAAGCCCTTATCTGCTCCCCAATCTATGCGCCAATGTACCTGGCGGAAAGGCCGGCATGCTCCTAAAATTCACCGGTCCCATCTTTTCTCCCCAAGGGGCCTGCGCCTCGGGGAACCATGCCATCGGGATAGGGGCCAGAATGATCCGGGACGGGGATTGCGATTTCGTATTGGCCGGCGGGGCCGATGCCCCTATTCTGCCGGAATTGATCCACGGCTTTGCCAATATGAATGCTACGATCAAGGTCTACCCAAAAGATCGGGCCTTTACAGATCCAGCCCAGGCTTCACGCCCTTTCAGTCTTGACCGAAGAGGATTTGTTCTTTCTGAAGGAGCCGGCGCAGTAATTCTGGCGGCGGAAGAAGTCATTAAGGCTTACGGTCTCAAGGCCCTGGCCGAGGTCTTAGGGGTAGGCTGGACTTCGGACGCTTATCATTACACCAGTCCCAATCCCGTCACCATTGTCCGGGCCATCAGGGAAACTATTGAGGACGCTGGCTTGGAGCCAAAGGACATCCAATATATCAATGCCCACGGTACGTCTACGCCCAAAGGGGACCGGACGGAAATAAAATGCCTTCGTGAAGTGTTCGGCAAGGCCATTGAAAAAATCCCCGTTTCTTCCAATAAGTCCCAATTTGGCCACACTTTGGGGGCCACCGCAGCAATTGAAGCGGCCTTAACCATCGAAGCCATGGGAAGAGGGTGTATCTTACCGACTATCAATCATATTCCTGATCCGGAATTTTCCGATATCGATGTAGTGCCCAATGAAGTCCGCCGGCATCATTATGAATTGGCTCTTTCCAATGCCTTTGGGTTTGGAGGGACGAACTGCTGTATTATTTTCAGGGGGGTGTGAAGATGCGTCCCAAACCTTTTCGACCCGAACCTTTCACTAACGATCCCAACTTTATCCGCGACCAATCCACTGGTTTGATCTGGCACCGCTCTAAGTATAGAACGTTATATGCCGATACGGACCGTTCGGCCGTGGTTTATCATGCCAATTACTTGAGATTTTTTGAATTCGGACGAACCTCTTTGATGCGCGACTTCGGTTACCCCTATAAAGAAATCGAAGCCAGCGGCTTTGTTTATCCCATTATCGATTTAAGGATCGGATATTATTCTCCCTTGTATTATGATGACGTCATGCTGATCCATACCCGGCCGACCCACCTGGAAAGGGTCCGACTGCAGTTTGACTACCTGATCACCGAAGCGGAAACCGGCCGGATCGTCTGCATCGGATATACTAAACACTGCGCCCTGAATGCCAAGGGGCTTCCTGTGGCCGTGGACCCCCAAACGATTGCCCTTTGGAAATCCTTCCCCGGTGACTAAGGGTCTCATAATAGTTTTGGCATGAAACGTTTTGCTTCGCATTAGATTAAGGACCAGGGAGGTTTTATTTTTGGGGTTGTCCACTCTGAACCTGGAAGCTTCTTTACCGGGCCAATTATTTAACTAAATCAAAAGCAGGCCTTCACCTGGGCTCGAAACAGGCTACGGTGGAGGCCCTGCCTCGAATCAAACTTTGCTGGACTGGCCGGGATAGGGCGATAAATTACCCTTTGGACAATCCCCAAAAATAAAACCTCCCCGGTCCTTTTTAGACAATGTTATTTTGAGACCCTTATTAAATCAAAAAATGCGCCATCCTTTGGAAATTGAAGTCGGTGACTATTTATTGGACCATCGATTTGAAGGCCGGTGTGTTTTGCCGGCGGCAGAGGCTTTAAATGTCCTGGCCATGGTTGTTCATGAATATTTTTCCAATTGGGATATGGTTTGTTTGACCGAAGCGCGGTTTCCCCGTTTTCTGATTATCCCCCCTGAAATACACCGTCTGCCGGTCATCGTCGAAATAGATCACACCCCCAAGGGGGGTATTTCAGCTGGGCTTATGACCTCGATGAGATCAAGGACTGGAGGCATCAGCCGTAACCTGGAGCATGCCCGGGTGGAATTTTTTCTGGCCAATTCTTCCTCAATTTCTGTGCCGTTTTTAACCGATGTGGGAAATCCCGACGGACAGGGCTTCACGATACCGGTTGTTTCGATTTACCCCCAGCTGATCCCCTTCGGGACGGCTTATAGGAATATTATCGGCCCGGTGTCTCTTTCACCCCTAGGGGCTTCGGCTTCCCTGTTCGGCGGGGATCAGAGAAAGGAGGATGATCTGCTCGGCTCCCCGTTTCCCTTTGATGCCGCTCTTCAGATGGCTTGTATCTGGGGGCAATGTTTTACCGAGCATGTTCCCTTCCCAGTGGGTTTTGAAAAAAGGGTCATCTACCAGAAAACCAAAAAAGGGGGTTTCTACCTCGGCAGGATTATACCGGTGGCGGTTGAGCAGAACCCGTTCTTATTTGACGCCCTGATTATTGATTCCCAAGGGTCTATCTGCGAGGAAATCCTGGGAATTCAGATGCAGGATGTATCTCAAGGGCGCCTGCACCCGCCGTCATGGATCAAAGAGTTGTGACCGTAAAGCTAACCAAATATGTTTGAAATTGGATTCGTTAGACCAAGTTTCCAAGCCTATGGAAAGGACTCAATCTTCTGAAATGATATTGGATACTGGTTTCTTGATTCTGGATAAAGTCAATCAAGCAGCAAGGATCGGCTATTTGATCCAGTATCAGGTTTTTGGTTTAATTCAGCTTCCCCTTGACTCTCCTTCAAAAGTACCTTATAAATTTCCATCCAAAAGCAATAAAAGTGACGGACATCGGAGACTCATGGAGGAGATTTGCCCTTCAAGGCTCAAAGATCAGTAAGGCTGTTTACCCGATGGAGACGACTACGGACGTTTGTATGACATCCTTCTGGATTGTGGGCAGAAGGAATCCCATTTATATCAGGAGTTATCGGTAAAAATCCGTTGAAGGTATGTATGTTTTCCGATGTAAAAATACTTTCTGCTGACCGATTGGTCAAGATCTATCCGAAACGATCCCAACCGGCCATAAACGGAATTACACTCTCCATCACGGAAGGGGAGGTTTTCGGTCTTCTTGGCCCGAATGGGGCCGGAAAGACTACGGCGATTTCAATCATGACCACACTGCTCAAACCTACGAGCGGGAGCCTTACGATCTGCGGATTGGATACCCTCAGATACCCTGCTCAGGTAAGAGGTCTTATCGGCTTTGTTCCCCAGGAGGTCGCCCTTTATCAGAATCTCACCCTTCGTGAAAATCTCAGATTCTTTGGCCGTATCTATGGGTTGCGAGGGAAAGAACTGGCAACCCGTATCTCCGAATTTATTGAAATGGTAGGTCTTGAGGAAAGTGCCGATTCCCTTGTTTTCACCTTTTCCGGGGGAATGAAGCGTCGGGCCAACTTGGCGGCGGGTATCCTCCACAAGCCGAAGGTTCTCTTTCTTGACGAGCCGACCGTGGGAGTTGATCCCCAATCCAGAAATTTAATCCTGGAGAGACTTGCCGGATTAAAAGAAAAAATCACCATGGTCTATACCACCCACTATATGGAAGAGGCCGAATCACTCTGTTCTTACGTGGCTATCATGGATGCAGGGCAAGTCATCATCGAAGGAACTCCTGAGGAGCTTCTTCGACGGTTCCCCGAGTGTATCGATTTGGAAGCCCTTTTTATTAAACTGACCGGGAAACAACTTCGAGATTGACAGGTTGCTATGGTTAAATTCTGGTCTTTTGTTCAAAAAGAACTGATCCTCTTCTACCGTGATTTTTCCGGCCTGTTGGTGTTGTTTGTCATGCCTTTGGCCCTGGTTATTGTGGTCACTTTGGTTCAGGAGAATGTTCTTAAATACATGGGAGAGACTAAGAACCGGGTGCTTTTTGTTGACCAGGATGGAAAAATGATAGGGAAATGGGTAGAAGAATCCTTAAGAAAGTCCGGTTCGATAGAAATGGTCAAGGACCTCAAAGGAAAACCGGTCGATATAGAAACGGCCAAAAAGGCAGTGCTTAGAGGAGATTTCCAGACCTGTGTCCAAATCCCCCCCGGGCTGACCGAAGCTTTCAAAAAAAAAGTTCGACAATCGGTAAAAAACTCTCTTGCTCCTGATGCTAAAAAAAGGAAAACCCTGACTGCAGGAGATAAAGGTCTTCTGTTTGTTCCGGTCTATTTTGATCCAACCCTTCGGGAAAACTACCGGACCGGGATGATCAACGGTCTGGAAAAAATGATCCTGGGATTGGAAATCAAAGAAAAGATGGGGGTCTTCTCGGAACTCTTGCCGGAAAAAATGGAAGAAATGGCTAAAAAAGTGGCCGGGCCTATGTGGTCGGATGAATTTAAAAAAGGGATACCCAAAATTCAATTAGACTGGGACGAAAAGCCCCTTATGGCGATTAAAGAGAAGACGACTCAATCTCAAGACGTCATCGTGGTTTTTAGTACCATACAGCAGAACGTTCCAGCCTGGACCCTCTTCGGTATGTTTTTTATCGTGGTTCCTCTGGGCGGTTCCCTTATTCGGGAAAGACAAGAGTTGATGCTGGCCCGACTTCTGACCATGCCGACTTCTTATCTCACCATCATTTCCGGAAAGATCCTGGCCTATGTTATGATATGTTTGGTCCAGGTTGTCCTCATTTTTTCTGTCGGGAAGTTTTTGTTGCCGCTTCTTGGGACACCCGGTCTGGAATTGGGGGCATCACCAATGGCGTTATTACTCGTTGTTTTAAGTTCGGCCCTGGCCGCCTCCGGGTATGGCATACTCCTGGGTACCATTGCCAGGACTTATGAGCAGGCTTCCATGTTCGGCGCCGTCTCGGTGGTGATCGCCGCAGCTCTTGGCGGAGTGATGGTTCCGGCCTATTTTATGCCGAAAGTGATGCAGGAAATCAGTAGTTTTTCCCCTCTCGCCTGGGGCCTGAATGCATTTTTAAACGTGTTGGTTCGCGGCGGGAATATACGATCGATCATTCCCGATGCAGCCTTATTGATGAGTTTCTTTGTAATAACCGTCAGCGTGGCCTGGTTTTATATGTTTAAACGAGGGCGGGTCGGAATTCAGCAACAGTAAGGTAAATGGGGGGAAATTGCCCTTGATAAAGGGAGCCAACCGTTGAGAGCGACCATGAGTGTTGAAGCGATTATTTTTGACCTGGACGGGACCTTGCTGGATACTATTGATGACCTGACGGATTCTATGAACCAAGTGTTGAGCCGTTTTGGCTTTTCAGGGCATGACCGGGAGGCTTATAAATATTTTGTCGGCGATGGGATTGGCGCCTTGGTTAGAAGGGCTTTGCCGCCGGAAAACCGTGATGAAGAAATGGTCGCGCGGTGTGTTGAGGCCATGAGAGAAGAATACAGCTTACGTTGGGACAAAAAGACCCACCCTTATTCGGGGATCCCCGAACTTTTGGATGCCCTTTTCCAAAGGGGATTATCTATGGCCATCCTGTCCAACAAACCCCATGATTCTTGCCAAATGGTCGTGGCCAAATTACTGCCCAAGTGGCCGTTTCAAATAGTTTTGGGCGCCCGCCCCTCTGTTCCCAAAAAGCCGGACCCTGCAGCGGCCCTGGAAATCGCTGAAAGGATGCACCTGACCCCCGGACAATTTTTATATCTTGGAGATACCGGCACCGATATGAAAACAGCAGTTAATGCCGGGATGTTTCCTGTCGGGGCTTTATGGGGCTTTCGTACGGCCCAGGAACTCATGGCCGATGGGGCCAGGGCCTTGGTTGAACAACCTTTGGATTTTCTCCAATACCTGTAAGGTTCAGGGGTACTGCGAAGCGAGAGCTAAAAGACATTAACGCTTTTGGCTAGAGCGGGATTCGGCAAGATTTTTTTGGTGAATTTTAAACTTGTAATTCCCCGTAGCTTGCTACGGGGAGGTTCATTTTGAACCAGGCCCACAAACAAGACCGAAATGGGCTTGGGTGCCTGACCTGCACCTAATCCCATCAGCCGTCCGGGCCGGAATAAGGTGATGAGTTACTCTTTGGGCAATCCTATAAAAGAGGGACACCGGTCCTTGGCCTTCCTTCATCAAAGGCGTTAGTCAATCAGGACGAATCCATAGCGATTTTGAAGATCGTTTTTCCCTTGAAGGACTTGACAGGGCAGCCCTAAGTTCCGCACGGTCTTGTAAACATCAATCCCAAAACTTTGATCGCAGGGTCTGACCTTTTGCGGGGTTGGGCAGGGCTTCCCCTGGGAGACTTTACACGTTTTACATAAATTACAGAATCGAACAGCAAAAGCGAAATAATAACCGTCCAGAAAGGCAGTTCGTTCAATCTCTAAGACAGCCCGGCTTATTTTGTGGGCGTCATGGGAATGGACCAGAAGGATGCGGTTATACGCTTTTATCATTCCTACCCGTTCCTCAAAGGTTGTTCCCCGAATATCACACCGGATACCCTGCTTATCATAATCCTCACAACCCCAACGGCATTTCAATATGGCCCGGTTATCGAAAAAGACATCTTGAGGTGATATGATCAGGGCATTGATCATGCCAAGTTTCTTGGCTAATTTCTTGTAGTTTTCCATGTTGGCCTCCTGACCCGAAAAGAATTTGTCTAAGAGGAACAGATGTGTTACTAAATGACTTTAACTCGATGGAATAATTATAGGACGATACTTTGGCTGAAATCAACCTAAAGAATTTTTATTTATCGACACGGGCAATAAACCAGATTTCTTCTCTATGGGGGATGGTGCGCTCCACAAGTTCCTCTTTGAAGCCGGCATCTTTGAGGATTCGGATACATTGTTCCCTTTCCCTGAAATGATATTTCACTTCTTTGAATCGAAGTTTAGTCTCTTCCACAAAACGGAGCAGGCTGAATCCTTCCCTGGGAACAGTTGCTCGGATGATCAACCTTCCTTCCGGCCTTAGTACCGGTCTGCTTCTGTCCAGGAATTTCAACAGTTCCTGGTCGGAAAGATAATGGAGGATATCCAGAAGGAGGATGGCATCCGCTTTTTTATTCTCTAAAGGCAGGTCCTGAGCAGTGCAGGTCAAGACCTCCCCTTGTTTACCAAGGATCCTGGTTGCAACTCTCGTTCGTTCTCGATTAGGATCACAGGACAGAAATTTCAGGTCAGGATAAGCGGCCAAAAGCCAGGCTGCCGGTGCCCCATAGCCGCAGCCCACATCGATTATTTTCCAGCCCGGCCTGACAAAATCGGCCAGACGAGGGAACATGGGGTCGGTGAGGATCTTGAACCGGGCGAAAAGACGGGGATAGGGTTCAAGATGCCGAAAGCGGCGGAGAGCCATCCGGAGGTGTTGCTTTGATCCTATTTGCACCGGAGTGAAAGCAATCGGCGAATCCGAGAAGAGGTGATGTAGCACAAGCGGCATGATTCCACAAGTGGCTACCGTAACAAAAAAGAACCCTAAGAAGGTGAACCCTTTGTTGTCCCGAAACAGGGGTTGCCCGAAAAGTATCAAAAATCCGAAGCCGATCAGGACGGAGATACATCCGACGAGAACCATAACCCGAATTGGTTTGAAACCTAAGGGGGGTGAGGGCCGCCAGCGTTGAAAGGATCGAATCACAAAAAAACCTTGAATAAGTCCCAGGCCCACCATTACGGATGCAGGAAGGAGAAAGGATATGGACAGAGGAAATCCCAAAGTACTCATGGTCACTAAGGCGGCCAGAATAGAAAGACTGATTAATGCGATCAGGAGAAGAAAACTTTGCCAATCCAGAAAGATAAAAAAGAAAAAGACTAACATCCCGCCGACGATGAAAAGAATTCTTGGGAGGATAGTATTGATAGCGAGGTTCACTTTAAGTATATCCGATTAAAAAATTTACGCCTCAATCCTGACTTGAATTTCCAGAGCCGTTTTTATAAAGACGAATACCAAATCCTCTTCTCTTACCTCTCTAATACTACTTATTTGTTTATATTGTAAATCTCTTTTTTGCCCTTGGACCTTAAACGCTATGAGAGGGGACACCTAATTAATCCCTAAAAAGTTCTCTGGCGACGAAAGGTTTGGCTTGAGAGAAAGGCCATATAGGTATTAATCGTCTTATTGTAGAACAGACACGATGCTTTTCCTGAAAATGAATAATCTCTGGACTCCGGTTTTCACCGGAGTGACAGATAGGGGTTAAAAGTCCATAATAGTTCAACCAAAAAAGCATTTATGGTCTGCAACGAAGGCACTCCACGGCTGCATGAGGATAGCCATGTTTTGACCTGGCGTGATTTTCTGAAAATGTTGTTGAAAGGAGAAGTGATATCATGAAGGGAAAGCGGATAGGCCGTCAGGCGATTGTTCTCAACCCGTGGTGGTAATCGGAGAAGGCGAAAGGTGTGGCTCGTCGCCGCTTTTTAAACAGCTTCATAGACGTGCGAAATTTTACACTGGTGACCGATAGGCCAGGTAATCGTAGGGATTATCGAAGCCGATTCTCGCATAGACAGGTTTGCCCATGGCCGAAGCCTGCAGACTTGCGTACGCGCAGCCTTTCTCCTTACCGGCCAAGACAGCCCTCAGGGTTATAGCTGCGCCGAAGCCTCGATGGCGGTATTCCGGTAAAGTCGATACCCAGTATATGCCCGCTACAGGACCTGTCCGGATAAGCATCGACGTACAAGCAGGTTTGCTTTCCGTGTAGCCTATGAACATTTCAATATCAGGAAGTCTAAAGGTCTGTTCGGTCGTTACATAGGGTCCCGTGCCGGCGGGCAGGGAGAATCCTTTTTCCCCCGCTTCCTGAAAATCGCCCAGTTCTTCTAGCGTAGAGACCTTTCGTATGTCCAAGTCTGTCCTTTCATCAACCTTGGTAGGCAGATTTTCTAAGGTCATGACCGGTAGGGGATCCGACTTTTCATAACCTCTCTCCTGCAAGAGCGGCAAGAACTCGCCCTCCACTCCTGGCGAAAAAAGGACACGAAAGGGCAGCTGTCGGGGAGTAAAGAACTCCTCCCACTTTTCCACTACCCTCTGGGGTTTTGAAGTCGTTCTCTTGACGAAGACCACGTTCCATCGCTCATCGGGAATGCCGCTACTGTAAATACCTATCCGGTAAGAATCGAAGAACTCTCCAAACACGGAGTTAGACATCATTAGACCCATGGTCAACAAAAAATTATGATCCATTGAAATGATTTTTTCCTGGCTAATCATCCAATAATCTTCCTCCTTCAGTCTGCGGTCGGGGTAGGTCCGTCTTTAGATAAGAAATTTCTTTTCGAGGTGAAGTTATAGAAAAGGAAGCCTTGTATGTCAATACAACTTGGTGGGCCGTGCAGGGCTCGAACCTGCGACCTACTGATTAAGAGTCAGTTGCTCTACCTGTTGAGCTAACGGCCCAATTGGAATTTTTCTAACATAATTTATTTGAGATGACAATAGGAAAAACCTTTGAGGTATAAAAAGTTCCCGGAACAAATTATGAACCTGTTTTGGTTCCTTTGATTTGCATCAGACAGTCAAAAATCCGTTCCAGTCGAGTTTTAGGCAATCCTCCGAAGGCGGCTTCCAGATCAGGCCTGGAAAAGTTCTCGGCTAAAAAGGAATCCACGGGAATTCGTTTCTCCCAGCAGCCGATTAAATTTCGACAGGGCAAAGGGGACTGCGCTCGGCGGCAGTATTGGAAATTCATCATCATCCCCAGTTGGGGGCAATAAATTTCCAAATGGTCGTAAGTTTCAATCATAAAGAATGGTTCAAGTTTTAAGGTTTCGAGGTATAAGGTTCAAGGAATAGGGTTGAGACGTGTTGTTTTTCCTTGAACCTTACACCCTGAACCTTATGCCTGCCTTTTTATATTTTCGGCTTGGGAAATTTTTCCAGGGCTTTTAATGACTTTCGGATCTCTTCGTCTGGCAGTTCAAAATCAGACAGTTTCCCTTCGAAATAGGCATTGTAGGCCATCATATCCACCAGGCCATGGCCGCTCCAGTTGACCAGTATGGTCTTGGCTTTGCCCTCTTCCTTGCATTTCTTGGCCTCGGAGATAACTACGGCCAGGGCATGATCGGTTTCCGGTGCCGGGATATTCCCTTCGGTCCTGGCCCAGGTCACCCCGGCGGCAAAGGTTTCCAATTGGCCAACGGCCCTCGGTTCGACCAGTTTATCCAGGATGAGCTGGGAGACAATGGGGGCCATTCCATGATAACGGAGGCCTCCGGCGTGAATGGGAGCAGGGACAAAGGTATGACCCAAACTAAACATGGGGAGTAAGGGCGTCATTTGCACGGTATCCCCGAAGTCATAGACAAAGGGACCTTTGGTCATGGTCGGACAGGAGGAAGGTTCAACGGCGATAATCTCGACTTTCTTTCCGCCAATCTTATCTCGGACAAAGGGAAGGGCCAGTCCGGCGAAGTTGCTCCCGCCGCCGGCACAACCGATGACGATGTCAGGATATTCCCCGATTTTTTGAAATTGTTTCTGGGCCTCCTGGCCGATGATGGTTTGATGGAGCAAGACGTGATTTAAGACGCTGCCCAAAGAATATTTGCTGTTCGGGGTGGTCACCGCATCCTCCACGGCCTCACTGATGGCAATACCCAGACTTCCAGGAGAATTGGGATCCTGGTCCAATATGGTTCTCCCGGCCTTGGTATCCGGACTGGGGCTGGGGATGCAAGTCGCCCCCCAGGTGTTCATCATCAGCCGCCGGTAAGGTTTTTGATCATAACTGACCCGAACCATATAGACTTTTATTTCCAAACCAAAGAGGGCCCCGGCAAAAGCCAGGGCACTGCCCCATTGTCCGGCCCCGGTCTCCGTGGCTATCCGTTTGGTACCGGAGATCTTGTTGTAATAGGCCTGGGCCACGGCGGTGTTGGGTTTGTGACTGCCGGCCGGGCTAAGGCCTTCGTTCTTAAAATAGATTTTTGCCGGGGTCTGTAAAAACTGTTCCAGGGCATAGGCCCTACACAATGGTGACGGCCGCCAGATCAGATATTTTTCTAAAACCGGTTCAGGGATGTCGATAAAGCGCTGCGGACTGACTTCCTGTTCGATCAGAGGCATGGGAAAGATCGGGGCCAGATCATCCGGACCGACCGGTTGACCGGTGCCGGGGTGTAAGGGAGGTTGCATCCCGTTCGGCATATCCGGCAAAATGTTATACCACTGGCGGGGCATTTCGTCTTCAGTTAAAAGTATTTTTCGGGTCACCATGATTCCTCCTTTTCCTTAAGGATTGTATTTATTTTGTTGCACTATTTTTTGTTTTCATTGAGAATATGGTCCTTCTGGCAGAGGCGATGACCTGCCGGAAAAAATATGCGGTTTACTATATAAAGATCGATTAAAACTGTCAATCAAATTTCTGAAATGAAAAAAGAGGCCGTACCTTTAAAGACCATTGTCCAGGAGTTGTGGAGCGGAGGGAATTCCGTCATCGATCCCCTGATCCCGGCCGTCATTGAGGCCTGGGCCCAGGTGGTCCCTGACTCCATACGCCAGGGGATCTGTCTGGAAGGGATCCGTGAGGGGACTCTCCATCTGTTGGTTTCCAACCCTGTGGTCGGGCAGCAGTTTCAGTTTCTTAAGGAAACCATTCGGGAAAAAATGAATGTTATTTTGGGAGCTCCGCAAGTCAGAGAGATTCGGGTAAAACCCGGTTCGTTTCCGGAGATGCGCCCAACAGCTCCTGAGTCAGGGATAATGAAGGAATAAGCGATAAAACAAGAATCGTAAAAAGGGGGAAAAGGGCAAAGGGCTTTCTCATTTTGACCTCCGCAATAAAGGCAAGATTAACCCCTTTAGGTTCTATTTGCAAGAGGTTTGAAAAGAACTGGCAGACCCTTTCCTATTTGAGGACTTCATCTAACTACTCTTCTAAAGAGGGAATCCTGAAAATTAATGATTACTGTTTGAAATGTGCACAAGAAAAGGTAGAGCCCGCCTTATCTCTCTCGTCTTCTTTAATTGCATTAGTGTGGCATGATCAGGTTAAAAAGTTTGTCGGCCTTTTTCGGATCGAGGCTCTGCAGTTTCCGGACGGCATCCAGGGCGGCTGACCGGTTGCCGGAAACTATATAAGCGTATCCGAGGCCGTACCAAGCGTCGGCATTTTTCGGACCAATCCTGACGGCTTGGCGATAGGCCTCGACGGCGTCATCGTAGCGCTTGAGGTTGAGATAAGTGGCCCCGAGGTTGTCCTAGGAGCTGAAATTCTTCGGATCGATTACGCAGGGCCTGGCGATAGGCCTCGATTTCGTCGTCGTAGCGCTTGAAGTAGTCGTAAGCGAACGCAAGTAATCTCCAACAGCCGGCATCCTTTGGTTCGCTTTTCGTACACCGCTGGGACGAATCAAGCATCAATAGAGAGAAAAATTTTTGGGACATCAACGGGTTCGGGCTTTTGTTCAAATTTAAAATTTGGCCCCATTTTAAATCCCAGAAAGAACGTTTACGAAAACGATTTGCAATACCTCCGGATAGGACTTATAATAATAAACAGAGTTAACTTCTCACAACACACAGTTCTAAAAAGATGGAAAAGTATGAATCTTAAGCTTTCTGGAGATAGACTGTTGGGCTGGACTGTTTGCATCGTTCTAACCCTTTATTGTTCCATCGGTTTTCCAACTGAGGCCCTAGCCCCGAGAAGCACGTTGCCTGGGTTTCAAATAAAAATGCCCAATTCGCCTGAAATAAACAGTTACTTAGGGCTTAAGCGTGCCAAGACTTTTTCTTTGTCCCAGGTTCAGGCCAAGTTCCTGGTGGTTGAGTTCTTTGACGTTTTTTGCCCGGTCTGTCAGGGAAATGCCCCCTCGGTCAACCGGCTTTTTGAATTCATTCAAGAAGACAAAGAACTAAAGAAAAAAACAAAAATGTTGGGTATCGCTCTCGAAGGCAAGTCCGGTGATTTGGCTGTTTACAAACAGGGATTCAAAGTAGAATTTCCTCTGTTTTCAGATGACGATAACGAGATCAAGACCCTTTCAAAAGTGAAATATGTCCCACTGTTAATCATAGTTGATAAGAATGGGAAGATCCTTATGAGCCACGCCGGTCAGATAAAAGATTTGGACCCTTTTTTGGCGGAACTCAGAAAACTTAGTAAGGCCTTTTGACAATTTGACAGAAGAAAAGGGAAATTCCTTCCAATATGGCCGAAGAGGAAAAAGACAAAAATTTTAAGGCCCTGGCCGAAAGCCGCCTGTTCGAAAACTTGAACCGGGAAGCCCTTGAGGCCATTGCCGCTATTGCTCTGGAAGTGACCTTGCCTCCCGATACGGTCTTCGCCCGGATGGGAGATACCGGAGGAAGCGGCTGCCTTATTGTCTCCGGAGGGGTGAAGATTTTCAGGCCTGGGAAAGACGGCGCCGAAATTGAAATCACCCGATTGGGGCCGGGAGAAAGTTTCGGAGAAGCGAACCTTTTAGCTGAGGAACCTATCCCGACTTCCGTTAAGACCTTGGAAGAATCCCGTCTGATCGTCATTCAAAGGGAACCATTCGGTCCGATTATGCAGAAATATCCTGAGGTGTCGGCGGCCATCGGAAAAGCTGTTTCCCACTGGCTGGATCGTGCCAGTACCAATATCGAACGTCGCATCAACCCTCAGGCTGCATCTTTGAGGTGGATTGACTTTATTCCGATCATCGGCATCAGTCTGGTTTGTGCCTTGGCTTTTAATGCCTCAAATCCCAAGGGTATCCCCATCATTCCAAAAAGTTTTGCCAGAGAATCCCTTTCTTATATAAGCCCTTCAGCCGCTTATGATAAATATAAACAAGGCAAAATTCTTGTAATAGATGCCATGCCCTCCATTTTTTATGATCAGGAGCACATCGATAAGGCCCTAAGTCTCCCCCTAGACATCTTTGACTTTATGTATGACATCGACCTGGCGAAAATTGACAAAGATAAGGAAATCATCGTCTATGGGAGATCCATCAGTAAACATTACGATGAAGAAGTGGCCAATAAACTCGTCCTCAGAGGGTTCAAGGATGTAAAAATTCTGAAGGGCGGGCGGGCGGGCTGGGAAAAAAATCATTATCCGGTGGTTCCATGAAGTCTATCCTGATCTTAACGAAAAAATTATTGACCCATCGATATCTTTCCCTTGCCTTTAGAACTTACATCGGATGGATTTTCATCTATGCCAGCTTAAGTAAAATACCCGATCCCCTTATTTTTGCCGAAAATGTGGCCAATTATCAGATCATTCCTTTTGTGGCTATTAACTTGGTGGCTGTTATCCTGCCCTGGCTGGAACTGGTCTGCGGCTTTTACTTTGTCCTTGGTCTGAGGACAAAGGTCACGGCCTCGGTTTTAATCGGTCTCCTTTTTTTATTCACACTTTTTATCATTATTAATATATTTTGGGGATCTAAAATGAGCTGCGGATGTTTTGACACCGTTGGGGATCCGATCGGTTGGAAGAAGGTCATTGTAAATATTATCTGGCTTCTCATGACCATTCAGGTATTTTTCTTTGACCGGATTCATTTTTTTCGCCAGCACGAACTTTCTTTTAGAAAAAGTTCCGGTTCCTATTAGGGGGAATATGTCAGAATTAAGAAGATATTTTTCTTGTTTTTTCCTTCTGTTAATTGTCACGATGTTATTAATTGGTGCCTGTTCTAAAGAAAAAGAAATCCTCGGGACTTATCAAGCTGTACCAGACAGCCCGCCAAGGTTTGCAGGCCTCTTGGTGGAATTAAAAAAAGGGGGGGAAGGTATCCGCCGGATCAAAAACGGAGAAGCATTAACCTTCCAATGGGTCATCAAGGGAGACGAAATACGTATCCATACCAGATCCGGAGGAATTATTGTGGCCAGACCGAAAGGCGACCTGTATGAGGTTATATTTCCCGGCCCTCAAATCGTCTATTTCAAAAAAATCAAGTGACTTAAATGTTACATCGCGGTTCTCTAACAAAATTTCCTCGCACATGGCCTCATAGCACTGAATTTAACGATTTCGGTAGAGTAGAGAGCTGGCGCCGAGCTGGAGCCGCTTTTGAACTTTTCGATGCACGCATCTATTTAGAACTATAGCGGTCAGAGGTTTCCAGCTCCCCCTCGTCAAACCGTACGTTCGGTTTTCCCGAATACGGCTTACCGATCATCTTCTTCCAGAGGCTTTCGCCTAAACTTGGCACTCTGATATAGTTTCCACCAAAGGTTCCGAATCTCTCGGAGTTAAGAGCGCTTCTGCAATCTCCTTTTCTTCCCTTCTTCAGAAACATGATGAAAGTATTGCCCCTTCCCTCTCCCAAGGTTATGCTGTCCTTGAGATACCATCGGTACTATGGGCAACTCCGACTCCCTGGCCGACCTGGTAAAACTTCATCTCCTTATATTTACCCGTTGCTCTCCTGTTGAGCATCGACCAGGGTCTCCCGTGCTCATTGTCGTATGGCTTCCCCTGTGTGTCACCCTTGTTACTCCGGGAGTCCACCTGTCGGTTCTGGCAGTTATGGTTAGGATAGATGCACCGGTCTTCCCCAGTGTAGGAGGGGGTCGACAACTCCATTGAGAATTTCGAGGCTACATATAGGTTCGCTTGCGCTGCAACCCGCAGGTTTGCTCAACTCCCTTATTGGAGCCTTCGTCAGGAAATTTAGTGCTTCAGGTTACCCCTTACACCTCCCTCAAGCTATGTGGGCGAACTGCCGAACTCCCACCATCGGACTTTAGCCGACCAGTCATACGTTTTACACGGCATACCCTACAAATCTTGTTTGGGAACTGGACTGAAGGGCAATGGTTACGGATTGAATGCTTGCGTAACGATTTAATTCACCGTCCTGCACGGCTTTTCTTCTTTTCGGCCGTATTCGTAAGGCAGTAAGCGAAGCAGATTATAGTTAGGCGGAAAAGACTTTTCAACCACCATCAGAACTGAAGGCCTAATTCCAACAAGGGTCCGCTGAATCGAACATCAGACTTGATATCAAGCGTATCAAAAACGACTTCCTCATAGCGGTATCCGGCACTCACAAAGGCAAAGCTAAAGAAGTTATATTTTATTCTTCCGATGAGGTCATAAAACTGATTGCCATTATAGGCAATACCGCGGATTTCTCCCTCCAGAGAAAGGGATTTAACAGGCCTGACCTGGATACCGAGGTAAATCATTGGTACCGGCAGATAAAAACTCTCGGATTGCATATTGCCCCCCTGAGTAACCTTGGCCTGGACATCAAAAACCCTCATGTTGAATCCTAAATCTACATTTAACATCCCCTGGGTGGCTGACTTAATAAAGGGGACCCCATAGTAGAGTGCCAAATCATAGTGGTCCAGTTTGACGTTGGAAGTAAAAGAGGTGCCAGCAACAAAGGTTTGATTACCAAAGGTGAAGGAAGTATTTTTTGCAGCAGTGCCATCGTAGCTAAGAGGAGTAGCCATTAAGTAAATATTAGGGAATAAACGTGGCAATTCAACTTTAGCCCTTCCAAAAAATTTTACTTCCGAGGAGTAATTCAAATCATTTTTCAGATCTAGGGAATCCCCTTCATAGCCTATCCCTCCCCCTGGTTCGGCATACCAGACCCCAAAGGCCGCTTCAAAGCCCACTGCTTGGACAACTTGAGGAAAATCCATTAAAAGCCAACCTAAAAATACGATTGTCAAAAGCCAGGTATGCTTTTTGCCCATTCTAAATCGATCCTTCTTTTGTGGAAAATTGATAAAAACGATCTAATGCTTGTCATAAGGGTCTATGAAGGTTGCCGTGTATATTTTCAGACCTTTTGAGACACATTCACCTGATATGAGTTTGCGCTTTGTTCTTGGCCTGGGTCGTTGTTTTGGTTAATATTCCTGCCTTGCAATTTATACTTCTTCCTGCGTTCTAAGGTCAACTGTTTCTTTTCCTCACCCCTCATAAATGATATCCCCTTTCTTTGGGACTGTATGAATAGCAAAAATATACCGGCTGAAATTGTGAAAACATAGCTCCATATAAATAAAACCTCTTAAAAGAAACTAGACATCTACTTCCTCTATTCCATCCTTTCTCCTAATTCGGACTAATCTCATTACTTGGTCCCGGTACTTACAGTGTTACCGATTTTCAGAAAATATCTTGAGAGCTGAAAATAGCCTTTTTTTGATTTTTCCAAATTTCATTCCAAAAAATTGACCCCAAAAATAAGGCTTCAAAACCTGTGTTTGAAGGCTTAAAACAGTCAAAAGAAGCCTAGGATTGAGGCCCATTTTGCTTGACTGTATAAAATATAAGAAGATGCATGGTTTTTCTCTAGATCGGTTAAAACTACAATTAGAAGCCGTTTTTGAGAGTTTTGTTTTGGTATGGAATATTGGCTATAATTATTGATCGTTGGAAGTTATTCCGGCGATCTTTCTGTTTTGACAGCATGATGCTTAAAGATTGCACATACTCTTCAAAAAAACTGGTCCCAAACATTGAGGATTACGGATTGAAATATGGAATAAAAGGTTGGACTACCCCGGCCTTGAACTTGAGGTATCATTGCTCTTTTTTGGTTATAATCACTTCCTCCCTTGTGGCTAACTCAGGACATCCCCTTTCCCTATTTTATTATCCTTTATCTTCTTTAAGGTTTCTGCTTTGAGCAGAACCTTTCTCGAAGCAATGGCTTCCCGTTTAGTAATTTTCTTGGAACTGACATTAACCATCTTGGCCCGGCCCTTTGCATCCACATGGGTCCACTCTTTAAAATCCAGAGAAGCATTTGGGCCGTCCGTTTGACCAGGCAAGGTATCCTCGCCTTTTTTCTCACTATTCTTTCCTAATCCTTTTGGTTCCAAGAGTAATTCTTTTTCGAAAGGAAAATCCACTTTGCCGGCAGCGATTTCTCGAAGGGCCACAACCACTTCTTTGTTATTGCTTTGGACCCTTGGGGCATCTCCGGCCCGCAGTTGCTTAACTCTTTGAAATGCTAAATGAATTAATGAAAAACGATTAGGAACTTGTTCGAGGCAATCCTTTATAGTGACTCTTGCCACGTTTGGTCCTCCAAAAAGTAGTTAAAATTAAATTGAATAATATAACTCATTTCTTATCCCTAATGAGAGGTTGCCAACAAGAAAATGATGACCCACATAAAATAAATGATGAATCACCTTTGACAGCTATCTCAATTAGCTCATTTTTTGATAAGAACTTCAAGCCCCTTGATGCACGCTTGGGCTACAGAAGTGTCAGCCTTTTCTTGCCCGGGCATTTTATCCCAGCCCCCTTTTTCAATGAATTCACCTTGCTTTTCCGCAATCTAATCCCCCTAATTCTTTAAGTTTCTCTTCATGGTTCGGTTGCTTCATAAACTGAGCGACACAGATCGCCGCCTGACTCGCCAAGACCGCCTCGTCGGCCGTCTTTTGGGTAGTGCCCTTGGTTGACCAACCACCCCAGGCAAAGCCGATGATCATTGCGATGACGGCGCCACAAATAAGGCCCCAAACTCCATACTTAACCTTCCCTGTAGTTTCTGGTTTCATTACTACCTCCCTAAATTATGGTGACATCCTTATTTAATTAGACAATGGCATATTACCATAAGACAATTGAAAACCTAACAGAAAATAACGTAGTATAAATATCGAATAAGCCCCCAAAGAAATTTATTTCCCTCTTTGGAGGCTTTATATTGGTACCTTCCGGTAATTCCTTCTCATGTCTTTTTCCGAAAAGTTAGAGGTTAGGTTGTTAGATTGATGCTGATTGGAAAGAGTATCAACCAACTTCATTTCGCTCTTTTCCATGTTTTATCTACCTACACGCCCTACACTAATTTTGCAAGGGGTAGGTGTCTCACTATTATTGGCACAGAGGGTTTGGTCTGTCTGCAAGACCGATTCTCTTGTATTTAGGTTTAATCGGATGTATGGTGAAGTGAATTAGTTGCCAAGAGCCTTTTAAAAATTGATGCCTGGCCCGCTAAGAACTCTAAACAACTTCTTTGCGGGTTTTTTATTATTCATGGCAGGCATTACCTTACCACTGCTAAAGTCGAGGCTGCCGCAGATTCTCGGTTGCCGGGGTGTATGATCACACGGTGTTTATGGAGTAAGGATTACTCTAATAGGAGGTATGAGGTATAATGAACAAAAAGATTTACATCGCCAATTTATCCTTCCAAACCAGCGAACCTGAGATCAGAGTCCTTTTCTCCAAAGCGGGAGATGTCACCTCGGTTAAGATCGCCAAAGACAGGCAGACTGGTCAACCAAAAGGTTTTGCCTTCGTGGAGATGTCCACTCAGTGGGAGGCCCGGAGGGCTATCTCCATGCTTAATCAAACCGAGTTCAAGGGAAATACTTTGTTGGTAAAAGAGGCCATAGTCAGACGTGGCTTCGGTGAAAGATAATAAACCTCGGTGTAGGAAAAGTCGAGGGTGCCGAATTTCCTTTGTTGTCCAAGACTTGCAGTAGATGTATACAGCTTCGCCTTGGACGCCTCGGATCTGCAATCTCCGAAACTTTGGCAACATCGAGATCTGCTTTACAATGTTCCTCATACTATCACTCCCGTGAAAGTGGGAATCAAGGTTGAAAATACAAGATTCCGGATCAAGTTTGATATGAATCTCCTTGTCGAAAGGCTTGCCCTTGACATTTAAAGGGAAAAAACAATGAAAGTGCTTCTTGTCTACCCCAACTGCCCGGATACCTTCTGGAGTTTCAAGTATGCGCTGTCCTTCATATCCAAAAGGGCCGTTCAGCCACCACTCGGCCTGCTCACTGTGGCCGCCATGCTTCCTGAAGAATGGGGAAAAAGACTGGTCGATATGAATGTTGCCGAGTTAAAAGACCAGGACCTTCAGTGGGCGGATTATGTGTTTATCAGCGCCATGACGGTCCAAAAAAAATCAGCCAAAGAAGTCATTTCCAGGTGCAAGGCATTGGGCGTTAAAATCGTGGCCGGCGGACCGCTCTTTACCGCTGCCTGCGAAGATTTCCCGGAAGTGGACCATCTGGTGCTCAATGAAGCCGAGATTACACTTCCTCTCTTTTTAAAAGATTTGGGTGAAGGCCACGCCGAAAATCTTTACACTTCCAAAGCATTTCCGGATTTGGAAAATACCCCGAGCCCTCTCTGGAAACTGGTTGAGATGAAAAGATATGTCTCCATGAATATTCAATATTCCCGGGGGTGTCCCTTTAGTTGTGAGTTCTGTGATATTACCACCCTTTTCGGCCACAGGGCTCGAATCAAAAGCGCAAGCCAGGTACTGGATGAATTAGAGACGCTCTATTCGCTTGGCTGGAGGGGCGGCGTCTTTTTTGTGGATGATAATTTCATAGGCAATAAGAAGAAACTTAAGGAAGAGGTCTTGCCGGCCATGATCGACTGGATGAAGAAAAGAAAGTACCCCTTTAACTTTGCTACGGAAGTGTCCATAGATCTCGCCGATGATGAGGAATTGTTAAGACTGATGACCCGGACCGGTTTTGATAATGTTTTTGTCGGCATTGAGACGCCGGACGATCAGGCCCTGAAGGAATGCCGCAAATTCCAGAACAGAAACCGTGATCTCATCAGCAGTGTGGAAAGAATTCAGAAGTTCGGTTTAAATGTGCGAGGAGGCTTCATCGTCGGATTTGATAGTGATTCTCCTGAAATATTTGATAGACAGATCGAATTCATTCAAAAAAGCAAAATTATTACAGCCATGGTGGGTATGCTGAATGCCCCGCGCGGTAGCCGGCTCTATGAGCGCCTTCAAAAAGAAGGCCGGTTGTTGAAAGAGGTAACCGGAGACAATACTGATTTTTCAACCAATATCATTCCCAAAATGGGTTACGAAAAGCTGGTCGAGGGATACAGAAAAATAGTCAGCCAAGTCTATTCTCCCAGATTATACTACGAGCGGGTGAAGGTATATCTAAGGGAGTACCGGCCTCCGGAAAAGAAAAAAATACACTTCCATTTCGGGTACCTCCGCTGGCATTTTTTGTATCTCGCCGCCCCTTTCAAGACCTTTGTATCATTAGGCATAAAGGATAAGGCCCGGTTCTATTACTGGAAGCTTCTTTTTTGGTCTTTGTTCAGGCGGCCTCAGCTTTTGCCTTTGGCCATAACGTATTCGATTTATGGATTTCATTTCCGAAAGATATTCAGATTAAATTTCGGGATCGATCCGATCAATCGGGGGGAAAGGGGGACTGGATTTGAACAGCGAAGTCAACCCCAGTGTCCTGTTAAGGGGAATACATAACTTCCATGCCTAATTAACGATTTCCGATTGAAATCTTGTCTTTTTTCCAAATAGGAAATTTGACGCTTTCAGGAAGTACTTCTCAAGTTTCCTCGAACATGGCCGCACCGCACTGAATTCAACGAGTACACTTACAACTATTCTAATTGAAATGTGCATAAAAAAAGGCAGGACCATTGCGTCCCTGCCCTAATAAGTTTATGGTTTCCATAGCCTCTTTTTTCCTGGGATGGATTCGGGAGCCGCAAAAGACTTGAATAACAACTCGCCGGCAAACACCTTACTTATGCGAACTTGATTCAAAATATCAAAAGCCTGATAGCGAATTGGTTTTTTCATGTTTTAGAATAAATAATAGCGGCGCTTGTTTTATCGGGATATTTGCCCTTAACAGTCAGATAAAAATTACTAATGGTCCGCATGTCTTGATCCAGATCGCCAGTGGGATATATTAGCGGTCCTGCTCCACCGGTTTTGCTAGCATAATCGAGAAACGCAAGCTGAATGGGAACATGGGCACTAACCGCAATATGATAAAACCCTGATTTCCAGTAACCTGTTTTATGACGGGTGCCCTCTGGAGTCAGGGCAAGAATAAATTTCTTGCTTTCATTGAAAGTAGATATCATTTGATCCACGATACGGCTTGCTAATGCCCTGTCGATCGGGATGCCTCCCAGCCACTTCATAAGTGGGGAGAAAGGCCAGCGGAACAATTCTTTTTTTGCTATAAAGCGGACGTCAAGGTTCAACGCGAAGGCCAGGATAATTCCATAGAATAAGTCCCAGTTAGATGTGTGTGGTGCAAGAACAATGACATATTTGGCCTGACTGGGTAACGGCCCTTTTTTCTTCCAGCCGAGTATTTTTAAAAGAAACAGGGAGATACCAAGGAAAAATGCTTTTAAGACCGGTGTATTAAAAATGGTGTAACGCATAACGTTTCACCCCTAATTTTTGATAGAACTTGCTTTTTGATGGGAAGAGTATAAGGCAAGAAAAGGACTGGGGCAAGGAGAAAAACAGGGCGGAAGAAAAAGGAGCAGGCACTTCAATAAAAAAGGGGGGGAATGTTCATTCATCCCCCTTCCTTTTTTGATGATTAACGAAAGGTTACAGAATCGTCACATTGGCTGCGGCTGGGCCTTTTGGGCCCTGCTCAATATCAAAGCTTACCCGCTGGCCTTCTTGCAAGGTTCTAAATCCAGCCATACTGATGGCTGAGTGGTGGATAAAAACGTCTTTATCCTGACCGTCCACATCAATAAAGCCAAAACCTTTGTTCTCGTTAAACCACTTTACGCTTCCTTCTGCCATAGTCTTATCCCTCCTCCTGAATTATTTCTCAAGTTGGGATACGACATGCCAAAAAAAAAGCATCGAAGATAAATTCTCCGATGCCTGTGCTCACCGAATTGTTCACCAACTTCGACCGTCATTTACACCGTACGGAGTCCATAACGGGTTTCTTGTATATAAGATAAGCCCTTTATTCAGATAAGTCAAGTACTCTTTTTCGCCGGCCTCTTTTCGTAAAGTGCGAATGTCAAACCTGAAGGAACAATGCCCATTCTTTTGGGCTGTTTGTTTCCTCACCAGAGCCCGGAATTTCTTGGGCCACGTCTTTAGCCTCCTCTTCCAGGGATTGGGCCTTGTTTAAGTGGGCGGCTAACGATTATCGATTGAAATCTTTTCTTTTTATAAAAATTGAGATTTGAGGAGTTTAGGAAGTTATAATTATTTTCTCTACCAGTTTGCCCATACCAAATGAAGGCTGTTGGATCTTCCTTTTTCAGGGGTTCATAGTGGATTTGGATATTCAGTCTGCCAGCGACATATTCAATTTGGATCAGAAGTTCATTGTGGGTCAGAGATTAAAATAACCATCAACCCACATAATATTCCAATAGTAGGCAATGTCTAAACTGGGCTAAGTATACTAAACATTTCTATCACTAAAGGACATGGCGATGTATTTTTATCTACGTATTGACATTCTTCCTGATTGCATTTAACAAAATAATCTTTTTTATATTTGAGACCAAAATTAACTTTATTTTTTAGACAAATTTTAACATCTTCACTGATCACTTTACAATAATAATCTTGAATGTTTCTTTTTGCCATTTCTTATCCCTAATGAAAGGTTGCCCTTAAAAAAACTTAATAAAATTATTTAAATATTTTATCTCTTATCTACTCAAAAGTCAATTGAGTTCAATCCCCGGTAGTGGGTCAGTTTGAAAAGAAGAGCTTTTATTTGCATATCTCATTCCCCTTGATAGTATATTTATTATGGGGATCGTTTTTACTGTCATCCTTGGCCTTATTCAATTATTTTTGGCCGGATTGGGGGTTTTTGTGTCTCTAAAGCCCCCACAACCACGATATCATCGTTTATTAATTATTCTTTTTTTATTTTTAGGGATAGGAGGGATTATAATAGGAATATGCCAACAATACCAAAATAATTTAACATCAGAACAACTGATGGCCAAAATTATTAATATTGATAAAACGGCAGCAGAGATAGCGACAAATATTAAAAATTTTAAACCAAAAGAAACAGAAATCAGTAAAACTATTATTTCATCCCTAAAAATAAAAAAAGAACCTGAGATCCCAGAAAAATCCAAAGTTACAGAAAAGGAATCTATAAAGGATATTGAAAAAGGCATAACAGACCTAAAAAGAATGATCGCAGGACAAACATGGGGACTAAATGCGGAACAATTAATTAAATTATCTAAGCGGATGACACCGTTTGCAAAGACGGAAGATAGGGGTGATTTAATTTGGTGTGTCTTAGGTGATTCCGACAGTACCAAGTTCGCTGTTAGTTTGGTGGCTGCTTTTAGGACTGCGGGATGGCAACTTAAGGGATATTATGGCATGAATCAAGCTCTTTTTCCTGGAAACCCAACCGGAATAATAATAATTCTTAATTCAAAAGATGCAAACCCCGCAGGTGTACGAGAGTTGATAATTACTTTGCGAGAATCTGGAATTGAACCAACCGAGGAAATTGATACCGATATTCCTCCCAACCATTTTCGCATCATTGTTGGAAGAAAGCCTTAGGAGAGACTATAATAATCCAATAATATCCTCAATCTCCCAAAGCCGTCACCCCCGCTTCCATTGCCGGAGTGTTCACGCCTCACATACAGCCTTCCTACCCACCTTAACGTTTTTATCAACTGTAGCCAAAGTGTAACTGTCTTAACCGAAAATAACCCAATGTAACCCAAGCTAATCCAATTTGGTCTCTGTAACTGATTGATATTTAAGGAGTTGAAATTTAACGGGAAATCGCCTTAGACAGTTCTTGACTATAAATCCCACGACCCTCACGGTCACGTCGATTGAATTCTGACCTCCGGTGCCAACAGAAAAAATACAATGGGGTCCTTTGGGGCCCTTGCTTATAGATTCTATTGGCTGTTGCGCCTACCATCTTTCAGAATTCCTTCTTGCTGTCCATGTAATACCGGCCTGTCTTCTAAGTCTATTTTAGGCGCCTGTGCCCATGCTGTGCCTAACTTGTGCCGGTTGTCTTTTGTAATCCGATCTTGCTCGATAATATTGCCCCTCTCTTGATGGTACTCAACAACTTTTTTGGATGCCTCCCCAGAAACGACTCCGCATAAGCAATACAAGATCAGCTAACTCAAGAAAATTCTTCCCTAATGGGACTTCGAAAGAATTCATCTGTTGAATACCATATAATTCTAGGTTTATTTATTTTTCAGATAGATAGTCTTAAGCTTATCCAGGCGATCCTTGGAGAAGAAGATGCAGTCCGTTTTTTGGGCCTCACCGGAAGCAATATCTAAGGCCAAGGTTCTGCAATTCGGTGTACCGCACAATCCGCAGTTAATTCCGGGCAGTGCGGCCAGCACGGTTTCAGCCTCCTGTCTTTTCTTGATACGCTCCTTTAAACTGCCCCCATCTTCTTTGAGTGGTCTTGGCAAAAGAGGTGCTTTAATGAAAAAATCTTCGTTGGGGTAACGTTTTTGTACTTCCGCTTCGATCCACGGATCCCTTCCGGGAAGTTCGGTAATCAAACGTTGTAGCTTGTTGACCGAAGCGTAGAAATTATCAACGGTCAGGTTCCCATTGATACATCCGGCCCAGCAGCTATAGCATTCCATGAAGTCTATGTTGCGCAGTTTCCCCTTTTCTATATCGTCGAAGACGCGAATGATATTCGACAAGCCGGTTAAAGAAAGATAACGATAGCCGTGAAGATTATCGAGTTGCCCTCTGGACAGTGACCACTGGAGCATCTGCCTGTCGAGATGAAAATCCTTTGATCGAAGCGTTTGATCGTTTTCCTTATGGGCATAGGTTGCCTCCAAAATGCCGTTGTAGACATCGTGAAAAGAGATCGCCCCATCCAGATTGCTTTTAACTCCCTCGGCCGGGGTAAAAATAGACATGGTTTTCGCTTGACAGGAAGTTATATAGATGGCCGCCACCTCATCTTGGCTGATGCCCAGCTTGTCAGCGTATCTTAACTTTACCTCTCGGCCGGCGAGTTCACGGGGCGGCAGGATGGGGATAAGTTGTTCGACCATCTCAGGATAGGAGACTTGGATCAGCCTGACGACAACCGGGCAGGAGCTTGATATCAGGGGAAGGCGGCCTTTCCATTTTTCCACATAATCCCGAATGGCCCGATTAATAAGGGCTACTTCGACCGCGAATGGCCAGACGGCATCAAAGCCGAGAGATTTGAGGCCCTCAACAATATGAGCGGGCGATACACCTGGTGGGAACTGGCCGAAGAGAACAGGCGAGGGGACAGCGACTTTATATTTGAAATCCCAGACTTCCTTTAGAGGGCGCGTTGCCGCCGATATCGCCCCGGAAGGGCAGGCCTTCAGGCAGGAGCCGCAATCAATACACAGTTCCGATAAAAGACTGGCCTTGCCTTCTTTGACCCGGATTGCCTGGGTAGGACAGACCCGCATACAGGCCAGCTTACCTTGGCATTGGTTATAATCAATATTGAAGCTGTAGCTCTTTTCAGACATTCAGATTGTGCCTAATACGGGCCGAAAGCGTCGTTCCTTCCCCTACAGAGGATTCGATGATTAAATGGTCCGCATTCTTCCTAATGTTGGGCAATCCCATTCCAAAGCCAAAGCCCATCTCCCGCATCTCATCCGAGGCAGTCGAATAGCCTTCCTGCATGGCCTGGTCGATATCGGCTATGCCCGGACCTTTATCGGCAATTTCCAGATCGATTTCTTCGTCGGTGATGATAAAATTCAGGGTTGCGGACTTGGCATACATGACGACATTCATCTCAGCCTCAAAGGCCACCACAACCGTCCGGCGTATGATGCCGGGATCGATATTGAGCCCTTTGAGTATTTCTTTTATTTCCGTCGAGGCCTCTCCTGCTCCATCAAAATTGCGGCCGTAAATCTTGAAAGCCTTTCTGAACAATTCTTCGGCCATGACTACATGGCCCCTTTCAGGCCATGTTCGCGCAAGATGCCGCAAACGTCGAACATCCCCAGCTCGGTCGCCAGGACGGGTATTCCCTTTTGCTGGGCAAAGTTGATGGTCTTCTCATTCGGCCGCTTTCCGCGGATATAGACTATGGCTCGAACATCAGCCACATCAGCCGTCCTGACCGACTGGATATTGGTCAGACCGGTGATCATCAGCGCCCCCGGGCAGTAAAAGGCTAAAATTTCACTCATCCCATCGGAGGCCACGACGCTATCTACTTCAAAGGACAGATCCGGATCGGGCGTCAGCAGTTCGCATTGTAAAATTCTTTTGATTTCTTTGAGCTTCATCTTGTCTTCGGCTTCTTCAGATTTTTAAAAGGGTTTCGTGTATCGATTTGGCCGCCTTCCTTCCGGCACCCATGGCACTGATAACCGTGGCTGCCCCGGTGACCACGTCGCCTCCGGCCCAAATTCTGTCGCGCGAGGTCTTTCCGGTCGCTTCATCGGCTTCAATATTCCCTTTCTTACCGACGGCCAGGCCCGGTGTGGTCATGGGAATCAGTGGATTCGGGCTGTTGCCGATAGCACAAACGACGGCATCGGCCTTCATTCTGAATTCAGAACCTATGATGGGTACAGGGCTCCGGCGTCCCGAAGCATCCGTTTCACCGAGTTCCATTTTTTGGCACTCGATTTCGGTCAGCCAGCCTTGCTCGTTACCGATAAGTCTTAAAGGTAAAGTCAGGAAGTCGAAAATAACCCCTTCTTCTTCGGCATTCTCCACTTCTTCCAGCCTGGCCGGTAACTCTTCACGACTTCGACGATAGACGATGTGGGCTTCGTCCGCCCCCAGTCGTAAGGCGGTCCTGGCCGAGTCCATGGCCACGTTCCCGCCGCCGAAGACCGCCACTCTGGTCGGGCGCTTCATCGGGGTGTCACTGGCCGGAAACCGATAACCCTTCATCAGATTGCAGCGGGTAAGATACTCATTGGCCGAGTAGACGCCGTTCAGGTTTTCTCCCGGTATCCCCATAAACCAGGGCAGACCGGCTCCGGCTCCGATAAAGATGGCCTCGAACTCTTGTAGCAGGCTTTCGATCGTTCTGGTCTTGCCGATGATATAGTCCAGATAGAGTTTTACCCCCAGGCTTTTGACATATTCAACTTCGCGTTTGACAATGGCTTTCGGCAGCCGAAATTCAGGAATGCCGTAAGTCAAGACGCCGCCCGCTTCGTGAAGGGCTTCATAGATATTGATTTCGTACCCGAGCAGCGCCAGATCATTGGCTACGGTAATGCCCGACGGGCCGGAACCGACTACGGCGATTTTTTTGCCGTTGAGAGGGGCCATTTCGGGTCTTTCACTCTTTCCATCAGCCGCTTCACGGTCCGATAAGAAGCGTTCAAGGCGTCCTATGGACACTGCCCCGCCCTTTTTGCCCAGAACACAACGACGCTCACACTGCTCTTCCTGCGGACAGACACGGCCGCAGACGGCAGGAAGGGCGTTCGTTTCTTTGATTTTTTTTATACCACCAATATAATCCCCTTCAACGATACAGTGGATAAAAGCCGGAATATTGATCCCCACCGGACAACCTTGACTGCACATGGGTTTTTTACAGTTCAGGCAGCGGCCCGCTTCTTCACGGGCCAGGACATCCGTATAACCCAGGGCAACCTCATCGAAATTTCTAATGCGTTCGAAAGGCTCCTGCTTCGGCATGTCCCGACGTTTATAATCGATCTCTTTGGCCAACGCGCTCTACCTCCAAAATTAAAATGAGGGCTTGGAAATCAGTTCGATCCTACAATTTTTCAATAAGGTATCAAAAGTGAGAAGCGCAACCGCTTTTGCGTAACGGATGAACTTCTTCGGGATTGTAAGTCCGACGCCTATTCAGAAATTCATCCCAGTCGACTTCATGACCGTCAAAGTCAGGACCGTCGACGCAGGCAAACTTGGTCTTACCGCCAACCGTAAGCCGGCAGACTCCGCACATCCCGGTCCCGTCGATCATGATGGGATTCATATTGACCATGGTCTTGATGCCCATCGGCTTGGTGACCTGCGAGACCTTCATCATCTGGAAAGTGCACCCGTTGACGATGACCCGATCCGGCTTGATTTTTTCCAGGGTCAGTATCTCGGGCAGCCGGTTGAGATGCCCTTTGTACCCGGCCGTACCGTCACGGACGATCTCAATCACCCGGTCCGAAACCGCTTTAAACCGATCCTGCCAATAAAGAAGATAGGAACTACGCGCCTCCAGGAGGGTATAAACCGTATTCCCCCTCTCCTTCAAGGCGCGGGCAATGGGATAAATACTTCCGATGCCGTAACAACCGCCGATGCAAAGCACGGTTCCGAAGTGATTGATTTCCGTCTCTCGACCGAGAGGTCCGGCATAAGTGGGAATCTCGTCACCGGGTTTGAGTCTGGCCAACTTGGCGGTTGATGCCCCTACTTGCATGAATATGCTGGTTACTAGGCCGGTTTCTTTATCCCAATCGGCAACGGAAAGAGGAATGCGCTCACCGTTTTCATCCGGCCGGACTATGACGAAATTGCCCGGACGAATGGATCCGGCGACGTCCGGTGCTTCGATTGTAAATTCGTGCAGGTTGGGAACGATCATCCGGCGTTCGATTACTCGATACATCTTTTACCTTCCCCAAATGGTTTACAAATTAATAAGGGGCTTGGCTGAAAGCCCACTTCTTTGCAAATTACGTCATGCCGGACTTGATCCGGCATCCAGGGATTTGGGTTTTTCTGGACCCCGGCTTTCGCCGGGGTGACGGCAATACATGATCTGAAAAATTTAGGCCTGGTTTACATCGTTCTTTTAAGGTCCCCGTAGGGCGGACAAATTAAACCCCGGTCCTATCGGGGCCAATTATTTACTTTTCTGATCCATAGCTTTCCCTGCCGGCCGCACAATGACCTTGATCGGATTGGCTTTTAACCGATAGAGCGGCTCTAAGTTTTGGCGAGCGGTTAAACCTCCAAAACTGGACGGCTTATAAAAATAGATCACCCCTGCCGGGCAATCCGCATCGGCCTTGGCCATCACGGCGATCTCAAGACCGGTTACTGAAATAGCCATCTGATCTCCATCCTGGATACCCAGCCTGATGAGATCGTCGGGATTCATCCGGAAGCCTTCTTCCAAGGCCAGTTCGGAAAGCCCTTCCACGACATAGGAAAGATCAATACCGCGATGCCTGAAACCGGCCGGCTCGGCGATGAGCAGATAATCACCTGGTCCTTTGACAGGTTTCTTGAAACGGTCGATCGGAAGATCGATCCGTGGTCTAAGGAGACGCGGCTCTCTATCCGGCATCTCAGGAAATTCTGGAACGGTTTGATGGATCTCCTTCCGGATGTCCTCCGCCTTAGTGTATGGCAGGGCCGTGCAATCAAGCTTTTGGGCCAATTCGGAAAAGATGGTCCAATCAGGTCGGACAAAACCGGTAACGGCGCTGTCCGGAAGGTCCTCGATCTTTATCAGCTCCTGGACTCTACCCTCTATGTTGGTAATGGTCCCTTCGGCTTCAGCAAAGCTGGCGGCTGGAAGGAAGGCATCGATCTCAAATGGCGGATAGTAAATATCCTGGGCAATGACATATTCACAATCCGGCCGCTCAAAGAAAGGGACTTCTCCCACCAGGTAAATCACCTTCGGTTTTTTGCGCTTTTCGATGACCTCGGCCAAGGAAATCCCTTTGTTTTTCGAGGGTCCGATCCCAGGAAGCAGTTCACCGAAGACCCCAAGTTCAAAGGCGCCTCTGACATTCGTCCCGTTGTATAGAGGCATAAAGATCGTCTCCGGGCGCTTGGCCAATCTCAAAACCGCCTCGAACATTTTTTCATTGCGGTCATATCCCAAAACTGTCGGCCCGATGATGACCGCCAAATTTTTGCCTGAGGCGATGGCTTCTATGGCTTTTTGGAGCTGGTCTTTATCAACCCCGGCCTGGAGAGCAATCTTTTTGAGATCGCATTTCTCTTTCTCTAAGCTTTGGGCTAGTGTCTCAAGGATGAGCCCTTCCTGAGTAGGAGTCGGCTTTAACGAAAAATCCGTATAACGGACCAGGTTCGAATCACGGGCGTCGACGGTGATCAGCTGAGCCCCTTTCTGCAAGGCACGCCGGATTTGGACTCCGATCACGGAGAAATAAAAGCGGGAATCAAGACCGATGGCGATAATGGAATCGGCCTCGGCTATACCCTTGATCGAGATGGGCAGAGAGAAGAGTTTGGTCCACAGGCCCAGTCCGCCCGGCAGGTTAAGACGGGCGGTGGAATCGATACTATCACTGCCCAGGCACTCTCGGACAAACTTTTGGGCGCTGTAAAGACTTTCGTTGGTCAGATCGGCTGAGACGACCATCAGGAATTCCTCGGGTTTGAGGCCTTTGAGCCTGCCGGAAACCTCCTCCAGGGCTTCGTTCCAGGTTACTTCGCGGAAATATTTTCCCTTCCTGAGCATCGGCTTTTTAGTCCGCTCGTGATAATGGGTCGTCTCCGGCAGGGAGAAGCGACCGCGCACACAGAGTTGGCCATCGTTGATCTCGGCCTCCAGGTTGGGAAGGACTTTTGAAAGCCGTCCGTCCTTGTGAACCAGTTCAAGGCGGCATCCGATCCCACAGAAGGGACAGGTCGAGACCAAGGTCCCATCGGGCTTTCCGTCCCACTTTGAGCTCTTCTCGGCCAAGGCCCCGGTCGGACAGACCGAAACACAGGCCCCACAGAACTCGCAGCCGGCCTGAATGTGGCTTTTACCAAAGGCCGGGCCGATCTGAACCTTTGGCCCTCGGTATTTAAAGGCCAGGATCGAGGTCCCGCGCACTTCCTGACACATTCGTACACAGCGGCCGCAAAGGATGCATATATTATAGTCTCGATCGAAAAAAGGATCATCATGCTCGGCTTCATAACCGCGGTAATACACCGGATAGGTTATTTCGGTTACCCCCACTTTTTCCACGACGGTTTGCAGTTCACATTGGCCGTCATTTGGACAATAGCGGCAGCCGGTGGCCACGCCGGTTTTCCGGATGGTGTACTGATATTGCTTGCACTCCTCTTTTTCAGAGCAAACCAGACAGACTCGAGGGATGTTCGCTGAGGATGAGTTGGAGGATCTCCTGGCGCATATCTCGCAACGTGGCCGTATCGGTAAGAACTTTCATGCCTTCCTGGGCGACGGTGCTGCAGGCCAAGGGATAGCCCCTCATGCCCTCGATCTCCACCACACACATCCGGCAACCGCCGAAAGGAGAGAGATCTTTATGGGAGCAGAGCGAGGGAATATAGATATGGTTTAATTCCGCAGCCCTCAGAACGGTAACCCCTTCCGAAAAATGGATCGGGCGATGGTCGATTTCCATTTTCAAAGCAGGTCTAATGTTGGCTTGGGTTTCTTTGGCAGTCACGGTAGCCTCACGATTCAATAACGATGGCGTCGCCGGCAATAGCGTCAAAACGGCAGATTTCATAGCAGGATCGACATTTGATGCATTTACTCTCGTCCAGATTGTGCGGCTCCGAACGTGGACCGACGATAGCCCCGGTCGGACAGACTTGGACGCAACGCTGGCAACCCGTACATTTTTCTTTAATGATTCGATAAACAACCAGATCCCGGCAAACGGCGGCCGGACAGCGTTTGTTCATGATGTGGGCCAGAAACTCTTCCCGGAAATATTTCAGTGCACTTAAAACAGGATTCGGGGCCGTCTGACCCAGCCCACAGAGAGAGGCCCCTTTGATGGCGCCGGACAAGCGCTCCAGTTTGGCCAGATCTCCGATCTCTCCCTTGCCCTGACATATTTTGGTCAGGATATGGACTAAGTGTCGGGTCCCGATACGGCAGGGAACACATTTCCCGCAGGATTCGGCCTGGGTGAAGCTGAGGAAATATTTGGCCGTATCGACGATGCAGGTGTCTTTATCGATGACGATCAGACCGCCCGATCCCATAATGGAACCGGCCGCAGCCAGATTCTCGTAGTCAATAGGCGTATCCAGAAATTCTTTTCCCAGACACCCCCCGGAAGGGCCGCCGGTTTGGACCGCTTTGAACTCCTTGACCAATCCACCGCCGATATCGTAAATCACTTGGCGCAAGGTACTGCCCAGCGGAACTTCGATCAGACCGGTGCGCCTGACCTTACCGACCAGACTGAAGGTTTTGGTCCCTTTGGATGTTTCCGTCCCATACTTCGAATACCATTCGGCGCCGTTGCGGATAATGTTCGCCAGGGTCCCTAAGGTTTCAACGTTGTTGATAACCGTGGGTTGCCCCCATAGCCCCGATACGGGCGGGAAGGGCGGACGGGTGCGCGGCATCCCTCTTTTCCCTTCAATACTGGCCATCAAGGCTGTCTCTTCTCCACAAACAAAAGCGCCCGCGCCCTCCTTGATCTTGATATCAAAGCTGAACTCGCTTCCCAGTATGTTATCGCCGAGAAGGCCCATTTCACGCAGGACGGCGATAGCCCCCTTCAGCCGCTCGATGGCCAGCGGATATTCCGACCGGATATAGATGTAACCCTGGCTGGCGCCGATTCCATAGGCGGCGATCAACATACCTTCCAGCAAGGCATGGGGATCCCCTTCTATTAGGGATCGATTCATAAAGGCCCCGGGATCACCTTCGTCGGCATTGCAGATCAGATAACACTGTAGGCTTTCGGTTTCCCGGCAGAATAGCCACTTGCGCCAGGTGGGAAATCCGGCACCACCGCGTCCACGCAGGCCGGAATTTTTAACGATCTCCAGGACCTCCTGCCAAGACAAGGACAGGCATTTTTCAATCGCTTTGTATCCGTCACGGGCCAGATAGTGATCGATATCTTCGGGATCGATGATACCGCAATTTCTCAAGACGATGCGCACCTGGTGAACCAGCATCGGATGCTCAAAAAATTTGGGTAGACCATCGATGGGTTCTTGGCCGAAGTGGCCTATCAGGCGGGGTTTATACACTTCGCCTTTTTCGAAAAATGATTCCAGAATGCGGCCGACGCTATCGGGATTAACATTCGAATAACTGATGCGCGGTTTCCCGGGCATCTGGATATCGACCAGCGGTTCCAGATAGCAGGGCCCGATGCAGCCGACTTTAATGAGGTCCGCCGTCAGCTTCTTAGCGCTTAGATAGGATTCCAAGGCTCCGATGACTTCGGTGGCTCCGGCCGCAAGTCCGCATGAGCCGGCTCCGACAAAGATGACCGGGCGTTGGTTGTTTTGAAGTTCAGCCCATTTCTTTTCGGCTTTTCTGCGACGTTGCTCAAGTTTTTTTATGTTCATTTAAAATCCCCTGAAGCTTCAAGACCGACATCTGGGCGTAGGTTTTTTCATTCAGTGTGACTACCGGGGCCAGCGCGCAACAACCCAAGCAGACTACCCGTTCAAGGTCATACTCGCCGTCGGCCGTAGTCTCCCCCGGGTTTACCTCGAACCGCCGTTTGATGACCTCAAGCATCTGTTCTCCGCCTTTGACATGACAGGCTGTTCCCAGACATACTTTAATATGATTTTTACCTCTTGGTGTGAAGCGAAATTGGGCATAAAAAGTGGCCACGCCATATATTTCGTTTTCCGAAATCTTGAGCCATCTCGATATGCGCTCGATCGCCTCCCGGGGAAGATATCCGTAAATGGACTGTATCTTATGAAGGACAGGAACGATATCAGCACGCTCTCCTTTGAATTCCTGCTTAAGGTCGGCTAATGGGTCTTTGGGCATAAACACAACCCTCCTCAGGACGCTATTCGCCCCAGTCAAATATGGAATTCATCGTTGTCTAAAGAAAAGGATCGATAATCCAGCCTAGGCTCTATTTTATCCCGAGTTTTGTGAGCTTTGAGGCGAGGGTCCAGGCATCAACCGAAGTAGTAAAAAGTCCGATTCCGACCTTATTGGCCAGTTCGATTAAGTCAGGAGCGGGCTTTTTACCTTTGACAAAAACAACCGCCGCAACATCGACCAAGTTGGCGGCCGCAATAAGGCTCTTGTTGGTCTGAAGGGTTATCAAAAGCAAATTGGCTTTGGTCAAAGTGATTAAATCGGAGACCATATCCGAAATATAGACTCCTTCGATTTCTTTGTCTTTATAGACATTGACTGCTTTAAGACCGCATTTTTTACTGACCTCCGATAGCTTCATGTTTCCCCCTTTTTCTTTTACTGGTGACTCTGTATTAATACATATCAGTAAGTCCCTTATCGGCTATCATTATTCCTTCACATCTATCGATTTTGCAGCATTGATTACATGGGACGATCACGATCTTCTTGCCCAAAGTTTTTATGTTTTGGTTGAAGTATTCATTGAGGGCCTTGATCCCTTTGCCGCTTACACATTTGCCTTTGGGGTGACTGCTGTCGGCGCAGAGGGCCACATAGACCATTGTCCCTGGCCCTTCGTTTATCCTAATCTGGGCGACCGTACATTCAGGGTCTTTGCAGGTCGATATCATCAGTCCCATCATATCGTTAAGATTGATGAGCCTTTGACATTTTGTGCATTTAAGATTGAATTTAATCGATTGTGAGCTTCCTAAATAAATCCAGAAGTGGTCTCCTTCCCGATATTCGTCGACCGGTGCGACGGGTTCCTCGGAAAAGAATGAAATCCGACCTCCGCATTTTGGACAGCCTTCAACCACGAAGTATCCATAGCGGATATCGGCCATTTCCCATTTATGTTTACAACTACCCATTGATCCTCCAATGCTTCTCATTATATTAAGGGGCTAATAATATCGACAAAATTTTTTACCAGGGAACTGAAGGTCTTCTTTTCGATCAATCCAAAAATCTCGCTGAATGAAACAAAAAACCCCACCTCTCTATCGGGAAATGGGGTCTATTATTCTTCCATCGACACTCCTTTTTACAAAAGTTGCCAAAAAGAAAAAAAGATTATATTCAAGTTGTTAATATTTAATCTAAATATTTTTTAAAGTCAACTAATTTTATGGATTTTTATTAATTACCATTGAACTCTTGCGTTTTTAAAAAATGGAAGTTTGAAAATTTTAGGAAGAAATGTTTTTACCTTAAACCACAAATGAATCTAACAGCAAATTCCATTTTGATCCTTCACTGTTTATATCCTGATTTTCTTCAAGTGTAACTAAAGTGTAACCGTCCTAACCGAAAATAACCCAAAATAACTCACGCTATTCCAAGATGGTCTCAGTAACTGATTGATATTTAACGAACTGAATTTAGACGGGAAATCGCCTTAGACAGGTCTTGGCTATAAATCCCCTTCTCCTGGTAAACGGTAAGGGTTGGAAGGATCTTGAGGTCTTCCCGTCCCTGATAAACGGCTTCCATCAACACCCATTCCGCCTCTTTATCCTGAAAAGAATGAACCATTCGGATTTTCTTGGGTTCCAGACGGTTTTGTCTGGCAAGGGCCAGAAGAGAAACCAATCTCCAGGCCGGATAAATAACGAACCATTTCCCACCATCCTTTAAGGTGTGGGCTACGGCTTTGAGCAGTTGAGGTAAGGTGACCCGAATCTCATGGCGGGCCATGGCCTTCTGTGGATTAGGATTGATTCGGCCTCGGTGCAAAGGGCGATAAGGTGGATTGGAAACGACGGCATCAAATCTCCCTTTTTTGAAAAATCCGGGGAGTTGACAGAGATCTCCCTGAACAATGAAAATACGTTCCTGAAATTGATTGAGGACGATATTACGGCGGGCCAGATCAATGGATTCAGTCGCCAATTCCAAGGCCATGATTCGAGCAGTGGGATAAACCTTAGCCAAGAGAAGGGCCAGGATCCCGCTGCCTGTTCCCAGGTCCAATATGAGAGATGGATCTTTCAGCCGGATAAATTCAGACAGGATTAAAGAGTCAATGGAAAAACGGTAACCGGTTTTCTTTTGGATAATCCGCACAGCCCCCTTCCCCCAGGAATCGAGGGTTTCATCGGCTTTTATCGATACGGATTTCTCAGAGGATAGCGGATTCATTCCCATTCAAGGGGTTCATCACCAGGCCAGTCAAGGTTTTAGGATAAAAATAAGTGGATTTTCTGGGCATGACCAGAGAAGCCTCAGCAATCTGCCGAACCTGTTCGATCGGGGTCGGGTTTAAGATAAACCCCATTTGACCCTGTCCCTTTTCCACTAATTTTATGGCCTCAAGACTGTCATGCAGATATTTGATCATATTTTCCTGATCTAATTCTTCTCGCTGGATTCCCAGGATTTTTTGAAAAACCAGACGGCTTAAAATCATGACATCCAGTCCGCGTAATAAAGGATGCAAACCTTCTCCCCAGTCGCCATCCAAACTATCTTTCTTAAGAGTCAGCAGATAAAACCAGGAAGTCTGGGCCATAAAAAGACCAAAGGCATGGGACTGGTCGGCTTTTTGGTTGAGTCGGGACAGGAATTCCACGGTAATCCGTTTTTTATCTTCATGACGGAAGGGGAATTTTTCAATAATAAAATACGATCCCAGTTTTTTTTCCAACAACAAAGGATCCAATTCAGGAACGCGGTTCAAAACCCGGTGAACCGGGAAAATGGTTAACCCGGGATCCTCCATGGGGCAGAGAAACATCAAGGTATAATTAAAGGGCGCGGTCATCGGAAGCTTCGGATGCTTTTTAAGCATATCCGACTGATAGGCCAAACTGGTTTCATAACGATGATGTCCGTCGGCGATATAAACGGTTTTGTCCAAAAAGCTTTTCTGAATTTTATTTAAGGCCGAAGGGTCGGTCACTCTCCAAAGTTGATGACGAATGGATTCCTGATCCTCAAAGTCCATAAAGGGTTCTTTCGGAGCTTGATCGGAAAGAAGGGAGATGATTTCCCCTTCTCGGTCAAGATAAAAAGAAAAAATCGGACAAAACTGCATTTGACAATGTTGGAAAAGCTGATAGCGGTCATGCTTAAAATAGGAAAAAGTCTTTTCATGTGGCCGGACTTGGCCGGAATCAAAGGATTCCAGACCAAGCAGGGAAATAAAACCAGTGCGGATACGAACATCTTGCCCGGGAATTTGATAGTGAATTTTATAAAGATAGATTGCAGGTTCCCGATCCCGGATAAGGATCTGTTCCCTTTCCCATATCTTTAAAATCCGGGCGGCCCGGGTGTATCGATTGTCTTCAGAGGTATCGCTGGGGAAATTTTTGCCGAAATCCAGGCGGATGATGTTATAGGGATGCAACTGATAAAAATGTTCCTGTTCCGCAGAATTGATCACATCATACGGCGGGGTCACCACCTGGGAAAGGTGGTCGATGATTTGCGTATTATAAATTATCCCCCGAAAGGGGGCGATGCGTGCCACCGGACTATCTATTCCTTTCTATCGAAAAAATTATCAATTTTAATAACACGTTCTTGTTAGCCGGTAAAGTAAATTTAATACGAGAATAGCCCCAAATTAACCTTTTGAGTGGTTTGTTCCCCGTCATGCCGGACCCCGTATCAAGTACGGGGCAGGCCCGATCCGGCATCCAGGGTATTTGATGCATTATTTTACCTGGATTCCGGCTTTCGCCGGAATGACACCTATCCCACGGGAAGGCAATATTTTCATATTTCGTGGCGGCCCATAGGGGCCTGAGGGTTTAGTACGAAAATAGGATTCGAGGATTCCAGGATTCGAGTCCCGCCTGCTAATGGGATTGACCTCTGGACCCCTTGAATCCTCTGCTTAATTTTAATGTTTCCAGGATCCCGCCTTAAACAAGTTTGAGAGTTTAATATCAAAGAGAGGATGCAAAAAAGATATCATGGGGAAAATCTGAAGGTTGGAGGGCAGCGGGTATTACTCAGCACCCGGATGGGTCAACGAATCTGATATACTCAAAGATCCCTTTAATGGCCAAGAAAAGGGATCTTTGAGTATTGAATAAATGCAAGTGATAAAAAGCTTCGGACTTTAGAGGTTTTCTGTTCGGCCAAGACGGACTATTTTTTCTAAGGAAGGGGCTTCACCTTTTTCCCTTTAAGATATAATTTCAATGCCTCATCGACTACCTCTTTAATCCCTTTTTTCTCCCAATAGGTAATAGACTTTATCTTCTTATGATTCATTTCCCGAATCATGACCGTCGTCCTGATCCATTTTTCTTGTGCTTTTTGAGGTTGTTTGGCCTTGCTGGAAACGGCAACTTTTATTTTTTTTATGGCCGTTCTTTTGCGGATCACCATGATCTTTGCTCTCTTTCAATAAGAATTGGGTCAATGATCGGGTATACTTCCTTGACTCTTTCTCTTCCTTTCCTGAAGGTAATGAAAAACCTATTTTTTGGGAGGAACTACAGCATCTTTAAAAGCTTTGGCGATCCTCATTTTGGTAACGGTCTTGGCTGGAATCTTGATCGGCTCGCCAGTTTGAGGATTTCTGCCGGTTCGTGCTTTTCTCTTGGAAAGAACGATCTTGCCAATGCCCGGAATGATAAAAGCCCCGGATTTCTTGGTCTCGGCAACCGCCAACCGGGCCAATTCATCCAGGATCTCCTTTGAAGAATTTTTAGTGATCATGAACTTTTCCGCCAGAAAAGAAACTAATTGGTTTTTGGTAAGGGGTTTTTTGGTAGCCATAACCTTTCTCCTCCTTTTAAAGTTAGTTTTTGTTACGTTTTATAAAGGAAAAATTAGTATGGGTCAAGAGAAAAAGACAATATGAGCCAAAAAAATGCAATTAATTTCATTTTTTTTTTACCTGTACTCTTATCTTGAGACGTTTAGACCCCAAATTTGAGCTTATGATTCAAATCAATTTTAAATTCTTCTGACAGGAAGGACAATAATGGGTGCCGCGACCGGCCACCCTTATTTTTTGAATCGGAGACCGGCAGGAAGGGCAGGGCAGTCCGGTTCGGCCGTACACTTGATGATAATTTTGAAATCCTCCGGTCATTCCATCCGGTCTCCGATAATTTCTTAGAGTGGATCCTTGCTTTGAAATGGCCTGGGATAAGATTTTTTTAATAATCCGATGGAGGTTTTTAATCTGGGCTAAAGATAAGGACCCCGATTTGCTCAGGGGATGGATTTTGGCCTTAAATAAGGACTCGTCCACATAAATATTACCCAATCCACTGATCAAAGACTGATCCAGGAGAAGGGATTTGATGGATTTTTTCCTCGAAAGGACGATCCGGGCAAATTGATTGGAGGATATTTCAAAGGGGTCAGGACCCAGGCGGCTGAGATAGAGGAGACAAGCTCTGGAATCGGCTTGAAATACATTAAAAAAGCCGAATTTTCTTATGTCCCGATAGCGCATTTGAAAATCCACATGAATCAAAATGAAAAATAACCTGGGTGTGCCGGTCGACAGGGGTTGAATGGGGTTCAATCAATACCTGTCCGGTCATTTTGAGGTGGAGGATCATGGTCCAACCGGGCTCAAGATCGATGAGGATCAACTTGCCTTTACGCCTTATTTCTCGTATGATGGCTCCGGTTAATGTTTGAACAAAAGCTTTTTTGGAACATCGAAGAATTTTGGGATTGAGAACCTGAACCGATCGAATTTTTTGGCCGATCAGGCTCAGACGAAGACGTCGAACAATGGTTTCAACTTCCGGCAGTTCGGGCATAGTTTTGATTCAGCCTTCAGAATTCGGGGGTCGGAGAGGGTCTTGTTGAGGTCGATAACGGGTGATAAACCATTTCAGTTGGCGGCAGACACCGCGGATCATGCGGACTTCATTGGAATAGAGGCCTATCCGGGAAAAAAAGCGGCGCAGGCTCATCATCCAGAGTTCAGGATTTTGTTTGTCCAAAAAGTCCATCATCTGAAGGGCTTCCGATAGGTGCCGGTACATCCCTTCCAGCTCAAAGGAAGAGGCCAAGGTATTTCGGATTTCGGATTTCGGATTTCGGATTGCGGAATTTGAGGAATCGAAAGACGAGGGTTCAAAGGTTTGGGGTGACAGGAAGGTTGGATTTTTCATCATTCCGCAATCCGCCAATCCGACAATCCGAAATGGTTCATGCTGGTGGGCTAAAAAAATTTCATAACTCATGAATCAAAACAGCCTGAGCCAGATTAAGGGAACCGGCTGAAGCTGTGGGGATGTGGACCGTACTATGGCAGAATCGCAGTTCTTCGTTACTGAGTCCCCGGTTTTCAGGGCCGAAGAGGACGGCAATACGATTCTGACGGCCCAGGGATCGAATTTTTTCGGCTGCCTGGGCTGGGTCGATAACCTCTTTCCGTTGGCCCCCCAAACGGGCCGTGGTTCCCACGATGTAGTTAAAAGGGGCCAGGGCCTCGGCCAGTGAGGCATAGGTTTCCATTTTTTCCAGGAGCCCTCGGGCCACATGCGTGGAAAGTTTGGTCATTCGCTCCCAGTCGGTATCCTCGGGGTTGACCAGAATGATATGGGACAAGCCCATATTCCAGGCTGCACGGGCCGAGGCCCCGATATTTTCCGCAAACCGGGGTTGATGGAGGACCAGGGTGATGTGGTCGAATAGAGCGTTTTCAGGCATGGGAGTTTTTTTTCAAAAAGAATTCAGAATCCAGAAGTCAGTGTAGTGTCTCAATAACAGATTTACAATAGTCTTAAGCTGTCATTCCTGCGAAAGCAGGAATCCAGGTTGAAAATACTGGATTCCGGATCAAGTCGGGAATGACAACGTTGTAAAGCGAATACTGTAACAGTACACTAACAGTCAGAATTCAGAATAAGAAAAAACAAAAAAATTTATGTTGATTCTGGATTCTGAATTCCATATTTTTTCTTATCACAAAACTGAGACCAACACAATCAGCCATTATGGTTTAAACGCACGAATTATTTTACTCTTGATCGGCTTGGTTTTCATGCTTTTCGTGGCCGGATGCACGAAAGGAACCTGGAACAACCCCTATCCGCTTCAGGAACGGGGCCGTAATATTCTCTACTCGGCTTTTTCCGAGCGCCCCAAACATCTCGACCCGGTACAGTCTTACAGCGAGGATGAGGCGGCCTTCAATGCCCAGATCTACGAGCCTCCTTTGCAGTACCACTTTTTTAAACGGCCCTATACCCTGGTTCCAGCTACCGCCGAAGAAGTTCCACGTCCCCAATTATTTGATGCCGCCGGGCATCGACTCCCGGATGATGCCGAAGCGGGTAGGGTGGCTTACAGTCTGTACGAGATCAGAATTCGCCCCGGGATCCGTTTTCAACCTCATCCCGCTTTTGCCCGGGATGCAGCCGGCAATCTGCTTTATCACCATCTGAAGCCCGTTGACCTGAATCCTATCCATACCCTCTCGGACTTCAAATATCAGGGCACCCGCGAACTGATGGCCGCTGATTATGTTTACCAGATCAAGCGGCTCGCTCACCCGAGACTGCAATCCCCGATCTTCGGTCTCATGAGTGATTACATCGTGGGACTCAAGGCCTATGCCGCCCTGCTTAGAAAAGCCAATCAAGAGCTGTTAAAGGCCGGGAAAGGCAATGCCTATCTGGATCTTGACCGGTTTTCTCTGGAAGGGGCAACGGTTGTGGATCGATACACCTACCGGGTGAAACTCAAGGGAAAATATCCCCAGTTCGTTTACTGGCTGACCATGCCTTTTTTCGCCCCGGTTCCTCAAGAAGTGGACCGCTTCTTTTCCCAACCGGGCATGGCGGAAAAAAATTTGACTTTGGATTGGTACCCGGTGGGCACCGGTCCCTATATGCTGACCAAGAATAACCCCAACCGGCAGATGGTTCTGGAACGTAATCCCTATTTCCACGAAGAGGCCTATCCTTCCGAAGGAGAACAAGGGGACCAAGAGGCGGGGCTTCTGACTGATGCGGGCCAGCCTTTGCCCTTTATCGACAAAGCGGTATTCAGTTTGGAGAAGGAAGGAATCCCTTACTGGAACAAGTTCCTGCAAGGTTATTACGACGCTTCCGGGATCAGTTCCGACAGCTTTGACCAGGCGATCCAGATCTCCAGCACCGGGGATATCGCCCTTACCGATAAAATGAAGGAAAAAGGGATACACCTTTCCACCTCGGTGGCCCCTACCTACCTTCTATATGGGATTCAATATGTTGGATCCGGTGGTCGGAGGGCATTCGGAGCGGGCCCGCAAATTGCGTCTGGCTATTTCCATTGCGGTGGATTATGAGGAGTACATCAGCATCTTCGCCAACGGCCGCGGTATTGCGGCCCAGGGCCCGATTCCGCCGGACATTTTCGGCAACAGGTCTGGTAAGGATGGGATCAATCCCTATGTGTATGACTGGGTAAACGGCCACCCTAAGCGTAAATCCATAGAGGCGGCTAAAAAATTGTTGGCCGAGGCCGGTTATCCGGATGGGATCGATAAGGAAAACGGTAAGCCTTTGGTGCTTAACTTCGATGTCACCGCCCACGGCCCTGACGACAAGGCGCACCTTGATTGGTATCGAAAACAGTTCAGCAAACTCAATCTTCAACTGGTGGTCCGGGCTACGGATTACAACCGATTTCAGGACAAAATCCGAAAGGGTAATGCCCAGATCTTCAACTGGGGATGGAACGCCGATTATCCTGACCCAGAGAATTTCCTTTTCCTACTGCATGGACCCCAGAGTCATGTCAAAAGCCAGGGAGAAAACTCGGCCAATTACGCTAACCCTGAGTACGACCGGCTGTATGAGAAAATGAAAAACATGGAATAACGGGCCGAGTCGCCAGGCTATCATCGATCAGATGATCGAAATTGCCCGCCATGACGCCCCGTGGCTGTGGGGCTTTCACCCCAAGGAATACCGACTTTATCATTCTTGGATGCTCAACCAGAAACCGAATAAGATGGCGCGCAACGGGCTTAAGTACCAGCGCATCGATGCGGGGATGCGGGAACAGAAACGGGCCGAATGGAACCGGCCGGTGCTCTGGCCGATGTTTCTGGTCCTGGCCGTGTTGGTGGTCACTGCCCTGCCGGCGGTTATTGCCTTTCGTCGCCGGGAAAGGAAATCGGCCCTCTGATGCTGAACTATATCATCCGACGTGTACTCTATGCCCTTCCGATCCTGATCGGGGTCAATATCATCACCTTCAGTCTGTTTTTTGTGGTCAATACCCCGGATGACATGGCCCGCATCCATTTGGGGGTGAAGCGGGTGACGCCGGAAGCCGTTGCCAAATGGAAACAGGAGCGGGGTTACGACAAGCCGCTTTTGTTCAGTGCTTCCGCTCCGGGTACGGCCAAGGTGACCGATACCATTTTCTTTGAGAAATCGATCAAGCTGTTCGCCTTTCGATTCGGCCCGGCCGACGACGGACGCGATATCGCCTATGAGATCAGGAACCGTATGGGACCAAGCCTGGCTATCGCCCTGCCAGTATTTCTCCTGGGCCTCATCTGCTATATCTCTTTCGCCCTGATGATGGCCTTTTTTCGGGCCACCTACTTGGATTTCTGGGGGGTGGTATTGTGCGTGGCCATGATGTCCATTTCCAGTCTGTTTTATATCATCGGCGGTCAATATCTGTTGAGCAAACTCTGGAATCTGGTGCCGATTTCCGGGTTCGGCACAGGGATCATGGCCGCCAAATTTCTGATTCTGCCGGTGCTGGTCGGGGTGGTGAGCGGAATCGGCTCCGGCGCCCGCTGGTATCGCACCATCTTTCTTGAAGAGATCGGCAAGGATTATGTGCGCACCGCCAGGGCCAAGGGTCTGTCGGAATGGCGGGTGCTGTACAAGCATGTCCTGCAAAACGCCATGATCCCCATCCTGACCGGGGCGGTAGTGGTCATTCCGGTTCTTTTTATGGGCAGCCTGATCACCGAATCTTTTTTCGGCATCCCAGGGCTCGGCAGTTATACCATCGATGCCATCAACTCTCAGGATTTTTCGGTGGTCCGGGCCATGGTTTTCCTGGGCTCGGTGCTTTACATCATCGGACTTATTTTGACCGACATTTCTTATACCTTAGTTGATCCGAGGATTCGATTAGAATGAAGGATAAAAGAGCAGAATCTAGAATTCAGGAGTCAGAATCCAGAATGAAAAGGCAACCGTCAAAAAACTTTAGAGACTTAATTGTCTGGCAAAAGGCCCATCAATTTGTTTTGGCCGTTTACCAGTACAGTGAATTATTTCCCAAGAATGAGATTTACGGATTGACATCACAAACAAGAAGGGCTGCGGTTTCGATCCCTGCGAATATTGTAGAGGGTTTCAAGAAGAAAACAAAACCAGATAAAGTGAGATATTTCAACATAGCCCAAGGGTCACTTGAAGAATGCCGCTATTATTTAATTTTAGCCCAAGACCTTAATTATGGGGATGCCTTACATCTCATAACAAAACTTGAAGAAGTGAGCAAATTATTGGAATCCTACATTTCTTCTATTCTGGATTCTGACTCCTGACTTCTGGATTCGATTTATGGTCTTTTCATTCAAACCCATCATACTCTGGACTGATGCTCTGATTGCTGTTTTGATTTTGGCCGGATTGACTTACGGCTGGACGGTATTGAGACACGAACACTTGCGGGCCCCTTGGAAACGGGTAGTCCGAAACGCAAGCGGCTTGGTGTCCATGATCGTACTGGCCGTGTTTCTGGTGATCGGTTTGCTCGATACCCTGCATTTCCGCCCGGCTATGGAAACCCCAAAAAACGGCGAGAAAGCTTATGCGGTTGAGGTCTTAAGCCTTTTGGATGTGATAGTCGGCCGCTTAAGGCAGAATACCGAAAAGACTTATTCCGCCCCTTTGGCCACCCATCTTTTTTCCAGAGAAACCGTTGAGCTTCCCGACGGCCGGCAGGTGCGGACCTTTCCCCGCCTGGTTTACGGTGGGGCCCATCTGAAAAATCCCGATCAGGACAAGGGTAGCGATATCGCCAAACGGGGGGCCTTCGGTTTAATCCTGGCCCTGGTGTTATGGTGCCTGGCCGCGTGTGTTTTGCTTGGGATTCTTGCCCGCCGTCGAAAAATCGGATTGGCCTCATGCCTCAAGGGCGTATTCCGCGGTCAAGAGGAAATCCCCTGGAACGCCGTCTTATGGACCGTGCTGGGGCTTTTTCTATTGGCTGTGCCCACAACAGTTCTCAGCCTCAAGTATCATGTTTTCGGCACCGACAAGGTGGGGCAAGATGTGCTCTATTTGGCCTTGAAGAGTATTCGTACCGGGTTGGTCATCGGCACCCTGACCACCCTGGTGATGTTACCCTTTGCGGTTTTGCTCGGGATCATGGCCGGGTATTTCCAGGGCTGGATTGACGATATCATCCAGTACATCTACACCACCCTGAATTCCATTCCTGCCGTGCTATTGATCGCCGCCGCTGTTTTGATGATCCAGGTTTACATGGACAGCCACCCCGAACTGTTTGAAACCGCCAGCGCCCGGGCCGACCTGCGCCTGTTGTTTTTGTGCCTCATTCTCGGTGTCACCAGTTGGACCGGACTGTGCCGCCTGATGCGAGGGGAATCGTTAAAGCTCCGGGAGATGGAATACATACAGGCCGCGCAGGCCTTCGGCGTTTCCGACTTCAAGATCATCATTCGACATATCCTGCCCAACGTCATGCACATCGTGCTGATCGCCATCGTCATGGATTTTTCCGGTCTGGTGCTGGCCGAGGCCGTATTGTCCTATGTGGGTGTCGGCGTCGATCCAACAATGATCAGTTTCGGTACTATGATCAACAGTGCCCGTCTGGAAATGGCCAGGGAGCCGATGGTCTGGTGGTCTCTGTCCGCCGCATTCGGCTTTATGTTCCTGCTGGTGTTGTTTGCCAATCTGTTTTCGGACGCTGTGCGGGACGCCTTTGACCCGAGGGTCCAAACTAGGGCCGTACGACTCCAGCTCTTTAGGAGACGACCTAAACTCATGGAGAAAGAGACGCATCTATGACCGCGCCGTTACTTAAAATCGATCACCTGATCACCCGGTTGATCACGGACAACGGTGTGGTTCGGGCCGTGGACGGCCTGTCGCTGTCCATTAATCCAGGGGAGACCTTCGCCCTGCTGGGCGAATCGGGTTGCGGCAAGTCCATGACCGCTCTTTCCATTATGCGTCTTTTGCCTGAGGCAGGCCTTATCCTTGACGGCAGCATTCATTTGAACGGCCGTGATCTTTTAACCCTGTCGGAATTGGAAATGCGTAACGTCCGAGGCAGACGGATCGGTATGATTTTCCAGGAGCCGATGCTGAGCCTGAATCCGGTCATGACTATCGGGAACCAGGTGGCGGAAATTCTCATTCAACACCTCAAACTGCCGGGCCAGGAGGCCATGAAACGCGCTATGGCCATGCTCGAGGCGGTGGGAATTCCCGATGCGGCCCGACGCAGCGGCTATTATCCCTTCCAATTTTCCGGAGGCATGAAACAGCGGGTGATGATCGCTATGGCCTTGGCCTGTGAGCCAGCCCTTTTGATCGCCGATGAACCCACTACGGCCCTGGATGTTACGATTCAAGCCCAGGTCCTCGATTTGTTGCGGCAAATGCAAAAGCGCAGCCGCATGTCGATATTGCTTATCACCCATGATCTTGGGGTGGTTTCGGAAATGGCCCACCAGGTGGCGGTGATGTATGCCGGCGAGGTGGTGGAAACGGCCGACCGCAAGCGTTTCTTCGACAGCCCGGCCCATCCTTATTCAAGAAAACTCTTTGAATCTCTGCCCATGCGGAATAAGCGTGGCCGGGCCTTGGCCATGATCAAAGGCAGCGTACCTCCCCTTACCCAAGAATTTTCAGGCTGTCGCTTTGTAGAACGTTGCGATTTTGGTTGGGATCGTTGTCTTTATCAGGTGCCTCGCTGGAACGAATGGAACCCGGGTCGCTTTGTGAGATGCCATCTTTATGATGCGGAGGTGAGGGATGAGGGACGAGGGACGAGAGATGAATTTAAGCTCGGACAAGGCCATATTGCTTCAAAAGGCCAAGTTCCAAGCGAGGTTCTATTCCTCTAAATCGAGTTCAAACCTTCTGACAGTGGAAGATTTACGGATCCACTTTCCAATCCGTAAAGGTCTCCTGAAACGTACAGTGGGGTCCATCAAGGCCGTGGACGGGGTATCCCTTTCGATTCCCTTCGGCAGGACCCTGGCCCTGGTGGGCGAATCCGGCTGCGGCAAAACTACTCTGGGCAAGGGTATCTTGCGCCTCATCCCTTTAACCGGCGGTTCTGTTCTGTTTCAAGGAAAAGATATTTCGTCACTGTCGTCCGCTGAACTAAGACCTTTGCGCCGGGAGTTTCAGTTCATCTTCCAAGACCCTTATGCCTCGCTTAATCCCCGCCTGCGAATTGCGGAAATCATCGAAGAGGGTATGGCCGCCCTGAGAATCGGTACCGGGGAAATGGAGATCGAATGGCGCGTATCGACAGCTTGCTTACGAGGTGGGTCTGTCTGGGGCGATCAAATTTCGTTATCCCCATGAGTTCTCGGGCGGGCAACGTCAGCGTATTGCCATCGCCCGCGTCCTGTCTGTGAACCCTAAACTCATCATTTGCGACGAGCCGACCAGTGCGCTGGATATCTCAGTACAAGCCCAGATCCTGAATTTGCTCAAAGAACTGCAAGACAGGCACGGCCTGGCCTATCTATTCATCACTCACAATATTTCCGTAGTCGAGTTTCTGGCCCATGAAGTGGCAGTGATGTATCTGGGGCGCATTGTCGAGCGGGGAACGGTGGATGAGATCCTGGACCATCCACAGCATCCTTATACCAGGGCGCTCCTGTCGGCCGTACCGGTCATAGATCCGGATACCCATCGGGAGGTGATTCGGCTTCAAGGGGACTTGCCGTCCCCGGCTGATCCCGCCGGCCGGCTGCCATTTCCATCCCCGTTGCCCCGAGGTCATGCCGAAATGCAAAGTGATCTATCCGGCCCAAAGCCGTTTCAACACCACCCATTCCGTCCACTGCCATCTATACGAGTCTTTTTATAAAGCCCTTTGAAGTTTATTTTCTTTCTTGACAAATGTAACCTTCTCGGTTACAAATTAATTATGATTAAATCTTTTAAGCATAACGGCCTTGAAGATTTTTTCTATTCCGGAAAGAAGAAAGGCATAAGGCCTGAACATGCCGACCGACTTGTGATCATTCTTGATAGATTAAATGCTGCCAGTGAACTCAAAGATCTAAGTTATCCTGGTTCCGACCTGCACAAGTTGACGGGAGACAAGAAAGGCCAATATGCAGTAAAAGTATCGGGAAACTGGAGAGTTTTTTTCGAATTTTTTAACGGTGACGTTTATAGGGTTGATTACAATGATTATCACTGAGAGGTAATAAGATGAAAAGAATGGAAAGAAAGCCGACACATCCGGGAAAAATTATTAAAGAAGATTATTTAAAACCGTTGTCTATAACGATAAACGACTTGGCCTCAACGCTCGGTATTTCAAGAAAGACCTTATCAAAAATTGTAAACGAGAGAGGGGCTGTTACTCCTGGTATGGCCCTTCGACTATCTCGGGCTTTTGAGACTACCCCCGATCTATGGCTTAATTTGCAAAAAAATTATGATTTATGGCAGGCAGAGCATACTTCCGTTGAATGGCGAACCGTAAAGCCGATTTCTTCACACTTGATTCACTCCCAGGGATAGAAAAAACGATGGCTCATTCTTTCCTGACTTCCTGTCCCGTTTTGATCTCAAGGAGAAACAGATTCCATCCCCGATGCCCCGAGGTCATGCCGCAATGTAAATTGACCTATCCGGCCCAAAGCCGTTTCAACGCCACCCATTCCGTCCACTGCCATCTGTATGAGTCTTTGGAAGGGGAGGGTGATTGATATTACATGGGAGGTTTTAGAAATCCAACAGAATGAAAACTTAAAGGGTTAGAAATTCATTTGTAAAGAAAATGTTTATCATTTATAATGGGTTATCTGGAATTTGACAGGGTTGTCGTGCCATTGGACATTTACCAACAGCCATTGGTCTTTGTTGCCCACCTCAAGGGAATCCTTTGGGGAGGGCGATTATATAGAAAATTTTTGAATAGCTTATTAGGCTTGGGAGGGACGGATGGTACGAAGAGCTTTAATTGCGACATTATTCAAAGGCTTTTTTATTCAACGATGGAATGATAAAATTCGCCCTGTAGTGCTTACGGAAATTGATAAAAATGCCCACAAAATGGTTATTGCTTACTGTCTTGCGAAATATGAAGAAAAAAACCAAGAAGTTAATTGGCATAATATTATCAAAGGGGGAATCTTCGAATTCCTCAGGAGGGTGGTTATCTCAGATATAAAATCTCCTATCTACCGAAGCATTAAGTCAGATTATCCTAAGGAGTTTGAAAAGTTAAATGAGTGGGTTTTCTCAAATCTTAAACATGCATTGGATGAAGGAGAATTCAAGAAAGAACTCCATCAATACCTTCTTAGTGATAATTTAATTGATTCTCATAGCTCAAGAATTCTTGAAGCTGCACACATATTAGCAAGTTACTGGGAGTTTAGGATAATCAAACAAACCAGTCCTGAGGGCTACCAAATTAAAGAAATAGAAGATCTAATGCTGAAGAATATTGGTGAATATTTAGATTTAGAAGGCATAAAAAGAATAATAACTAAACAGATGCCGAATGATTTCATTGACCTCGTTGGGCAATTGAGGTTTCAAATTAGGTGGAGTCAAACACCCAGAATCCCTGAAACTTCCGTCTTAGGGCATAGCATGTTTGTTGCAATCTTGGCGTATTTGTTTTCGAGAGAGATAAATGCCTGCAATAGAAGATTAATTAATAATTTTTTTGGCGGCCTTTTTCATGATCTACCAGAAGCCCTTACACGGGACATCATATCGCCCGTCAAGACGGCAACACCCGAGTTGCCAAACATAATTAAGAAGCTTGAACTAGATTTGGCAGAAAAAGAATTATATAAGACTATTGAACCAGACTGGAAAAAGGAAATACAGTATTACATAATTGAAGATGACAAAAACAAAATAACCAAAGACAACAAAACAGTGTATGTTTCAAGTGAAGACATTCAAAGTCAATATAATAACGATACCTACAATCCAATCGATGGTGAACTTGTCAAAGCAGCTGACCACTTAGCCGCATTTGTTGAAGCCCGTGTCGCCCAAGATGCTGGCATTAGTTCTAAAGAATTAGAAGAGGGCTTACACAAACTGAACGAAGATTATAAAGGTAAAATTATCGCGGGAATTGATATTGGCGCAATCTATGCCGATTTTTCAACTTAAGCTTAACAAAGGTTCCAGACGACGCGGTCTAAGATCGCCGTGCGCCTGAACTTGTTGTTGGCGCCGCCTTCGACGTCGCCAATGCGGCGTTGCCCCTATCGGGTCCATGTCCCGGTCGGCTCCGCCGCAGGCGGTCGCCAACCAGGCCATTGGACCGCGATGTCCCTCGCTTGCATGGCCTTTGGCCCCGCAAGCTTCGGGCCACGGGTCAACGCCGCATTAAAAAACAGAAAAAAGAATTATATACAATACTCCTGCCAAGTAAGGTAAAATAGTAAGATGGAAAAACTATGGAAGAAAGAAGTCGAACAGAGGTTTTTTATTGAAGCACAGAAATTTGCTACGCCTGAACAGTTATTTTATGTTTCTGATTCTGGAAAATATTTAGCTTATTGGCCAAAGAATTATGATGGAAAGAAAAGCACTTTACAAAGCAGAAATTCACTTATCGGAAATTTTACAGAAAAATGGACGACAGACTTAATTCAGGGGATCGTTAAAGAAAAGGGATTATTCGCAGTCCAAGGGGCAATCTGTGATGAGATTGCCCTATCAAATATGTCTCCTGCCGATGTAGTTATTTCCAGAAAGAATAATCTTAAACAAAATCCGGAAGATATTTTGACAATAATAGAAGTCAAAATGTCTATCGTCTGGAATTGGGAACTTAAAAAGGATAAATTAATTTGTATTGGAGACTACAAAACACATCAGGGGAACCCTGGCCTTTTACGTTCCGATTCAATGCTCAAGGCAATTGGCAAGAGCATAAATATAAGAGTTTCAAGTTCTAAAGCCTCTATTATACCGATTATTATTATGGGAAATACCCCAATCACAAATAGCTACTATTCCAAAGTCGATCACCTAAAAAGTGCTGGAATTATACAAAGCTTCTGGTCTGTTAATCCCCAACCATTAGATAATGATAGAGAGAATATCAAAAAAACTGACAAACAAGGTTTTTTCAGGTTTGACAGTTTCAATGAGTTAAAAAATGCTTTTGAAAGACTTTTGTCCGAAGAAAGAAATTACTTTTCGAGTATGAAAAGCAAAAAGGAATTGGGTCAAATCATAGAGAAAGCAAATAAAGAACAAACCTACGAGAAGAAAGCAGAGGTTTTTTTAAAATTAATCGATGAGTAATCAAGGCGAAATTTTTAAGATTTATAAACGTAATGGCACCAAAACGAGTTCCTTTGGGACTCCGGGCAGAATAAATCATGATTCATCGGAATTTTACAACAGTAAATTATATGGTGACAAAAAAGTCCCTGAACACGTTAAGTTTATTGAAAACCCAATCCCATCAGACAATCTCGACAAAATATATTGTAAATCCAGCGAGGTCATGACGGAACTCCCTGATTACAGTATTCATTTGATGGTTACTTCACCACCATATAATGTGAAAAAAGAATATGACGAAGACCTATCCCTTGAGGAATACAGAGCATTATTAAAAAAAGTATTTAAGGAAACTTACAAAAAACTGGTTACAGGTGGTAGAGCCTGTATCAATGTTGCCAATCTTGGGAGAAAACCATATATTCCATTACATAGCTGTATCATTGAAGATATGGCTGATATTGGTTTTCTAATGAGAGGAGAAATCATCTGGAACAAGGCATCAAGTGCCAGCCCTTCTACTGCATGGGGTAGTTGGTTGTCCGCTGGAAATCCAGTATTAAGAGACATTCATGAATATATTTTAATTTTCTCCAAGGAATCCTTTTCAAGAAAAAAAGGGCATAAAAAAGATACAATCACTAAGGAAGATTTTCTTGAATGGACAAAAAGCGTTTGGACATTCCCAGCAGTTTCTGCAAGAAGTATCGGCCATCCCGCACCATTTCCAGAAGAATTACCGCATAGATTAATCCAATTGTATACATTCAAAGACGATGTTGTTTTAGACCCATTTTGTGGCAGCGGCACTGCTTGTCTTACCGCATTGAAAGATAAAAGACATTATATCGGATATGATATAGAACCTTCCTATGTTAAATTAGCAAATCAGAGAATTAAAGCACACCAAAGCCAATTGAATATTTTTGAGAATAAACAGCCTACTCCCTATTGATGAAATAGGGGTCGAATCTTTTACTTTTACATTTCGTGTTAAGCCAAAGGGACATAGTTGAAAAATGACATTTTACAGATAGGATGTTGGGGGCAGGTCTTGTAATAGCACATTAAAGGAAATTGCCGAACATCTGTGTTTCTGCCTTACAAATATGAGTCGGGCAATAGAATGATGGGAGGTGGTCGCTATCCGCAGCGTAGTTGATGGCGAACTTTATACGAAGAAAATAATGATGAAAAATTTTGAAATTGAGCATATAGGAATCACAGTAGTGGAACCTATTGAAATGGCCAGATGGTATCAGGAAGTATTGGGATTCAATATCAGGTTTTCCGCTCAGGACGAAGAGAAGGGAGTGGCCTTTATCACGGATGGCAATAATAGGGTTATGCTTGAGTTTGGGAAAATTCCAGATGTCTCCCCTTTGGCTGACAGAATCAACCACCACCTGCAATTGCATATTGCCTTTAAAAGTGAAGACCCAGATAAGGATGCCGAATATCTCGTCTCCAAGGGAGCTATATTTATTGAAAAATGCCCCATTACCTTACCCGGAGAAAATCTGATAGTCTTGAGTGATCCGTGGGGCAACACCATTCAACTGGTAAAAAGAGCCGTAGCTTCTCTTGGGTAAACCCCCAGCTTTGCCGGGGGATTCCCAAAGTTTGAATCCTAACTCTGGACCTTTTTATTCAGGAATTTAGGGACGTCCCCCGGTTTCGATTTGTGATTTGTACTACTTGCACTAGTTACTCTTCAAACATTTCCCGAAGGACGGCGAGGACTTTATTCTGGGTAGGTTTGTCGATCCGGCCCAGCCTTTGTGAAAGCCGGATCTTGTCCACCGTCCTGATCTGATCCAAGACCACTTGACCCTGCTTGCCCTGAAAGGTGCATGGGATACGCGTTGGATATTCCCGGCTCCTGGTGGTCATCGGAGCGATGATAACTGTGGAGATAAAACGATTCATTTCATCAGGGGAAATGATCAGACAAGGCCGAGCTTTTCGGATCTCACGGCCGACGGTCGGATCCAGGTTGACCAGAAAAACATCAAAACGTTTGACTACCATTCCCATTCACCCTGGTCGAATTGGTTTTTGATCGGTACGTCTCCATGGATCAACCTGTCCTCTTTGTTTTCGGCCATGAGCTTGAACTTCTGGTTCCATCCCTGACGGGAACGAGCAATGGGGTGAATCACGATTCTTTGATCTTTTACTTCCAATTCCACTTCTTTCCCAAGCCTGGTTTGCTCCAGGAGAACTTTCGGGATACGAATCCCCTGGGAATTCCCTATTTGGATGATGCTCGCTTTCATTAAAAAACCTCCATACTTACTTTAATCTAAGTAATTACATTGTAATTACTTAGAAACGTTTTGTCAAGACAATAAAATCAACTTGGTTTTTTCCCCAATTAGTTGGGAGAAAGGGGTCAGGAAATTAGGGACACTATGTGTAACATGGGGAACACCTTATAAGCGACTATTGTTTTAGCATTGCATTTTGTGTATATCATAAAGGGGGAAATGTGTTGATGTCCTAAAATATTATGTGGATCAAAAAGAATTAACGGGAATAAATTATTAACAGTTTGCGGAAAAATCCCTATTTTACAGGTTGCTGAAAAAGGTCCAGATACAAGGCGCCAGAAATTCTGGGAATGAGGCATACATATAAGTACGTCGCAATGACGAAGAATGAGGGCAACGAAGTAGATGGGCCTTTTTCAGCAACCTGTAAATCGGTTTATGAACTTATAAAAAAAGGAGAACATTAATGAAACTGAGCGAGCTAACCGATGTGTTGTATGAAGTGGATCGCGGTCTGGCCTGGATCACCATTAACCGGCCGCATCGTTACAATTCCTTTACCAACCGGACCATTGACGAGTTGATCTGCTGTTTTAAGGCGGCCTGGGCCGATCCCAAAGTGGGCGTCCTCGCTTTTACGGGATCGGGTGACAAGGCCTTTTGTACGGGAGGAGATCAAAAGCAACGACAGGAGACCGGAAATTACGGGCCCATGGAAACCGGAGTATCGGAAATCGAATATTTCCATCGGCTCATTCGGGATGTGCCGAAGCCGGTTATTGCCGCGGTTAACGGCTATGCCATCGGCGGCGGGCAGGTACTGCATGTCCTGTGCGATATCACGATTGCCGCTGACCATGCCCGTTTCGGCCAGACAGGCCCCCGGGTCGGGTCATTTGACGCGGGTTATGGCAGTGCTTATCTGGCTCGAATCATCGGCGATAAAAGGGCCAAAGAGATTTGGTTCTGCTGCTGGCAGTACGATGCGGCCACGATGAAAGATTGGGGCCTGGTTAACCAAGTGGTGCCCTTGGCCGAATTAAAAGAAGAAGTGCGCCGCTGGGCCGATGAGATGCTGGACAAGAGCCCGACAGCGCTCCGAGCGCTCAAATGCTCCATCAACGCGGACAGCGATTCCATAGCAGGGATCGGGGCCTTGTCCCATATCAACCTCGAGCTCTTTGTCAAAACAGATGAAGCCAAAGAGGGCCTTAATGCCTTTAATGAAAAACGTCCGCCGGTTTTTTCCCGGTTTCGTTGATAACTAATTTATTTGCCTTTAAACCGCGGTTCCCTTTTCTCAATAAAGGCATTGATGGCCTCTTGCCGGTCCTCGCTCAGTTCCTGGGGTACAACATAGTCCACATATTCTCTTTCCACTTTTCGTCCGGATCGTTCCGTCTGAGTGTAATATCCGTATTTCACCGACCGGACAAACATCGGTGGGACCTGCTTCAACAGGTTCGCCCATTTTTCGGCTTCATTCATAAGCTCGGCATCGGGTACGACATCGTTGACCAAGCCGAATCCCATAGCTCGCTTGGCGCTCATCAGGCGTCCGCCTTTCCAGGAGAGGAGCATGAATTCCAGGGCGATCTTGAAAGGCATATAGGGGGCATATTGAGGCGGGATCTGGGCCACACCGACTTTGCCTTCTGGATAGCCGAAAAAGGCATTTTCGGAGGCAATGGTGATATCACAACCCGTCACTGAAATGATGTACCCCAATCCGAGGGCATAGCCGCGGACGGCCCCGACGATCGGCTTGAAAAGGGCGGTGCCGTTTAATGGGTAGGCCTCATGGTATTCCCAGGGTTTTCCCATTTTCCGGTCTTCATCGGTCAGGTCGACCCCGACGGAAAAAGATTTTCCATTTCCGCTTAGGATAGCGACTTGGGCCGCATCATCTTTTTCAAAACGTTTCCAGGTGTCCCGCAGGGCAAAGCTCATTTCCAGGTTGAAGGCGTTTAATTTTTGGGGTCGATTGAGAGTGATGTAGGCGATATGGTTTTTGACTTTATACAAAACTGTGTCGGGCATGATGGATTCCTCCTTATTAAATCTTACATAAGATTATCTGAAAATTTATCTCTAACTTTTTATCATCTCGGAGTCAACAAGTCTTTCGGAGTGATGCTGGATACTGGATAACCCCAAAACCGATATTAGATACTTGATAACCTAAAAAACTGAGATTGGATACTGGATAAAGATGAATCTCTGTATCGATTATCAAGAATCCAACATCCAGTATCCAGAATCCAGTATCGGCCGTTTGATCGAGCATCCAGTATCTGCCGATGGGACTTTAGAAGCCATTTATTGCCGATAGATCTGATTGAAAAAGAGAAATTTCGAATTTCTTTGGTTATTTTTTCCCGCTCAGGCCTGCTTTTTTCAGCCAGGGCAGAGAAAGTTCAAAATGTTTTTTGGCCACATTGGTCCTGGCAAAACCGCCTTCACTGGGCGGCGCCATGGTTCTATCCCGTGTGGCCGTCATAAGACAGAAATTATTGAAGGACGATTCGACCTCGGCATTTAGACCCATGGTTTCTTCCATGTGATTGATGGAGAATTTACACAACCTGACCCAGTAAGGAATATCCAGGTAGTTTTCCGCTACACGTTCGGCGTAGGCCATGGTCTCCTCTTCCAGTTTTTCAGGATCAAAAACCCGATTCACAAATCCATAGGTGTAAGCCTCCTGGGCGGTCATGAAGCGGTGTTCAAAAAGGATTTCCTTGGCCCGCCGCGGTCCTATGTCATAGGGTGCGGAAAAATACTCGACGAAGCCGGGCAGGAATTGGGCGTCCTCAGCAGCAAAAATAATGTCCATGGAGGCAGCCACCATCCATCCGCCGAAGATGCAGTATCCATGCACCATGGCTATGGTGGGTTTAGGCAGGTTCCGCCAGGCCAGACAAAATTCGATGTACATTTTTCGCATGTCTTCAAACCAGGGAGTTAAACCCTGTTCGGCCCGGACGGCATATCCCTGCTGTCGTTTGTATTCTTTGTCTTCCTCGGTCCCGATGTCGTGCCCGGCCGAAAAAGCCCGGCCAAGGCCGGAAAGGACAATGGCCCCGCATTCCGGATCCTTGGCAGCGGTTTTGAGGGCCGAATCAAGCTCTTCCAGTAAAAGGTAACTCTGGGCGTTAAGAAACCTGGGCCGATTGAGGATGATTCGAGCTACTTTGCCCGGCTGATAAATGACATGTTTATACTCCATGCTTGTACCTCCTTTGTTTTTGAAAACCTGTTCTCTATTTAATCTCGTATCATCTAAAATAAATGATGTCAATCCATCGTATATTGCCCTTCCCTTTAATGGCGGCGAGCCTGTCGTCAAAAATCCTTGCTAAAAAATCGTTTTTTCTTTAAAATAAATAACCATATGGATTTTCCGGAAAAAGTTTATACCGTTACCCGACTGACCGAGGAGATTAAAGACCTGCTGGAAGAAGAATTTCCCTTCATCTGGCTGGAAGGGGAAATCTCTAATTTTCGGATTCCTCCCAGTGGGCATTGCTATTTTACCTTGAAGGATGCCTCCAGCCAGATCCGGGCGGTTTTTTTTAAATCCGGGCAGTCGGGCTTATCGTTCAGGCCCGACAACGGGCTTCAGGTGCTGTGTTTTGGCCGCCTGAGTGTATATGCCGGCCGGGGTGAGTACCAGATTATTATTGAAAGAATGGAATTGAAGGGTTGGGGGGCCCTTCAACTGGCTTTTGAACAGTTAAAAGAAAGGTTATTTAAAGAAGGGTTGTTTGATCCGGAACGAAAGAAACCCCTGCCCCTTCTGCCCAGGCGGGTGGCCGTGGTTACCTCTCCGACCGGGGCCGTGATCCAGGATTTTTTAAGGATCCTGTATCGTCGCTTCCGCAATATTCAGGTCTCCATCTTTCCGGTTTTGGTACAGGGTGAGACCGCCTCTTTGGAAATTGAAGAGGCCATAAAATGTTTAAACCGGTCTTCTCTGGGGATCGAGGTAATTGTATTGGCCCGGGGTGGAGGTTCCCTTGAAGATCTTTGGCCTTTCAATGAAGAACGGGTGGCCCGGGCCATAGCGGCTTCTTCCATTCCGGTTATCTCGGCCGTCGGGCATGAAGTGGATTTCACCATCGCCGATTTTGTAGCTGATCTGAGGGCCTCGACCCCTTCGGCGGCAGCCGAATTGTTGATCGAGCCGCAACGAGAATGGGAATCCAATATCAAGGATCTCCGGGATCGTCTGATTCAGCAGGTTTTTCAGAAAATAGATCCTTATAAAGAAACGTTATTCCATTTTCAGAAGCGGCTCGGAGATCCCCGCCGGCGTTTGGTTGACCTCACCCTTCGCCTGGATGATTATGGTGTCCGTCTTCGGCTGGCCCTTCGAGGGATCCTGGGAAAAAAGAAGGATGCCTTGGGTTGGAATCAGGAAAAATTGGCGATGAGGAACCCGCAGGATAAGATCTTGGCCGGGAGCAACAGTTTGGAAATCCAAAAATTGAAATTAAAAGGTTTGTTTTTGAGAAAACTGGAACAAGTGGAAACAGGTCTGAAGGCCCAGAATAAAACCCTTCAGGCCTTGAACCCCTGGGGAGTTCTGGATCGGGGTTATGCCCTGGTTCGGACCTTGCCGGAGTTAAGCTTGGTAAAAAAATGGGAGGACGCCCCTCCCGGGCATGAAATCCGGGTCTCTTTAGCCCACGGGGAATTGGATTGTTTGGTCGAACAGACGCGGGAAAGGGCATCCAGGTAATAGAAAGATTTGTTGGGACTTTCGGAAAAGCAAACCTAAAAAGGAGGCCCCCGGCGTCCCTGAAATGACAAGTTCATTAATCATTAAGGAGGAACTTCCTTTTGTCAAAAGAACGAAAAGAACGATTTGAAGACACCTTTAAAAAATTGGAAACGATCGTCAATAAATTAGAAGGCGGTGATCTTCCCCTGGAAGAAACCATGAAACTGTTTGAGGAAGGGATGCGGCTTTCGCGCCTCTGTTCCGAGCGGCTGGCCGAGGTCCAAAAAAGAGTGGAGATTCTGCTTAAAACCGAGGGCGGGGAGTTAAAACCACAGCCCTTTTCTTTTGAAGAAGAGAAAGACTAAGTTGACCGATAGGTTGCAAAAAGAACTTAAAAAAATTCAGGGACTGGTTGATCGGGCACTCCTGACCTATTTTCCTCCTGCGGTTACAACTACCCGCCGGGTGCGAAAGGCCATGGAATATAGTTTATTCGCCGGAGGGAAACGGATCCGTCCGATTTTGTGTTTGAAGGCTTGCAAGGCCGTAGGGGGACGGATGATCAAGGCCCTTCCCGCAGCCTGTGCCTTGGAATATATTCATACCTATTCCTTGATTCATGATGACCTTCCGGCTTTGGACAATGATGATTATCGAAGAGGACGCCTCAGCTGCCATAAAAAATTTGATGAGGCCACAGCTATCCTGGCCGGAGATGCCCTGCTGACCGAGGCCTTTTCTTTGCTGACGCATAGAGAGGTCATGAAGAATGTCCCGGCCAAAATCCGAATCCAGGTGATCCGGGAGATTGCCGAAGCGGCCGGCATCCAGGGTATGGTGGCCGGGCAGGAGGCCGATCTGGAGGCCGAGAAAAAAAAGGTCTCTCTGACCTATTTGCAATATATCCATACCCACAAAACCGGGGCCTTGATCAAAGCCTCTCTGGTCTGTGGGGGCCTTATTGGAGAAGGCGCTGCTGAGGAAATCAAGGCCTTAAGAAAATTCGGGGAAAAGATCGGCTTAGTTTTTCAAATTAAGGATGATTTATTGAATGTGGAAGGGCAAGCCAAAGTCATGGGAAAAAGAACGGGCACGGATGAAAAAAAGGCCAAAGCCACGTATCCGATGCTGGTGGGACTGGAACAATCTAAATCCCTGGGAAAACAATTGCTGGATGAGGCCAATCAAACCATCCAATTTTTCGGGAAGAGGGGACAAGCTTTGATGCAAATTGGGAATTATATCCTTTCCCGGGATAGGTGAGCTTGACCTAAACAAGATTGAATCTGTAAAAAAAGTTTTTCTTCATCCTGATCATAAATGAATTTTTCAAAGAATCATTGACGATGAAAAAAGAAATTAAAATTAACACCGCTAAAAACCAGCACTATCTGTTAGACAGTATCCATGATCCAAAAGATCTGAAATCCTTATCCATGGCCCAACTGAAGCAGTTGGCAGAAGAGGTCAGGCAGCTGATCATTGAAACGGTTTCTAAAAATGGAGGCCATCTGGCCCCCAATCTGGGCGTGGTTGAATTAACCATTGCCCTCCATTATGTTTTCAAAAGCCCTGAAGACCAAATTATCTGGGATGTGGGACATCAAGCCTATACCCATAAAATTTTAACTGGGAGGAAGGATCAGTTTCCGACGCTAAGAACCTTTGGAGGATTGAGCGGTTTTCCCAAACGGCAGGAAAGTCTCCATGACGTCTTTAATTCCGGCCACAGCGGGAATTCCATCTCGGTGGGATTGGGGATCAGCGCGGCTAAAGCATTAAAAAAGGAACCCTCCAAGATCATAGCCGTGATCGGTGATGGATCCATGACCGCTGGTGAGGCCTTTGAAGGATTGAACCAGGCCGGACATCTTGAAAAGGATCTTATTGTCGTTTTGAACGACAATGAAATGTCCATATCCAAGAATGTGGGGGCCCTTTCCTCTTTTTTGAGTAAACGATTGACCCGTAAGGGCTTTGTGCAGTTCAAAAAAGAAATGGAGTCCATTTTAAAATCCATTCCCGGCATTGGAGAGAATTTAATCCAGTTGGCCAAAAAAAGTGAGGATTCCTTCACCGGTTTTTTTACCCCAGGGATGCTTTTTTCCGCCTTGCATTTTGATTATGTCGGACCGGTGAAAGGCCATCAACTGGAGGATCTGATCACCACTTTTGAAAATATCCGTCATATCCAAGCCCCGGTCCTGGTGCATGTTTTGACCACGAAAGGCAAAGGGTATCCGCCGGCGGAAAAAAACCCCAGCTATTTTCACGGCGTCGGTCCTTTTAACCTGGAGGCCGATGATCCAACGCTGAAGAAACCTTCTGAAGTTCTCACGTATACTGAAGTGTTCGGTAAAACCATGCTGGCCCTGGCGGAAAACGATCCGAGGATAGTAGCCATTTCCGCGGCTATGCCGGAAGGAACCGGATTAAACCTCTTTGCTCAACGATTTCCGCAACGTTTTTTTGATGTGGGAATCGCCGAGCAGCATGGCGTTACGTTTGCCTCCGGTCTGGCCTTAGAGGGTCTAAAACCTGTGGTAGCCATTTATTCGACCTTTATCCAAAGGGCCTATGATCAGTTGATGCAGGATGTTTGTCTGCCGAATGTCCCGGTCATCTTTGCTTTGGATCGTGCCGGGATTGTCGGTGAGGACGGGCCGACCCATCAAGGTCTTTTTGACCTGTCGTTTTTGCGATCCATACCCAATCTGGTGGTCATGGCCCCAAAAGACGAAAGAGAATTGAGGGATATGCTCTATTCGGCCCTGAAATATAACCGGCCGGTAGCCATCCGCTACCCCAGGGGGGCCGGAGTTGGGGTGCCTTTAGATGGAGAAGCCCAGGCGATTTCTTTGGGGAAATGGGAGACTCTCAGGGAGGGGGAAGACCTGGCTGTCCTGGCTATCGGGAATACCGTTTATCCGGCCATGGAAGCGGCCGAACAATTGACTTTCAAGGGAAAATCGGCCACGGTGATCAATGCCCGATTTTTAAAACCTATGGACGAAGGGCTTTTGGCCGAGACAGCCGGAAAATTTTCCACCATCATCACTGTGGAAGAGAACGTAACCCAGGGAGGATTCGGCAGTGCAGTCATGGAGAAACTTCATCAAATACAGGCCGAGGGGATACGGGTCCGCTCGTTGGGTATTCCCGATTGTTTCGTGGAACAAGGTCCTCCGAAAAAAATAAGAAATTTATATAACCTGGATGCTGAAGGGATTTTCAGGGTTATGATGGAAGAGCTTCATGGGACTGAATAATCCCAAGGTCCGTTTGGACCGGCTCTTGGTGGAAAAAGGCCTGGCCCCTTCTCAAGAAAAGGCCAGGGCCTTGATTTATGCCGGGATGGTTAGGGTCAATCAGATACCGGCAGTAAAACCCGGCAAGGCCATCGATTCCAATTTATCGGTCGAGGTCAAACAAGCGAGTCATCCTTATGTCAGTCGAGGGGGAGTCAAATTAGAAAAGGCCCTGGAAAGCTTTCAGCTCGAAGTCAAAGACAAGGTGGCCCTGGATGTCGGGGCTTCCACCGGTGGGTTTACCCATTGCCTGCTTTTGAGAGGTGTAAAACGGGTCTATGCCGTTGATGTGGGCTATGGCCAACTGGCCTGGGAAATTCGTCAGGATTCCCGGGTAAAGGTCATGGAAAGAAAGAATGTCCGGTTTCTCAGCCTGGCCGACATCGGCGAGCGGATGGATTTAATTGTGGTTGACACCTCTTTTATATCTTTAAAACTGGTTATCCCGCCCTTGATTTCCATCTTGAAGGATCAGGGAGATTTCGTGGCCTTGATCAAACCCCAATTTGAAGTGGGTAAAGGGAAGGTCGGCAAGGGGGGCGTGGTAAGAAATGAAGAGGATCAAAAAACGGCGATCGAAAGTTTAAGTCTTTTTTTTCAGGAAAAAGGCCTTAGGGTTTTAGGAACCATAGAATCCCCTATTCAAGGGGCCAAAGGTAACCGAGAATTTTTTATTCATTTGTTTAAAGGGAGATTGATTATATGAAATTGGCAGATCGTATAGGAGAGATTAAACCATCTTTAACCTTAGCGGTTGACGCCAAGGCCAAGGCCATGATGCAAGCCGGTCAGGATATCGTCAGCTTTGGAGCCGGAGAACCGGATTTTGACACCCCGGAACACATTAAAGAGGCGGCTATTCAAGCTATAAGAGAAGGATTTACTAAATACACCCCGGTTAGTGGAATCGACGGACTTAAAGAAGCCGTGGCCTTTCGCTTCAAGGAGGACCTGGGTCTCGATTATGGACTTAAGGAGGTTGTGATAGGCTGCGGAGGGAAACATGTGCTTTATAATATCGCCCAGGCCCTTTGGGGTCCTGGGGATGACATCATCGTGCCGGCCCCTTATTGGGTTTCCTATCCCCCAATGATCCTTTTGGCCGGTGCTAATCCGATTATTTGCCCCACCCAGGAAGTCAATGGATTTAAATTAACACCGGCAGAACTGAATTCGGCCCTGACGCCCAACACAAAGGCCATTATCCTGAACAGCCCCTCCAATCCTACCGGGTCCGTCTATTCAAAAAAAGAACTGGAGGCTCTGGGAGAGATCATCTTGAAAAACGACTTGACCGTGATCAGTGACGATATTTATGATAAGATACTCTTTGATCATCTGTCTTTTTTCAATTTGGCCATGCTAGGACCTCAGTTTAAAGAAAGGACATTGGTCGTCAATGGGGTTTCTAAAACCTATGCCATGACGGGCTGGCGAATTGGTTATCTGGCGGGACCCCAAGATATCATCGGGGCCATTAATAAGATACAAAGCCACAGTACCTCCAACCCGACCTCGATTGCCCAGAAAGCCAGTGTGGCGGCCTTGATGGGACCACAAGACTTTATTAAAAAAATGGTGGCTGAGTTTGATCAACGTCGGATCTATATCGCCGAACGTCTGAAAGCCCTGCCGGGGGTGAAAACAGCCCTTCCACAGGGGGCTTTTTATATATTTCCTAATTTCTCAAGCTACTTCGGCCGAAAAACCGGGGACCGGATATTAAAGAATTCACTGGATTTAGCCGAATATCTATTAGAGAATGGTCGGATCGCCGTAGTGCCCGGAGCGGCCTTTGGGGAAGAGGACTGTTTACGCTTTTCCTATGCCACATCTTTGCAGCAGATTGAGAAAGGAATGGATCGGCTGGAAAAGGCCCTTGGAGTGCTTTTATAATGTTTAAAGGGGGGAAGAAACGTCCCGAAAGAGGCAGAATCTTGGGTTTAAGGCGGTTTCCTTGATTCTCTTTTTCTTTAAGCGGTTATATTTTTTCTGGTGAGAGCCTTCTTGAACCGGCAAGAAGGCTCATGGCACCAGGGGTTTTTCTGGTTTCCAGAGGGAAACCTTAGTCGGGCACTGCGCTTGGAGGCCTTCAATGGATTGATCTTGGCGGCGGTTTGGACCGAGGATTTTTTAATATGAGTGGCTAAGTTGCAGTTTCCCAATTTCCATTTTTGGGAAGGATCGGGATAGGAAAGGCAGTATATTCCACTGTCGAATTCCTTGCCCCGGTCACAGCCTTCACATTGTTCGATTACAGGATGACAGGATCCTCCATTAAACGAACACCCCTTGGGGCTCATGAAGGTACAGGCGACGCCGGATTTTACGGTTGAACAAACCATGGGAATCACCCCCTTTCTATAAATTTTTGGATAGTAATGTTAAATTTTTATTTTGTCAACTATTTTTTTAATTAAAAATAATCGTGATCGAAAAAAACAATGTCCCTTTGGGGTATAAGGTGATATAAAAAATTTTAGAGACCAGAGGTTCAGAGTACAAGGATTAAGGCTGAAGGGAAAACTTATCCTTTTTACCTTAGACCAACCCATCCCTTGACTCCTCGAACTCTTGACCTCTTTCTCCCTAGACCACTAAGCAAAAGCCGTCACTTTTATGTTTAAAAGCAACCGTATTGGCGAATTATTACTCCGGGAACAAAAGATCACTTCCAAACAGTTGGAAGAGGTTTTGGCCGAACAAAAAAGCCAAGGGGGGGGGCTAAAATCGGCAACCTTTTAATTCAGAAAGGATTTATCGACGAAGAAACCCTTTTAGGTTTTTTATCCAAACAATTCGAATTGCCGATTATCGATCTTTCTCGGCTTGAGTTTGATGCGACCTTGGCCAATTTGATCCCGGACAATATTGCCCGAAAATATGAGATCTTGCCCATCGGTAAAGAAGGGAGCACTTTAAAGATAGCTATCTCCGATCCTTCCAATATTTTTGCCTTGGATGATCTGAAATTTTTAACGGGAAGCAATATCCAGTTGTTTCTTTCCACTGAAAAACATCTCAGGGAAGCCCTGGACAAACACTACAAACTTGACTTCCACACTGAACCAGGCCTTTAAAAGATTAAAGGAAGAAGTCGATTATATCCAGCCTGATGAAGAAATGGATGAGACTCAATTTGGGAAATGCCGCCAAAGAGGCTCCGGTAGTTAAACTGGCCAATCTTCTCCTTATCGATGCCATCAAAAGGGGGGCCAGCGATATCCATTTTGAGCCCTATGACCGCGCCTTCCGCGTACGATATCGAATTGACGGGCTCTCTCTATGAGATTATGAATCCCCCGGCTAAACTGAAAAATGCCCTGGTTTCCCGTTTAAAGATTATGTCTAATCTCAATATTGCCGAAAGAAGGCTCCCCAAGATGGTCGGTTAAAATTGCGTTTTGGAGAAAACCGAGAAATGGATTTTCGAGTTTCGGTATTGCCGACCCTGTTTGGAGAAAAAGTGGTTTTGCGCCTTCTGGATAAGACGAACCTCCAGGTTGATTTGGAACGACTTGGTTTTGAACCGGAGGCTCTGGTCAAATTTTATGAGGGAGTCCATAAACCCTATGGGATGATCTTGGTAACCGGTCCTACGGGGAGCGGTAAAACGACGACCCTTTATTCCACCTTGGGTGAATTGAACAAAACCACCGAAAACATTTCTACCGCCGAGGATCCGGTTGAATTAAATATTTTCGGGATCAATCAGGTTCAGGTTCACGAAGAAATCGGCTTGACCTTTTCCAATGTGTTGCGTTCCTTTCTTCGTCAAGACCCAGATATCATTATGGTGGGTGAGATTCGGGATAAGGATACGGCTGAAATTTCCATCAAGGCGGCTTTAACCGGACATCTGGTCCTGAGCACCCTTCATACCAACGATGCCTCCAATACCGTTACCCGATTATTGGATATGGGAGTCGAACCTTTTTTGGTCGCTTCTTCGATCAATTTGGTGGTGGCCCAGAGACTGGTTAGAAAATTATGTCCCAACTGCAAAAAAAAGGTTGAAAAATCCACTGATCTTTTTAAAGAGTTCAATCTAGATCCTACCATTCATACACTTTCGGAAAAAGTCGGCTGCCCCGCCTGCAATTTTTCAGGATTTAAGGGACGAATTGCCATCTATGAAGTCTTGCCTTTTTTTGAGAAACTCAAAGAACTGATCTTCGAAAGGGCCTCGGCGGCCGAAATAAAAAGAATGGCCCGTATCGAGGGGATGAAGACTCTTCGGGAGAGCGGATTAACCAAAGTACTGGAAGGGGTAACCACTTTGGAAGAAGTCATCAAGGTTACGGATAAAGATTAACTCATGCCGAACTATACCTGGGAAGGAAAATCAAAACAGGGAGAGACGAAAAAAGGGGAACTGGTGGCCGATAATCTGGCCATTGCCCGTTTACAACTTCGGAAATTGGGTATCCTTCCTAATCGTATTCAGGAAAAACGGGAAAAGTCTGCTAAAAAAGTTACTGTCCGTAAAAAAATTCCCAAAAAATTGATCGTTGTTTTTACTCGACAGTTCGCTACGATGATCAATGCCGGTCTCCCTTTGGTCCAATGCTTAAATATTCTGGCCAATCAACAAGAGAATGCCGCTTTTTCAAATGTCATCACTCAAATCAAAGGGGATGTGGAAAGCGGTAAATCATTAGCCGAAGCCTTAAGAAATCATCCCAGAGTCTTTGATCAGCTTTATACCAATCTGGTGGAGGCCGGTGAAACAGGCGGCATATTGGATGTGATATTAAATCGGCTGTCCAGCTATATTGAAAAGACCGAGAAACTTAAAAAGAAAGTCAAAGGGGCTATGGTCTACCCGGCTGTTGTTTCAGGGATTGCGGTGGTGGTTACGGCGATTATTTTACTTTTTGTTATCCCGATTTTTGAAAAAATGTTTTCCGAAGTCGGGCAAGCCCTGCCGGCCCCCACCCAATTTGTAATCGCCCTCAGCCGTTTTGTAAGTAATAATTTTATCTATATCATTTTAGGATTTGGGGCCTTTATTTATCTTCTACGCCGCTTTTATCGGACCGACAAAGGCAAATACTTAATGGACGATCTTTTTTTGAAATTGCCGATTTTCGGCATTCTTCTTAGGAAGGTGGCTGTGGCCAAGTTTACCCGGACCTTTGGGACCATGGTTAGCAGCGGGGTACCTATCCTGGAAGCCATGGATATTGTAGCTAGGTCGGCCGGAAACAAGGTGGTAGAAAAGGCCATTTTTAATGCCAGAGGAAGTATCGCTCAAGGAAGAACGATTTCAGAACCGTTGGCGGAAAGCAGGGTGTTCCCCCCTATGGTGACCCAGATGATCGGGGTTGGGGAGGCCTCCGGTGAACTGGATACCATGCTTAACAAAATCGCTGATTTTTATGACGAAGATGTGGATGCCGCCGTCAATACGCTCACTTCCATGATGGAGCCGATTATGATGGTCGTTCTGGGGGGGATTGTCGGTGGGTTGGTCATTTCCATGTATCTGCCGATCTTTAAAATGGGGGAAGCTATTAAAGGATAATCATTTTCTGATCGCTGGGCTGACCCCACCCCGACTTTTGGCCATAGTATCTTGAGTTAACCAGTCTATGAAAATTGCTTTTCCCGTTATTTACCCCAGTACATCCGAGGAAGTCTCTTCGAGGAACTGGTTTTATATCGAAGAAGACTTCTTGAGAAAAATGAGGTGGCTTGTTTTATGGCGGTTGGTTTTTATTTCATTCTTTCTCTTACTGACTGTGTTGCTTCCTGAAAAAGAGGATCTTTTTCTCTTTCCTTTTTCTTCTTCCCCATTATATGTCCTGATTGCTCTCCAATATTTTTTTTCGATCCTCTATCTTCTTTTTCTGTTGAGGGCCGAGACCGGCCAATGGATTGCTTTTGTTCAGTTGTTCATAGACGGATTTTTTGTAACGGCTGTAGTCTATGTTACCGGTGGCATAGAGAGTTTTTTCTCCTACCTCTATTTTTTAGTCATTTTGGCTGGCGGTATCCTCTTTTTTCGGCTGGGGGGATTATTAACCGCTCTTTATGCCTTGGTTTTATATGCCGTTCTTCTTTTGCTTCAAGGTTTAGGGAAAATCCCATTTTATTATGGACTGACCAATCCGTCTTATTTCTATTCTCAAAAATATCTTTTATATCAAATTGTCATGAATGGGATAGGATTTTTGGGGGTGGGCTATCTGAGTAGCATCTTTTCCGAACAGGTTTTAAAACAAAGGGGCCAGATAGAAATTCAGAAAAAAAATATTAATCAACTGGAAGCCATGAATCGACTGATTATCGAGAACCTGGATATGGGATTAATCACTCTGGACCATGAAGATAAAATACAGAGCATTAACCGGGCCGGTGAGAAAATTCTTGGCCGTGATTCGAGTGATTTAAAAAATAAGCCCTTGATCACCATATTTCCTGATTTGGATAATGAACCCGGCCTCAATATGACTGCGGAGAGGAAACGTCTGGAGACCTCCTATGTTAATCCTGATGGCTTAGTTTCAACGATAGGTTTTTTCTTTAATCGGGTAAAAGAAGATCAATCTTACGGGATTGGGAAAATATTTTCTTTTAAAGATATATCTCAAATCAAAGCCATGGAGGAGCGCCTGCGACAGGTAGATCGTTTGGCCTTGATGGGAAAAATGGCCGCCGGAATCGCCCACGAAGTTAGAAACCCCTTGGCTTCGATCAGTGGATCGATCCAGGTTTTGAAGGATGATTTTAAAGAAAAAGAGACAGGGGAACGCCTTTTACAAATTATTTCCCGGGAAGTAACCAAACTGGATTCATTGATGAGTGATTTTTTGACGTTTACCCGATCGGTTCAAGTGATCGAATCCCCGATCAATATTTCAGATGTCATTTTAGAAACGGTTGAACTAATTAAAAATAGTAGAGAAATACCCACGAGTATGACCTGGAAATTAGATATCGAATCTAATCTTTTACTTAAAATTTCAGCCGGCGAGTTGTCTCAGGTTTTATGGAATCTTCTGATGAATGCCCTGCAGGCTGTTCCTTCAAACGGCGAGATCTTCGTTGAGGCTCGATATGGTCTGACAGAATTGCATGAGAATGGGGTTGAAATCAAAGTAAGAGACAGTGGCCCCGGTATCAGCGAGATGGATCAGGTTAAAATTTTTGAGCCTTTTTTTACGACCAAAGATCGAGGGACAGGTCTTGGATTAAGTATTGTTCAAAAAATTATTTCCGATCGGGGGGGTAAAATCCAGGTGGACAGTTCTCCGGGAAAAGGGACGGAATTCGCCGTTTTTTTTCCAAAAGGGGCCGATAAGTTTAAGGTGGGACATTGACAAGCTAAGAGGTTTGAGATAAAAAATCTATGATCAGTATTATCGACTACAAAGCAGGCAACCTGACCAGCGTGGAAAGGGCTTTGAAAAAATTGTCCATCCCCTGCCGGATTACCCATGATCCAAAATTAGTCCTGCAATCGGATCGGGTGATTTTCCCGGGGGTCGGTGCTGCCGGCGAGGCCATGAAAGCCCTCAGGGCCACAGGAATGGATGAAGCCCTCAAGGCTTTTTTTCTTTCCGGACGTCCCCTGCTGGGGATCTGCCTGGGAACTCAGGTTATTCTGGATTTCAGCCAAGAGAATCAAACCGCCTGCTTGGGGATCCTTCCCGGGGAAGTGATCCGTTTCCCCAACCCGCATTTAGACGAGCAGGGGAAGACATTAAAAATTCCTCACATGGGCTGGAACCGGGTGGAATGGAATCGGGATCATCCCCTGGTTCGGTTCATACCGCCGCAGAGCACTTTTTATTTTGTCCATGCCTATTATCCTGTTCCCCGTGAAGAAAAACATGTCTTGGGTCGGACTCATTACGGCTTTTCTTTCCCTTCGGCCCTAGCTTGTAGGAATTTAGTGGCCCTTCAGTTTCATCCCGAAAAGAGCGGATCTTCGGGACTGGCCTTGTTAAGGGCCTTTTCCCAGTGGGAGGGCCGAGATGCTGACTAAGCGCATTATTCCCTGCCTGGATGTACGGGATGGAAAAACCACCAAGGGGATCCGTTTTAAAAATAATATTGACATCGGAGACCCGGTGGAAATGGCCCGCTTTTATTATGAAGCAGGGGCCGATGAACTGGTTTTCTACGATATCACGGCCTCAGCGGAAAAAAGGGGGATTATGATCGAAGTGGTTCGGCGCGTGGCTGAGGAAATATTTATACCTTTTTCCGTGGGCGGAGGAATTTCCTGCCTAGAAGATATGCGGCAGGTCCTTCTGGCCGGTGCGGAAAAGGTCAGCATTAATTCGGCGGCGGTAAAAAATCCAGCCTTGATCCAGGAGGGGGCCCAGGCCTTTGGCGGGCAATGCATTGTATTGGGGATGGATGTGAAGAAAGTACCGGCCAAGGCCTCCCTTTCTTCGGGCTATGAAATAGTCATTCATGGAGGTCGGACGTTTACCGGTATTGATGCCTTATGGTGGGCCAAAGAGACTGAGCGGCTGGGGGCCGGTGAAATTTGTTTAAATTCCATTGATGCCGATGGTACCCAAAAAGGCTATGAAATGGCCTTGACCGCCTTGATTTCTGATGCTGTTTCCATACCCGTCATTGCTTCCGGCGGGGCCGGCTCCCCAGAAGATATTTGTCAGGTTCTTGGGCAAGGGAAGGCAGATGCCGCCCTGATCGCCTCTATGACCCATTATGGGACCTATACCATCCGGCAAATCAAGGACTATTTAAAAGACCATGGGGTGCCGGTGAGGACTCTCTGGTAGGCCCTTGAGGATCATGGGTTTGGATTCAATTTGTTGGGAACAGAGGAAATGATAATGTTTGAGCCAAAAAGTTTTTTCGATTTTTCGGATTGGGAACATCAAGAACTTTTCTCCGGCGTTGAGCAGATCTGGGAAGTTGTGCCGAGGATAAACCCCTATTTGCAATCCAGGATTCGTTCCAATTTGGAAGGCGTTTTCCCTGAAGGATCGTTTTTAACCCGGATGATTATTTTGCACCAAGGGCGGGTTTTGGAAAAGGGCTTCTCCATTATCCCCGGAGATGCCACCAAAGGACAATTTAAGGTTTTTTATGAAAACCAGGAACTGAAAGATGCCATTGTATTCTTTGCCGGGGTTACCCTGGTTGGAAAAGCTATTTTTGTAGGCCAGGGGACGGTGGTAGAAACGGGGGCTTATATCCAAAGTCCGGCCTTTATTGGTCGACAAACCGAGGTACGCCAGGGGGCTTATCTGCGAGGCGGTTGCTTGGTGGGAGATCGTTGTGTCGTGGGCCATGTGACTGAAATGAAAAATTCGGTTATGCTGGACGGGGCCAAGGCCGGTCATTTCGCTTACATCGGAGACAGCCTTGTGGGAAAAGACTGCAATCTGGGGGCCGGCACCAAACTGGCCAATCTTAAAGTGGTTAATAGTACCATCAAGGTGAAGAGTACCAATAAAAAAATATATGACACTGGCCTCAGGAAATTTGGTGCAGTTCTGGGGGATCATACCGAGACCGGGTGCAATTCCGTCACCAATCCCGGAACATTGTTAGGGCCGAAATGTATTGTGGGGCCTAATGCCACGGTTAAGGCCGGATATTATCCTCGTCGTTCGGTTATTCGGTAATTCCGATTTCGATCCTAGTGGATAGCTAAAAGGCTATTGCTTATAGGAAGCAGGGATGCTTTTGTCTTTTATCGAAGAAAAAAATATTTTTTGGAAGTGACCTATTGAACGGATCTTTGATCGCCTTCAGCTATCGGTTTAAAGAATGTCCGGACGTGGCGATTATTCAGGCCCGGCCCAATTTTTCCGATTTTAGTCCGGAGGAGAAACAGCAAATAAGGGAAGCCGAAAAGGTCTATTATCCGACACAGCTTTATGTGGATCTGTTTATTACCATGGGAAAAAAAATTTTCCCCAGCCGTGAAACCTATGTTTATTCAGGCGACAAGATCAAACAGACCGCCCTGTTTCAATTTTTACGAATTCCTCATCCTCGAACCCAGGTGTATTTCGGGCGCCAAAAAAAAAGGATCAAAAACGATTTTTCCTTTCCTTTCATCGCCAAGATTCCCCGTGGATCCTCCATGGGGCAGGGAGTTTTTCTGATCCATAACGATGAAGAATTGAGACGTTATCTGCATCGATCCCCGGTGGCTTATGTTCAGGAATATCTTCCTCTGGATCGAGATCTGCGCGTGATCCTTATTAATCATCAGATCATTTTAGCTTATTGGAAAATTGCCCCAGAGGGAGAGTTCCGGAATAATCTGGCCCAAGGAGCTTCCATCCGATTTGATGTTGTTCCGGATGAGGCCTTGATTTTTGCCGAACATGTGACCCAGAGGTGTAATTTTAATGACGTAGGACTGGATTTGTGCCATACTTTCGATAGGGGATGGATGATCCTGGAGGCCAATATGAATTACGGCCTTCAGGGTTTAAAAGAAAAAGGGATGGATATTCGGCTGGTGTTGAGGGACTTAAAGTTGGAAGGGAAGATTTAGCGAAAACTATTTGAAATTATTTAACTTGTAATTCACCGTAGCTTGCTACAGGGCACCAAAAAGGATGAGTTCGAGAAACCTTTGGTTTCTCGATCAAAGAAGAATTACCATTTGATACCCTGCAGCTTGCTGCGGGGAGGTTCATTTAATGAGTTAGAAGGTAGTTAACAGAATTGGGATGACCCGTAAAAAGATTTAAAGTTTTCACATTGACTTCTGTCTTCTGACTTCGGGGTTCTAAAGATTGTCTTAAGAAGACCCGATTAATAAAATGATTAGAGATGAATATTCAAACTAAACTTAGGTAAAAATTTTTATGATGGTCCTTGATTTACAATGCGCCAATGAGCATTTTTTCGAAGGCTGGTTTGCCAATTCGGAGGCCTTTTATCGACAAAAGGGGGCCGGTGAAATCCGCTGCCCGGTTTGTGAAGATAATCGAATCAGCCAGGCCCTGTCACCTGTGGCCATTAAACGACATTCACGAAACTTCAATAAGGAAGAAGAGACGAATCCCCTTATCGTTAAATTACAGCAATTTTATAAATATGTTGAAGAGAACTTTGAAGAAGTAGGGACCGATTTTTCTAAAGAGGCCTTGAAAATACACTATGGGGTTGCCGATCAACGTAATATCCGGGGGACTTCGACGGCTGATGAGGAAAAATTATTAAAAGAAGAGGGTGTGGAATTTTACAAAATCCCTTTCCCCAAGGGGGATCATTAGACCGTTTATGGGCCTGAACTTGTTAAAGCAATGGAGTACGGGTGCCCTAATTGCTTTGGCCACCGTTTTCATAAAAGCCTGGTTCGGTACCTGCCGCCCAAGGATCCTGCACGATGAGTTTCACAAAGAGTTTTTACTGGGTACCCGGCAATTCATAGGCGTCACCTGGCACCGGGCCTCCATTTTTTTCTGCTACTATTACGGTCCGTTTCACCCCATGATGATGTTCAGCCAAAGTCCGGATGGGGAATATATGGCCCGTTTTGCCCAGAAATGCGGCGTTATTCCGGTCAGAGGGTCATCCACCCGTGGGGGAGAGAGGGGTTTGATCCAAATGATCCGATCTATTCAAGAAGGGAAGCGGATATGTTCCACAGTTTTGGATGGCCCCCAAGGACCTCGTTTTAAGGCCAAAAAAGGTCTCCTTTTTTTGGCTAAAAAGACCGGCCTTCCCTTGCTTCCTGTCATCTGGTCGGCTCGACGAACCATCACCCTTGAAAAAACCTGGGATAAGACCCTGATTCCCTGGCCTTTTAGCGAGGTGGTTATTGCCTATGGTTCCCCAATGATGGTTCCTGAAGAGTGCACCGAATCGGAAATGGAAGCATTGCGGTTGGAGTTAGAAAATCGCTTAAATACGATTATGACGGAGGCTGACCAAGCTTGCAGTTATCAGACCCGATGGGATTGAAGAATGCGGATTGTGAAATCATGAACTCGAGAATTCGATTCCAGAGACCCGATACCGGATGCCGGATGAAAGCCTCTATATCCATCCGGCAGGGGGCCTCTTGTATCCGAGATTGGTCAACTTATAAACCTTTTCTTTTCATCCCTCGTTTTTCAATCCACAATCTGTAATCCGAAATCAGAAATCGTTAGTGGTAATAACCGTTATGGATCTTGCCTAATTTTTTCATATGGAAAATTTTAGCCAATTCCCGAAGGAGGTGATTGGTGGATTTTTCAATTTTTTCCAGATCCCGGTCGTTGAGAAGATCGGGTTGAAAGTCAGCGATCAATTCTTTCAAATTTTCCAGTTGTTGAAAGATATCCAGATGGATAGCCTGTCCTCCCATAAACGCATGCACTTCCAGAATGGTCTCGAGGCAATTCTGTAACCGCAATTGTTTTTGTTGGGCTTTTATATTCATGGATTGCTGTAGTTCATTTTAAGGTTAAGGACTAATCGATTTAAGGGGTTAGTAAAAAAGCCATTTTTGATACTTGAACCCTCAAGTCATCGGCTTGGGTTGAGTTCGTTAAATTTAATATCTGAAAATTTGGAGGCGGGTCTGAATAAAAACCAGGTATAGATCCCTCCAAAGGGACCATGATTTTTTTATTTGTTTGGTGATTTCCGGCAATTGGTCGGGGTGAATTACTAAATTGACGCTATAAGAAAAGGCGGACAACATGTCTCCGGATTTGATATTTGTGCCGACCCAGACCACAAAAGTTTCTCTTCTTTGGCTCGTGGGCATATTTTGAATATATTCCAGCAAGGGGTTTGGTTGGGAATTTTTGCTACCAAAATCCTCTGCCAGTATAAAAAATTCAGGTTGTTCAAATTGAAGGACAGGAAGCACCTCCTCCACTTTGTTGACTAATAAAGGGTGTCCTCCTTCTTTACGGATGGCATTGACCAAAGGTTCAACCCCTGGGGATTGACCAGCGATTAATACCGTTCGATCGGACAAAGGGTTATTTTCAGATGCTGTCCATAATAGGCCCATGAAGTTATTCTTCCTGATTCGTGAAAATTATTTTCGATATTCCTGATCCAAGGCAAGATCTTCGATATCGGTTGTTTTTTCACCTCGACGGCTTTTAATCTGATCAATACCCCTTTGGGTGATGGCCCGCCTTGAGGCATAGAGTACAGCCGTTTCTTCGGAAATAAGATTTTGATTAAATTTAGAAAGAATATCTTGATCAAAGGTTTGACATCCAAAGGGCTGGCTGGTCTTCATAATTTCATAAAAGGTTTTATCTTCCGATTCTCCGTGCAAGATGAGATCTTGAACCCGAAGATTATTGATCATGACTTCAAAAACAGCCACACGACCCAGATCGATCCGAGGCAGGAGTTTTTGGCTGACTATCCAACGAAGGGCGCCGGACAGACGGATCCGAATCTGCCTTTCCTCCTCCTGGTCGAAAAAACCTAAAATACGGTTCAAGGTCTGAGTGGCATCGATCGTATGAAGGGTGCTGAGAACCAGATGACCGGTTTCGGCGGCGTTTAAAGCGATTTCCATGGTCTCTCGGTCTCTGATTTCTCCCACCAGGATGACCTTGGGTGCCTGCCGCAAGGCCGCCCGCAGTCCATGGGCAAACGTGTCAAAATCAGTACCTAATTCCCGTTGATTAAAAGTAGCCTTTTTGTGGGAATGAACCAGTTCCACGGGATCTTCCAGAGTGATAACATGCACCGGCTCATTTTCATTGATTTCGTCGAGTATGGCCCCCAAGGAAGTGGTTTTTCCAGCTCCAGTCGCACCGGTAAAAAGGATAATTCCGTTTTTCTCGCGGGCCATTTTTTTAAAAACCAAAGGAAGGCTTAATTTCTCAATCGTGGGAGTTTCGACCGGAAGTTTGCGCATAACAATACTGTAATTATTTTTTTGTGAAAAAATACTGACCCGGAAGCGCACTTTATCGTGGATGGCGTGAGAAAGGTCGCAAGAACCTTCTTTAAGCAGGGTTTCAATTTTTTGTCGGTCCGAACGCAGAAGATTCAAGGCTATAACTTCAGTTTGAAAAGGGGTTAAGACTTGAGTTGATAAATGCAATTGAACCGGCACGAGTTTGCCGTAGACTTCCACCTGGAATGGACGCCCAACCGTTAAGTTGATATCCGATATCTGGGGGTAATTTTCTACAATCTTGGATAGAATGAAATCAAGTTCTGCAAGACGCATGGGATTGGTATTCCTTAACTACGATGCCCGATACAGGATGCACGATGGCTAAAGGACGAAAGAAGGACGAACCTCTGTTCCTCGTTCTTTTTACCTCATGGCTCTCCGATTATACTTCCGTAAAGTCGGTGCTTAAATCTTTCGCATAGGATTTGAATTTTTCTTTGTCAATACATTTATTATAGGCTTCTTCTCCGGAAATCCACCCTTTTTTTAAATAATTGAAAATAGCATCATCCAAAGATTGCATGCCGTATTTTTTCCCTGTTTGAATAACCGATGGAATTTGATATGTTTTCCCTTCACGGATCAAATTACGTACAGCATAGGTGGCGATCAGGATTTCTAACGCGGCTACCCGACCTTTTTGGTCGATTCTTTTGAAGAGGGTCTGGGAGATAACGGCTCGCAGAGCATCGGCCAACGTAGCCCGAATCTGGGACTGCTGATCAGCCGGAAAGACTTCAATAATCCGATCAACGGTCTTGGAGGCACTTATGGTATGTAAGGTGGCAAAGACCAGATGGCCGGTTTCCGCCGCTTCAATGGCCAGAGAAACCGTTTCCAGGTCTCTCATTTCCCCAACTAGAATAATGTCCGGGTCTTCCCTCAAGGCCCCTCTGAGGGCTGTGGCAAAAGATCGGGTATGACGCCCGATTTCTCGATGATTGATCGTGCAGTTAATATTGGGATGCACAAATTCAATAGGGTCTTCTATAGTTAAAATATGGTCCTTACGGGAACGGTTGGCATGGTCGACCACAGCCGCTAGAGTAGTTGATTTTCCGCTTCCAGTTGGACCGGTGACTAGGATTAATCCTTTGGGCAGCAAGGCCAATCGCTTGATGACCTTAGGGAGTCCCAGTTCCTCTACGGTAGCGATTTTACTTGGAATTTCCCGAAAGACCGCACCCACCCCATAAAGTTGGCGGAAGAAGTTGGCTCTGTATCTGGCTAATCCGGGGATTTCATAAGCGAAATCCAAGTCCCCTGTCTCTTCAAATTGTTTGATTTTTTCCTCTGGGGTAATTTCATAGAGGAGGGCTTTTAGATCGTCATTCTCCAGGACACTATATTTGATCCGTTCCAATTCTCCCCGGATTCGAAGGATCGGCTGGGAGCCAGAAGACAAATGAAGGTCTGAAGCTCCTTGGTCATGCATTAATTTAAAAAAAGCGTCTATTTGGGCCATGAGTCCTCTTGAAGATGATGGATAAAAGATGCCGGAGGCCGGAAGAATAATGCATGATGCATGATAAAAAAAGTTTACGACCCACCTTCTGAATCTTGGATCATGTATCGTGTATCAGGCCTCAGGCCTCTTTTTTAGGGTTAACGTATCAACCAATTAATAAGCCAACTGACAATACTGATAATCAGTGCTCCGATTACCGCAGCCCAAAAACCTTGAATCACAAATCCTTTTATCATGAAGGAAACGAACCAGAGCATGGCCCCGTTGATGATAAAGGTAAAAAGTCCTAAGGTAAGGATGTTGATCGGCAAGGTTAGAATGATCAATATGGGGCGTATAAGGGCATTCAAGATACCGAGCAGCAGGGCGGCCATGAGGATTGCCGCCGGGCCTGAAGCTTCAATTCCCTTAACCAGATAAGTTGTGATTAAAATGGCCAGGGCATTGATGAACCACTTAAGTAAAAAAATATGCATAGTTAATAAATAACATATTTGAGTCCGAGAGTAAATTATATTTTTATTGACGCCTCTACCAAAAAATACTAAAAATAAACAAGGAATCTTTTTCTTTTACCAGGAAGCTCAAAAAAAATTTGCAAATTTTGCCGAGTTTTTGATATCGGCTTTTGGTAAAGTCCATTGATTTAGATTGAAAAGGAGATCTCTTTGGCAGCAAGGATCATCAGCGGGACTGAGGTAGCCAAACAAATCCGGGAAGAGCTGAAACAGGAAGTAGAGAGTCAAAAGATCCAAACGGGGATTATTCCCGGATTGGTGACCATCCTAGTAGGGGAAGATCCGGCCTCGGTCAGTTATGTGACCGGGAAGCAAAAGACGGCCAAGGAATTAGGGTTCTATTCCATTCAGGACAACCAACCGGCGGATATCAGCGAAGAAGCCTTGTTGACCCTGATCGGCCAATATAATAACAATACGAAAATTCACGGGATTCTGGTTCAGTTGCCCCTTCCTCGAACTATTAACGAGACCAAAATTCTCTATGCCATTGATCCTAAAAAAGATGTGGATGGATGTCATCCGACCAGTCTAGGAAAATTGCTAACCGGAGAGGCCGATTATCTGCCCTGTACACCGGCTGGGATCCAAGAGCTTTTGGTTCGTTCCGGCGTCAAAACCAAAGGGGCCGAGTTGGTAATTGTGGGACGTTCCAATCTGGTTGGGAAACCCTTGGCCAATATCATGCTGCAGAAAAAAGAAGGGGCCAATTGCACGGTGACCATCGTTCATACCGGTACGCCCCAGGAAAAAATCATCGAACACTGCCGACGCGCCGATATCCTGGTTGTGGCTGCCGGTGTAGTCAACTATGTCAAAGCCGACTGGATAAAAGAAGGAGCTGCGGTTATTGACGTGGGTGTTACCAGAATCGGGATGAGTGAATCAGGGAAGGCTATTCTGGCCGGAGATGTTGATTTTGAAAAGGTAAAGGAGAAGGCCGGGTTAATTACCCCGGTGCCTGGCGGAGTGGGACCAATGACCATCACCATGTTGATGAAAAATACGGTCAAAGCCGCCAAGTTGTCCGCTGGGAAATAAATTAAGTTACGGATTGCGGGTTCCGAGTTTTAATCGTTTTAACACAAAACAGATAACCCGAAATTCAAAACAGCTTTTAACCGCTTGGATCCAAGTGTTGGACTGGGACGGGGAATCGGAATTTAGAAGACCCCTGGACTATGTCCGGGGGCTTTTTTTTAAACGACCCCCAAAGGAGAACTTCGAAAATAAAACGGTGTTACGAATTGAAGAAGGAGGGAGTTATGGAAAGAAAAAAGGTGATGATTCAAGATTTACTGGCCAAAAAGAAAGAAGGAAAAAAAATAACCATGTTGACCGCCTATGATTTTGCTATAGCCTCTTTTATTGATCAGGTGGGAATAGATATGATTCTTGTTGGTGATACGCTAGGTATGGTGGTTTTAGGATATGATTCTACTGTACCGGTAACCATGGAGGAGATGATTCATCACTGCAAGGCCGTCCGTAGAGGGTTGAGCTATGCCTATATGATAGGAGACATGCCATTTATGTCTTATAACATCTCCAAGGAAGAGGCCATCAGAAATGCCGGAAGGTTTTTGAAAGAGGCCGGGTGTGATGCGGTGAAATTGGAAGGTGGACTGGAGGTGGCCGAAACCGTCAGAGCTATTGTTCTGGCCGGAATTCCTGTTATGGCTCATATCGGACTGACCCCTCAGACCGCAGGTCAATTAGGGGGTTTCAAAGTCCAGGGAAAGGATGCGGCCTCGGCCCAGCGTCTGCTGGATTCTGCCTTGGCCCTGGAAGAGGCCGGGGCTAATTCCATCGTTTTGGAATGTATTCCCGATAAGCTGGCCGGTTTGATTTCCAAATCCTTAAGAATTCCCACCATAGGAATCGGTGCCGGCCTGGAATGTGACGGCCAAGTTTTGGTCACCAACGATCTGTTAGGGATGTTTGAAAGATTTACGCCAAAATTTGTTAAACAATACATTAAATTATTCCCCATGATTAAAGAAGCGGTTGAGGCCTATAAAAAAGACGTAGAGGCAGGAAAATTTCCAGGACCGGAACATTCCTTTGTTATGGAAGCCAAGGAATTGAGTCGAATTAAGGTGAATAAAAAAGGGGAAGATGCCGTTTGGATTTAATACTTGGGGCCTTCAAAAAGTCTTATATCTGTAAAAAAATAACGGAGTAAAAACAATGAAAACCGCTGTTGTCGGTCCAGGGGCCATGGGTTGTCTTTTGGCTGGGAAGATAGCTCTTGCCGGTAACGAATGTATCCTGTTAGATATCATCCCGGAGCGGGTCGAAATCATCAACCACCGGGGTTTGATCATAGAAGGGATCCAGGGATCTTTTCAAGTCAAAGTCCCAGCCACATTAAACCCTGTGGATCTGTTGCCGACAGAATTGATACTAGTCTGTGTCAAGGCCTATGATACCCAAATTGTGGCCCAAGTCCTTCAAGGCATTGGTTCGAATGCTTATGTTTTGACCCTCCAAAACGGTGTGGGCAATGTGGAAACCCTGGGTGAATATCTTCCCAAAGAAAAAATTATCGGCGGAATTACCTCACACGGGGCTACCGAACTGGGCTCGGGTCGGGTGCGCCACGCCGGGCAGGGGGATACCTTTATCGGGTATGGATTCTCGAAAGGCGAAGGTGATCCGTCTCAAGACCCTCAATTAAAAAAAATTAAATCGCTGTTGACCAAAGCCGGTTTTGTCACCCAACTGGTGTCCAAGGTTGAAAACCTGATCTGGAGCAAACTGTTGATCAATGTCGGGATCAATGCCCTGACGGCCCTGACTCGTTTGCCGAATGGGAAACTGATTGATTCTCCGGGTGCGAAGGAAATCTTGGATGAGGCCGTTCAAGAGGGTATCCGGATTGGAAAAAAGAAAGGGATTGAATTCATCTATGCCGATCCTTCCGCCCAGGTCAAAAAAGTCTGTCAATTCACCAGTGCCAATATTTCTTCCATGCTCCAGGATGTCCTAAAAAAGAAAAGGACGGAAATTGATTTTATCAACGGAGTGATTATGCGTGAAGGTCAGCGTTTTGGGATTCCGGTGCCTGTTAATTCTCTGCTGACGCGTTTGGTAAAAACGATTGAAGAATCGTATGAGCAGACGGTAAGTGAGGAATGATGGATAACCTCGGATTCCGGATTTAGGAATGAAAGAATGACGAAGGACGGTTTTTCCCCCTCCCTCCTCTCAGCCTTCAGGTATCAGGCTTGAGGGGCGGTCGTTGCTTCTCTGATCGTTTTGGCGGCTAACTTTTTTCGTTTTTCTCTGCGCTGTCGTCTCCGTTCAATTTCTCTGACTCTTTCAATTTTTTTATGTTTTGCCAAATCATCACCCCGCTTTCATCTAGCGATACAAACATTCAGACTTCAAAGATACTTTTCCCCTTTGCACTTTATGGGTTGAGTAATAAATATCTTTTAAATTTATTATCTATTATGGAAGCAATCAGAGATTCTGTCAAGTCTCATGTTTTTTGCCTCGCTTAGAGCGCCTCGTTAATAAAGCAAGAGGGCAAGGCAAATAAGAAAATCGATTTTTTCATGGGAGGCCTCTACCTTGCATTCCCTGGAAATTAATAAGATCATTCCTTATCTCCTTCCTTGTTTCGTATTTCCTTGATAGGGAGGATTAAGGGAGGAGGGGGAGGCTGCACATTAATAGATTAATGATCTCTTCGAAAAGGCAATGAAACCCGTGCTTCCCCCAATTTTAATTCTGCATATAGACTAAGATTATCAAATCAATACCTCAGAAACTGGGCATTCTAAATTCATCTCTTAAAGTGAATGACCCCGAACAGTATTAAAAAGTAAAGATTTCGAAACACCGTCTTCCTTGAATCCGAAAAGATAGAAGAAAAACGCCGGGAGACCTTCACGGTTTGTCTTTACAGCTTTCCTTCCCGGATAAACCTGGCCCCTTCCTCCAGTGCGGCCGTATTGATGGGAATCATCTTGTGGTAACGCTTATCCATGACCCGCTTGAAGGCTTTCACCACGGCCTCCTGTGAGATAGCCTTGGTTTCTTCGATCATGGCCCCCATCATGGCCATATTGGCCAATCGCTGATCTCCGACCTGGGCGGCCAGCTCGATGGTTGGCACCATAATCATCTTGGCATCCGGTTTTTCAAAATCCTGGACGTCAATCAAGGAAGAGTTAACAAAAAGCCATCCACCAGGCTGGACCATCGGCCCGAACCTCAATAAAGACGGCTTATTCATGATCACCTCGGTTATTGGGTGATGAATGACCGGGGAACCGATCTCTTCATCGGATATAACCACCGTACAATTGGCCGTTCCCCGCGCATCTCCACGCCATATACGGGCATATAGGTGACATGACGGCCTTCTTCCATGGCCGCATAAGTCAGCAGGTTGCCGAGCAACAGAACCCCCTGTCCTCCAAAACCGGCGAAGATAACATCGAAATACATGATTAAACTCCTGAGGCTGTTAGCTGCTAGCAATCAGCTTTCAGCTTTTTAATAAATGAAGATAATATCTTTTTTACTTCAATTAATTCTTGGTTCAGTTCGTTATAATCCAAGTTAGTTAAAAACCCAAATCATGAGCAAGTAATAGATGACGGCTTCGTTAAAAGCGGGATATGTCCCTTGGTGTCATTCCGGCGAAAGCCGGAATCCAGAATTAACAATTAGTTACAATTTTCCTGGACCTCGATTTTCACCGGGGTGACGACTTTTTACGGTTTCATCATAGATGATATTCCAGTTCATTAAAATTTTTCAAATGGCCAACTCGCTGACTGCTGATCGCTAATTGCTTCCTAGCTGTTTTTCCTTAAAAATTCCCAACGGATAATAGGGGATCATTTCATCGTGGACCCGCTGGCAGGCCTGTTCCGGGGTCATCTTCCAGTTGGTGGGACAGGCCGATAGAAATTCCACAAAGGAAAAGCCTTCTTTCCGAATCTGAACCTCAAAGGCTTTTTTCAGCATTTTTTTGGCCTGCATGAGATTCCTGGGTGTGTTGACCGCGGCCCGGGCGGAAAAGGACGTTCCATCGATCCCCGCTAGAAGTTCAGCCATTCGGACCGGATATCCTTCCCTCATGACTTCCCGGCCGAAAGGGGAAGTGGTGGTCGTCTGTCCCAACATCGTGGTCGGGGCCATCTGTCCTCCGGTCATCCCATAAACGGTATTGTTGACAAAAATGATGGTAATATTTTCTCCCCGATGGGCGGTATGGATGCCTTCGGCAATGCCCAGTGCGGCCAGGTCTCCGTCCCCCTGGTAAGTAAAGACAAAGTTATCCGGCAAGGCCCTTTTGATCCCCGTGGCCACGGCTGCTGCCCGTCCATGAGGGGACTCACAGACATCCACTGCAAAATAATCATACATAAAAACCGAACAGCCCACCGAAGCGGCGCAGATGGTTTTTTCCTGCAGATCATAAGCATCGATACATTCAGCCACCAGACGATGGATGATCCCATGATGACATCCGGGGCAAAAATGAAAAGGCACATCGATTAAACACTTTGGACGTTGAAATACCTGCTTCATATTGTTCACCGATACACTTTCTTGATCTCATCAAACAATTCATTGGGCGTTGGAATCGAACCGGGCGGCCGGCCATAAAAATCCACCCCGGCCCCTTTATCCACCGACAACTTTACATCCTCAACCATCTGGCCGGTATTGAGTTCGACCACAAAAAACTGATTAATCCTTTGGGACAGCTGTTTCAAGGCGTCTTCCGGATAAGGGTAAAGGGTCTTGGGACGAAAAAGTCCGACCTTCATGCCCTGGTCCCTGGCCATTTTAATGGAAGATTTAATGATGCGGGCCACAGATCCAAAAGAAACCACGATCATATCGGCATCTTCGATCTGATAGGTATCATAGAGTATCTCAGCCTTCATCTGCTGATACTTTTTGAAAAGCTTCCAGTTGTGCTCGGTCAAATCCCCTTCATTCAAATAAAGGCTTTTTAAAAATCTGGGTTTTCTGCCCTTGGCCCCGGTCAATATCCAGGACCTGTCGAATTTCTCGGGTTTATGGGTTCGCATGACAATAGGCTCTTTCATTTGTCCCAACAGGGCATCCCCCAGGATCACCACCGGATTTCGGTATTTTTCGGCCAGATCAAAGGCCAATATGGTCAGGTCATAATTTTCCTGGATGGAAAATGGGGCCAGAACGATTGTCCGGTAATCCCCATGTCCTCCGCCCCGGGTGGCCTGAAAATAATCCCCCTGAGAGGGCGAAATCCCGCCCAAGCCGGGACCGCTGCGGCTCATGTTGACGATGACCCCCGGGATCTCAGACCCGGCCAAGTAGGATATCCCTTCCTGTTTTAAGGAAATCCCCGGACTGGAAGAAGAGGTCATAGCCCTGCCTCCGGTGGCCCCCACACCCAAGAGCATATTGATAGAGGCGATTTCACTTTCGGCCTGAATAAAAACCCCACCCACTTCCGGCAGGTGTTTGGACAAATATTCCGGGATTTCATTTTGGGGTGTGATGGGATATCCGAAATAAAATTTACAGCCGGCGGCTATGGCCCCCCTGGCAATGGCCTCGTTTCCATTCACTAATTCAATTTTGGGGTTTGACATAACAACTCCTTTATCTTTTTAAACCAAAATCTCTTCAAGCCGATTAAACGGTTCCGGTGCAAGGTGTCCTCATTTCAAGGCAAGAGGAAGGCTTTGAAATTCGCTGAATGAGGAGGAATTAGGCCGATCCCGCTCAAAGCGGGAGAGATGGGCGTTTTCGACCAACCTGTTTAACCTTCACTTCCAGACTTCGATGACCACATCAGGGCACATCTCGGCACAGAGTGCACATCCGGTACATTGCGCATCCGAAGTTATACAAGCCACGGTATAACCCTGATTGTTCAGCTTATCACTGATGATGATACTTTTTTTCGGGCAGGCCAGAACACAAAGCCCGCACCCCTTGCATCGTTCTTCTTGAAAGGCTACTTTCGGCATAGCTATTTCCTATATTGAATTGAAGCTCCTTGTTTCCAAAGGCAAGAGATCTTCCCTATTTGTTTTTTATAAAAATGGATCCACAGCCAACCGTTTTTAAACATGGTCCCCCTTAACCTTTTTCGGCAGTCAAAAAGGCATCCAAGGACTTCAGGTCTTCGACATTATAAGCCTGATAGGCATAATCCCTGGGCAGACATTTTCGAATCAAACCGATGAGGACTTTCTTGGGACCCACTTCAACAAAGCGGGATACCCCCTGGGCCATCAGGTTGTTGACCAGTTCCTTCCAGCGGACCGGCTGTCCGATCTGTTGTCCCATGATTTCTTTTATTTTTTTCGGATCGTTTTCAGATTTTCCGGTCACATTTAAGAACAGGCTGCACCGGGGAGGATTAAATGGAATGGAGTCCAGCATGTTCTTAAAGGCATCCATAGCCTCCTTCATCAAAGGGCTGTGCCAGGCTCCGCTGACCGCCAGAGGAATAGCCTTACCGCCGGCTTGAGACACCTGTTGGGAAGCTTTTTCAACCAACTCTTTGGTCCCCGAAATAACAGTTTGCTCCGGTGTATTATAGTTGGCAGCGCCAATGGCCCCCTCCTGTTTCAGTTTTAATAGGATGGTTTCCAGAGTTTCAGAAGACAACCCCATAACGGCTGCCATGGCCCCAGGGTATTTCTGGGACGCCTGATTCATCAGGACTCCCCGAACCTTAACCAGCCTCAAGGTATCCTCCAGACCAAGCACCCCGGCGGCATAAAGGGCTGAATATTCTCCCAGACTATGGCCGGCCACTACCTCCGACTTCACCCCTTTTTCTTCCAAACAGGCCAAAACAGCCAGATTGACGGTAGTAATGGCCGGCTGTAAATTGACGGTCAAAGTCAGGTCTTCCAAAGGCCCCTCAAAACATAATGCTTTCAACGGCATCCGGGTTATCTCATCCGCTTTTTCAAAAAATTCCCTGGCCGCAGGGCTTTGGTCATAAAGTTCTTTACCCATTCCGACATACTGGGAACTTTGTCCGGGAAATAAAAAGGCCTTGGGGGTCATAAAAGTTTTCTCCTGGCAAATTTTGCTTTATATATAAGGGGAAAACTATTACATTTCAAGAAAAAACGAACAGTGATGATTGACTTTTTTAAATCTTTGGACTATATTTCCACAAGAAAGGAATAAAAGCGATGCCATTTCCAGCCAATAAAGAACGCCTATATTCCCAGCGGGAGATCCAGAAAAGGGTCAAAGAACTCGCCCGCTCTATTTCAAAAGATTATAAAAAAGAGGAATTGATCTTGATCGGAGTTTTAAAAGGAGCCTTTGTGTTCATGTCCGACCTGGCCAGAAATCTCTCCATCCCCGTTAAGATGGATTTTGTCCGCCTGGCCAGCTATGGCAGTGGGAGTAAAAGTCAGGGGAAAATCCGATTCACCAAAGCCATTGAACTCCCGATTAGAGACAAACATATTCTGGTGGTTGAAGACATTGTCGACAGCGGAATGACTTTGAAATTCCTTCAAGAGTTCCTGAAAAAAGAAAACCCAAAATCCGTGCGGATTTGTGCCTTGGTTGACAAGAGTGAACGACGGGAAGTTCCGATCACCATTGATTATTGCGGATTTTCCGTTCCCAAAGGATTTATTGTGGGCTACGGGCTGGACTTTGATGAACAATATCGCCACCTCCCGGGGCTTTATCACCTTCATTTTTAATCCTTTGTTTTTTTCGATTGGTTAAGGAGGCCTGCTTGATTATCCGCTGTGAAAAGTGTTCTACGGCTTATCAGTTAGATCAAAAACATATTGAACCCTTTGGGTCCAAGGTCCGTTGCAGTCGGTGCGGTCATATTTTTTGGGCTGAACCCCCTTCTCTTTCAGAAGCCCTTGATTCCCAGAAATCAACTCCGGACCAGGAGCCTTTCCTGGAGATTGGAGATGAAGAAGGATTGGTGGCCAGGCAAATGCGACCGGTCCGGAAAACCCTTTGGACTTTGATAACCGTTGGAATAATCCTTTTGGTTGCCATAGCTGCCCGCTTTTTCTATATTCAATATCTGCATCCCAGTTGGAGTATGGGCGATACCTGGTCAAAGGTTTTTTTTCTTCCGGCGGATCCTGATGGAATCCAAAAAATAAGTCTGATCAATGTCAAAAAATATTTTAAAGAGAATGAAAAAATAGGCCGGTTTTTTGTCATCGAGGGGGAGATCAAAAACGGCTATCCAACTATCCGACAAAGGATCAGGATCCGAGGCGCACTGAAAACAGCCGAAAATAAAGTAGCTCTCTCTCGTGAAGTCTTTGCCGGCTGGACTTTGACCCCCGAAGAATTGGAAACCCTTTCTTTTGAAGAAATCGACCGGCTACGTTCAACCCAACCCGAACGGTTTTCCAGCAATGTCCGGGTCTTACCAGGTAAAACGCTTCCTTTTATGATCCTTTTTCCGGCTCTGCCTCCTGGTTCGACCCAGGTCTCCATAGAAGTTGTCGGTTCCCAAAAAAATCAATCTCTCTCATTCCTTAACTTATTTTTAGGGTAAATGCGGTTCACTACCCGTTTCATTTTCGACCTAATTATTTTTTCCTTAATACTTATTGGGGGTTGTATCGGGTTTATGGTCATCGAAGGCTGGGATGGCCTGGAAGCCTTATATATGACGGTCATCACTATTACCACTGTGGGTTTTCAGGAAGTCCACCCTTTAAGCCGAGGCGGGAGAATTTTTACTATGTTTCTGATCTTCTCCGGGGTGGGATTTATGTTTTATTTTCTGGGTAGTTTAGCCAGGATGATGGTGGAAGGAACCATAAAAGATATTTTCGGGAGGAGAAAGTTGGAAAAACAGATCAGCCAAATCAGCGGACACTATATTATTTGCGGTTTCGGCCGCATCGGCCGGACCGTAAGCCAGCTTTTGACGGAGAAACCGATAGAAGTGGTCGTTATTGAAAAGGACCTCGATACTATCCCCATCTTTCAAGAAAAGAAAATGCTATATGTCATAGGGGAGGCCACATCGGAAGAGAATCTACTCAAGGCAGGTATTGTACGGGCCAAGGGGCTGGTGGCTGCAGTTTCTTCCGATGCGGATAATGTTTATATCTCTTTGACGGCTCGCGGACTGAACCCTGATTTATTTATTTTGGCCCGAGCGGCGGAAGAATCTTCCATAACAAAATTAACCCGGGCCGGAGCCGACAAGGTGATCTCACCTTATGAAATCGGGGCCCGCATCATGGCCAATAGAATCCTGCGCCCCACGGTCATTGATTTTATTGAACTGGCCATGCACAATCACAATCTGGACCTCCAGATGGAAGAATTGACTGTGGGGGAACAATCCGAAATCAAAAACCTGACCTTGATGGAATCGGACATCCGTAAAAATTATGACCTGATCGTGGTGGCTATCAAGAAAAAATCAGGGGAAATGATTTTCAATCCTTCTTCCCAGGCCAAGATCCAGGTTGGGGATATATTGGTCGCCTTAGGGGACCGGAAAAACCTGACCCTCCTGGAAAAGAAATTGGGGATTATAACATAATCCCTTTTCAAAGAATTTTAGAAGCTGGAATCCGGTAGACAGTATTTAGAATAAATCAATTATACGATCTGAATTTATAATTCCGTATTTTGAATCCTGGATTCTTATCGTCACAAACTAAGTCATCCCTGTTTATTATTTAGGAAAACCCCAAACAGTTAAAGGTGTCTATTCAATGTCCGGTCCGCTTTTGGGTTTAAAGATATTAGACTTTACCACCTTATTGCCCGGTCCTTATGCCACCATGATGCTGGCCGATCTCGGGGCCGATGTACTCCGGGTTGTGTCCGGCTCTCGCCCGGACTTAACCAGCCTGATGCCTCCTTTTATCGAAGGGACAGAGATTTCCGCCGCTTCGGCTTATTTAGGTCGCGGCAAACGTTCCATGAACTTGAATTTGAAAGATCCGAGAGGCGTCCGTATCGTCCATCAACTGATTACCTCTTATGATATTTTAATTGAGCAATTTCGTCCGGGTGTCATGGCCAATTTCGGTCTGGATTATCCCAGCCTGAAAGAACATAATCCGTCTCTCATCTATTGCTCCCTGACCGGCTATGGTCAAACCGGTCCCCTGACCGGTCGGGCCGGACACGATATCAATTATCTTTCCCGATCCGGCCTCATGTCCTATTCGGGCCGCAAAGACACCGGGCCGGTTCTGACCGGAGTGCAGATCGCCGATGTCGCTTCAGGGTCCTACAATGCCATCATCGGCCTTTTGGCTGCGATCATTGCCCGTCAGACCACAGGGAAAGGCCAGCAGGTTGATATTTCCATGACCGACGGCGTGATCGCCTTTAATGCTTTAGTGGGTGCCTCATTTCTGATAGACGGCCAAGAACCGGGACGGGAAGGCTATATTTTAAGTGGTGGCTCTTTATATGATTTTTATGAAACAAAGGATGGACTTTTCATCAGCTTTGGCGGTCTGGAACCTCAATTTTTTGCCGCCTTTTGTCAGGGTATCGGGAGGCCCGACCTGATCACGGGTGGCGTCCTCCCTCCGGATGTTTATCAGGTCAAACAAGAAATACGCCAGATCATAAAAACCAAGGCACGGGATGAATGGACTGCAATTTTTCAGCAATGGGATGCCTGTGTAGAACCGGTATTGACTTTGGCCGAGGCCCTGAACGATCCCCTGGTTCGGGAGAGAGGAATGGTCGTCTCGCTTTCCCTGCCCGGAGGGGGCCAGGTTAAGCAGTTAGCTCATCCTATTAAATTTTCTGAGACCCCTTCGCAATATGACCAAGTGGGTTTACCGGCTGGAACCCATACCCGGGAGGTCCTGTTGGAACTCGGGTATACCGAGCAGGAGATAAAGGAATTTGAAGAGACGGGATTGTTTACCTGAAGGGACGAATGGATGAATACACATATACCGGATCGTGAAGAGGCCTGGATATTACTCCGGCAATACAACCAAAACGAAGCCCTGATCCACCACGCCCTGGCCGTGGAGGCAGCGATGCGCTATCTGGCCCGAAAAAGGGGGGCCGACGAAGAACAATGGGGGGTCATCGGCCTGATCCACGATCTGGATTATGAGAAATTCCCGGAGCAGCATTGTCATAAAACCAAAACCATTTTGGAGGAACAGGGCTGGCCTGAGGATTATGTCCGGGCGGTCATCTCTCATGGCTGGGGTTTATGCAACGACGTGGGGCCGGAAACGGATCTGGAAAAATGCCTTTACACCATTGACGAATTAACCGGTCTGGTCACGGCCGCCGCTCTGGTTAGGCCATCCAAAAGCGTCCTGGACCTGGAGGCCAAATCGGTCCTGAAAAAATGGAAGCAGAAAAATTTTGCCGCCGGGGTCAACCGGGAGGTCATCGAAAAAGGCCTTCAAATGCTGGGGATAGGTTTGGAGGAACTCATCCAGGATGTCGTCATGGGCATGCGGGAAGTAGCCGGAGAGATAGGGTTGTAAGAATAGGATCATCGGCAAAAGCATTGCCGATGATCGAAGGATTCGAGGATTCAAGGGGCCAAGGATTCAAGGGAAAGGCGTGGAGGTAAAACCACTCGAACCCTCGAATCCTATTTCCGTATAAAAATAGCCAAGGATAAATCACGCTCGAAATCGTGAATTTAAAACTTCCAATGGAGATTTATTATGAGCTGGGTTGTGATCGACGAAGAAAACTGTACGGGATGCGGTATCTGCGCCGTCAGATGTCCGAGATGTTACACCAACAATAGAGGAGAAATTACCACGGATGCTAATGAGGAGACCTGTATCCTCTGCGGACACTGTGTGTCTCTTTGCCCGGCCGGGGCCATCACCCATTCGAAATTAAGGCCGAAAGACTTTCTGGGAATCACCCAAAACACCCAACTGGATACGAATACATTCATCCATTTTCTCAAGGAGCGGCGCAGCCACAGACATTTCCTCAAAAAAAGGGTCCCTAAAAAAGAGCTGGAACTCCTGATGGAGGCTTGCCGGTGGGCGCCGACGGGAAGCAATGTTCAGAACGTGGAAGTCATTGTCTATACGGATCCGGAGAAAATCTCAAAGTTATCCGATTTGACTATTGAGTATTTCTCCTGGATCGGAGAACGAGTCAAGAAAAAAATTGCCAGGCTTGAAGCCGAAGGCCAGCAGGATACTCCGGACTATAAGATGACCCTTCGTTTGCTCGGGCTCGGGGAACGGATGGCTCGTGACAAAAAATCCGGTCGGGATCCGATTTTTTACCAGGCCCCTGTTCTGATGATTTTTCATTCTCCTGTATTGACCAGCGCCCCTAAGGATAATTGCGTCCTGGCCGCCCAGACCGTGGCCCTCACTGCCCGGACCATGGCCTTGGAATCATGCTTCATAGGCGTTACGGAAGCGGCGGCCGAATATTATCCGCCCTTGAAAGAGGAACTTAAACTTCCGCCGGACCATAAGGTGTTTGATATGATGATTCTGGGGTATCCCAAACTGAGATTCTTAAAAACCGTGCCTAGAAAACCCATTAAGGTCAGGTGGGAATAACAATCAAAGAAAATAGCCATAGGAGGATGCCATGAAAGTACTGGCCCTAAATTCCAGTGCCAGAGTCGGGGATGTGAGCAAAACAGAAATTATGCTGGACTGTCTGGTCCATGGGATGCGTGAGGCCGGGGCCGAAGTAGAAGTCATTAACCTGCAAAAAAAGAAAATCAGATACTGCAGCGGATGTTTCACCTGCTGGACCAAAACTCCCGGTCTGTGCATTCACAAAGATGATATGACCAAGGAAATCTTTCCCAAATGGTTAGCCTGCGACCTGTGTGTGCTGGCTACCCCCCTTTTTCATTATACCATCAATGCCCTAATGAAAACCTTTATCGAAAGAACCCTTCCGGCCGCCTTGCCTTTTTTCGTGGAAAGAGACGGGGTCACAAGGCATCCTCGTCGGTACGAATTGCCTTTGGTGGCTGTAATTTCCGTGGCCGGGTTTCCCGAGGAAAGTGTTTTCGATCAGCTCAAGCCTTATATAAACTTCTTATTCAGAGACCGATTGGTAGCTGAAATTTATAGAACCTCGGCGGAAATCCTTCGAGCCGACACCAAGAACGAAAAACTAAGGGACATCCTTGCGGCCACAATCCAGGCGGGAAAAGAATTAGTTAAAACTGGAAAAATTTCTCCGGAGACCATGGAAAGGATCAAAAACCCCATAACCGACTTCAAAAAAATGGCACCGATTGGAAATTGCGCCTGGCAAACCTGTATTGACGAGAGAGTTACCATGGGAGAATTTCAAAAACGGAATATGGTGCCCCGTCCCGATTCGATTGGAACATTCCTGGCTATCATGAAGATGGCTTTCAACCCCACAAAGGCTGGAGATGCCAAAGTGACCATGCAGTACAACTTCTCCGGCCAGGTGGAAGGCCGCTGTTATTTTTCCATTGAGAATGGAGAATTAAAGGCAGAGGAGGGGCAAATTGCCAACCCTGACTTGACTATTGAAACACCTTTTGAAGTTTGGATGGATATCCTTACCGGTAAAGCCGAAGGGGCTCAGATGCTGATGGACGGCAAATATTCAGTCTCCGGCCAAACAGACCTGCTTCTCAAAATGAACCAATTCTTCGGGGAATAATCAGGAGAGAGACAGGACCGGACCAAGAATCTCGGTTTTTCTTTGGCGGCTGAATTCGTCCATAAAACTGGTGGTTTAACCATACGGTTAAAAAAAACATTCGATCAAAGAAGGGTAAATCTGTTCAGCAGGAGGGAATGATCATGCAACTGATATTCATTCATGGTTCCGGAGGCAGCAAAGAATCGTGGTCTTACCAAACCCAATATTTTAAAGGCAGTATAGCCTTGGATCTTCCGGGCCACTCGGAAGGAGAACTTATCCCAACTATAGATGGCTATTGCGAATGGCTCCGGGGATTCATTCAGGATGCGGGATATCGCCGGGTCGTTCTCGTTGGCCATTCCCTGGGTGGAGGGATAGCCCTGTTGTATGCGGTGAAATATCCTCAGGATGTGGCCGGCCTGGTTTGCGTGGGCAGCGGTGCCCGGCTCCGGGTCCACCCTATGTTCCTCGAAACGTTGGAAAAGGCCGTTATTGATCCTTCTCAATTCGAAAAAACGCCTAACCCCGCCTATGACCTCGTCGACCCTGAATTAAAGGCTGTTCTTAACCGCCGGTACCTGGAAAACGGACCGGCGGTAACGCTCAATGACATGAAGGCCTGCGACCAATTTGATATCATGGAAAGAATCGCTGAAATCAACATCCCCACCCTGGCCCTGTGCGGAGACCAGGATGTTATGACTCCGCCCAAATATTCTCTTTATCTGGCTGGCCACATGCCCAAAGCCAAGGCCTTGGTCATCAAAGGCGGCACCCATATGGTGTTTGCGGAAAAACCGCTGAAGGTGAATCGAGCGATTGATGAATTTCTTCAAACCATCGATGGATAAGCCAGCTTTTACCAAGGCGATTCTTTGCTATCTAACCATTTCCTGAATTTCCAAAAACAGATGGATAAGATACTTAGAAATCTTCCCCAAGCAGCCTTGCATTTTTAGGCTGATCTAAGTAGACTACAGATAATGAATTATCAAAAAACTAAAGCAGTTGTTCTCTTAAGCGGCGGCCTGGATTCCTCCACAACTTTAGCCGTGGCTAAAAGCCAGGGTTATGAACTTTATGCCTTAACCTTTCGATACGGCCAACGTCATCAAATAGAAATCGAGGCCGCCAAACGTATTGCTCACTATTTCCAGGTGGCCCAACACAAGATATTTGATGTGGACTTAGGCAGCTTCGGCGGTTCGGCCTTAACAACTGAGATTGAAGTACCGAAAGATCGTGGATTGGCTGAGATCTCAGCGGATATCCCGAGTACTTATGTACCGGCACGCAATACCATCTTTCTCTCCTTGGCCCTGGCTTGGGCCGAAGTGTTGGGGGCTATTGATATTTTTATTGGTGTCAATGCCTTGGACTACAGCGGCTATCCCGATTGTCGGCCGGAGTTTATTGAGGCCTTTGAGACCATGGCCAATCTCGGCACTAAGGCCGGCGTGGAAGGGGTGAAAATAAGGATCCACACTCCCCTGATTAATTTGAGCAAGGCCCAGATTATTAAAAAGGGCCTGGAATCAGGGGTTGATTTCAGTCTGACCAGTTCCTGTTATGATCCGTCTTCGGAGGGAAAAGCCTGCGGGAGGTGTGACGCCTGCCTGCTGAGGCTCAAGGGATTCGCAGAAGCGGGAATTAAGGATCCGGCCCTATATGAGTTATTCGATTAAAGAAATTTATTACACCCTTCAAGGTGAAGGGGCACAAGCAGGTCGCCCAGCCGTATTTTGCCGTTTTGCCGGCTGTAATCTCTGGTCCGGCAGGGAGGCCGATCGCCCAACATCATCTTGCCGATTTTGTGATACCGATTTTGTGGGGACAGATGGGCCTGGCGGTGGTAAATTTGAAAACCCAATGGATCTGGCCAAAGCGGTGATGGATAAATTTCCTGCAGGGGTATCCAAAACACTGCGACCTTTTGTCGTCTGCACCGGCGGTGAACCTTTGCTTCAACTGGACAAAGCTTTGTTGGATGCTTTTCATGGTCTCGGATTGGAAATAGCTATTGAAACCAATGGTACCCTTCTAATGCCTGCTGGAATTGACTGGATTTGTGTCAGCCCTAAGGCTGGGGGCGAATTAAAAATCAAATTTGGTGATGAGTTGAAATTGGTTTTTCCCCAAGAGGGAACGGAACCAACGATTTTTGAATCTCTTGATTTTAAAAATTTTTTTCTTCAACCCCAAGACGGTCCCGATATTAAAAAAAATATCCAAGAGGCAATCCGATATTGTCTCGAACATCCCAAGTGGCGTCTCAGTTTACAACTGCACAAAATAATCGGACTTCACTGATTGGTTTCCATCAGGGAATCTCTTGTACGGTTGAGTACTCATAAAATCGAGAAGAATTATCATGGACCACATAAATTTTTATAAATAAAGGGCAGACTCAGTGATGTCATGCCGGACTTGATCCGGCATCCAGGGAATGCAAAGACTCTGGATTTCGGCTTTCGCCGGAATGACCTATGGACATTCATTTTTTACTTCCATTATAGAAAGAGACATCATGGCAGAGAAAAAAAGCGAAAACTGGGCATCGTGGATAGAATCCGTTATCCTGGATTTCATTGAACGTTCTCCAAAGAACACCCTTCAAAACCAGGCCCAGGACAAGGCCTTTGAAAATCCTCTGGTCGGTTTTTCCCGGGGAGATGATCCCATCTTTGAAACCTTTAAAGAGCACGTCGGCCCATTTCACTGGACCCCTTCGGAGATATTTTCCTTAACCTTTCCGGAAACGACATTCCGGCCGGGAGAACTGACGGTCATCAGCTATCTTTTATCTCAGACCAAGGAAACCAAGGCCGACAATCGGAAAGAGAAGCTTTATCCTTCCGATCGCTGGGTCAGGGCCCGCATATTCGGAGAGGAGGTGAATGTTAAACTGCGCCAGGCCGTTGTTTCGGCTTTGCAAGAAAAGGGAATTCCGGCTGTCGCTCCCCAGCTTTCCCCTCTTTGGGAACAAAAAAGATCAGACCGATTCGTCTTTTCCTCAACCTGGTCGGAGCGGCACGTAGCCCATGCCTCCGGTCTGGGAACCTTTGGGGTCTGCGACGGCCTGATCACTCCCCGCGGCAAGGCCATGCGTACCGGCTCGGTGGTGGCCGCTGTTAAAATCCCTCCAACCCCCCGGCCTTATAGCCAACATCAGGCTTATTGTCTTTTTTTCAGTCAAGGGATTTGCGGAAAATGTATCAAACGATGTCCTGCCGGCGCTTTAAGCGAAAAAGGTCATGACAAACTTAAATGCTTCAACTACATCAGGGGAAATGTCCTCCCTTATGTAAAGTCACATTATGGCTTTGAAGGCTATGGATGCGGTTTGTGCCAGACCGGGGTCCCCTGCGAATCCAGGATTCCGGTAAAGCAGGACGTAAAAGACTGACTTAAGACAGTTCGCTATCAATAAAAGGTGGAGGTCTTCTTTTAAAAGACCTCGGCCGAAAAGACTTGGATTTTTGTTTTTTTATCCTTCCAGGTGTCTTTGGGAAGCCCGGCCTTTTGACAGGTTTGTTCCAGAAAGGTTTGGGTATCCCAGCCGTATTCAGTGGCCACCTGGGGCAGGAGAAGGCCGGAGTTAAATCCCCTTTCGATAAACAATCCATGTATGCCCACCTGTATTTCCTTAATGTCCTGGATCTGACGTAAAGGGGTCAAGGCCGAGATCTCGATAGAAAGGTCTTTGAGTTCCCTTTCGGAGAGTGGCGGAAATCGGGGATCTTGGAAGGCAGCCGCCTGGGCCATGTCAATCACGGTTTGCGAAAGGGGTTTTAAAGCCTGAATATGGCCGATACATCCGCGCAGTTGGCCCTGGGTTTTTAGGGTTACAAAGGCCCCTTTTTTTTCGGAAAGCCTCTTGGTCTCCCCATCACGGCTGGGCATGGGGTGGCCCAAAAGACGGTGTTCGATGGCCCCTCTGGCCAACCTATGTAAAAAGTTTTTTTCCTCTTTGGAAAAATCATTTTCTTTTTGTTTTCCTTTCCCCTGATTTGAGTTGAAAATGGCCGCAGCCATATAGCCCACCACACTGGAGTGATCGCCGGAAACATCCCCGGAATTGGCATAGTTCAAAACATAAGCCTGATCAGCCAGAAGGAGCTTGGCCGTTTTCATCACCGTAACCAGGGGACCAGCACCGCAAGCTTCCGATTTTTCTTTGGTTATATCCTCCATTAACCCCTTTTCATCAAAAGCCAACACCCGGTCTATGACTTTTTTATCCAGGGCTTTGGCTTGTTCATAGGAATGAAAATGGGACAGATCGGTACTGGCCACCAATAAAGCCTTTTCCCCCTTAAGAACCTCGGCCAAAGCTTGGGCCATTGCTTCACAGGTTGATGGATCCTGAGAACCTTGAATGATGGGCACAATTGAAAAATTAGGAAGGATTTCCTGGAGAAAAGGAAGCTGGATCTCCAGGGAATGTTCCTGGGCATGTCCTGCCGGGACAAACTTAAAAACAGGACTTTTTTCGGAAAGGGACCGGGCTAATACTCGATCCACAGGGATTATTCCTAACGGGGTTTCATAGCCGGTCTTTTGATCGATAGAGGCCCCTTTAAAAGGGTAACGGTGACTGGGGGCAATAATGACGACCCGAGTAAAGGGCCTGGTTGATAAGAGCTTATAGGCATGGGCAGCCACCCCCCCGGAATAGACATGGCCTGCATGGGGGACGATCAGAGCGATCAGTTCTCCGGATATTTCCGGTGTATCAGGAACCGCCCGGAAAAAGTTTCGGATCTGGGACCGCAGGATTTCCGGATTATCAGGATACCAACTGCCGGCAATAATGGATTTTCTGATGTCTTGTGTCATGGCAGGCCTCCTTGATTGGGATGTAGGAAGGATCGGCTCTCCAAAGAGATCGGTTGTCCCTCCAAAGAATACCATAGAAAAAACTAAACCCCAGACAATTAAATAGATCCGGGGCAATGTCTGTTGTTGGCAGGCGTAAGCATGCCTATTGAATACGCCATGGTCAAGATGAAAGCTGATAGCTCGAAGCTGAAGGCAAAAGTCTTCTCTTTGAGCCATGGGCGATTATACCTTATAATAGTCTTTATACCATTCTACAAAGTACTTAATCCCATTTTCAATGGAAGTGGCTGGTTTGAACCCTGCATCCCTAGTCAGATCCTCCACATCGGCAAAGGTGGCCGGTACATCTCCGGGCTGAAGGGGCATGAGATTTTTAATGGCTTTTTTCCCCAGGCAATCCTCCAGAATCTCGATGAAGTATAAAAGTTCCACCGGGTGGTTATTGCCGATATTATATAATCGATAAGGGGCATAACTGGTCGCGGTATCCGGCTGCCGGCCGTTCCACTGCGGATTGGGTTCAGGGATCTTGTCCATAATCCGGGCCACCCCCTCGATGATATCGTCAATGTAAGTGAAGTCCCGCTGCATCTTCCCATAGTTGTAGACCTCAATGGGCTTTCCTTCTAAGATGGCTCGGGTAAAAATAAACAAGGCCATATCCGGTCGGCCCCAGGGTCCATAGACCGTAAAAAGGCGAAGACCGGTACAAGGTAGTTGGTATAAACTCGCATAAGTATGGGCCATGAGTTCGTTGGCCTTCTTGGTGGCTGCATATAAGGAGACCGGGTGATCGACATTGTCATGAACCGAAAAGGGCATCCGGGTATTGGCCCCGTAAACAGAACTGGAAGAGGCAAAGACCAGGTGCTTGACCTGATGATGCCGGCACCCTTCCAGGATATTTAAAAACCCCAGGAGATTGGTTTCGGCATAGGCATAGGGATTGATCAGGGAATAACGTACCCCGGCTTGAGCGGCCAGATTGACCACCATATCAAATCCCTGTTCGGCAAAAAGAACGGATAGGTTTCGACGATCGGAAAGGTCGATTTTGACAAAATGAAAATTGAGATTAGATTCAATCTCCTTCAGACGATCCAGTTTCAACCGGACATCATAATACTCATTCAGATTGTCTAGACCAATTACTTGATGCCCTGCATTCAAAAGCCGTCGGCAGAGATGAAAACCGATAAAACCGGCAGCGCCGGTGACTAAAATTTTTCGGGGCATAGAATCTTTCCGGTTGCCTATGATAAAAGATTATTTTGTAATTATACCATACTTTAGTAAAAAATATCAGACAGTGTCAAGCCCCTTTTGTTTTGCGTTTTTCTAAAGCAACCTTCACTTGCCCCCATTGGATATTTTGTGATATAAAGACCTAACGATCAGAAATGAATTTTTAGGGAATCCTTTCAGAGAAACCGAAGAAGGATTTTACATAAATACCTTATCCCAAAAACCATGGGAACTTTTTTCGTTGTAGGGGGACCGGAGATGAAAGAGGCTTTGGGGTGTCGGTAAAATTTTTACAACTTCTCTATCTTTTCCAAGCATACGGTTATTTGATTATTTTTACCGGGACCTTCTTTGAGGGAGAGACGACCCTAGTGCTGGGAGGCCTGCTCTCCCATCAGGGTCATCTGAACTTTTGGATCGTCATCGCCACTGCCGTTTCGGCCTCTTATATAGGGCACCTGTTCTTTTATTTAATGGGTAAAACCGCTTCCCCCTGGGTCCTGCTCAAGTTTCCCAAATTTCGGTTAAAAATACAACAGGCGGAACACCTCATCCGCCGTTATGAAACCACAAGCCTTTTCATCACCCAATATGTCTTCGGGTTTCGTTTGGCCAGCGCCATGGCCTTCGGTATCCTGGGTATGAAAATCTCCAAGTTTCTTGTCCTGCAAGTGGTCAGTTGTACCCTTTGGGCCATTCTTTTTACGGCTCTGGGCTTTTTAGTCGGGAATTCATGTGAAAGTATAGTCAAAAATATTGATTGGGCCATTTTGATCATCCTGGTAACAGGGTTCTTGATAGCCATCATTGGACGGAAATTTTTTGATTACTGGTTTCGCTCCCAGTGATATAATGACTCTCAGGGTTGAAGGAAAAAGGAAATAAGGTATCTTTTCCCTTTTCTTGGTATGTTTATGACCATGAATTCAGAAGCCAGAAGTCAGAAGAGAATCCCATCCCTTTTCCCATTTCTTCTGAATTCTGGATTCTGAATCCTGGATTCTATCTTTAATGGAATACCTTTATGCCTATTGAAAAAAAGACCCATTTTTCCATCTGGTATTTTGTTTTGGCCATGATTATTTTGATGGCCTTTCAGACTTATTTCATGGCCGACCAAGTGGGCCAGATTCCCTATAATGAGTTCAAGATACTATTAAAAAATAACAAGCTGTCTAATATCGTCATTTATGATGACCTTATTTCCGGTAAAGTCAGGGCCGCGGAAATAGAAGGACTGGTTTCTTCAGACACCATCAAACAACTGGGGAAAGGGAAAGGTGAGCTTTCGTTTATAACGGCCCGCGTGCAGGACCCGGAGCTGGTTAAGGATCTTGAATCGGTAGGCGTAAAATTTACCGGGAAACTGGAAAACAAGTTGGTTAAATTTTTTACCAACTGGATCCTTCCTATGATCTTTTTTGTGGCGGTTTGGTTTTTTTTAATGCGCCGGATGGGGGGAGCCAGCGGCGGTCTGATGTCTATCGGGAAAAGTAAGGCCAAAGTTTATATGGAAAAAGATATTAATATAAAATTTGATGATGTGGCCGGGATCGATGAGGCCAAGGAAGAACTTCAAGAAGTCATCGAATTTTTGAAGTTCCCCCAAAAGTTTCAGCGGCTGGGCGGCAAGATTCCCAAAGGGGTTTTATTGGTTGGTGCCCCGGGGACAGGCAAGACGCTCCTGGCCAAGGCCGTGGCCGGGGAAGCCGGTGTACCTTTTTTCAGTATGAGCGGCTCTGATTTTGTGGAGATGTTTGTCGGAGTGGGGGCGGCGCGGGTTCGGGATTTGTTTACCCAGGCCCAGCAAAAGGCCCCTTGTATCATCTTTGTCGATGAATTGGACGCCATAGGCAAGGCCCGGGGGATCAACCCTATGGGGGGGCACGATGAACGTGAACAGACCTTGAATCAGCTTCTGGTTGAGATGGACGGGTTCAACACCGAAAAGGGCGTTATTATTATGGCCGCCACCAACCGACCTGAAATCCTCGATCCGGCCTTGCTTCGCCCCGGTCGTTTCGATCGGCATGTGATGATCGATAAACCCGATGTTCAGGGCAGGGAAGCGATCCTCCGTGTCCACAGCAAAGGAGTCACCCTGGCACCGCAGGTGGACTTGAAGGTGATTGCCGCCCGCACTCCCGGTTTTGTCGGGGCCGATTTGGCCAACATTGTCAACGAAGCGGCCTTGCTGGCAGCCCGGAAGGATAAAAAAGAGGTGGACATGAAGGATTTTGATGAAGCCATCGATCGGGTTATTGCCGGCCTGGAAAAGAAGAACCGGAGGATGAATGAAAAAGAAAAAGAGATCGTGGCGTTTCATGAAGCCGGCCATGCCATTGTGGCCGAAACCCTGCCCAACGCCGATCCGGTTCACAAGGTCTCCGTCATACCCAGAGGGATCGGGGCCCTGGGTTACACTCAGCAACTGCCCACCGAAGACAGATACCTTATGACCAAAGGGGAATTAATGGATCGAATGGGTGTTCTTTTGGGAGGCCGGATCGCCGAAGAACTCCATTTCAAGGAGATCTCCACCGGGGCCCAGAACGACTTACTGCGGGCCACGGATATTGCCGAACGGATGGTTCGTGAATATGGGATGAGCGATCTGGGAGTGGTCACTTTTGAAAAAGAAAGGCGGCCTTTATTTCTGGAAACTGGAATGGGATACGACACCGGCCGCTCCATCAGCGAAGAGACCTCCAGGTTGATTGATCAGGAAGTGAAAAAGATCATCGAGCAGGCGAAAGAAATAGCCGGCCAAATATTAAAAGAGCATTTGAATCAATTGACTACCCTAGCCCATCGTCTGCTGGAAAAAGAGGTGGTCGAAGGAGAGGAATTAAGAGAGATACTGGCTAAAAGCTGACCGCTAAAAGAATTCAAGTCCTGGAATCCTCGGCCCCTTTTTAATATTAAACATCCGGCCTTCGGCCTTGGGGATTAGAAATTAAGACTGTTTTCATAATACAAGACTGATTAATACTATGTTTATGACCTGGTATAAAAACAGTGCCATCTATTCCCTCTGGACTCGATATAAATTTATATCCTGGTATTGGGAGATCCTCCCTATATTCATTCTGTTGGCCTTCATTTTCATTCTGGATCAATTCTATTCAACCAAAATTCCACCGGAGATCCTTCACCGGTTTTACTATCTGCCCATCGTATTAAGCGGACTTCTTTTCGGTTTTAAAGGAGGTATTCTATCGGCCGTCGTGGTTACCTTTTTATTTATTCCCCACTGGGTGCCTTTGTTTCCTAACGCCGCTCCCCATAATGCTTATCTTGATGAAGTAGTCCTTTTTTATGCCTTTGGGATCCTGATCGGATTATTAGTCGATCGTGAGAGGCTCGAAACCCAAATGAGACAGGATCAGGAACACCTGGCTGTTCTTGGAGAGGCAGCGGCCACGGTAGCCCATGAATTAAAAAATCCGGTTATTACCATCGGGGCCTATACTCAAAAAATTCAACAGAAAACCAATCCCGAAGATCCCAACTGGGAACGACTGTCAGTCATTCATCTGGAGTGCCAGCGGATCGAAAACTTGCTTCAAGACATGATCCATTTTTCTCGGCCGATCAGCCCTGAATTTTCTTTTGTAGATATTAATCATTTGATTAAAGAGGCCCTGAGGATCATTCATCACCAGGCAGAACAAAATCAAACTCTGTTAAGTCTCGATCTGGACGGAGACCTGCCTTCGATTCAGGCGGATCCAACTCGGCTTACCCAGGTTTTGCATAACCTGATCCTCAATGCCATTCAGGCTTCGGGTCCTGAACAGCCGATTTTGGTGCGAACCCAGAGACAAAAAGGGTATGTCATCATCGAGGTGGCGGATCTGGGGCATGGTATACCGTCGGCTTATCAAGAAAAAGTGTTTGCCCCCTTTTTCTCCACTAAAAAAGAAGGTTCGGGGCTTGGACTGGCCGTCTCAAAAAGGATTATAGAATTGCATCAGGGGCGATTGTCTTTCCGTACCAATCAGCCTACGGGAACTATTTTTTCCGTCTCGTTGCCCTTGGGCAGGAAGTTCTACCCGTCCCGTTCCGGCTTTTCAGGCGAACTTAACGGATAGATCTTGGTAGCGAACCATCTCCTTTTCCCTATGTCTTTCTCCTGGGGTCGATTATTGCCGTCTGCAACCTTTCTCCGGCCTGGCGAATCAGAATTCCAGGCCGATCATGATTGCTCCGCTGCCGGGCCTTAAATATTGCGGTTGTTGATGGCAGGTTGATCCTGGCCATAGGCCCGAAAAAAGCGAAGATATCGCTCAGGCATTGAGAGAAGGATATCTTCGAAGCTTTAAATCAGGATGCTGATCTGGGGATTTTTAAACGGGTCATAAAAGGGGTAAGGTCTACTTTTGACTCTTGGTCACAAATAAGACTAAAAACTTTTAAATTCCTCGCTCATCTGTTCGACTTTTAATAATTATCTAATCCTTCTGATTCTTCCCTAAAAACAAAAACCCCATCTCTCTTGTTAAAAAATGGGGCCTTGGTGGGTTGCTTCATGGACCGGCCTTTCGAAGTAGTTTCCTGAGATATGGTCTGAAAGAAATCAAGGATTCAAACCTAATGGATTGCAATCATAAATTCAAAAGAATCCGAAGACGATCTTCAACAGCATCCAGGGTTACGGGGGATACCTGACCCAAACGTTTTGAAAGCCGGCCTTTGGAGATAGAGCGAATATCTTCACATTTGATAAAACTGGGTTTAGTGAGCCCTCCCTCAGGTATGTCGACAGGAACATGAAAGGGAATACCTTTGGCCCTTGAAGTGATAGATAAAGCTACGACAAGCTCAGCCGGACCTTGGTTAAAAAGATCCACCGAAATAATCAGTGCCGGTCTTCTTCCAAAAGGCTCTCGACCCTTTGTGGGATTCAAATCAACCAGCCAGACCTCCCCACGTTTCGGTTCGGCCATGGCCTCAGTCCCCTTGGCCGTCAGGAAAAGCAGCGTCCCATTGTTTTCTCTCTTCCAGTTCTGCCTCCCAAGACTTCGGATTTTTTCTTAATACCGAATACGCCTTGTTGGCCTCTTGGAGAAAACGATGCCGTCGGTAGTCTTCGATGGCATCATCCAGGATGGATTGGAGTGTTTTCCTTTCCTCTGAGGCAATCTCCTTTAAAATAGCACTGGATGTCTTGCTGATACGAACGGTTGAACTTCCCATGGCTTCTCCTGACAACTAATTGATTTACGAATATGTATACAAAATTGAAACAATATTGTCAACAACAAAAAACCCATCTTCTTTTTCAAAAAATGGGGTCTTGATGGACTGCTTCATAGGCCAGTCTCAAAAAAACAGGATTCGAGGGTTCAAGGAATTAAACTCCTTTGCATTTCATTTGAACGGATAATTTAGAATATATCAATTAGTGAGAAGATGTTAGGGAAAAGATGTAAGATTCCCGTGGAAAAAAATTTTAGAATTTACTTGACACCCAAATTTCTTTTTTATATATTCAGTCCAAACAAGTTTTTATCAATTAAATCAATAAATTATAATTAGGATGCAGCTATGGACTTTAAGATCAGCGATGAGCAGCGCGCCTTCGTCAAAACGATACGCAAAGTATGCCAGAAAGAGTTTGCTCCGCGGGCTATCCAGTACCTTGACGGCACGTGGCCCCAGGAGAACATGCGCCGACTTGCCGAGTTGGGCGTTTTGGGAATGGCCGTGCCGCAGGAATACGGCGGGTTAGGCCTGGCTATCCTCGATACCGTATTGGTGCTCGAAGAAATCGGCAAGGTGTGTTATGTCACTGCTATGGCGGTGCTGGGCGAGGTTGGTGTGCAAACCCTTATCATCGCCCATTATGCGCCCGAGAGCATCAAACAAAAAATACTTCCACGCGTGGCCAGCGGTGATGCCATTCTAGCTATCTGCATGACCGAACCCGACGCCGGCACCGATGTTCCCAACTATCGCACCAATTGTGAAATCTGGGGCGATCGTCTGGTGCTGAAGGGCGTCAAGACACTGATCAGCCGCGCCGACATCGCTGAGATGTTCGTAGTCTTTACGCGCGTGAACGGAGTGCCGGGCGCGCGCGGCATCGGCTGCGTACTGGTACCCGGTGGAGTGAAGGGACTTACCGTGAGGGCAAGTTATCACACCATGGGTGGCGAGTATCTGTCGGAGGTCATCTTCGAAGATGTTGAATTGCCTTTTGAGAACTTGGTCGTTCGCGAAAACGGCATGAAGCGGCTGCTCTCGGCGTTCAATACTCAGCGTTGCCTGAATCCCGCCATCTGCCTCGGACTCGCGGAAGGGGCGCTGGAACAAGCCGTACGCTACATGCGTGAGCGTTCAGCCTTCGGCCAGAAGATCGGTGACTTCCAAGGCCTGCGCTGGAAAGTGGCCGACATGTATATCGAGATCGAGGCGGCGCGTGGCCTGCTCTACCGGGCGGCAGTGAGCGGTGATCAGTTCCCGGACCCAATGCTCGCTGCCATGGCTAAGATCTACACCAACGAGATGAGCATCCGTGTCACTTCGGAGGCGATCCAGGTGCACGGCGGTTATGGCTTCACCGACGAATTTGCGGTGTCGCGCTTTTTTCGCGGCGCGCGCTACGGCAGCCTTGGCGGCGGCACCACTGAAACCTTGCGCAACCTTGTCGCCAGGAAGCTTGTGGAGGACCTGGATCTGGCGACCGGCTGCTTCGGTATGGGAACGTTCTAATTGCTTACAATCCTATTTTTTACTCAATTCCAGATTTTTCAAAGCTGTTTTCGCATTGGCCAGATTTTTTCCTGGGACATTGACTCCTTTAAACTCGCTCCACCTCGGATACCTATTAATGAAGTAGGTCTGAAAACCCCCTTCGATTTCTGAGGTAAAGCCCATGGCGTCCAGCATATGATTGACGGAATATTTTACCATTCGCAACTGAAAGGGATTGTTTTCGGCCACCCGTTCGGCATAGGCCAGAGTTTTTTCTTCCAGCTTCTCACGAGGGAAGACTTTATTGATGAAATGGTTTTCAAGAGCCTCGGCTGCAGTGATAAAACGATGTTCAAAGAGGATTTCCTTGGCCTTGCGGGCTCCCAGGTCCCAAGGAACTGGGAAGTATTGGGTGTGGGACGGCAGGAATAAGGCGTCTTCGGAGGCGAAGATAATATCCATGGCCGAAGCGAACATCCATCCTCCGAATATGCAATAGCCCTGGACCATGGCAATGGTCGGTTTGGGCACATTGCGCCAGCGCAGGGTTTTATTGAGGTAGATGTCTCGAAAGCGGTTATATACGCCCGGACCGTCGTTGGGGAAACCCCTGGTCTCCTTGTCAGCCGTTTCTTCGGGTGTTCCCAAATCGTGGCCGGCGGAAAAGTGATCGCCTTTACCGGAAAGGACGATAACCTTGACCGCCTCATCATTGGAAGCCTTTTCAAAGGCCTCCTCCATTTCTTCAATCATCAGGCGGCTCTGGGCATTGCGGTATTTCGGACGATTTAGAATGATTCGGGCTATTGCTGCCGGTTGATAGATAATGTGTTTGTAGTCCATGATTACTCCTTCCTTTTTATTAGCTGCCGGTACCTGGGAACTCGATGGGTATCTTTAAACTTACCTAATGGAAAAAAATCCGGCCTATCACCGGGGTCCTTCTATAGAGACCTGATCCGCTTGGCCTTGGGCAGCAGGTCATCCAACTGTTTTTTAATGGCGATCTTGTCGAACTTTCCCACACTGGTCTTGGGGATGGCCTTGGTGATCAGTATGTAATCGGGAAGCATCCATTTGGTGAGCTTCCCTTTTTCCACGCCTTCAGCCTGCAAAAAGTTGAGGATGTCTTTCTCATCTTCTTTGGCCCCTGGAACGAGAGTCACAAGAGCCATGGGCCTTTGTCCCCATTTTTCATCAGGGACCCCCACATAGGTGGCCTCCAAGACGAATTCAGCCGTGGCCGTAAGGTTCTCCAGCAAAACCGTGGGAACCATTTCCGCACCGCTGCGGATCATATCAGACATCCGGTCGGCTATAATGGCGTATCCTTCTTCATCCATTTTGGCCACATCCCCTGTATGGAACCAGCCGTCACGCCAGACCTCGGCTGTTTTCTCCGGATTATTAAAATACTGCTCCATGACCCACGGGCCCCGGATCAGGATCTCACCCACGGTCTCGTTGTCCCGGGGGACCGATTTCCCATTTTCGTCGACAATCATCACCTCTACTCCTGGGACGGCCAATCCGGTTTTTACCCTGATCTCGTCCAGCTTTTCCTCCGGCCAATCTACCATGGTTTTCTTGACAAAGGCCCGGATGGCGGAAGGTGCTGTTTCCGTCATACCGTATCCGGATCTGGCCTTGAACCCGGGAATGATCTTCTCGGCTTTCCTTTTCAATCCCAAAGGCAAGGCCCCGCCGCCGACGCCCAGGTTTTTCAGACTGCTGAGATCGTAGCGGTGAATATTTTCATATTCCACGAGCATAGCCAGGACCGTGGGCACCACTGAGGTTGAGGTCACTTTTTCGGTTTGAACCAGTTCGCAGAATCCCTCCACCGTAAACGTTCCCGGCAGGGCCAGTTTGTTGGCTGAAAAGACATTGAGAAACGGAGCGCCCCAGCCATGCACATGATAAAGGGGTGTTACCGCCATCCAAACGTCTGCCTCCCCAAAATGAACCCGGGATGGATCGGTGAGAAAATAATTATAGGCAATGATATGCAGGGCCTGTAAATAGAGCTGCCGGTGAGTAAACATGGCCCCTTTGGGCAGGCCCGTTGTGCCGGTCGTATAACATAGGGTGGCATAGGTATCTTCATCGAAGATCGGCCACTCGAATCCAGGGGATTGCTCTTTAAGCAAGGCTTCATATTCATAAAGGGGTTCGATTCTTGTTTGGGGGAGTCCTGGTTTATCGGACAGATAGACAAATTTTTCCACCGTGTCTTTGATTCGATCATAGATGCTTTCCAGCATGGGCCAGAAGGTATCATCCACAAACAGGATTTTGTCCTGAGAATGACGGATGGTATGAACGATATGATCCCAGGAGAGCCTGATATTAATGGGATGCAAAACAGCTCCGCAGCCCGGCACGGCATAGTAAAGCTCCATGTGCCGGTGATGATTCAAGGCCATGGTGGCAATCCTGTCCCCGGGTTGCAGGGGTTTCCCGGGATTAAGACCCAGCCGAATTTTTAAGGCATTGGCCAGTTGGCAGGTCCTCTCATACCACTGCCGCCAGGTCAACCGAATATATTCGCCGCTGTTAGGATTCCTGTAGACGAGCCCGATCTCATTAGGATAAAGATCTACCGGTCTTTTCATGAGGGTCTTAAGCAGGAGGTTATAGTTGGTACTGAATTCCGGGTATAACCTCGAGGTCATCTTGGGTTTCCTTTCAACCTGAAACTTAGAATTTTTTTTAGGCGGGTATCTTGTATTTTGCCCGGAGTTCGGACTGTTTATCTTCAGGAAGGGATTTCATAAAGGCCTTCCAGCCAGGGCACCAGTTGATATGCCATCGCCAGATACGGCCCAAGAAAGATTTAGGTTTGAGGTCATACTTGGCACGCCAGGAACATTGATTGCATTTGGGTTCTGGCATTTTCTTCTCCTTTCTTTTTTATTAATTTAAAACCATATTAACAGGTTGCTGAAAAAGGCCCATCTACTGCGTTGCCCTCACCCCTCGTCTTTGCGGCGTACTTCTATGTACGCCTCATTCCTCGGGATTTCGGGACGCCTTGTATCTGACCTTTTTGAGCAACCTGTAAAAATGAGTTGTTACGCATCCTTTTAATTTTACAAACCGAACTCCATTCCTGAAAATTGAGGAAGAAACGGGGTCCATTGCCAATTTTTATCTGTCATTTTTCGCGAGTCGGCGGTATGCCGGCCAAGGCCTTGGCCAGTTTCACCTTTTTATCCAACTCACCTTCCCGAAGGATCATCACCCGTTGGGCCTGAGGTGAGCCGGCCCCGTGCATGGACTCTACCAAGGCCGTGCCTCCGGTCATGGACTCGATCAGCCGGCCTATCTTGATCCGATCTTCGGTGGGGATATGCGCCACGCCGGAGAAATATTTTTTTACCAAACGGCCCGTATCTTCGCTCTTCAGATCGTATTCGCTGGGCAGGGTGGCCAGAAATCCGCCGGCCAGGTCGGTAGCCAGCCGGGCCACCTCGAAATGAAAACGGGTCACATTCTGCTTGCCCACATTGGCCAGCATGGTATCCACCATATAAGCCCCGGATGGGGTAGGACAGCCTTCAGCCGCACAGGCGATGGAAGAACTGTACAGGGTCTCACCCAGATGGATCATCTCGGTAATCTTGTCCCGCACATGGGAGGCCTTGTCCGTACCCTGAACCTGGGTCAGATAGGCCACGGCCCCGGTCAAGACATCGATCAGACCGGTCTTGCAGCCGCCGTAATTGGCCCGATGGTGGGCGGCAAAACGATAGACCAGGAGACTGGTAAATTCCGTTTCGCCGTTCATGAATACCCGCTCCCAGGGCACAAAGACATTTTCAAAGGCAATGACCGCTTCTCCGCCGACCCCTCCGAAGACGGGATTTCCGGCATCGATCCGTTCTCTGTTATCCTTGCGGTTGTCATTGGCTTGACGGCCGAAAATCATGGTCACTCCGGGGGCATTGGCCGGTACGGCGCAGACCAAAGCATAATCCTTAGATTTTTCATCCATAGCCGTTGTGGGCATGATCAGGATCTCGTGGGAATTGACTCCTCCGGTCATATGCAGTTTGGCCCCGCGGATCACCAGACCGTCTTCACGGCGCTCCACCACATGGACATATTGATCCGGGTCGATTTGTTCGGACGGTCCTTTGGAGCGGTCCCCTTTGGGATCGGTCATGGCCCCGACCACCATAAAATTTTCCTCCTGAATCATGGTCAGCCATTTTTTAAAGCGCTCGAAATAATTCGTCTTGTACTTCTGGTCTATTTCATAAGCCACGGAATAGACGGCATTGATCCCGTCCAAGCCCACACAGCGCTGAAAGCAGGAGCCGGTCTTCTGCCCCAGAAGGCGGAGCAGCTTGACCTTTTTGATCAGATCCTCCACATTCTGATGAACATGGGTAAAGCGGCTGATGGTCTGGCCGGTCAAATGGGAGACAGCCGTAGCCAAATCTTTATATTCCGGGTCGTTGGCCAGGGCATAGGTCACGGCCGCGGCCCGCACATGCGGGGCTGTGGCCGGATGACGGGTCACATCTTTGATCCTCTTCCCTTTGTAATAGACGACGTGGTTTAATTTCCTCAGGCTTTTCAAATAATCTTGAGCAGTCTTGATTTTCATTAATAAATCCTTTCCATTCTGACTTGCAAGGAATCCCGCCAGGTGGGTCCACACTGCTTCGACTGTGCTTTTTAGACGAATTCAAGGACCAGAGAAAGGCAATGGGCTCGCCGAAGTCTTGGTATAGGGAGCTTCAATTTTTAGAGAGTCGGATTATTTTTCCAGGCCTTGACTGATTCCGACCTTATTCCTTTTTATCCTTGATCAAAATTTTCCGCGCCCCTTTTAAGTTCAAAAAGGATCCGTTTCGGATCCTTTTTGAATACGTTATCCTTATTTCCACGATTAAAAATATCGCTTTACTGCTTCTCTGGTTCGCTGGTCTTCCCTAAGGCCTTATTCTTGGCCTCCTTGGCCGCTTCGACTGCCTTGCCCGTTGCTTCCTTGGTTTCTTTTACCGCCTTTTCCGTTGCTTCCTTGACCTCAGTTGCTGCCTTCTCCGTTACTTCTTTAGCCTTGTCCGCCGCCTCTTTGGCCTTGTCAGAGGACTTTTGACACCCTAAGGTTAAGGAGAAAGAAAAGACCAGCAACAAACAAAGTATCAACACCAGTCCTTTTTTCATACCAACTATCAGCTCCTTTCATTAATATTAGACTAAACCATAAATAGAATAGAAATTATTATAACATAAATTATCCTAAAAAAAATAAATTTCCCGATAGCCCGTCCATCGGTCATCAATACTATCAGTAGGAGTCAAGAGCAGACCCCCTTAAATGCACTCCTTCCTTGCCTTCCTCCTGGTTTTATTCTCCTGGTTTTATTCTTGACTCTTTATTTTTATTATTTTATCCTTCATTTCAATTCTTATCAGGCAAACCGCAGCCAATATTTTTTTTAATGACGATCAGAGGTTAAATTAACCCAAAGTGAGGTTTAAAAAATCAATCCGTCTTTCAAGTTGGACGGTTTATCTCTCTTCTTAAAAAATGGTTTCTCAATCAAGCTTAACCAGTTGCCGAGCTGGAATTTTACAATGAAATGATATGAAGCGCCGGTCCCTCCTGAAGGGAAAAGCCTGCAAAGTTCTGGATAGATATACACTAAAACTAACCTTTGAACAACACCAAGAAAAAAGGAGGACAGATGGATTGTTGGGGATTTTCTGGCTGATCCTTGGGTTTATTGCCTCAGCCCGAATAAACCCGCCAAAGGTTTGATGATACTGGATGAGAAGGACTTTTTTACTTTTAACGATCAGAAGGAGGGGGTTCAAAATGAAATTGATGGACAAAGGCATTTTCATTGTTATGAGTATTCTTTTGGTTTTTTTCCTGATGGCCGTAAGTTCGACCCAGGCCACGGCGGCGGTTAAAGGCAAATTCGATGTCAACAAAATGGGAGACATGTCCGACTTTGATCCAAACAACCCGGTTATTCCAACCGGAGACACCATCAAGATTGCCGTTGTTGGTTCTTTTTCCGGACCGGCCGCGGCGGTGGGTCAATTATACTGGTCGGTGGCCAGTTGGGTCTCCCACGACATCAACAAGAGGGGAGGCATACTGGTCGATGGAAAAAAGAAGTTGGTCCAGATCATCAAGGCCGATCATATGTCCAGGCCGGACCAGTGCAAGAAGATCTGTGAGCAGATGGTCCTGCAGGAAAAGGTTTGCGCTTTTTGGGGCACCGATGGCAGTAATATGGTAAAGATCATGAACGAGGTGGCCGATAAATATCATGTCATTTCCCAGAACTTTACTTCTTTATCCGACGAACTTATGAATGCCCAAAATTTTTCCCGTTATGCCTTCATGACCCAGTTTTCGACCTCTCAGGTTGGAAGGAGCTTCGCCTATTTTTACGGCCAGATCAGGAAAAGAGAAAAAAAGTTTTACCTCCTCAACCAGGATTACATGTATGGTCATGACATTGCTGAATCGTTTAAAAAGGGTTTAAAAGAATACTATCCCCAGGCCCAGGTCGTCGGCGAGGATTATCATAAGCTGTTTCTGACGGACTTTGCGCCTTATCTATCCAAGATCAAGGCTTCGGGAGCAGAGGTGATTTACTCCGGAGACTGGTATCCGGACTCGGCCAATCTCCTCAAGCAGGCCAGACAAATGGGGGTCATGATTCCCTTTGCCCACGTTTTTATGGGTGACCTTACGACGCTGACTGATGTCGGAATTGAAGGTTCGAAAGGATTGCAGGGAATCGGTTCTTTCGGGAGTGGTAACCCGACTTTCAAGAAACCGGAAGATATCAAACTATATAAGACCTGGCACGACCTGTGGAAGACCAAATTCAAATCGCCTTATAACGAACCGATCTACGAACACGGTTTGGGCCGTTGGAATATGGATCTCTATTGGCTTTTGAGTGTGATCGAAAGGGCCGGAAGTACGGACCCTGAAAAGATTATCAAGGTCTGGGAGGGGGATACCTACCAATTTGCCAACGGTCAGATGGTGAAAATGCGGGCCTGTGATCATATGGTTATCGAGGATATTTATATAGCCGAGTTTGTCCCTCCAGATCAACAAAGACAGTCTTTCAATATTCCGCCTTATTATTGGTCGAATAAATATTCCTTTATCGGTCCTGTAAGCAGGATCCCGGCCGAGAAAGTTCTTCCCTCGATGGATCCGAAACTGGAACGCTGCAAAGGGAAGAACCCAGCAGGAGATTATTAAGGGTCTCAAAATAATATCAACATAAGAGGACCGGAAGTTTTTTTTGGGGGGATTGTCCAAAGGGTAACTTATCGCCCTATCCCGGCCCGTCCAGTCCCGCCGCTGGCGGGATTAAATAATTGGCCCGGCAAAGAAGCTCCCAGGTTCAAGGTATACAATCCCCCAAAAAAGAACTTCCGGTCCTCTGTTAAGCAAGCCCATCCGCTTCATATCAAGATTATTATGAGACCCTTAATAAGAGCAAAAGGAGGGGAAATAGAAGGCCGATCTCCTGTTACGAAAAAAACAAAATGCCTTCACTCTGACTGATAATCTTTTCTTTTTGAGAATCGGAGGGCGGGTTCAGATTAAAAAGCTAAGGCCTAATATATGAACCCGGCCCCATTCTCCTTGGTAACAGGATCAGGGTCACCTTTAACCCCAAGACGATTAGCGGAAAACCGGCGGCAAAAGCTGCAGATAGTCCTGGCCGGTTATGGCCCCGGCGCAAATAAAGGCCGAGTGGGCCGCCCCCTCGATGCCGCCTTCGTTGAGGCGCTGGCCGTAGGTGTCACCGGCAAAAAATAATCCCTCGACCGTGGGGCACTTAACATCCACCCACTCATCTTCCGGGTGTCTCCAAAGGATGCAGGTATCCCCGACAGTGAACAGCTTCCATTCTAGCGCCTTCCGCCAGCCGGGAAAGACAGTGTCGCAAAACTTCAACATCCGATCGATCACGCAATCCACCTTCTTTTTGTCATGGGCTTCGCTGTCCAGGATACTGCTGGCCATACTCATCAGATGTTTGCCTTCAGGGACGGTTGTCGGAGCAATAGCCGACATGGCCACGATGTCCAAGGGTACATTCCCCCTGAACAGCCCCTCGCTCTCGGGAATCAACATGGAGGTATGATAGAAAGACCTGGGGTCCACCTTAAGCTCACAAAATTCATTCAGTGGTTTGGTCATGGCGAATTGGCCGGCGACCATGGAGGTATGAATGATCTTCTTGGTCAGTTGGACGAAATCCGCCGGCATGAGATTTTCGGGGATAAGTTTCAACAGAGGCTTTGGCGGGAGGGTACAGACGACAACCGGGGCCATAATTTCCATGGTCTTGCCCTCCAGTTCCGCTACCACACCCATCGCCTTGCCATTCCGGATGATCACCTCTTTAACCGGGGCATTGGTGACGATCTCTCCTTCAGCGTCTTGGACTGCGGAGGCAAAACCCTCGGTAATAAAGCGGTGCCCGGGTGACCCGGTGAAGGCCCAAGACCCGCTGGAGATATGGACCCCGGTCTCCTGGACCTGCAGAAATACCTTGAGGTTCTCTCCGGCAGCGTTCAGGGCCGGATCATTAATGATGGTCTGGAAAGTCCCCATGGCATAATGGAACTCCTGAGCCAATTCACTTGAAGTGATCCCTTCCACCCAGTCTTTCAAAGTGACATGGTCCAATTTTTCAGCTTCGGCTATCGACCCTATCTGAAGCTTGCGTTTATGGACCTTGACCATTTCTCGATACTCTTCTTCGCTCATCCAACCGTATTTATTTCTCCGGCCGACAATAAAGGGCTTCCAGTCATGGTCATACCAGACAAAGCAGACATTGGGATAAAAAATCGAGGCCTTGTTAAACAGGGCCAGGGCCTGACTGACACGTCCCCGGTTGGTGTACCAGGCGCCCCGGCCACCGGCTTCGAAGACATATCCATTCAGCATTTTATTCTTGATCAGGGTGTCCAGATCAGGTTCGGTCCGGTCACTGATCCAGGAATGGGCGGACATGGCCAGCGTCTTACGAAACTGGGCGGCATCGACAATCCCTTCCCCGCGGAAAGAGGTAGCTCGTCCACCGATCTGTGACGAAGCCTCGAGGATAAGGACCTTCTTGTGGGCCTTGTCGGATAACAGGGCCCCGACGGCTGAACCGGCTATCCCGCAACCGATAATAATAACATCGTAGTTGTTTGAAATTTTTGCAGTCATCTTCCCTCCATCAAAATTTCATAAATATTGATTGGTAAAGGCATCCCTTCAAAGTCACCCCGATTTTTTAGAGATCAATAGCAGGCCCCGGTGTTCTGCTTTAATAGGTTATGGTGTGCAAGGTTCAAGGTCTGACTCTCTAATAGTTGGTCAGGACTTCATTGGGCGCCACACCCAGTTTGACCAGTTCATCCCGGCTCTGTTCCTGCATGGCCTTCATGCCGCAGATTAAGGCAACCGGGTGATTGAGTTTCTTAAGGGCCTCCTGGAAATGAAGGTGTACATATCCGGTCTTTCCAGTCCAATTCGTCCCCTCAGGGCGGCTGATGGTCAGAGTGAAATCTGGATACCCGATTTCTCCCAGTCCTTCATTTCATTGAGGAAGGGGAAGTCGCCGGGGAATCTGACACCGTATATCAATAACTACTTTCCCGAATTGTCCTCGCTGGGCGCAAAGGTGTCTTATGACACTTCTCATCGGAGCAATAGCACTACCTACCGCTGCGATAAGGAAATCACGCCCAGGATAGTTATCTACGGGGAAGCCTTTGCCAATGGGTCCCTTCCCTTGTATTTTATCACCCTTATTCACTCGGAACAAGGCGGCTGACACGCCTTTGCCGTCCTTCACCAGGACTTCCAGTCCGTTCTTGTCATCCGGCGCGGAGGCGATGGCATAGTACGATTCCCCGATTCCCTCCATCCCGAGAATGGCTACCTGCCCCGGGATGAAAGACCATTGCTTTTCTGCCTCCAGGGAGATGAGGCGCATCTGTTCCGTTTCTGTCAATACTTTCTTAACCGTAAAAATAATCGGGCCTGCGTCCATATTCATTAAACCCCCTTTCATTCACTCCAGTTAAATTGATAGAAATTCTTTTTTAATAGGAAGAGTATAAGGCAAGAAAAAGACCGGGGCAAGGAGAAAAACAGGGCGAAAAATAGGGAGGGGATAAAGGGCGTCTTCTCCTCCATTCCGGCAGGAATCGAAGGACTTTGATTTGGGCCGTTGGTTGCCTGGTCTGACGGTTCGCTGCTTTCGTGGCCTATTCGGGCCATAAAATACCAATGCAACATAACTCAACAATGTCCCGGATTACGAAAATTTTCTCACCGGGACGAATTCAATGAGTACACCTAAGACTTATCCAAAATCATGCGGACATCCAGGCCCAGGCAGCCTTCTTTCTCCAGGAATACACGCAGGGGATTGATATCAATCTCGCGAATCTCGGGGAGATCACACAGCAACTGGGACAACCGCAGCAGAACCTCAGCCACCGCTTCCAGATCGGATGGGTTTGTCCCTCGTGCCCCTTTAAACATGGCTATTCCTCGAACCTCGTTGATCATCTCCCTGGCCTCCCGGGGGGTTATGGGAGCTACACGTAAAGAGACCTCGCCAAAAATTTCCACAAAAATTCCTCCCAGCCCGACCAGGACTACCGGGCCGAACTGGTCGTCTTGCCGTCCGCCGATGATGAGTTCTCTTCCGCCGGTGGCCATGGGCTGAATAAGGACGCCTTCAATTTTGGCCTCGGGGTAGGCTTGGGCAATTCGTTTGAGCATGTCCCGATAGGCATCGGCCACGCCGGCTTCAGTGCGCAGATTCAACTGCACCCCACCGACATCGGATTTATGCGAAATGGCTTTGGAGATTATCTTCATGGCTACCGGGAAGCCCAACTGTCTGGCCGCTTTGACGGCCTCCGCTTCATCCGGAACCGGAATGCCCTGGATCATAGGAATGCCATATTGGTTCAAGACCTCGCCTGCTTCGTGCAGGAAGAGGTCTCTTTTCTCCTTTTTCGCTTTTTCGAGAAGCGACCTGACCGTCTCCCTGTTCACCGGGAAAGCGTCCATATTTCGGGGTTCGCGGGCCTGTTCGATTTCGGCATAATACCGGTAGTTCAGCTCCAGGGCCCGGACGGTCTCTACGACCTGGGTGAATATCGGAAAGTTCAGATTCCTTTTCAGCCAGGCCACCTCCTGATCTTCCGTGGAAACGTATACGGCCACCGGTTTCTGATATTGTTTGGAAAGCTCTCTTATTCGGGCCAGAAGCTCCCGGGACTTCGGCCCTTCGACCAGAGGGATTATGGTATGAAGGAAGACAATACCGTCAACCCCGTCTTCACTTAAGGTACGTTCGATAATGCGCAGGAAAAAATCCAAGTCAAAGAGGTCTCCGAGGTCCAACGGATTGGTCAGCTTAATCACCGAGGCCCGGAAATGTTTCTCAATCTCTTCGATGAAGGCTTCGGGGAACTGGGCCAGATTAAAGCCCACAACTTCGCAGGCATCGGCGGCGATCACCGCATGGCCTCCGGAACGGGAGATGATGGCCAGGTTTCTGCCGCGCATCGGCGGCAAATGTAAAATTTTAAGGTCATTGCCTAAGGTCGTGCCATCATTTATCCGTATGATTCCGCACTGGCGAAAGGCGGCTTCGACCACCCGATCATTGCTGGACAGGGAGGCCGTGTGCGAAGCAGCAATCGATTTGCCGAACTGACCGATGTTGGCCTTGGAAGCCAAGATAGGCTTACGGGACTTGCGGGCCACCTCCATGAGCCTGCGTCCGTTCCGGATGCCTTCCAGATGGAGGTAGATATAATTCGTGGCCGGGTCCTCGATAAAATATTCGAGGAACTCTTCGGTCTGGATATTAAGCATGTTCCCGGCCGAAACAAATTTACTGAGTCCCAGACCTTCATTCCCCATCAGGTTGAGCACGGACATGCCTACCCCTCCGCTTTGAGAGATCATGGAAATGTCCCCTATTTGGACATTAGGATTCAGGGGAGTAAAAGGTGTGCATAGGCCGTTTTCTCTATTGACTACCCCGATACAATTCGGGCCGACAAAACGGATGCCCCATTTTTCGGCCACCTGGATAATTTTTTCCTCAAACTTCCGCCCCTCCTCCCCGTACTCGCGAAACCCGGAGCTCTCCACGACAGCCCACCGGATTCCCTTCTGCCCGCATTCATCGAGTACATCGGCGACCGTTCGGGCCGGAGTAAGTATGACGGCCAGGTCCACCTGATCGGGAATATCCAGAACCGATTTATAGATTCGCCTCCCCGCAAAGACACCTCCCTTCAGCCCGACTTCATAAATGATTCCTTGAAAACCAAATTCGGTAAGATTATAAATGATTCCGAGTCCCAAATTGTCCGCGGAAAGGGAAACACCGATCACCGCGACGCTGTCAGGGTAAAAAATATGGTGCATCATTTCCCCCATTGATGTGATTCGATTCTTATTAAGATCTGCTTTTTTTTGAAAGAAAGTTTTTACACTTTTGATGGGACGCTGTGCTCCACTGCCGATAAGGACCATTTCGGTGACCTCAACGAAATGGTCTTCGATGCGGTGGCCGCTATTGAAACAGGCCAATCTGGCTTTACCGAGCACGGCCTCAAAATTTCGATAATCGCTGTACCCCAGTGCTATGGCAAAGTCTCGGCTGGACCACTATTCTACGCCGGCTGAATTTATGCGCCGGATGCGTTCAATAGGGAGAGAGGTCCCCGGCTACCAGGATGGTTTCTCTTCCTTGGTTCATATTTCACCTCCACTTCAAGACACTCATTTCCCCTACGTTCCATTCAACAGCCTTCATCTCTTCTTGATCCCCATGATTTTACGGGCTTCATCCGGGGTGGCCGGTGTTCGGCCGAGGCATTCGGCTATCCTGACCGCAACTTCCACCAGTTCATAATTACCCTTAGCCGGTTCACCATTCGGCATCCGGATATTGTCTTCGAGACCAACCCTCATATGACCACCAAGCAGGCAGGATTGGGTGACGCTGGGGAACTGTTCGAGACCAACGCCACAAGTCGTAAAGACGGCTTCTTTAGGCAGAGCGTGTACCATGGTGACAAAGGCACCGGCCCTGAAGGCTGCCCCGCCGGCCAACCCCAAACAAAATTAAAGATCATCGGGTCGGAGAAAAAACCCTGTTTGGAATCTAAAAATTTAAAACCATGGCCTCAGGTTTGTGGTAAGCGATGAACCTGAAATCGTTTTGATCCTCTTCCCCACACTCTTATTGCCAACCGCTTCTGGCGCCCGGTCTTTTGGCCGGCACGGGTCCGACAGGCCAACGAAATCCTAATTCCATGGCCGTATTGACATCCTCGGCGGTGGCGATACCCTCTTCGATGATCTTCATGGCCTCCCTTCTGGCCGCTCCCCAGACCCGGTTGCCTATAAAACCCGTATCACCGGGGACATCCTTGACGCGAACGGGCGTTTTTCCCCAGCTTTTACTCAGGTCCTCTAAGAGCACGATCACATCTTCAGTCACTTCCTTGGTGTAGATCACCTCAACCAATTTCATGATATTGGCAGGGCTGAAGAAGTGCATACCGATAAATCGGTCTTTGCGATTGGTCACCGCGGCCAGGTCGGCAATCGTGTATTTTGAGGTATTGCTGGCAATAACAGCCTCTTTTTTCAAAATCGCATCCAGTTCCTTGAAAACCCTGAATTTCATATCCTTGTTTTCAATGGCCCCGTCAGCACCTCCTCCGATGGCCTCGATAATCAGGTCACAATCTTTCAGGTCCTCTATCTTGGTGGTGAAATTGAGAAGCGAGAGGGCCTTGTCCATTTCTTCCTGTGTGGTTTTTCCTTTTTCCACGGCGCCTTTAATGCCAAATCTTCCGTTGATAATATTGTTTTTTGCTTTCTCACAAATCTCATCCGTAAGATCGCGTACCATCACCTTATAACCAGCCAGAATGGCCGACTGTGCGATCCCTCCGCCCATGACTCCTGCGCCCACGATGCCGATACATTTAATATCTCCCAGTTTCATCGGTTACTCCTCCTTTTCATGGTTTAATCATTAATAGGTTTATTGACCCTTGTCCCATCTAACGGGCTCGGAATTGAACCCTGATAATTGAGCAGATAATATAATTGTAAATATCACCCTAGTAGTCAAGTCCAAAATGAATCTTGAATAAAATTTAAAGGAAGCAGCCCCAGCCGATTTCCATTGCTTTTGTTGGAAAGAAGATAAGGAAAGGGAAAGACACGGTCAAGGAGAAAAGCAGGGCGAAAAGGAAGGGGACAAAGGGCGTCTTCTTCTCCATTCAGGCATGAACAAAAGGCCTTCTTTGGGCCGTTGGTTGCTTAGAACATCGGTATTATGCCCCGGAATACCACAAACCCAGAGCTTATCTCATTGTCCAGTTTTTGGGGATCACCTCAGTTCCCACTCACTTTTAATTAAGCCTATGTTAGTCTTCGAGAAGACTTAGGTAGAGCTTCGCGACTCCTTTCCTGACGAAGCCGAGTTGCTTGGCCATTGAATAGGAGACATCCAAATCCCGGCCTTTGCGAAAGGGTCCCCGGTCATTGACAACCCCTACGGCGGACTTTTTTTCATCGAGGGTGGCAAGCCGGACCTTAGTCCCGAAGGGCAATGTTCTGTGGGCCAGGGTGTTTTTAAACATGTTGAACCTCTGTCTATTGGCCGTCAGCTTGTTGTGATGTCTTGATCCATACCAGCCGGCAATCACCTTCACTTTTTGAATAGTTTCTGCCGACTGACAGTCGAGCGACAGCACGGCCATACTGATGGCGAGAAGGCCAAGGAAAAGTGCCGTCCGGTAGGCTGTTTTTTTCAAAAAATGGTTTACGGCCATGGTTCACCTTTCTGGGCCTAAACTTCATAGACCGATGGATAGGCTCAAATATGAATCACGTTGACCAAAGGCGGTTCTTCTCTGTGGTATTGAAAAGGGACGAAAAGCAGCCCCATAAAAATATAAAGTAGGATTTAACTGCTTGCGAACTTACTAAAGATTTACTTTTTGAATTCTTTTATTTTAGGAAAATTTTGATTTTGTGGTTTTGGATATATCAGAAAATTTTTCTCATGTCAACCCTCGAAAATAATATTTGGCAATAATTTACTTTGGCCCTTTTTTCTTTATTATAAACTGCCAGTTATGTTCTATTACCTATTACCTATGAGCTTTGAGCTATCATCTAGAAGTTTATCCCACTCCAGGGTTGCAAAGGCATCATGCAGAAAATGATCGTCTTCTACCGCGTTGAATTGGTGATTTATGAAAAGCCTCTCGGCGATAGCCTGGACCGTTGCCAGGGGCACCACATGGTCCTGCCAGCCGTGAAATATGGTGATGGGCATATACAACTTCTTTTGTAGGTAAGGTTGATAGGGCTCTAAGTGCAGGGCCGGCGCGAGAAGGATGAGTTTTTTTATCCGTTCTTCGTGCCGACAGGCATACACGGCGGCCATCAGCCCTCCGAAGCTGGAGCCGACCAGGATCAGATGGTTCTTCCTGGCGAGAAGCCCCTCGAGCTTCTCCATCCGCTGAGAAAATGAACCGAAAAAATCCTCGATGATCATGTCGGGATATCGTTCACGGAAAAATACACCCTTGGTTCCCTGGCTCGTGCTTTCCAATCCGTGAATGAACACGCGTGTCGGTTTCATTCTTTTGGTCCCGTAAAAATTTAAGGGCATATGAGCTTATATGTTGTTGGGGTCAAATTGTAATGGTTATCTGGTACTGTACAAGATTCAAGACCTGGCTCTGATCCACGCCTTGGCCACAATCCCGGCAAAAGCAGCATTTCTTGCGGCTAGTCACGAGTTCATGGTTTTGGCGCATGGCCGAAATACATGAGTTCCCACACAGCCCTTTTCTCCTCTACCGTCTCGACTATCCTGTCATTGTCGAAACGTTCCACGGTTGTTTTACCCGTGAAGCGCAGGTAGGCACCGTCGAAGTTTGCCAGTTTTGCCAGCAGGTATTTGAATCCATGGAGGTTGTCGATAAACCTGGAACGTACTAGGTCCCGCTCCCGCTGGAAGGTGATGCGGTAATGATTCAGGCCGTCATCATAATCATAAACGATAACACCAGCCACCGGTTTACTTGTCTGGGGGTCGGTATAGATGCTGTGGGCTGAGAATCTTACTTTGGTGATGTCGTCAGCGATGATCTGGCCGTCTCGGGCAAGCATGAAGACAGGCATGGGAGTATTACCGTACTTGTCCGCAGTTATCATATAACTGGCGATCACGGAGTAGTTGCCAATCTGTGCACGGCCCCAGTACCAGTTGTGCAACAGTTTCAGCAGGGAAAAGTCTCCCCAGTTGTGGTCATGATACCCGACTCCGGTCACCTGCCGGCTTTGTCCTTCTATGGTAAGAGTGCCTTCAACTTTGCCTTGGGGCACTGAGGGCAGCCAGGCAAAGTAATGTTCCTTTTTATTCTTAAAGAAAGCATAGCCTGTTGCCGGGCGCCAGGGAGGCACTGTTCCGTGCAACTTGATATCGGCCTGTACCCCATCTACGTCCACATGGAGGGTATAGTCATGCAAATCACCCTTAAAGGTGTTCGCACCGATTCGGATCTCGCAATGATCCTTGGCTGCCGAGAAGTCACTGGCCTTGACCCCAAATTCCCTATGCAGGGAAATCCCATCAGGCCTGGTGTACTCAATCGTAAGCTTCGGTTCGAGTGGCCTGTCCGGGCGGATACTGTCCTTGGTATAGAAAACCACAACGAGAGTAGAGCCATCCTTAAGGGTAGAATCAAAGTACCACCATTCGTAGCTGCCTTTGCCGCCGGTGGTCCTCATTCCGTCTTCCCACGGCTCGACTTTTGATCGGGAAAGCCCGATCTTCTGGTAGTAATCGTCGCTCTGGGTTACGACAGCGGGAACTTCCTTCGTCGATGCCTGGTTTGTCGTGCTGTTTATCGCGCAACCTGCGTTTAGAGCGATAGTCAGCAGGATCACTGCGAAGGTCATAAGACGGTTTTTTGGCATAGTCTTCAATCTCCTGAGGTGATGCCCAAGAGGCATTCCTTTCTGTCCAGAGCCTTTGTCGGATACGGAACAGTAAACCCTCTACTCACTGGTGTCAATTGCTTTAGGACTGTATTTTTTGATAAGAACTTGGCTTTTAACAGTAGGAGTATAAGAGACGAAAAAGACCCGGTCAAGAAGATAAATGGGGCCAAAGGCAAGCGGAAGGAGGGAATTTTTCGCAGAATAAGGGACTTGGGACTTTGCAGGTCAGGGATTTTTAAATAGAAGTTGATAAAGGGAAAAGGACTGACAGATCCTTCTTGCTCGTGGACTTCACCTACAAATGTTTTAAGAAGATAGACCAGAAAATTAACGATTACGGATTGAAATATGGGAGAAATGGTTGGACTACCCCAGCCTTGAACTTGAGGTGTCATCGGTCCTTTTTTTGGGGCTAACTCAGAACTTATCACATGGTCCAATTTTTTGGGGACCACCTCAACTTTTTGTGGGGCCCAATCGATCAATCATTTTCATCCATTCAGCTACTTACTTTTCCTCCTCGATTAAGGGATTATTTTGCAGGTTCCTTCAGATACGGTATCAGGTTGTCCTGAAAACACCATTGCAGCATTCTCGGCAGCCGTGTGTGATCATTGTTTTTCCTGATAATCTCTGTGAAATCCACACCGTTATACGTATTCCAGAACAGAACAGGGGCGCTGCTCACTTCCGGGTGCCTTTTTATGAAATCGAGCATGGCCGCCATCGTTTTAGCCGTATAAGTGAGGTCCAACTTGATGCCTTCGGTCTGCCCCACCAAGCCCAGCGCCTCCTCCCCTTCCCGGGTGATGGCCCCGTATTCCGCTCCAAAAAAATCATGGGTTACCAGTATGTCATCCATCGTGAATTTGAGCGGGACCACGTTCTTGTCATACTTCCTCATTAGGGACACCATGCGATTAGCCAAGCGTACGGTTTTATGCGGATCTGTGACCCATTCCATAGCCACGCGCACTCCGACCATCTTGGTTTTCATACCCGACAACCTCGTACCCAGCATAAGTCCGGCCAACGTTCCCTTGGAACCAAGGGCGCAAAAGATATATTCCGGCTCGGGCAGCATTCCATCGTCTATTTGCTTCTTTAGTTCAAGCGCGGCATTGACATAACCGAGGCTTCCTAACGTCGATGAGCCTCCGGGTGGTATGAAATACACCTTCCCATGCCTCAAGTAAATACCGGCTGTTTGCAGGCCTCCTTTAATGTTAGTCGGTGCAAAGTGGATCTTTGCCCCGAAATAGTGATCGAGGAGAAGGTTCTCCTGCACGTGGTCTGTCAACGGCTGGCGGATGAGCACCAGTGCCGTCTTCAGGCCCAGCCGCCGGGCATGGATGGTGGTGGCCAGTCCGTGATTAGTGCCGATTCCCCCGTAGGTGATAACCCATTTACTACCTCGACGCAGGGCATCAGCCAGTATGAATTCCAATTTACGTACCTTGTTACCACCATAGATGTCGGACGACCTGTCGTCGCACTTGATCCAGAGATTGTCGTGACCAATAAATTTTCCCAAATTATCCATTTTGGCAACAGGTGTAGGCAAGGTAGCTAAAGACACCCAGGGTACATGTTTTTCAAGCCCACCATACTTTTCAAACAAAGGTAATTTTAGTGTCTTATTTCCGATATTCATCATATGGGGATTATCCTTCATCCATATTTAATGGTGATCCTACTGGGTATCATACTGTAAGCTTCTCTTAGGCATCGGTCAATTTAGTAGGGTTGGCTACCGGCGATGCTGAAAGAGTGGTTACCTTACTGATCTGGCCTTGGTATGGGTCATATTATACATATTTTTTGGGATTAGCAAATAATGGGATTTATGCTTCAAATGGGATCATTCTTTTGAATGTGTTTTCCCTAAATTACCCTTTGAACTGTTCCATTTTTTGGTTTATAGGATACTGCCAAGTACAAAGAAGAATTGTATGAAAAGCGGGGATTCTATTTCAAATAAATTCTATTCTGGCTAAGAAATAGTAAAGGATCTCCCGATTAATATCGCATAATTGATAGAAAAATTTGGCCAATAATCAGTCTTTTTTCTCTCCAACCAGATGCTTGGAAAGTCGCTTACCCAGCCCGATGATGGTATTTGTGGGTGGCAATCCCCATGCTTCCGGTATAACGGAACAATCGCAAACATAAAGGTTATCATACTCGGTTTTCAGATTCGAATCGACAATATCTCCGATTTTCGCGGAACCTCCTGGATGGGAAGCCAGGTAACTTGTTTTAAATATCCCTTTCGCTCCCGCATTTTTCAGTATCTCTTTGGCTCGTTCATATCCTCTATGAAGTTTCTGCTTTTCTTTTTTATCCAGGATCTTCCTAACACCTCCACTGTCCGTTATACTGCCTCCCAGCTCATCTTTGGCTTTAATCATGATCTGGAGTGTTTTTTCCCGTGAAAAAACCTTATCCGGTCTGAAGGCAACGGCTGCCAATGCCGCCGATATAGCAAAGGGATGGGACATGTCGGTCATCATGTAGCCTTCGTCTTCCAGGTGAATCCCACATGACATCGGGATTTCACCTAATGGGACCTCCAAGTCTTTTATAGATCCCCGGACGCCGATCAGCGGGTCGAAAAAGAAATTATAACCCGCTCCTTTGATACCGCTGGCTCGCAGGATAACAGGGGAACCAATACCTCCGGCAGATATCACTATAGTCGGGGCAAAAACCTTAAAAATCTTTCCCTTTTTTCTATATTCAACGCCAACAGCACTTTTTCCTTCAAAAATCACCTTCGTGACTTTAGCCCTCTCGATCAGCACTCCACCGTGGGCGAGGGCCTCGTCTATGTACATTCTTGCGCTCCATTTCACACCGTATGGATCTCCAAAATGGCCAAAGGGAAAATCCGGATTCCAGCGGTCCTGGTACATAAATTTATCCAGCTTACGCCAGTTATAACCAAGATCCTGAGCGCTCTCCATAATCCGTCTCGACATCGGGCCTATGATTTCGTCTTTAAGCGGTCCTACCGGGAGTTCATTTCGGATTTCTTCCGCTTCCCTTGTTAGGTCAATACCGTGGCGCTCGAGCATCTCGAAGGGCACAGGAAAACACGTTGCATAGTAATAAACGGTGCTTCCTCCTGTTGTGATCCCCCTCACCACTCCCAGTAACTGTCTGGTTAAAAGCATACTCTTACCCGGAAAAAGTAAAGTCTTGGCCCCATACCAGAAACTGCCTGTTAAAGGATCGTTATCTCCCCACTCTAAAATGAGCACCTTCTTTTTTCTCAAGGTCAATTCTTTAGCAACTGTAGCTCCACCTGGTCCAGAGCCCACTACAATGAATTCGGTATCTGTTTCTCTTTTTTTGTTCATCTTTCCCTCTCCACGATAAAGTTATCCAAAATAAAAAAACCTCACTAATCAGGTGAGAAATGGGATTCTTTGAATCTTCGTCAGATAACCTCCTTAAAGGGGCCAACGCAAAAAAACTCCTATATTTGAAAGCATATTATTTTTATCGGAAGAATGTCAAGATTTATAGCTCTGACAGCTTTTAGCTAACGATTATCGATGAAGTCTGGTTTTTTCCCAGAAAAGCATTGCGGAAGATTGCAGGAAGAACTATTTTAAATTCCTTGAAAATTTGTCTTTACCAGTTTTTTGCTTGAGCAAGTATTTAACTTGCTGATTACTATATGAACTTACTCAACCATTCCAACAAAAAAATGAGCTGGCTCAAAACGTCATTTCAATAGAGGGATAAGGATTGAGGTTATCCTGATTTTCTTTTTGACGAAGCCCCCTGGAGTCGAATAGGTGTCAAGCTTGTTGCGGCTTATGGTCAAGATGGATTTTAGAGCCTGGCCATCAAGAGCCTGCCAATTTCGAATTTCTATTCTTCGTGTCCCGTTATCTCCCTCGTCCGTTCTTTCCAGTTAACTCCCTTTTTTTTCAGCCAGTTCACTCGCAGGAAATAATAGATGGTAAAGAGTAGGGTGAGCCCGATCAGGAGCCCAAGTATCAAGGCCGTATTCTTATAGTCCAGCATCACTAGCACGACAAAAGGAAGGCTGGTGACGGCAGTAATTATGGCCAGGATAATAAGCCAGGTCCTGGGGATCCGGATGTAGGCCCTATTGTATTCTGCAAGGTACCTGGTGGGCAAGTTGATAACTGCAAAGGCGCCTATAACGGTCATGAGAAGGATGCCAACTGCAGCCATGACGCCATAGAAATCTAAATCTATATTTATAAATTGAAGACAAAGCAAGATAAATACAATTAAGAAGTAAAGACCGATGGCGCGCAAAGGCGTTAGTGTCCTCGGGCTGACCTTACCGAAACCTGAAGGCAGCAGATCATCGCGTGCCTGAGACAGTATTTCACGCGGTAATGCTATTGCGCCAGCATTGAGGGCGGTCAACGCTGCAAAAAACGCTCCGAAACCAAGGAAGGCTACCAATCCCTCGGGCAAAAATGTCCTGGCCGAGTCCAGGATAGGGGCTTTCATTTTCATTAAGGCTTCATAGTTATATGGCATTGAAGCTGTGAAGACTGCCCCGACAAAAATATAGATAACCAACACGATTATTCCACCAATGATCATGGCGAGCGGTATGTTCCGTTTCGGGTTTTTCATTTCCTCGCCCATTTCGGCAATAACCTGGAAGCCCATGCAGGCGCTATAACACAGGACCACGGCCAGCACCATTCCGCTTATACCTTTAGGGGAGAAGAAAGATAGTTGGATTGGGTGGGTGACTACGAATAGGCCGGCTGCGACAAATAGAATGAGGGCGAGAACCTTGAGGATGACCATGATTATTTGCACCCAGTTGGCAAGTTGAAGCTTAAAAAGGTAAAGCCCCATAAACAGGATGGGGATTATGAGCGACAGAATCTTAATTTCTAATGCCTTATCGATGCCCCAAGCCCAGTAAGCTGCCACATTGCCGGCGAAGCCGATGCAAACAAAGCATGTCGAGCACGCCCCGCCAACAATGGCCCATAATGAGGTAATGCTTCCCCAATATGGATTGGAAAGTCGGCTGGTAACGAGGTAGGCCAAACCCGCTCGCGGTATGGCACTAGCCCCTTGGATTATCGGAATCACCCCTACGGCAGAGATAATGATGGCCATCGTGAACGCCAGCCACATGGCGTTGCCCGCATTGGCAGTAATCGGGGCAAGCAGTGC
>CAWDKY010000030.1:0-305045 GCA_963802945.1 uncultured delta proteobacterium
TAAGGTTGTCCCTCTTTTATACTCTGTCATCAATTGTATTCCATAATGGGTATAAATCGTTAACTTAATAACTTTTCATTAAATCGAGGCCAGAAAAAATATCTCCTTCGGTGGTACCGACAATCACAACGCTAAGGAAGGATAGAAAAACGCCGACAATAACGATTGCAACCAAGCAGATGATCGTGACCGTTCGACGGCGCTGCAAATCATATAACCGGACCGGACCAGTATCTTTACGGTTCGGTACGCGCCTCGTCGCAACGGATGCCCTCATGCATGAGCACGCGTGCTCGATATTGCCACTGGAACCGGCGTGGTTTCGCTGCTGCTGTGTGGCGTGTGGGGCTCAGAGGGACACGTGATCGGCATCGACCTGTCTGGCGCCATACTCCAGGAAGCCGAGCATGCCGTGCGAACGGCTGGGCTGACCAACGTCGAATTGCGCAGATGGATGCCGAGCACCTGGATTTCCCCGACCAGGCCTTCGATGCAGTTACTTGCGCTTTCTCACTCTTTCTTTTCCCAAATATGGAGACTGCGCTAAGTGAGATATATCGTGTGTGCAAGCCAGGCGGCTATATCGGAGTGTCCATTTTTGACAAAACACCACCGCCCTTTAATCCAGGCTGGCCGATCATGATACAGCAGTTTATGGCCTATCAAACGGCAGTGATGATGCCGCAACCATTAGGCGATGCACCTGAGGAAGTGGAGGCCCTGCTCAGCCGATCCGGTTTCCGCTCCATCGAAACGCACAGCGAGACGAACGACATCATCTATGCAAGCCTAGAGAATTGGTGGGAGTTTGGGCTGACTATCGGGCCACGTTTGACAATTTTAGGGATGGATGAGAAAACACGCACCAGATTCAAAGATGAGTGACTAGGTTAGTTACGCCCTCTGCTAGCCCGAGATGGCTTACATGTTTCTGTGGGGGTAGTCTATGCTGTGGCGCAGCGGTAGGCGGATATCGAGGCAGCTTAAAATATTTTCTTTAGAGGTCCCGACAATCAAAAGAATCTGTGGAATCTGGTGATATCTTACTTATTTCTTAACCACTTCGGTATAACAGAGAATACAAAAAATGAAAGGAGAGTGGGATGTTCGAAGACATAACACCCGAACATAGTGCAGCCCTTGATGTAATCATAAGATCCCGACACTCAGTAAGGGCATTTAGCTCCACCCCGCCAAGCCAAGAGGCTATTGAGGCAATAATCCAAGCGGGCTTATTAGCTCCATTTGGAGCACTTGCGGTTGCCGGGAAACCTGACTTTAGAAAGGTATTTGTGATTAGAAACTCATCGGCAGTCTATGGAAGCCGTTGCGGATATTCTCAAAAACAGAATGGCAAAGTTTGCCGATGAACTTGAAAAGAAGGTGGGACCTGTTCCTTTTGTACAGAATCTAAAACGAATCGGGCAACAAGGTGTATCCGGTGTCGGTAATGCACCATATTATATCGTTGTCGCAGAAAGAAAAGGAATGCCTCCGGTCGCCGCCCAATCGCTTAGCTACTGCCTTGCGAATATGTGGCTGAAAGCAACATCGCTTCGTATCGGTTTTCAACTTGTAAGTGCAACGATGCAGGTGGAAAGTGACCCTGATTTTTGTAGGCTTTTGAATATTCCCTGTGGGGAATATGCGCTGGATGGATGCGCCCTGGGATATCCGGCAGATAAATATCAACCTCCTTCCGTCGAATATCCTTCATTAGAAAAATCAGTAAGCTGGCTGTAAATATCAGATTGTGGAAATCGGGGGACACCTTAATAATTTATTCTTCTTTTGAATCAGGTAACAGGTAATTAGTACGGTGTTCTCCAATTGGGGATTTGGATTCGGAAGGCTCTTAATATAGACATCATCAGGAAGTTTCGCAGGGTGGTTTTCGTTCTTTGAGTTTTGCTTTTTCAGGCCCTGTTAATCGCAATTCCATTTTCCAGGACTCTTGGGCATAAGAGTCCTTTTTTTTAATCAGAAGCCACTCATTCCCCTTGCCCCTTCCTTTAAGGCGGACCAGTGTGAATTCACCCTTTAGGATTCTGCCCTGAAGAATAAAGGCCAGTTTATCCTCCTTTTGCTCCAAGAGTTCATAAGTTCCCGTGTCCCAGACCACCACCGGTCCGGCACCGCTCATGCCTTGGGGGATAATCCCTTCAAAATCAACATAAGACAAGGGATGATCCTCAACCAGCAGGGCCAGACGTTTTTCCAATGGATTTAGAGACGGTCCTTTAGGAACTGCCCAGGAACGCAGCACCCCAGCCATTTCCAAACGGAAATCGAAATGGAGATGACCGGCATGATGTTCATGGACTACAAAACGAAGAATGGTTATCCCTCCCTGCCTGTTAATTATTTTTCTGATACTCAGCCGGCCTTTTTTCTAAAAAGGCCTTCATCCCCTCATGGGGTTCGCGGGTCTGGAAACATTTTCGCAAAAGATTCCGATACCCGCGGCAATGGAATCCGTGAGGCTCAATTCCATCCATTGGGCGATTAATTTTTTTTGCAGGCGCATGGCCGTCGGCCCGTTTTGAAGTATCTGGTCGGCCCAATGCCGGGTAGCTTCCTTGAGGGCTTCCTGAGGGACCCGTTTGTGGATCAAACCGATCCGTTCGGCTTCGGCGGCATCAATCATTGCTCCGGTATAGACCAACTCCGCCGTCCGGCCGAGTCCGATTAAACGGGGAAGGATGGCTGCTTCGATCACCGAGGGGATGCCCACCCGGACTTCGGGCATCCCGAAGCGGGCATTATCCGAGGCGATGCGTAAATCGCAGGCCGCTGCTATCTCCAGTCCGCCACCCAGGGCAAAGCCGTTGATGGAGGCGATGACGATGGGTTCGGCCTGGCGTATGGCCAGGCAACAGCGGTGCAGATCGGTGATGAATTTTTCCGCCCCTTCCGAATCCAAATCCATCATGGCCCGGACATCGACCCCGCCTATAAAGGCCTTATCTCCATTTCCGGTCAGAATAATAACCCGAATGTCTTTCCGAGCACCCCAGTCGGCTATGGTTTCCGTTAATTTCAGAATCAGTTCATGGGTCAAAGTGTTTAAAAACTCCGGGCGATCAATAGTAATGGTCACTACCGGTTCTTTAGGATCAATGATAAGCATAAGGGCCCTTTTCGAAATATTAACTTATGAATTTTTTCGGTTGATGTGAAAAAACTCTGTTTTTCAGCAATCTGTAAAAATAAAAAAGTATAAGATAATGCTAAAATAGGGTCAACGATAAAAAAATCCGTTTTCTTTTTTGAGGTTCGGGACGTGGTTGATCATTTAAAGGAAGGGGGCAATGTTTTGGGGTCAGAAGACCTGCCTCATAGACTTCTGATAATCTTCTTGACAATTTAGCCGGTTCTGTTATGAAAGGCCATTACTCCCACTTAAATGAACAGCTTCATCCAATAACTCCTGCCCTTCGTGGGCTTCTTGATAATTAACAAGGGGGATACTTTCACCCCTCGGAACAAAGCTTGGGAAAAAATAAATAGTCCAGGTATCCCCCAATTTCCAAAATCTTGATTGAATTTATGGAGGAGACATGAAAACACAGCGTCGTTTTATTTTTGTTTTTTCAATTATTTTTCTCTTTGTCTGTTCGGCCGCTGTTTGGGGCAAACCCCTGGAAATGGCCAAAAACCCCGAGGCCCTTGGCTTTTCTTCCGAACGACTGACTCGAATTGATAAAACACTCCAGTCGCATATTGAAAAAGGAGTCATTCCTGGTGCGACCATCCTTATCGGGCGCCATGGAAAGATCGCCTACTTTAAAACTTACGGTATGCAGGACAAGGACGGCAAGGTGCCCATGAAAAAGGACACCATCTTCCGTATTTACTCGATGAGTAAACCCATCACCGCTGTCGCTGTGATGATGTTGTGGGAGGAAGGGAAATTCCTCCTTTCGGATCCCGTTTCGAAGTTTCTCCCTGAGCTTAAGGGCCTTAAGGTGGGCGAGGAAAAAAAGGACCCAAAAGCCTGGGATGCACCCTTGGAACTCGTTCCCTGCAACCGGGAGATGACCATTCAAGACCTCCTCAGGCACACCTCCGGAATGATTTACGAATTCCCCTCATTCGGAAAAAGTCTGGTCCAGCAGAAATGGGAAGATGCTAAAATCTGGGATGAAAATGAAACCCTGGCCGAAGCCACGACTAAATTATCGAAACTGCCCTTGCTTTTTCAGCCTGGGACCAAGTGGAACTACAGTCGGTCTTATACCTTGCTTGGACGGCTTATCGAAGTCATGTCCGGCCAAACCTTCGACCAGTATCTTGAAGAGAAGATATTCAAACCTCTGGGCATGAAGGATTCCGGATTTTGGGTAAAGCCTGAAAATCAGAACCGGGTTACCCAGGGGAAATATATGCCTAATGTCACCAAGCCCCCGAAACTTCTCGCAGGCGGTGAGGGATTGGTGGGAACGACTATGGATTACGCACGGTTTGCTCAAATGCTCTTAAACGGAGGGTCCCTCGATGGGGTCCGAATCCTCGGCCCCAAAACCATTGCCTACATGACATCCGATCATTTGGGATCAATACCCGGTTTCTGGTTCCCCGGTATCAGTTACGGGCTGGGCTTTGGGGTGCGCATGACCCCCGGAGTCGCCACTCTGGCCGGTTCCGTAGGAACATACAATTGGGGGGGTTACGCCGGTACGGCCTTTTGGGTGGACCCGAAAGAGGATATGTTCGTTGTCTTTATGATAAACGAGATGATCGTCGGACCCAGCAATTATCATGGTTCCTTGATTCGGGATTTGGTCTATCAGGCCTTGATAAAATAATTTGGTAAAATTCGGAGGGGACCGGACGGACTCAACCTTTCGGTCCCCTTTTGCTTGATGCTTTCCTTGATAAATTAGCGAGTTATATTTTAAAAAACAATTGGTCAATTTTATAAGATGTGGAAAAATTCTTTTTTACAGGTTGCTCAAAAAGGTCCAGATACAAGGCGCCAAAAATCCCGAGGAATGAGTCGTACATTGAAGTACGTCGCAATAAGCCTGCCCCGCCGAAAGGCGGGGAGGGATGAGGGCAACGCAATAGATGGGCCTTTTTCAGCAACCTGCCAATAACTCCTGCCCTTCTTGGGCCTCTTGATAAATAACAAAGGGGTTCTTCCTCCCCTCGTCACCAGGTCTGAAAAAATTCAAATAGGTATTATGGGCCTAAATTTATTCAAACCACTCTCATTGGGAGTGGAGTTTCCTGGTTGATTTTTCTTGACAGTTTAATCAGATAGGTATACCATTTACTATATTTAAGTATACCACTGAGGAGATTGATAAAATGGCTAAGGTGACCGCCAAGTACCAGATCACCATCCCGCCGGCCATCCGTAAGGGATTGGGGATTGTACCCGGAATGGATGTGGACGTTGCTAAAAGAGGCGATAAATTCGAACTTATCTTAAACCCTATCGGAGGGTTAAAAAAGAAGTGGCGTGGGAAATTTAAAGGGGGCCCAACCACTGATCAATATCTGCAGAAAATCCGGGGGAAGGTCGAATGAAGATTTGCGTTGATACGGCAGTCCTGATCGATATCTTAAAAGATGAAAACAGACCCTTTCAGGAGATGTTATATTCGGCCTTGTCGGCTAGAGAAACCTTGACTGCTCCTGTGGTTGTTTTCGCCGAACTCCTGCCGCAATTTGGAGGGGATAACAAGCTGGCTGCTTTATTTTTAAAGGATCATCAAATTCAGGTTGAATCCCTGGATCTGGAAGGGGCGATCATAGCCGGTCGGCGTTGGATACAATATCTTAAAAAAAAGAGGAAATCCCACTGCCCGGAATGCGGCCGCCCTTTACTGCAGAGGGAACACCTTCTTTCAGATTTTTACATCGGCGGTTTTGCTTTAGCCAAATGCGATGCTATCCTTACCCGTGACCGAGGGATTTACAAAAAATATTTTCCGGAGTTAAAGGGGTATGGGGATTGTTTGGGATAAAGCTGGAGAAAGCCATGAGATGGAGCTTTCTGAAAGTGACCAAACGAAGCCTTAAAGGGGATAGCCATTTGGAAACGCAACTATAGTTAACGCCATAAATAAGTAGACATTATGTGCATTCCATGCTATAATGACTCCCAATAAAATCACATTGGGAGGAAAGCCATGAAAGCTCTAAGCCTCGATCACCCAAAGATGACGCGAGAGACCTTGTTACGAATGGCCGATGAAATTCCGGGAGCTTGGATCGGCATGCGGATCGCCGGTTATCTTCTGCTCTTGGCCGGGTGGAAATCCACGGCTGTTGCCGAACTGTTCGGGTTGACCCGGTGGACGGTGGTGAAATGGATTCATAAGAGCAACGAGGAGGGAATTGGGGCTGTCCGCGATCGATTTCGCCCTGGCCGGCCTTCCCACTTGGATGATCGCTTGAAGAGGGAACTGGACGTGGTCTTGTCCAAGTCTCCGAAAGACTATGGCATTGCCCGGGTCCGGTGGGATGGGGTGGTCTTGACGGAATATTTGAAGCGTTTTCATCGCATAACCATCCATGTCCGCCATGCCCAACGGTGGATACGTCAGTTGGGGTATTCCCTGAGGCAGCCGATGTACCGGTTTGTTCAGGCTTCCCAGGAAGGGGTAGAGGCATTTCAGAGGGAATTAAAAAAAACTCCGCCAGGCCGAAAAGAGCGAAGGAAGAAGAATCATTCTGTTTGAGGACGAAAGCGGGTTTAGTCTTCATCCGAGGCTGGGTCGTGTCTGGGTAAAGAAAGGAACGCAACCGTACGTCTCCACCCGGAGCCAACATCAGAAGCGGCTTAATCTCTTTGGATGGGTCGCTCCCGTTGATGGGCTGCATGGCATGATGAAATGGAGGAAGGGCAATACCGAGGGCTTTATGCGGCTTCTCAAAAGCATCATGATACGTTTCAAAGATAAGAGTATCGATCTTTGGATAGATCGAGCCCCATGGCACAGGGGAGAGATGGTGGAGCACTTTCGGAGTCAACACCGTCGAGTGCATCTTCACTATCTTCCGCCCTACCATCCGGAGCTGAATTATCAAGAAACTCTTTGGCGAACCATGCGCTATGAGGAAACAACGAATGCCTTTTTTGAGACTCTTGAAACCCTGGAGGTCTCTGTCTTTAAAAGGTCGCAACGATGGAAACCTCAAAAGATAAAATCTTTATGTCCACTTATTTAAGACGTTCACTATAGTATATGCTGATCGTTCATTCGATGAAGTAAAGGAGTCCGAAAATCCAGACTTTCTTGTGCGCTTCTTTCCCCATACAGCTTATTTTGGCGTGGAAGTAACCGAATACTATCTTACCGAAACAAACGCAAGAATCGATAATATTTCTGGTTATACAGGAGAATTGCTAAATGGTAACGATTTCAAACACAAGGATGACAGAAAGGTTTTAAACGTCACAAAAATTGATCTTATTGATGAAGACGGTATTGTTCAGGCTAAAAATGTTTCAGCCACTCATCAGGAAATGCCGCCACCCAGCAAATGCGCATATGACGTTGCAGAGCGGATCATTTCCAAATCCGAGCTTTTAAAAACCTCTCATTATAATCTTTCACATACAAACTTAATCATTAAAGACAGGACGGGTCTGCTTCGGCTAATCAATAAAAAAATTTTTTATTGCTTCTTTTTCATTCCGGAATTAATCAAGGCAATATCAACAGCACCCTTTCGGGAAATATTTCTTGTAACCATTCTACAAAATGAGCATGTTTACATACCTCTCAAAATGCTTTACCTCTTGGCTGAAGCCTTCTTATTCAATGGCGTAATAATACAAAATGGGTACGAAAACAAAATACCGCCAGAGATTGATTATGTTGAATTATTCGCTGCCTACTTAAACAGCAATGTTACATATAGGGTGCTAATTTACCGCGATGCTAATGATACTGAAGTTATCTTTGGCGATTCTGGACTTTTAATCAGCCCTGATAAATCAGTTACCGTAAGATTGCATTTGGATTATGCCATTAATTCAAATGCAGTAGCGCCAAAGATAAAATGGCAAACAATATTAGGCGAAAATTTTGATGAAGCAATGAGGGATTATCGTAAGTCGAATATTTTTTCTACAGAAGCTGTATTCCCAGTGAAAAAAAGAGGTACCCAACATCGGCATTGAGTAGGACGCGCAAAAAGCAGCGCGCCTCTCATGCCGGTCGTTACTCGCTTTCCATCCGTAATTGTCAATTCTGACAACTGCTCAATGCTGAACAGTTGTAGAGGAAAGTTACGGGAAGGGCTATCGTGATACGGTTCGTCAACTCAAATGCTCGTCGGGACAAATGATGATAGACAAAAGAAAAAGATTTATCTTGCCTTCTATATCCTGTATCATTTGATAATTATGGATGCCCTGATTTTATCCGCCGGTGAAGGGACCCGGCTCCGCCCTCTAACCTACAAAAGGCCCAAAACCCTTCTCCCTATTCTTAACAAGCCTCTTCTGCAATGGACATTGGAATATCTGAGTCGGTTTTCCATCAATCGGGCAATTTTGAATACCCATCACCTGGCTGGCCAGATTGACACTTACATTCACTCTCTACAAAAAGGCGGATTTCATGAACTGGTTACCCGCTATGAACCCATTATCTTAGATACCGGTGGTGGCCTGGTGAATACCAGGGGTTTTTTTCGATCCGAACCTTTTATAGTGATCAGCGGCGATATCCTGACCGATATCGATTTAAAAAAGGCCGTGGATTTTCATCAAAGCCATAATGACCCGGTGACCTTGGTTTTACATGACTATCCTGAATTTAATCAGATAAAAGTAGATTCTAATGGACGTATCCTGAAACTAAGGAAAGGCGATGTTCATGGTCTGGATTTTGCCAATATTCAAATCCTGGATCAAGACGTTTTCAAGTTCCTTCCTTCCTCAGGAAGTTTTGATATCATTCCGGCCTATCAACAAATGATTGACGAAGGGATTACAATTCGCGCTTATGTCAGTCAGGGTCATCACTGGTGGAATATAGGAACACCTAAGACCTATCTGAAAGTCCATGAAGAATTATTATCCACCCCTACCCTCTTCCCTCTGGAGCCTAGGTCGCAATTAGCCAAAACGTCATTCCGGAGGAGTTCACCGGAGGTGGACGAAATCCGGAATCCAGGAAATATTGATGGAATTAAAAGGCATCTGGATCCCGGCTCGCGTCCCCCAAGCGGACTTGGCCGGGATGACGACTTACAACACAGCCTCCTTAGGGGAAAGGCTGAGGAAGGGATTTTAATTCATCCAGAGGCCCACATTGAAAAAGGTGTTGAATTCTCAGGCTGGGCCTGCATCGGAAAAGGATGCCTTTTGAAAAAAGGATGCCGTATTCATAATTCCGTTATTTGGGAGGATGCGACCGTGGAATCGGGGGTCAACATTTCCGAATCCATTCTGGGAGATGGGGTTCATCTCCAGAATGATCTGCATGGTGGAATAATGATTTAGTACAAAGTAAACCTGAACTAATCTCTTGGATACTTTGTTTACCGTCATGCCGGACCCCGTATCAGGTACGGGGCAGGCTTGATCCGGCATCCAGGATTTTTGATGCGTAAATTAAGCTGGGTTCAGGTTGGAGTTTATCCCGCACTTGATGAGGGACCGGAATGACGAACAATTACCCGATAAAGCAATATTTTTATACTTCCTGTTAGTTTGCTGCATTCGGGCATAAGGATTTAATATGAAACCTTTGATTCATTTTCTCCAACAACATCTTCCCTCAACCACCGAATACTCCGGGCGCTTGCGAATCAAGTCACTCAAAGGAGACGGCTCGGATCGCCAGGTCTATCGCCTATTGGCCGGAAACCGGACCTTTATTTGTGTTTCTCATCCCGGAGTCCGAAAAGGATTTCCTTCGGAAAACGATTCCTTTTTTTATATTGCCAACCATTTGAAAAATAAGGGGCTACCTACGCCTCTGATCCATGCCTTCGATCCTGGCCGTGGTCTATTCCTGATGCAGGATTTCGGCGATTATTCCCTTGAATCACTTATAAAAAAAATAAAAGAGCCTCGCCTTGTTAAACGAATTTATGAAACCATACTTAAGGTGCTTCTGATGATTCAGATCGAAGGGGCCAGAGATTTTGATTCCAGGTATTGTTATGATACACCGGTTTACGACGGTCTATTTTCCTGGCAACACGAATCCCTATACTTTATCGAGGCATTCCTTAAAAGATTTTTAAAATGGAGGGTCGTACCGGCTGCAGTGGAAAAAGAATTAAAAGACTTGGCCCTGAAGGTGGATCGGGAAAAGACAAGGCTTTTTCTCTATCGTGATTTTCAATCCCGAAATATTATGATCTGGTCCGGAGGAATCGGTTTGATCGATTTTCAGGCTGCCCGGTTAGGCCCGCCCCAATACGACTTGGCCTCGGTGTTGATAGACCCCTATGTCAATATCCCCGAAAAAATCCAGGAAGAACTTTATGATTTTTATCTTAAAGAACTTTCTGATGTTGTACCTGTTAACAAGTTAATCTTTAAAGAAAATTATGAAATCATCGCCTTCCAAAGAAATCTTCAAATCTTGGGCGCTTTTGCCTTTCTCTCCCGGGTCAAAGGCAAAACCTATTTTGAAGATTTTATTCCTTCCGCCTTGGCGTCTCTTAAAAGAAGGGTCGCGGGCAACACGTTTCGCCCCTTCAAAAATGTGAGACACCTCATCAAAGATCTTTAGAATACATTCATTGGTTTTCCATTAGACGAAAAATAATCAGTTGCCATAATAACCCAATTTTAACGTTTCTGTCACAATTTGGTAACAGAAATGCTGTTTAATCTAGGTGATTATTTTACTATAGACACCCAAAAACCCAGGCGATACAATGAACCCCATCATGGCTAAACCAAAAATCCTAATAGTGGAAGACGATCCGGATATCTTGGAACTTCTTCACTTTAACCTGGGAAAAGCCGGCTTTCAAACCTTCCGAGCCGAAAATGGGGAACAGGCCGTCCTTTTGGCCCAAAAACATTCGCCTGACCTTGTTCTTTTGGACCTTCTCCTGCCGGGTATGGACGGCCTGGAAGTCTGTCGCCGGATGAAAAAGGATCCGGACATGCAGCATATTCCCATTATCATGGTCACGGCCAAAGGGGAAGAAATGGATCGGGTGGTAGGGCTTGAATTGGGGGCTGATGATTATGTCGTAAAACCGTTCAGTGTCCGGGAAATAATCCTTCGCATTCAGAAATTGCTGGACCGCCAAGAAAAACAAGGGCCCCCTTCATTCCTGAAAGCCGAGTCCTTAATCCTGAATTTAGAGGCCCACACCGCCAAGTTGGAAGATAAATGGTTAGATTTAACGGCTACCGAATTTCGATTATTGGCCCACCTGATGCGTTCTCGAGGAAGGGTTCAGACCCGGGAAATTCTCTTAGATAAGGTCTGGGGCTACACCTTTGAAGGTTATTCCCGGACAATAGACACCCATATTCGAAGAATCCGTATCAAACTGGGGTCTCATCAAGACCTGATCGAAACGGTCAGGGGAGTCGGATACCGGTTCAAGATATGAAAATATGAGTTCACGCTGGTACCTTAAAATACTATCGGCATTTATTCTGATCATCCTGATCGTGGTCATTCCAAGTACCTTCTACGTAGGATCCAACCTGAAGAAATTTCTAATAGATCAGAAGGAGGAAGAACTCAGGCGGGAAGTAAAACTGGCCGGTCAAATGGTTGCCGACCGATTTAGCACTGATCCGGTGGATGCCGCCAAGATACAAAAATTGGCCCTTCAAGTTGGAGGGGATCTTCAAAAAAGAGTGACTATTATCTCACGGAATGGACGGGTCCTGGGAGATTCCGGCCTGATCTCTGAAGCGGTCGATAAAATGGAGGATCATTCTAACCGCCCGGAAATTCTGGCTGCCAAGGCCAGGGGATTCGGTCAAAGCATCCGCTTCAGTACAACCTTGCAAACCAATACCCTTTATGGGGCTGTTCCCATTTATCAAAAAAATCGTCTTTCCGGATATGTGAGGCTGGCCTTACCGTTGAGTCAGGTGGAAGACATGGTGTCCGGTCTTCGCCGTAAGTTGATACTGGCAGGTGTGCTGACCGGCATCCTGGCTGTCCTGTTCAGTTTCTTTTTAACCTGGAGTATCAACCGCCCCCTGCGCGAGATAACCGCTATGATGAAGAAGATGGCTGAAGGGGACTTGAAACAGCCCTTTCATCTCCTGCCCAAAACGGAATTTAGAGACCTCTCTTCCTCTCTGGAATACATGGCCAACGAGCTTATTGAGAAAATAGGAAAGTTGGATATTGAAACAAACCAGATGACTACTCTGCTTTCAACCATGCGGGAGGGCGTTTTAATAACCGATGAAAAAGGTCGCATCATCTTGATGAATTCCTTTTTAGAGCAAGTATTGGATCAAAAGATGACCTGGAAGAAGCGAACGGTTCAAGAAGTATTTATGAATAGTGAATTTCAGGACGCTGTCGAGTCCGTACTTCAAGGTGGTTCTTTTAAAAAATTAGAGATTATCTACGGCCGAGATCCCCAAATGCATTTCGATGTTCATGTTGTCGCCCTTTTTCCCGGCGAGCGTTCCCATCGTGTCGTAGCCTTATTCCATGATACCACCAGGCTACAGTACCTCTTAAAAGTACGCCAGGATTTTGTGGCTAATGCCTCTCATGAACTCCGAACCCCGCTGACCTCGATCGGCGGTTATGTGGAAACCCTTTTCCCTTTGGTCTCTTCGGATCCCCCTGAGGTTCAGCGCTTTCTATCCATCATCCAAAAGAATGTCAAACAAATGAATTTTCTGGTCTCCGATTTATTGGATTTGACTAAATTGGATGTTCAGGAAAAACCGGATAACAAGCAGGAACAGATTTTGGTCCCTGAGGTCCTGGAAACCGCCGAACAGATGATAAAAGAGCAAGCCAACCAAAAAGGAATTGATTTTCCCCATGAATGGAACAAAATCCCTCAGGACTTAAGGGCCTTCTGGGAAAAAGACCGCATTGTGCAGGCCTTGTTTAATGTGCTGGATAATGCTGTTAAATATACGCCGGAAGGTGGCCGAATTCACCTGCGAGCGAAATTAGTTCAGCGTCCAGCGCCTACGATCGGCAGGAGCGTTCAGCGAAAAGATGAAATCGACGAACTCCAAACTCCAAACTCCGGACTCCACCAAGATTTCTTAGAAATCTCGGTGGAGGATACCGGTATCGGTATCCCCAAGGAACACCTTGACCGCATCTTTGAACGATTTTACCGGGTGGACAAGGCCCGCTCCCGGGAAATGGGTGGAACCGGTTTGGGGCTGGCCATCGTCAAGCACATCGTTGAGTCCCATGGCGGTGTGGTACAGGTTGATAGCATTTTAGGCAAAGGCTCCACCTTCATGATCATCCTTCCTTTGAACAAAAAGTTATCCTCTGAAGTCACCTCTAATTGATTTTTTCTTGGCTTAGAAAACTCTTTTGAAGATAGCCTTCCCTACATACTTCAGTCATATTACTTTAACTCTCTTCGCCCAACTGACATCTCCTATTCTTGAACTTAACGGACCCATTCCCCGTCTGTTTCCCACCTCCCAATTCTCATCTTAGAAATCCTAATGTTCCACCTTCCTAGCCCATCGATTATCGATCGAATGCGCACACCTCGTTTTTTAACACAAAAGTAACCTGACGATCATATTTCCTTAATATAAAAGTCGCATATAAGTATCGATTAAATACCATTTTTTTAAGGAGGAAATCGAAATGAAAGGTTTTTCTAAATTCTTTTTACTGGTTGGTTTGGTGGCCTTGGGGCTGGCCACTGCTTCCTGGGCAGCCGACATGGAATTGCTGGGGGCTGGGGCCACCTTTCCACAACCCCTCTATTCGAAAATGTTTTATGAATACTACAATGATTTCAGAGTCAAAATTAATTACCAGGGAATCGGTTCCGGTGGAGGAATCAAACAACTCAGCAGCAAGGTGGTGGACTTCGGCGGTACGGATGCCTTTATGACCAATGATCAGATAAAAGAGGCCGGGGCGCCGATCCTTCATGTCCCCACCTGTCTTGGCGCAGTGGTCATTTCTTATAATCTGCCCGACAGCCCCAAACTTAAGTTTACCCCTGATGTGGTTGCCGATATTTTCCTGGGAAAGATCAAGAAATGGAATGATCCCCGAATTATGTCCTTAAATCAGGGGGTACATCTTCCTGATTTGGCCATAAGCGTGGCCCATCGTTCCGACGGCAGCGGCACGACCAATATTTTCAGTGACTATCTGTGCAAAATAAGTCCCGAATGGAAAGAAAAGGTCGGTATGGGAACCTCCCTGAATTGGCCGGTCGGAATAGGCGGTAAAGGCAATCCTGGGGTCGCCGGATTGATTCAGCAAGTCCCCGGTGCCATAGGGTATGTGGAACTCATCTACACCTTGCAAAACAAGATGCCGGCCGCCGTCTTAAAAAATAAGGCCGGAAAATTCATCGAACCCACCATCAAATCCACCAGTGCCGCGGCCAATATCAAATTACCCGATGATACCAATATCTCATTGACCAATACCGAAGCAGCCGGCGGATATCCCATTGCTGGCTTCACCTGGCTGATTTTTTATAAAGAGCAAAATTACGGTGGGAGAACCCTGGAAAGGGCCGAAGCCCTGGCCAATTTGGTAAAATGGGCCATAACCGGCGGTCAAAAATATGCCGAAGCATTGAATTATGCCCCCCTTTCTAAGGACGCAGAGGCCAAAGCCGTCAAGATCGTCCAGGCTATGACCTATAATGGAAAACCGGTTTTAAAATAGGTCTCAATTTCGGAATTCGGAAATTTAGATAAAATTCTTTTCAGGTTTCGTAACGCCCTATAGAGCATGAGGAATTAACGCGAAAATAGGATTCCGGGATTCGAGGGTTCAATCCCGCCGATGACGGGACTGGACCCCTTGAATCCTTAGTCCTCGAATTTTTAATGTGGCATTGAAGCATTGTGGTTGGAATGAAGGAAACAAACAACAACATTTGGGTCATTGACAAGTCCGAAAAACGATTTACGGATTTCCTATCTTTTTTCGCCTACGGAACCGTCGCCCTGCTCTTGGGTATTTTCATCACCTTGCTGATTCATGCCTGGTCGTCTATTAAGGTCTTCGGCCTTTCTTTTTTTGCCGGACGCCTCTGGAATCCGGTAATCAATCAATTCGGAGCTCTGCCCTTTTTGGTGGGGACCTTGGTGACCTCTTTTCTATCGCTGCTTATCTCGATTCCTTTTTCTGTGGCCATCTCTGTTTTACTCGGCGAATATTATAAAGAAGGAGCTCTCTCCTCCTTCCTTAAAAGTTCTATAGAGGTTTTAGCCGGCATCCCCTCGGTAATCTATGGGTTGTGGGGCTTATTTATTCTCATCCCCATCGTCAGGGCCATAGAGATCAAAATAGGTGTATCCGCCGAAGGCGTTGGATTGTTTTCTTCCTCGCTGATCCTGGCCATCATGGTCATTCCTTACGCAGCCTCTATTGGCCGGGAGGTCATTGCCCTGGCCCCAGCCGATCTTAAGGAGGCCGCCTATTCCCTCGGGGCCACACGCTATGAGGTCGTTAAGAAGATTGTCCTGCCCTATGCCCGCTCAGGGATCATTGCCGGTATTTTGCTCTCTCTCGGAAGGGCCCTGGGAGAAACCATGGCCGTGACCATGCTCATCGGCAACCGGAACGCCATTCCTCACAGCATCTTTGATCCGGCCAATACCATGGCCAGTGTCATCGCCAATGAATTTACCGAGGCCACTTTGGAGATTTATGTCTCCTCATTGATCAATATCGCCCTGGTGCTGTTTCTGGTCACCATGGTGGTTAATCTCATCGGGACTTACATCATTAAGAAAGTCAGCATCGCTGCTGAGAGAGAAGTCACCTGATGGAATCCAATACCTCCTGGCGCATTTTTAAAAATACTTTCTTTAAGGGGGCGATTATCCTTCTCTCTTTTCTTTCCATCTCGCCCATGCTTCTGATCCTTTTCTATATCGGAAAAAACGGGATCGCTTCAATCAATTGGGCTTTCCTCACCCAAACGCCTCGGCCCATGGGAGAAATAGGGGGCGGGGTTTTTAACGCCATTGTGGGCACCTTTGTTCTTATAATACTCTCCAGCCTTTTCTCCGTGCCTGTTGGGATAACCACGGGAATCTATCTTTCGGAAAAACGGGAGGGCGTCCTTTCGCGAACCGTAAAACTGTGTGTCGAAATCCTGCAAGGCACCCCCTCAATCGTCATCGGCATCATTGCCTATACCTGGATCGTGCGCCCCTTTAGGAGCTTTTCGGTTTTTTCCGGGGCCATAGCCCTGAGCATGATGATGGTCCCGGTCATCATCAAGTCCACTGAAGAGACCTTAAAACTCATCCCTTATCACCTGAAGGAGGCCTCCCTGGCCCTTGGGGTGCCTTATCACAGAACCATTCTAAAGGTGATCTTACCGGCCGGTCTCAGCGGCATAGTGACCGGCATTCTGTTAAGTATTGCCCGTATCACCGGGGAAACCGCCCCCCTGCTTTTTACCTCCTTCGGTAATCCCTTCTTAAATTGGAATCTCTTTAAACCCATGGAGTCCTTACCCCACATCATTTTTTATTATGCTACCAGCCCCTATCCGGAATTTCACCAATTTGCCTGGGGGGCGTCTTTTCTTCTGGTCGGTCTGGTTCTGCTGTTTAATCTTACTGCTCGGAGAATCTCAAAAAGATGGAAGATCCAATTGTAAATGTCTTAAAAATTGAAAATTTTTCCGCCGGCTACGGAGACAACCAGGTTTTGAAGGAGGTCAATCTTTCTATCGGCGACAATAGTGTCACGGCCCTGATGGGCCCTTCGGGTTGCGGTAAAACTACTATTATCCGCTGCATCAATCGAATGCACGAACTGATTCCCGGAGCCAACATCGACGGAAAGATATATCTACGAAATAAAGATATCTACGCCATGCAGCCGATCGTGCTCAGAAGGAAAATCGGCATGGTCTTTCAAAAACCGAACCCCTTTCCCACCATGAGTATCTATGACAATGTCATCGCCGGCTATAAATTGAATGGGGTTCGTCTTCACCGATATGAAACAGAAGAAATTGTGGAACGATCCCTCCAAGGGGCGGCCTTATGGGAAGAGGTCAAGGATTTCCTCCACCGAAAGGGGACCTTTCTGTCCGGGGGCCAACAACAAAGGCTTTGCATCGCCCGGGCCCTGGCCATGAATCCGGAGATTTTGTTGCTGGATGAGCCGACTTCCGCTTTGGACCCGAAATCCACTTCTCATATAGAAGAATTGATTTCCGATTTGAAAAAAACCGTTACCATGCTCCTGGTGACCCACAACATTGCCCAGGCAGCGCGGGTTTCCGATTTCACGGCCTTTATTTACTTGGGAGAAATGATTGAATACGGTTCGACCAATTCGATGTTCACCGTTCCCAAAGACAAGAGGACGGAAGAATACTTAACCGGGAAATTTGGTTGATAGGGGGAAAAATGTTAGAAGAAAAAAATGCCGAACTCAGGAAGACCTTGATTGGTTATGCCATCCTGGTCGAAAAAATGATCGACGACAGCATTCAAGGTTTGATGAGAATCGACCAGAACTCGCTCCTCCAGGTCATCAAAGAGAGCGAGAAAAAGGCCAATGAGACGGAAATCGTGATCGATGATCTGTGTATCACGATTATCGCCCAATTCGGGCCTAAGGCCAAAGACCTGAGGACCGTCTTGATGAGTCTGAAAATCAACAATGACCTGGAGCGGATTGCCGATTATGCTGTCAATACCTCGGAAAGCGGCCTTTTTCTTATTACCCAACCCTTGGTCAAACCTTTATTGGATATCCCCAGGATGGCCGAGGCCACGATCGACATGCTCCGAGACGCCGTCAGCGCCTTTGTCAATGAAGACCCGGATATGGCCGCCAGCGTCTGCAATAGAGATCATGTTGTGGATGAATTGGCTTCCCAGATTTTAAGGGAACTGATCACCTACATGATTGCCGACCCGTCAACCATCGAACGTGCCCTTCACCTGTTAAAAATAGCCCGTAATTTAGAACGCACCGCGGATCTTTCCACCAATATCTCCGAGGATGTGATTTACATGATTGAAGGTAAAGTGGTCAAACACGCCGATTCGGTTTAATGTTGATTTCACCTATTGTTTCAGGCGGCCTGAGCAAGGCTTCTGTTATGCCGTCCCACATATTGAACGGCCACCTTGTTGACCGCTTTTTTAGCCAGTTGTTTGACCGACGCCAGGGTTTGGGATATTTCTTCAAGAGTGTGATCTTTAGTTCCGTCGCCTAAGATCATGACAGCGGCGCTCACCGAAAGCAAGGGCACTTTGACTGATTTGCCTTGCCTGTTTTTCACTATAACATATCCGGCCTTCTTGGCCTCATCTTCATAGAGATTGACCACATCCTGTCTAAACTTTTCAACGATCCTCTGGATCAGACCGATATAATGATCATCCGGAAGATTATCCATGGGAAGGGAGGCAAAAAAGTCATCCCCGCCGATATGTCCCACAAACATCTGATAAAGATGGGAGCTTTCTTTAAGGATATCGGCAAAAAGCAGAATGGCCCTGTCTCCTCTCCGAAATCCGTAGGTATCATTAAAAGGCTTAAAATTGTCGAAATCAAAGTAAATAAACATATGCTTCTGTTGACCGTTTCCGAGATAACGGGCGATGTGATCGTTGATGATCGTATTACCCGGAAGTTTGGTCAGCGGGTTTTGATCCCGGGCAATGGTCAGATTTTTTTCATTAAGCAGATTAAGTAAAGCCAGCATACTTAGAAGCCCTTTGTATTTGCCGTTTTCGGTGACGATAATGGCTTCACAATTCTTATCCCGGGTAACGACTTCCAGAATTTGTTCTATCTCGGTGCTGATGTCCGTTACCGGGGTTTTAGTTAAGAAGGTCAAAGGGGTTATTCCTAACCTTTAATTTTTAAGCAGCTCCTTTCCAAAAGGAGAGTAGACATAATTCTTTAGATCTTTTTCCCTCACAATACCCAAAGGCTCCTGATCCGAATTGACTATCGGCAGATAAGTAGCCGAACTTTGTTTTCGAAAAACCTCTAAAAGATTATTCACGGAATGCTTGGGGTAGTAAATCGGCTCGACATATTCCATCTGTTCCTGAATCAGCTTTTGATCGGAATGGGTTGCCCTGAGGTTCCGTTGATTATAGACAAAGACTTCTTCGTATCTATACTGAATGTCTGATACTCGCTGGGTAGGCCGTTGGATAAAATAACCCTGGACAAAATCGCATCCCATGTCATGACAGACATAGAATTCTTTTTCCGTTTCAATACCCTCGGCAATGACCTGTATCCCCTGTATATGAGCCAGTTTGATGATATTGGAGACAAACAGCTTTTTCCTGGGGTCATTCTCAATGTCCGAGATAAAGAAACGATCGATCTTGATAAAATTCGGCTCTGAATGATAGAGCAATTGAAGTCCGGAAAATCCCGTCCCGAAATCATCGATCGCAATCATATAGGTCTGTTTTTTATAGGCATCAAAGGCCTTTCTGGTTTCCAAACCGAAATTAAGCTCATGCCTTTCGGAGAGCTCGAAGCAGATAGAACAATAATTCAATCCATATTCGGAGAGCAGTTCCGAGGTAAATCCCGGGACATAATCCGGCATTAAAAGGAGACGGTTATCCAGGTTATAAAACAACTTAATTTTTTTGTGAAAATAGATGGTCGTAAATTTTTGAATGGCTCTGTTACGCAACTGCAAATCAAGACCGAAAAGATTTTGATCCTTGCGGGCCGCATCAAATAAACCTGTTATGGATTCAAAACCGGCTTGTTCCTGGCCTCTCATTAGAGCCTCCACCCCATAACACAGTCCGGTATGAATATTGACGATGGGTTGAAAGGCGTAATCAATATTTTCTACAATGTTCTGCCATTTTGCTTCTATCATGTTTTTTCCTTTCTGGTTTTTCGTCAATGGAAAACAAAAATATTAATATAGGATCGTTTTAATACAATTTGAAGGCTGTTCTTTTACATTTTGGTTAAATAATCGGGCTTCCTCCGGAAGCTAGGAATTCCTCTTGCCTTTCTCTCCACCTCCTAAATTTTATCCAAATGTAACTACCTCACCATGAAATCGTCATATATTTATTTTATTAATAATTCTGCCATTATTAAAATCAACCAGGAGGTGTCCTATGACCGGTACCGACTTGGAACAGCCTTTATTTCAACTGAACCCCGAATTTAAAGATCCCTTACGCCGGAAACTTTTTCCGATAGTTAAGGCCCCTTTGGAAAAAGCCCTTTTGCTTAACCGGGTCAACAGTATGTACCGGGAAATAGAGAAAACCTTGGATACCGGTCTATTTTTGGCCAACATAACAAAACGCCTTAGTATTCAATCCCGTCTCGAAGACAAAGATTTCGAACGAATCCCCCAGACAGGACCGGCCATTGCAGTCATGAACCACCCTTTCGGCGGGATTGAGGGAATCCTTTTAGCTTCCTTGCTGCACTCCAGGCGCAAGGATATCAAAATCATGGCCAATTATTTATTGACCTCCATACCGAAATTGGCCGATCTTTTTATTTTTGTTGATCCCTTTGAACGGAAAGAAGCCTTAAATCGAAATATCCGGGCCCTTAGAGAAGCCATCCGCTGGGTGGAAAATGGAGGCCTATTGGGCATCTTCCCGGCCGGAGAAGTCTCTCATTTTCATTTCAATCAAAGAAAAATCCTCGATCCCCCTTGGAGTGAAGGCATCGTCCGCATATTAAAAAAAACAAAAGCACCGGTTTTGCCGGTTTTTATTAAAGGAAATAATGGGCCCCTTTTCCACATTGCCGGTCTGGTCCATCCCCGATTAAGAACGGCCTTGCTGCCCCGGGAACTGGTGAACAAACAGAAAAAGGAAATCGAAATTCGGATCGGAAATGTGATTTCAAATAAAACTCTCGTCGCTTTTCCATCCGACCGGGAGATGCTCAGTTATTTGCGCCATCGGACCTATATGCTTGAACACCGTGCCCCCTCCCATCAAAACAGTTCCTCCAACCCACATTCTTTTCAAAAAAAGAAAAAAAACTCAAACCGCTCATTTCCCCCACCATTTCCAATTTCCTGGCAGAGGAAATACATAACCTGCCGATCAAACAAACCTTATTGGTCCATGGGTGAATACAAAGTGGCCTATGCGCATTCGGCTCAGATCCCTTATCTCTTGCGGGAGATCGGCCGACTGCGGGAACTCACTTTCCGCCAGTCCGGTGAAGGAACAGGCAAGGCATTGGACCTGGATGAATATGATACTTTTTATCTTCATCTTTTTCTTTGGAAGAGAGGATACCCAAGAATTGATCGGGGCCTATCGGCTTGGTCCGACCGATATGCTATTGAACCGCCTCGGTCGGAGAGGTTTGTATACCCAAACTCTTTTTTCCTTTCGCCATTCCTTTTTTACCCATATCCATCCGGCCTTGGAATTAGGGAAGATCCTTCGTCCAGGATTGAATATCAAAAAAGTTATAATGCCTTGTTGCTGCTCTGGAAAGGGATCGGCCGATTATGTCGCCCTACATCCCACGGTATCGATTTCTTTTCGGCCCGGTCAGTATCAATCAGGAATATCAAATAAATTCTCGAATGCTGATGGTGACTTATTTGAAGAGACCGCAATTTTCTGCCTGAGTTGGCCAAATGGGTTAAACCTAAAAATCCCTTCCCGCTTAAGCCCGATGGATGGATGGAAACGGCCGCCCGCCATCTTCTTTATGATATCGAAGAAGTTTCGACTTGGGTGGCCGAACTGGAGAACAACCCTAAAGGGGTTCCCGTACTATTAAAGCAATATCTTAAATTGGGAGGGAAGTTGTTGGGGTTTAATGTTGATCCTCAAGTTCAGCAACGTCCTTGACGGCCTGATTCTGGTGGATTTAACTCCAGACCGAAAGTAGAATTTTGGAACGTTATATGGGTTAAAAAGGGGATAGAAACCTTTTTAAATACCCATAATCAAAAGCAAGCAGCTCCAGACCAGGAGACGGATTCCACCCGATATGCCGCTTGAGAGAAACTTGAGGAAGATTTAATCCAAAAGTTATCAAATTGTCATGAAACGGTCATATTTCAAAGGTCTTATAAGAAATAAATAAGGAACACTTATAAAATAAACATCATTAAAAGGTCGGCCTGCATGCCAAAGCCTTCGAAAGATAAAATCAGGGTTTTATTTATGTGTCTCCATAATAGCGCCCGGAGTCAAATGGCCGAAGCCTGGCTTAATCATCTCCATGGGGATCAATTTGAAGCCCGAAGTGCCGGATTGGAACCCTGGCCTTTAAATCCCCTGGCCGTAACGGTTATGCAGGAGGTTGGTATTGACATCTCAGGTCAAATTCCATGCAGGGTGTTTGATTTCGTCCAGAGTGGTGATTTGTTCTCTTATGCGATCACCTTGTGGGATCAAACCACTCATGAACGTCGCGCTTATTTCCCGGGTTTTAGTATCCGCCTCCAATGGAATTTTCCTGATCCTGTCTTGATCAGTGGAAGTCCGAAGCAGCGATTGGATAATTTCAGAGAGATGAGAAACCATCTTAAGGATAAAATTGAAATTTGGATCGACCAAATCAAATCAGAAAAGGTATTTTGCTTGAGAAAAGCTTCATAAAAAAAATTCGGCTTACGTTTGCATAATCCAACCAGGAGTCAGGAGGTTTATCATGGAGGTCCCCATTAAAATCCTTTATATCGATGCCGATTACCGGGTCGTTTATACGGTTCTTTTTAACGGTTCGAAAATCCAATCTCCCCTACCCCTGGAAACCACTTTGTTCATGCTGGAAAATGAGAAGTTCGATCTGATTTTTTCGGAGCCTCAAAACATAGTCGTCCTAACTCCTCAAACGGCTGTGGATAAAATGGAATTCATAATCAATTCCTTCTCTAAAGGTCCTTTGCCTTTGAGCTCTTCAGCGGTTATAAATTGAATCGAATACAAAAAAAGAAAAGAGAGAGATCAAAAATTGAATCCCAATAACTCAGTTAGGCAGTTATGAATTTCGTTTGGCCAGGAAACCATATGACCAGGGAAAAAAGTTTTGTTAAGCAATGGCGGACTGCGGAATTGCATGACATGATTGCTTGCCCCTATCAACCGGGAAGTTTGAAGATTTTAAAAAAATCCTGTTTGGTATGCCGCCGGGCTTCCCAAAAAGGCAAATCTTTTCAAATCAAGAACAATAAATTTTTTTTATTTACGGTCAGGCAAGGGCTGATGACCTGTAAGAGCTGCCCGGTAGGATAAATAGTTTAAGGATGGCGGAACGACAGTAAATCTACATTGGTTAAAGTTTTTAATTGGCTAAGGATTATGGGAACAATTATCAAAACCTTCATTCATTAGGTTAGCGCCAAAGACTTATCTTTCTATTTTTCTTATTGATTTAATCTTTTCTTCTGTTTTATAATCTTTTTAAATAATACCCGACCCTATCAATCAAAGCCGGACTTTGGTTTTTTATTTCCTTCTACAACGCTCGGGCTTTGGCTGTATCAAGGGTGGCTTCTTACAAAACCCAGGCAGGAGAGTCAGGAGGGAGCATGCCCTATTACATAGCGGATACACCAGGCCGGTTGAGGATTGAAAGTCCTGTGCTGAAAAACAATCAACAGAAGTGCGCGGCCTTTCAGGAATTTTTGAAAGGCATTAGCGGTGTAACCTCGGTCAACATGAAATCTGAGTTGGGAAGTGCCACCGTACACTATGACCCTAAGGTCCTTGATCACACCAAGCTTATCGGGCTGCTTGAAAAGACTGGTGAGTTCGACCACTTTCAGGCCAAGACACCGGATGATTATTTAGAGGAGGCCATAGAGGATGTTGCCAAGGTGGCCCTCGATGCTGTTTCGGACGGACTGAAGGAATAGTTTCGCAAGGTTTAACTCAAAATTCATTTCAGGTAATTTTCCCCCGACGCCGATATCGCTTATGCATCCAGACCAAAACCCATAAGACCGAGAGCCCTATGAAAATTCCCATCTGCAGTTTTTTAATTTCCGGCAGGAAAACGTGAATGGTTTCGCCGAAGAGATAGCCCCCACCGGCCACAAGGATTGACCAGACCATGGCACTGAGCCCGTTGAGTATCATAAATCTTCCGGTCTTAATGTCCCGGTCCATGCCGAGGATCAAGGGAGTCACCAATCGAAATCCGTATAAAAACCGGAATCCCAAAATGATTAAATTATGATGTCCTTTAAGGAGTTGGTGGATCCTTTCCACCTTGATCTGCCATTTTTTATGCCGATTTATTAAAAGACGCCCCTTATATCGTCCTAAAAAGAAAAACATCTGGTCTCCGGAAAAACTCCCGATGAAGGCCATGAGCACAACAAAAGGTAAATTCAAATATCCCCAGAAGGAAACCATCCCGGCAATGAGGAGAATGGTCTCCCCCTCAACGATGGTTCCCAGGGCTATGGCCGGATATCCATAGTTCTCGATTATTTGTTCGAAAACGATATTCACCTCCAGTGCATGGCTGCAATGAGAATGCCGATTATTAACAAAATGGACAACAGGATCTCTTCTATTATTTTTTTCGAAAACATTTTACGCTTCCTGTACATTTTTAGGTGAAAATACAATGGCTAGAGTGCGAATAATCCCCACCACCAAAAGGAGGCAGGATAGAGACAAAATCTCCCCCGTGGCCATTTTACTCTGATATAAACCGATCATAATTTCCCGAAGGATAAAAACCATGGCGCCGTCAATGATAAAGGTAATTCTAATCCGATGGATCTCAAAATACTCGATAAGGCTGCGGAGGAGTTCCATGATAATAAACAAGGACAGAATATTAGTGACCAAGAGGTTTAAGCCGGATTGAATGGTCGGGCTTCTAAATATCTCTCTCAAGTCCAGGCATATCTTGGCCATGCCCAGCATCACGGCCAGAATGATAAAGGGAATCATCAATTTAATAAGAATATCTAAGGCCTTTTTAAATAAATTCATAGGCGGACTATAGAAGATGCAGGTTACAAACAGATGAACAAAAAATAGTTTTTTGCAGAAGAGTTTTATTAATAGGAAAGTAATGAAAAATTGAATAGATTTATCTGGAACAAGGAATACAATAATTAAGTTTAGCCATAAAGCATAATAAAAATTGCTTCAACCTATTGCGATCGATGACCTACGTCTTTTTTTATTAAAAATAATATAAACACCCTATTGACATTCTTAATATTAGGCTTAAAATAATAATCCTAATAAGTAAGGAGCAAATTCAAATCAGAGGTGGGATTATGGCGATTTTTGAAGGATGGAAAGGAAATATTTTGGGAGGAATGGCTATTGGGATCGGTGCCTCGGTGGTTGGACCGGTGGTGATACCCATCTTGGCCACCGTCGTCAAACCCCTGACCAAGGCGGCTATCAAAGGCGGTTATTTACTTTATGAAAAAGGAAGAGAGACCTTGTCCGAGGCCCAAGAAGTAATTGAAGATCTGGTCGCCGAGACCAAAGCCGAAATAGAAGGGGCCCAAGAAGCCCCTTCACCCTCAGATGTTTCAGCGTCTGTGGCCGATCCTCCGAAAAAATAAAAAAGTCCATGTGGGATCTCCCTGAAGATACTTATCTCAGTCATGTCTCTAAAGGAAGGCTACGTTTAAGAATACCTTCGAAAAAAAGGGATGTTGCCTTTTTTGCTCAACTTCAAGCTGCCCTTTCCCCTATTCCAGGCCTTGATCAAATCAAAGTAAACCCCTTGAGCGGCAGTCTCCTCATCCTCCATAGCGAACTTCCCGAGGAAGTGTCCTCTTTTGTTAAAGACTTGGCCGATCCCGCTCCAAAAAGAAATGCCAACGATAAACCAAACAGCATTTTTCAGAGGTTTACAGGGACATTTCGTCAAGTAAATACTCAAATACAAGGATTTACTAAGGGTGAATTGGATATCCCGACGTTAAGTTTTATTGCCCTTTTAGTCGTGGGAATCTACCAGATCAGTCGGAAAAATTTTACAGCCCCGGCCTGGTACACGGCTTTTTGGTATGCCCTGAATATTTTTTTGAAATCCAAGGAATGATGGATCGATAAAAAACGCTATTACCTAAGGTGGAAATCTGGGAGGGGCCAGCACCAAAAAACATCAAATTCCTTTTTTCAAAGGAGTGGTCTTTAAACAACGGCCAGGAGGAACCATGCCTTTAAAAAAAGATAACAAACCAATTCCAAAAAAAGTTAAACCCAATAAACCAATTATAAGGAGGCCGATTATGCCGAACAAAACAGGACAAGAAACCACGCCTGAAAGCCAAGGCATGGGGAAAGTAGGAACCAGCATTAAGGACGGAGTGGTCAGCAGCTTGAAGGGAATCAACGAGATCGAGGCTGAAATCGTCAGCCTGGTGCGCAACACCGTTTCAACCACGCTTCGAGCTTCCGGAACAATAGCCGGCGAAAGTTTAAACGTCGCCAAAGAAGTGATTAAGGGGGCCATTCAGGGCACCGAAGAAGTGGGCACAGGTCTTATCCTGAGCACAAAAAGTGTGGCCAAGGGATTGGTCATGGGGATCAGTGATGTGGGTGGAGACGTGGTCTCCATAGCCGGACAGACCGTCAAGGGGGCTGTCAAAGGCGCTTCCGAAATTGGAGCCGATGTGGGTCTGGTGGCCAGAAGGACGGTGGACGGCGTCATTGAAGCCACCAAAGAGATCGGCGGAAATGTGGAAGAGGTCGCTAAGGTGGCTGTCGGGGGGGCCATAGAAGCAGCCGGGACCATCGGGACTATGGCCGTCCGCTCGGTAAAGGATATGTTGGTCGGTGTGGCCGAAGGGGTTAAAGAAGTGGCCTCCAGTTTACTCCCCAAATCCAAACCGGATAATGCATCCGAACTCAACGAACGTTCCAAACGAAAAAGCGGAGATTTTTAACCTTTGGTTCGAACGATTCATGCCGCGGTAAAAGGAAGGGTGCGTTATCGGGTTGACGGCCTTTATCGTTCCAGGGCGTTAAAAAAAGTTTTGGAAGACCGATTTGCCGAAAAGGATGGGATCACCGCCTTTTCGGCAAATTTTTTAACCGGTCATGTCATAGTTTACTTTAATCCCAGTCTGAACTCCTCAACCATCACCCTGCTTATAAATGAAACCGTCGAGAGCTTTTATCAGGGGAATGGGCATAAAAAGGGGATTATTCGCAAAGAATCCTTTTATGAAACTTTCTTTGCTGACGCCCCGTCAAGACCTTCAAAGGCACATGTTTTTTCATCATCCGCCCGACCCAAAACTCCGATCCCCGGCAAGGGGAAAACCCGGCGACTGGTCCTTCGCGGCGCTGATCAAAGGATAGAACCTTGGCACCTTCAATCCGCCGAATCCCTGTTAGTCGAAATGGGCATTCAGCCGCAGGCAGGGCTTTCCGATATGGCGGTGAAGGAAAGACAAAAAAAGTATGGGCCGAATATCCTCCCTGAAGCCGTGCCCCGTTCCGGATTCAGTCTGTTCATTGATCAATTCAAGTCCCTTCCCGTGGCCTTATTGGGCGTGGCGGCCGGTATTTCAGTGGCCACCGGTGGACTGGTTGATGCCGTTGTCATCCTTTCAGTCGTTGTTATTAATGCCGTCATAGGGTACGTCACCGAAAGTCGAGCGGAAAAAACTATCCATTCTTTAAAGAACCTGGTCCGTCCTATGGCTTTGGTACTCAGGGAAGGATCGGTTCAAATTATAGGGACCCAGGAGGTGGTGCCGGGTGATCTTCTGGTCCTCCAGCCCGGAAGTTATGTGGCGGCCGATGCCCGGCTCATCGAGGTCTCCCGGCTAAGTGTGGACGAGTCAGTCCTCACCGGAGAGAGCTTCCCGGGCATAAAGTCCACAGGACCACTATTAGACCTTCAAATACCCCTGGCTGATAGGACCAACATGGTCTATATGGGCACCCTGGTAATCGGCGGCCAGGGTTTGGCTTTAACGGTGGCTACGGGAAAATATACGGAAATCGGAAAAATTCAGGTCCTGGTGGGAGAGGCCCTTCCTCCGGAAACCCCCATGGAAAAGCAATTGGATCGGATGGGAGGTCAACTGGTCACCATTTCCTTAGCCGTCTGCGGTCTGGTGTTTGTTATCGGGCTCTTGCGGGGTTATGGTCTATTACAGATGTTGAAGAATTCCATCGCCCTGGCTGTGGCCGCCGTACCGGAAGGGTTGCCTATGGTAGCTACCACGACTTTGGCCTTGGGCCTTCGTCGGATGAAAGAGTATAAAGTCTTGATTCGTCATTTGGGTGCGGTGGAGACCTTGGGCTCGGTTCAAACCATCTGCATGGATAAGACCGGAACCATTACCATGAATCATATGTCGGTCAAGGCCGTCTACGTAGGGATGGAGACCCTTCAGGTGACCCAGGGTCGATTTCTCAAGGGGAAAGAACCGGTTGATCCCTATGACCGGCAGGACCTTTTACAACTGATCCATATCGGGGTCCTTTGCAATGAAAGCGAAATCGAAAAAAGAGGATATAAGGAAGGTTCTTTACAAAAGGATCAAGCGGAGGTTAAAGGCAATGGGCTCTCTGTCGGGCAGTTCGGGAATTATGTGGTCAGCGGCTCCCCTACGGAAAACGCCTTAATCCATATGGCCATTAGTGCCGGGATCAATCTAGAGGACCTGAGGACAAAATTTTCTACCCTTCAAACCAGGTATCGTTCCGAACAGCAGAATTTTATGATTACCCTTCATAAAACGACCCAGGAAGGTCGTCAGGTGATAGCCGTTAAAGGCAGTCCCGCTGAAGTCCTGGCTCTTTGCCAATGGCAGAAAAAGGATGGCCACCAAATCCTCCTGACCGATGAAGATCGTCTGCGTATTGAGATGGAAAATGAGCAGATGGCAGGCCATGCCTTAAGGGTTTTGGGAATGGCCTATTTGTCCTTGGAGATGAGAGACTTTGGTTGTCCCGGACTCTGCGGATCTTCAAGACAAGCTGATCTGGCTGGGTTTAGTGGGCATGGGCGACCCGATTCGGTCTGGTGTCAAAGAATTGGTCAAGGACTTCCACCTGGCCGGCATTGATACGGTAATGATTACCGGGGACCAGACCTCCACCGCCTATGCCATCGGTAAAGAGTTGAATCTCAGTCCGGATGAAGAATTGCAGATCCTGGATTCGACTCATATTGATGAGATGGACCCGGAGGTGCTCCAAGCCCTGGCCGAAAAGGTCCATGTCTTTGCCCGGGTCAGTCCGTCGCATAAATTACAGATCGTCCAGGCCATGCAAAAGAAGGGGAAGGTCGTGGCCATGACCGGGGATGGAATTAACGACGGGCCGGCCTTGAAGGTAGCCGATATCGGGGTGGCCATGGGGCATAGCGGTACCGATGTGGCCCGCGAAGTGGCCGATGTGGTTTTGGAAGATGATCATTTAGAAACCATGTTAATCGCCGTCCGCCAAGGAAGGACCATTTATAATAATATTAGAAAATCGCTTCATTTTCTCCTTTCCACCAACATGAGTGAAATCATGGTGGTCTTTGCGGCCACCACCGGAGGACTCGGTCACCCGCTGAACGCCAGGCAACTTCTTTGGATTAATTTGATCAGCGATATTTTCCCGGGACTGGCTTTGGCCTTGGAAGCCCCGGAACCGGATGTCCTGACCTACCCTCCCAGAAACCCTGAAGAACCGATTATCCGAAAACAGGACTTTAAAAGGGCTTTTTTTGGAATCATCTGTTCTATCCGCAGGAACCTTGGGCGTTTATGGGTACGGACTGGCTCGTTACGGACAGGGTCCCCAGGCCAATACCCTGGCTTTTATGACCTTGAGTTGCAGTCAGCTTCTCCACGCCTATAGCTGCCGCTCCGAAACCCATTCCCTTTTTAGTTCGGAAAAGCTCCCCTCCAATCGATTATTGAACCTGGCCGTCGTCGGTTCGTTGGTTGTTCAAGTCGGCACCTTGATCATCCCCGGGATGCGAGGTCTCTTGGGACTCAGCCCTCTCACCGCCTTTGAGGGCCTGCTCGTGGGGGGAGCCAGTTTTTTACCCCTTCTGATCAATGAATCCACCAAATCCACAGGGAAAAAACAATGAAAAAAGATTTCATCTTTACCTCTGAATCGGTCACTGAAGGACATCCGGACAAATTGTGCGATCAAATCAGCGATGCCATTGTCGATCAATTTTTACAGCAGGATCCCTATGCCCGGGTCATTGCCGAGTGCGCGGTGGCCACGGCCATCGTCTTCATTGCCGCCAGGTTTAATGCCGATGCCTCGGTTGATTTTTCCGCCTTGGCTCGAAATGTCATCAATCAGATCGGGTATAATCAGCAGGGATTTAACGGAAGAAGTTGCAGTATTGTCACCAGTCTAAAAGAAATGAACCTTCGCAACGAATCCCGCTTTGATGAGAGAACCATGCCGGAAGAGGAAATGGATCACATCCTGATTAAAAATCAGGTGACCCTTTTTGGTTTCGCTTGTAACCAGACTCTTACCCTGATGCCGTTGCCCATCTGGTTGGCCCATAAGCTGGCCAGAAAGCTGACCTCCGTCCGGCTTCAACGGACCCTTTCTTATTTAGAACCGGATGGAAAAACCCAGGTGGCGGTGGAATTTCGGCAGGGGAAACCTTATCGAATCCATAGTATCACCCTTATCGCCAGTCAAACCAAGGCGCCTCAATCGGGAGGGCCTACGCTTAAAGGCCTGGAGGACGACCTCAGAGAATTGGTCATTGCCCCGGTTTTTAAAGACGAAAAAATTATTCCTGATGAGAAGACGAGAATCTTTGTCAACCCGGACGGACCTTTCATTATGGGAGGGCCTTCTATTCATTCCGGTTTGACAGGAAGAAAAAATGCCATCGACACCTATGGAGAATATGCCCGTCAAAGCGGGGCCGCTCTGAGTGGGAAGGACCCATTGCGTATCGACAGGATAGGCGCTTATGCCGCCAGGTATGCGGCCAAAAATATCGTGGCCGCCGGTCTGGCCGAGGAATGCGAAGTTCAACTCAGTTATTCCATTGGTTTTGCTCGCCCCGTGAGCATTCAAGTGGAAACTTTCGGCACCGGTAAGGTTTCCGAAGATAAGATAGTCGAACTTTTGGGAGATTATTTTGATTTTCGATTGGCCGGGATTTTGAAGCAATTCAATTTAAGATATCTGCCTTTAATCCTCAAAGGGGGATTTTATAGGAAGCTGGCCGCTTACGGCCATATGGGGCGGATGGACATCGGCCTTCCCTGGGAATTGACGGATAAGGCACGGGCGCTCAAGGCAGCGGTCGGATTTTAGAAAAAAATGAAAGACAGCCGATTAGTCGGCCTTTAAAAAAATAAGAAAAAAGGGCGGGGCTTATACCAGGACCGATAAAATCGAAAGAGGGGTCCCTTCTAGGGCCAGACCGACAAAAGAGCCGAATACGGCATCCCAGACCAGATGGCCTATCTTCGAGGTAACCCCATTTATATATTGATCATTGGTCTGGGCCTTGTCCACCTTAAAATAACTGGAATTTTCCAATGCCGAATACGGCATCCCAGACCAGATGGCCTATCTTCGAGGCAGCCCCATGTATATATTGATCATTGGTCTGGGCCTTGTCCGACTTTAAAATAACCGGAATTTTCCAATACAGTTATAATGGACCGCTCATGAACGGTTTTATGATCATAGTTGACCACGATACTCCCGGTCAAGGTATTGGCCGATGTCTTGGTAACTCCGGCATGTTGATTCAAGAGACTCTCCACGTCAGAAGCCTTTTCCTGATTCCCTTTAACCAGAGGAGTCTTAATCCGTAACCTTCCGGGTATGCTGTGAATGAAATAGTTCATCTTATTCCTCCTTTCATTACCGTACTGAAGTAGATCAGCCGAAAAACCTTTTTAATAAGTTTCAATATTTGAAGATGTTACAATTTGATGACGGCAACATATCTTTTTTATTAAAAATAGAATTTAATGGTTTTAGCGGGTTATCCTTAATTACCCCACCCCTTGCCTCCTTGAATCTTTCCGTCATCGTCAACGTTTTTGAGATGATTTTAAGATTTTTCTGAGGCCACTTTTTTAATATAAAAAACACTATTCCGTCACGGTTTTGTCATATTTTTGGGTTTTTAATGTGACCCATGAAAACGACTGAAGGATTTTTGGAAAAATTATACATTTTTACCAAAAGAGAAAAGATGTTGTTCGTTTCCGCTGTTTCGACTATCATGTTTGTAAAAGATACCTAAAAACAAACGGTAGCTTCGAAAAATCAACTGCATTATCCCATTTCGGATAATCCAGATCTCTTAAAATTTTGATAACATATATCGTCCGATAAAGAACATGAAACCTCTTTTGTATATAATGATTATTGCGTTAGTGAATAACCTGGATAATATCGGAGCCAGAATTGCGTATAGCATTCGAGGAATAAAAATAAATATTCCGATAAATCTTTGGATTGCTGTAATTACCTTTATTATTTCTGGGTTTGCTGCTTTCTCAGGTACTCTGATAACAGGGGTTTTAAGTAAACAATGGGCCTCGGTTATAAGCATGTTGCTTCTTACCGCTATTGGTTTATGGATTATAGTAGAGCCTTACATGAAAAGAAGCAGCAGTTTTCTTAAGGCGTTTCAACAGGAAAGTGGAGCAAGTATCTGGCATATTATGATGAAGCCCGAAAAGGCGGATAAGGATGACTCCAAACATCTTGATTTTAAGGAAGCAACGGTGCTGGGCATTGCTCTATCCATAAACAATATAGGTGGTGGATTAGGCGCCGGGATGATCGGTTTAAATTCATTTTGGGTGGGATTTTTTTCGGCCGTGATCAGTTTTCTTGCTCTTTGGGGAGGTAATTATATTACCGATTACTTTACAAGGTGGAATATAGGTAACAAGGCAACAGTCATAGCAGGTCTTGTTTTAATTGCAATCGGCCTAGAACAGATCCTATAATCTTGCTGGAAAATATTATTCGGTAAATCTTAGCCTAAGAGAAGCATTCTTGTTAATCTTGTATTGATCTTCAATAACTTGAGGGAACAAAAGCAAAAAGTGAAAACACCGTGACATGCTTCCAACTGTTAGACATACCACCCTTATGCATCCTGACCTTCTCTTATCTCAAACGGTCCAGGGATCATGGAAACCCTGAAATCTTAGTCAAAGACTTCCTCATAGAATAGAAGCAGGAAATTCAACGGGTCTATTTGAAGTCAAGAGGATTTCGAATGTTCGCTATTTATATTGATTACTATTAAACTCTTCTGTTTTATTCAAAATGAAAGTTTGAGGAGGAAGCTATATGTAGCAAAAGAGATTGGCCCATAAAAGGCCTAACGGTCATTATCTAATCTGTTTTTTCTCAAGAAAAGAGGATGAGAAATGACCAAGGCACAGCCGATCTATAATAAGAGCCTTAACAGGGACAGGGAGTGTATTTCCCCAACTTTACCGCCTGGATTAGTGAATGAACTTAAAACAGTAAAAATAATCCTTAACGGGAAAATTTCCTGCCGCTCAGTGTAAAGAGTTTCAATTGACGTCTGGTTTTTAAGCAAAAGTTAAATCCATAACTTATAAAAGTGATTAATGCGTCATTAAACGGACAAAATTCCCTCCTAAGATAAATTTTAATTATTATAACCCTATCCTACGTGAATTGTGCGTTATTGAATTAATATGGGCGGAAAAAAACCATGAAGGCGCCGGTAAAAATTCTTCACCTTGATGTTGATTATATGCGGATTCCAGTTCAAAGTGCACCACTGAGAGTTTGATAAAAGACCTTGTGGGTATCTGCTGCAACATCGTGGATTCAGAATCAAGACGAAACCGGACGCTATGGGCGTTCCAGTGGTCCGACTGTATTGAGTGCTGATAGGGTTTTCTCCGTGACATTGTCCGGCAGCCGGACGTATCCAAGCTGAGGGGCGTATTTCTGGCCTTCCTGCAGGCACCATTGGAATAGATCTCGGATGGACTTGGCTATTATGGGGTCCGGGTAATGCTTGTAGAGCAGGATCCAGCTAAAGGTGACGATAGGGTAGGAATCCGGTCCGGTTGGATCCGGGATGAAGACTCGCAGGTTCTCAGGCATTTCGGCCGTAGCTAAGGCGATTGTGCAACTCTGCTCCGTAGGCTTGACGAATTTCCCTTCCTTGTTTTCGAGAACTGCCGATTTCAGCCCCAGTTTGTGAGCGAACTCATAACTCACATAGCCGATTGAGCCGATGGACTGGTTGATCCGTGCGGCGACGCCCTCATTGCCTTTGGCCCGCATGGCGTTACCGGGCCAATTCACCAGAGTGGCCGGACCATGCTGAGAACGCCACTTTTCGCTGACAGCGTCGAGGTGTTTAGTAAAGGCATAGGTCGTGCCGCTACTGTCCTGACGCACGACAGTGGCGATGGAAAGCTTCGGGAGCTTTAGGCCCGGATTAGTCCTGGCAATGGCCGGGTCGTTCCAATTCTTGATCTCCCCTTGAAATATACCGGTATAAGCCTTACGTGAGAGCTTGAGATCCTCCGTCAGGTCGGGGAGGTTGTAAGCGAGTACTACACTACCGGCCGTGAGGGGCAACAAGACCACGCCGGTGGAGACCTTCCCCATATCCTCGTCCTTCATGGCGGCATCGCTGGCCCCGAAATCCACCCGCTCCTCTTCTTTGACATTCTTCCCGATGAACCGCCGGATGCCTTCTCCACTGCCGACGCCGTCGTAGGTGATGACCGTCTTGGGGTGATCATTATGATAGACCTCAAACCAGCGTTTGTAGAGCCAGGAAGGAAAGGTAGCCCCGGCGCCACGCAAAAGAACACCGCCGGATGGGACTTTAACCTTCTCTTTATTGCCATCCTGCGAAGAGCAGCCATGAAGACCCATCAGAAGAACTAAGATGGCCGTCAAAAGCACAGTACCTCTCAAAACCGTATATATCGCTTTATAGACTCGCATAGTGTTTTCTCTCTTCTTTGGATAAGAATATCAACCCCACTCCTGTTGGCCTTGACAAATGCTGAAGAACACCCGGCGGGGAGAAGCGGTGACCCGCCGGGGCTTCAGGGCGCGCAGAAGTTGCTCGTTAGCTGAACTGACCCTTGATATAGTCTTTGGTGTACTGTTCTTTGGGATCATGAAATATTTGTTCGGATTGGCCGAATTCAACCAGGTAACCGCACCTGCCGCCGTCCGAGGTGTCTACATACATGAACCCGGTGTTATCGGCGACACGCTGCGCCTGCTGCAGGTTATGAGTGACAATGGCAATCGTGTAGCGGGTCTTCAGTTCGACCATGAGTTCTTCGATCTTGCGGGTGGCGATAGGGTCGAGGGCCGAGCAGGGCTCATCCATGAGGAGCACTTCCGGTTCCGTGGCGATGGCCCTGGCAATACAGAGTCGCTGCTGCTGACCTCCGGATAGCGAAAGACCGCTCTTGTGCAGTTTGTCCTTGACTTCATCCCACAGCACGGCGCGTTTCAAAGCCTCTTCCACCTTTTCAGCGACCGGCCCCTTATAGCGGTTCAGCCTCAAGCCGAAGGCCACGTTATGATAAACGCTCATGGCGAATGGGTTAGGCTGTTGAAAGACCATGCCGATAAAGCGCCGCACCGCAGTGGCATCTACGGACGGGTGATAGATATCCTGGCCTCGAAAGTGCACATGACCTTTGAACCGAAAACCCCTCACCAGGTCGTTCATCCGATTCAGGCAGCGTAAAACCGTGCTTTTCCCGCACCCTGACGGTCCGATAAAGGCCGTGATTCTATTCTTCTTGACCGGAATAGAGGTGTCTCTAACGGCCTTGAAGGTGCTGTAGTAAAGCTCTTTTATATTGCAGTCGATGACAAAGCCATCACTCTCGGTCGCTTTGACCGACCCTTCTGAGGGTTCAGTCCGGCCGTTCGATGGTTCGTCTTTCTTGGTTGCAGTTTTCATGTCTTGTTTCTCCTATTCGTAAATCTGGCGGCGTGAAAAGGCTTGCCCAATAAGATTGGTGGCCAACACCAGCAATACGAGCACCAGTGCGGCGACCCAGGCCAGTTCCACCTGATTCTCAAAGGGCATACTGGCGAAGTTGTAGATGAGCACCGCTAACGACGCCGTCGGTTGTTTAAGGTCGAATCCTCCTCGGAAAAGCCAGTAGTTGCTGAAAAGGGCCGTGAAAAGTAACGGCGCCGTTTCGCCGGCGGCGCGAGCTATGGCTAACATGATGCCGGTGAGAATACCGGGCATGGCTGTGGGCAGAAGGACCATCCAGGTGGTCTGCGTGGGAGTCGCTCCCATCCCGATTGAGGCTTCCCGCATTTTCGCCGGGACCATACGAATGGCGTCTTCAGCGGTCAGCATGATGGTCGGCAGCATCAGAATAGAAAGGGCGACACCCCCGGCGATCGCCGAGTAACCGCCGAAAGTCAACACCAGGACGCCGTAAGCGAACACACCGGCCAGGATAGATGGAAATCCGGTGAGGACCTTGGCCGCGAACCTGACCGCACCGGCCAGCGGGCTCTCCGATCTGGACTGGGCCAAATAGACAGCGCTCAGAATACCGATGGGAATACTAATCAAGGCTGCGAGGACGACCATGATCAGTGTGCCGAGTATGGCGTTACCGAACCCTCCGCCTTGCTCCATGGGCGCGGGAGGCAGTTGAGTGAAGACGTCGAAGCTGAGCCGCTGACCGCCACGCCATAACAGCATCAAGACCACGGAGAACAGAGGGATCAGGGCCAGCAATGTCATTGCCGATACCAGCGAACTCAAAAGCAGGTCAATTAACGTACGGGGTCGCCGGAGAGACTTCTCCAGCTCTGAGAAGTTTACGTCCGCAAACAGGTCGACCTCAGGCCCAACGAGACCGGGGGGAACAGGTGTGACTCCCGGATTCGTGACGGTATCCGGTAAGGTCATTATTTTCCTCCTTCCTGTCCGGCTGAGGCCCGTTGAAGAATGACCGAACCAACGATATTGACAAACAGTGTAATCGCCAGGAGGACCAGTGCGGCATACATCAGCACACCCACGTCCTTTTTGGCCGCTTCAGGAAAATTGTTGGCCAGGAGCGCCGCCAGAGTGTTGGCTGGTGAAAACAAAGAAACACTGATACGGTTGGCATTACCAACGAGCATGGCCAGGGCCATTGTCTCCCCTAAAGCACGTCCAAAGGCCAGGATCACTGCCCCGACAATACCACGCGAAGCGGTAGGGAGAATAACCGCCAGAATGGTCTCCCAACGTGTTGCGCCCATGCCGTAGGCAGCCATCCGAAGCTTTGAAGGTACCGAAACCAGGACGTCACGGCTGATAGCCGTAATGGTTGGAAGAATCATGATCGATAGGACAAGAACGGCCGGAAGCACCCCAGGCCCGGTCAATGTGGTGCCGAAGAGGGGGATCCATCCGAGTTTCAAGTTGAGCCAGTTGCAGGCCGGCCGTATAAGCGGGATGATCACATACAAACCCCATAACCCGTAAACGACGCTGGGGATGGCAGCCAGCAGTTCGATCAAGTTCTTAAGCAGGGCCTCCACCCGGTCGGGCAGTTTACCCAGCTTCGGATGGAACTGAAGTCCGAAAGCCTTCAAGGCTCGAAATACACTTTGGGCGAGGAACCCTTCGCTGAGGAAAATGGCTGCGGCCACACCGAAGGCCGTACCTATGAGCAAGGCCAGGAAAGAGGTGTAGAGTGTCCCAAAGATTTCCGGTAGGATCCCGAACTGTCCTGTGTTGGGGTCCCAGGTGGTACCGGTTAGAAATCCAAACCCGAACTTCCGCATTGCGGGCACGGCATTCATAACGATCTCCAGCACAATGAATGCCACTATGAGGACCGACAGCCAGGCGAACCCGTAGCACAGCCAACGAAAAGAGGTATCCGCTATCTGTTGGGAACGGGTCGGTGGCCGTGAGATCTGTTCTATATCAAACATGATTGCACCTTCTTCAGTCGCCCCCTGCCTGGGAGCCGCCCTTGTTATTCTTTTACATACTCAATATCGGTCTGCGCTTGCAATGCCAGTTGACGCCCGGCTGTTACTTAATGTTCTGGAGGGCAGCAAGCACCTTTTCGCTTACAGGCTTCGGCAGCGGGATGTATCCAAGAGGCTCAGCATCCTTCTGCCCTTCGGTCAGGACATATTTCAAAAGGTCGTGGAGTACCGCGGTTTTCTTTTTGTCCGGGTAGTTCTTGTAAAGAACAAGCCAGGTATATGTGACAATAGGATAGGCATCCTTGGCCTCAGGATCGGAGATCCAGGCAATCAGATCGTTGGGTATCTTGGCCGAAGCCAAAGCTGCCTGACCGGAGGCCGGAGTCGCCGTGATGTACTTACCGGACTTATTCTCCAGGATGACTGTGGAGAGCTTTTGGCTCTTGGCATAGCCGTACTCAACGTAGCCGATGGACCCTGGCGTGGTCTTGATACTGGCAGTGACTCCTTCATTGCCCTTGGAACGGGTTCCCGCCGGCCAGTTCGGCATCTTATTGGTGCCGGGGCTCTTGGCGAAGTCCGGACTGATGACACTCAGATGCTTGGTGAATACGTAGGTCGTACCGCTGCTGTCGGCTCGCACGATCAAGTTAATTGGCGCGTCGGGAAGTTTAACCCCGGGGTTGGTATGGGCGATCAAAGGATCGTTCCACTTTTTGATCTTGCCCAAAAAGATGTCGGCGTAGGCCTTCCGCGACAATTTCAACTCAGTCACGCCCGCTATATTATAGGCCAGCACGATGCTGCCGGCGGTCACAGGGAGACACTGCACCCCGGCTGCGACCTGAGACATCTCCTCCGGCGTCATAGCGGCGTCACTGGCGCCAAAGTCCACGGTTTTGTCCATGAAGCTCTTAACCCCGCTACCGCTGCCGACCGATTGGTAGTCGATCTGTACATTATTGTGTGACCCGCTGTAGGTTTTGAACCATTTGAAGTAAAGCGGGGCAGGAAAACTTGCCCCTGCACCCTGCAACTTGACGAGATCGGCGGCTTGGCCCCAGGCGGTGAAATCCAAGACAATTACCGCAACCCAAATAATCGAACTCCAACGAGCAAACTTCATGTCAATTCTCCTTTCATATGGCTCTGTCAATAATAGTGATTTGCGTGCCTATCATAAATAATCAGTATGGCTGTCGTGCTCGTGGCCCGAGCAGCGGTTAAACAATTTTTCATAAACACCGCATCCTGAAGAAAAGCTAATCACCTTTCCCAACTTATTTAAATATCATACCCATTGTTAAGACAATGTTACGGCTGCGTGAAATCTTTGTGTCCTCTCCTGTCATCTCATTTTTCGACTGGGTGATTCCGGTCTAACCAACCCGCATAAGACCCCCAGGCGCTTAAGATAGCGGTGGGATTTTAGGAAAAAATGAAGACAGCCGATTAATCGGCCTTCAAAAAAATAAGAAAAAAGGGCGGGGCTTATACCAGGATCGATAAAATCGAAAGAGGGGTCCCTTCCAGGGCCAGGCCGACAAAGGAGCCGATTACGGCATCCCAGAGCAATTTCCCAACCCTGGAGGCGGCACTGTGGATATATTGGTCGTTGGTCATGGCCTTGTCTGTTTTAAAATAACCGGCATTTTCCAATAGGTTTATGATCGATTGCTCGCTGACGGTCTTATGATCATAATTGACCACGACACTCCCGGTCAACGGGTTGACCGAGGTCTTGGTGACTCCGGCAGATCTATTCAACAGAAATTCCACATCAGAGGCTTTTTCCTGATTTCCTTTAACCAAAGGGGACTTAATTCTTAACCTGCCGGGTATGCTGTGCATATAATAGCTCATTTAATTCCTCCTCTTAAAACCGCGCTTGAATAAGTAGGATAAAATCTTCTTTCATCATTTTCATGGTTAGGAAGATAATCCCTTTTTGTGACAATTTAATGACGGCAACATATCTTTTTTATTAAAAAAAGGGGGGCTTCTCCCAATTAATTGGGGCCAAGGGATCAAGAATTTGAAGATTCGAGTGGTCGTTCTTTTAATTCCAGTGGCCTTTCCCTTGAATCCAGTACCCTCGGCTTTTTGAATTCTTGCCTGTTTTTGATGCTTCGAGTCAATCAACAGGGGCCTGAAAGTTTAATAGAAATACTACGATTTCGTCACGGTTTTGTAATATTTCTGGGTTCTAATGGTACCATGAAAAAAGCAGAAGGATTCGTGGTGGGATGTCCGGATTGCGGAAACGATGCTTTATATCGATACGGCCGGATATGGACAGGCAGGCAACGCTATGTTTGTCTTTTGTGCGGAAGGCAATTCACCCTTGGTTCAACTCGAAAAGAATGGAAGAATAAACCGACTTGTCCTTGCTGTGGAAAGCAAATGTATTTTTACCATAAGGGAAAGGATGTTATTCGTTTCCGCTGTTCCAACTATCCGGACTGCAAACAATACGTCAAAATCAAAATCGCAACCAAGAACGAAAGCCTTTTATTTTCGGAATAGGAAATCAAACATTAACAATTTTTCAGAAATGAGGAAGCAAATGAAAAATAAGCGTTTAAAAGTCATTCATCAAAAGAATAAAAAGATGGTTATTTTTAGGCCCCAGGACTGTTTAAACTACATAAAACCAAACCGGAACTTTTTTCTGAAAGATTCTTTTCATCCTGGAGATCTTCAGTCGGAATCTAAAGGCAACGATGATGAAATGAGAGAACGATATAGAAGCTAATTTGGAATAATCAATCACTCTTTTAAATTTTTGTTTGAGAATTTCCCTCGGGGTTCTTTTAATGACGGACCTATGTAGAAAAACAACCCCAATCCTGTAATCAAAAACCTAAAGATCAATGATTCATTCACCCGAATTTTTCAAGTCGATATTTCTTTTATTCTTTACTAAAAATTATTTCAACTCAGGTATGATAATCAACCAGATCCCCCTCCAGCTTGAGTTTAAGAGTTTCCTCAATCATTTTTCCTGTTGTCCCGGTACAAATCAGCTTGTGTTTTATTTCAGGAGAGGATAGTGACTAATGAGAAATATTTTTCGTAGGCACGGGAAAAGGGAAACCCCTGGTAACAAAACAATCTTTCAATTGTCCTGTCGAGACGGTATAATAAAATTTCAACGGGTATAAACTTATTCGGAGGGGAATGATATGTCTCATTTGTTGATCATTGGAGGGAGCGACGCCGGGATAAATGCGGCCCTTCGGGCCCGGGAAATGGATCCTTCAATGGATATCAGCGTTCTGGTTGCCAACAGCTTTCCAAATTATAGCATTTGTGGCCTCCCTTTTTATCTTAGCGGTGAGGTGCCGGAATGGTAGACTCTGGCCCATCGAACAATTGAAGAGATTGAAAGGCAGGCAATCCATCTTCTGCTGGACCACCTGGCCTTAGCTATTGATCCCGAAAATAAAATAGTAACGGCCGAGAACAAAGAGGCCCAAACCCGCTCGTTCAACTATGACAAGCTGATTATTGCCACTGGCGCAGTCTCGATACGGCCGCCCACCTCCGGGATGGACTTTCCTGGCGTTTTCGCTCTGCGTTGGATGGAGGATGGCTTTTTTATAGAGAGGTACATGAGTGAGCATCATCCGGAGTCAGTGATTATTCTCGGATCGGGTTATATCGGCCTGGAGATGGCCGATGCCTTGACCCGTAAGGGCCTGACCGTGACCATGCTGAATCGTTCAGGCCGTATTTTGACCGGCCTGGATACGAAACTGGGTGAGATTATTCGAACGGAGCTTTCAAAACATGGCGTTAGAATAGTTGACCGAGTTGACATTACCGCTATTGAAAAAAAGAATCAAAAGTTGATAGTAAGAAACAGTCAGGATCTTGCTCTTGAATCCGATATGGTCCTCGTGGCCACGGGTATTACACCGGAGACTGCCCTGGCCGGAAAGGCCGGAGTGTTAACCGGAATTCACCGGGCCATCCGGGTCAACCGGGCCATGGAAACAAACATCAAAGATATTTACGCCGCCGGCGACTGCGTAGAAACCTGGCATCGCCTGTTGAATAAATACGCTTATCTTCCTCTGGGAACCACGGCCCACAAACAAGGGCGCATTGTCGGCGAAAATGTTGCCGGCGGATCTCAAGAATTTGCCGGGACCCTAGGAACACAGGTTGTCAAAATCTTTGACCTGGTGGTTGCCCGCACCGGGTTGCTTGATAAAGAAGCTTTAGAGGCGGGCTTTGATCCTCTGACTGTTGAACTGGAGTCCTGGGACCACAAAGTCTATTATCCCGGTTCATCCCTTTTGCATATTTGTCTAACCGGGGATCGAAAAACAAACCGATTGTTAGGGGCCCAGATGATCGGGTCTTATGGAGCAGAGGTCTCCAAACGCATCGATATTTTGGCCACCGCCCTATTCAATGAGATGACCGTTGAATCGCTAAACCATCTTGATCTAAGCTATACCCCTCCACTGAGCAGTCCCTGGGATCCTGTCCAACTGATTGCCCAGGCCTGGGCCTTGGAACATAAACACGCCAGGATCTAGCGGGCTTTTTCTGCTCGCCCTTCAGTGAAGAAACCCGCGGGTCTCGCGGGTTTCCTCACTGTACGGCCTTTTGAATGTTATTACTTAATTGCCCGTTCGGATACGTACTATAACGATCGAATCAGACGATCAATAAATCCGTCCTAACAGATTATCTATCCTTGGAGTGTTTAAAACCGGCTATGGCAAAATCACCGTCATAATTGATAACCGCCCAGACAGTTCGTGTATTCAAATCAATCCCGTAGGTGCCAAGTTCATAGCCGGACTTATACGGGCCGAGTACGAATTTCTTGGTGCCGCCGAAGTTCCTATCTACGGCATTAACCCACCGGTCGTTCTCATCCCTGGTGACCAGTCTCAAAAGACCCTTTTCGAGTTGTTTCGGGAGCAGTCTGTGGTGATCGTAGCTGAGTGAGAGCGCATACGTGTCGGTCTGTTCGCTGCCCAGGTCAGCCATGCCCCGTAACTTGAAGATGTTGCTGGCGAGATCAAGATCGGGGTTCCATATGTGGACAGGATATTTCTCGCGCCAACGGTCTACGTCAACCCAGCCGGTGTTGACGGTCTTCGTGAAGGGGCGCAGCGTGTAGTCCTTCGCCGTGCTGTTGTTGGTGCCGTCGAGGATCTTGGCGGTCGTGCCCTCGAAGCTGTCCTCCACCGTGGTGTAGGTCGCTGCTTGCGGCACGAGGAATTCCTTGCCGTTGTGGCAATAACCCCAGGTCTCTTTCTTGACAAAATTGAAGGTGGGAGTGATGTGGCTGCCGGCCGTGCTGCAGGACTGCGGGGTCGTGCCATCGGGGTAGCAGTTGTCGGACGCCAGTTGCCGTGGTCATCGGAGTAGTAATCGACGGTCACACAGGGGCCATCGACAGTGTAGATGTAGTAGCCGGGCGTGTACCTTTCCTGGGAGACTGACGTCTCACGGCTTTTCTGGCCGAACCACTTGGCGTCATTCAGGGCCTTGGGCGTATAGAATTTGCTGCTGTTTGAGGCCGAGATGATCTCTTCAACTTGAGACTTACCATCCGGACTGGTGATGATCGACCGCTGATGAATATGGTCGTGGCCACTGATGAAGTACTTTACACCATTGTTTTGCAGGCTGGCAAAGAAGGCGTTCTGCCAGTCCGGGTTCGCATTCGTATAGCCACTAAACATCGTATCCTGGTGATTCTCGGCCATAAGGGGCTGATGTGCAAAGACGAAGGCGTGCTCCGTGCCGCGCGCTGGTCTTATCGAGCCGGTTGCTGATCCAAGCCTGCTGATCGTTCACCGTATAACCATAGGCGTAACCATCGGCGTTATTGTCGACTTTGCTGGGCGTCGCCCAGTTGTCGATGATGACGAAACGGGCTTTGTTTCCAGAGTTACCATAGTCAAACGAGTAGCTCATGCCGGCCAGATCCGAGCTCACCAGGGTGGGACTGCTGAAATCTGAGCCGAGCTTAAATTGGTGATGGTTGGTTTTGGTGAACGTGCCCGTTTGGGTCTGCGGGTAGTTATGCTGGAAAACCGGGATGCCGTAGTTGTTATTCGTGCCGTAGGTCTCGTGGTTGCCACGGAAGGGGAAGAAGCCGATACCGGCGTCGATCAACGGTTGGGCGGCGGCGGCGCGGGTAACTTCGGAAATGTCATTGCCGTCGTCCGTCAGGTCGCCAACCTCGATGACGAATTTCACGCCGGCATTGATAAACTGCTGGTTGATTTGGTTGATGATGGACACGGGTACGGTGTTGGGATTTGCACCAGCCGGGTCGATCGTGGTCCACTGGGTATCTCCCATCACGCCGAATTTCCAGGGTTCCGCAGATACAGACCCCGCCGCTAAGAGGATCGGTGGCAGCAGGGCAAACAGTATTTTAGAAAAAAGTCTCTTTTTCATATTATTTCCTTTTCAAGGTTTTTAATTGTTGTCTGTATTCCCTTTATTAGGGAGAGTCACTAAGCCCTACCGTTTCAGCGCGTTAAGTGAGACACTCCATCAGGTATTATTACTCCGGCAAAAAAATACCTAATTTCCCTCTTTTGGGACAAACCGGTCAGGAAAGTTTAAGACCTAAATGCGATCCTCAATTACATGGACGGAGATGATGGATCCGGTCACCTGGCTCCTTCCGGTAAAAAGGAAGATGATCAGCCATAAAACCTGAAGAAAAATAAGGAGAGCCGGGTTCCATAACGAATTTAATCCAGCCATGAGGTCCGGGGTAAATGCCCGGGATTCATTAAAATAGAATATTAGAGAGCAAGCATAAATAATAATGAAAAGACTCATCCATTGGTAGACAGAGATCCGATACCGCCCCCGATAATCTGCCCTGAAAAATTCTGAAACAAAACGCCACAATTGGATACAAATCATAATTCCCAGAAAGGCCTGTACCTTATGCCCGTGGAGGAAAACATAGGTGCCTAAAAGGGCTGAACACAGGTAGATTATTGAAGTGATGGCTTGGATGGGAATAACCGGCACCCCGTCCAGCCCACTGGCGTAGGCGATTTTTTTAGTTTTCCCGGAAAAAATAAAACTAAACCTCTTGAAAATTCTTTGAACCACCTGAGAACATTGTGAAAGGGGTTTTCCATAGCAACATCCGAAACTGATACAAGCCAGCCTTCCTGTTCCTTCTCCAAAAGCGTAGCCGATGGTCAAAACCGCGAGCACGGTCATGACCGGAACATCCGATTCGATCCAGGAACGAAGGATTTGATTGCCGAGCTCAATGACCCAGGGCCCCAGCAGGACGCCCACAAAGAGTGCTCCTCCCACAGTCGAAGTATGCTTTCTCTTTTCAACTAGGCCGGCGATTACTTTTGAAGCCGGTAGACAGACCAGGGCCACCAGGATGGCAATGAACAGAATAACCCTCATGGGAACTCCGACCGCTCCCAAAAGAATAATCGTTATCGTGGTCCCGATACAATAAGAGCAGGCAATCAAAAGACCATAATAGGTCAGATTTAATCCTGCCCAGTTATTCTGGTTGGTCTTCTTCCGGGGAACAGAGGCCAGTATCTGCCATTTTTCTCCGGGCAACACCCTGAAGCCCCAGTATAAAAGGAGGATGTAAAAAAGGGCCAGACCTGACACAAATCCTTCAGCAGATATCATCGTGCCTTTCCGCGACCATAGGTTCAGCCATTGCCACGGCAATGGGGGATCTGACCTGGATCTCTGTTTCAACCAAAGATTGACCGAAACCTTTGGAAAAAAGGCTGGTGGTCTCCTGATTTTTCATATTGGCAATCAAATCCCTACAAAAAATAACCCTTCCCTTTTGGAAAATAAGTACGTTAGTGGAGCTACCGGGCCGATAAAGACTTTTTGGCCAGCCTTTTTTTAAAAACATTCCCTTGGTAATTTTGGAAGGCTGATCATACTTTTTTTCACTATAACACTGGACGATATCTCCGATCAATAGCGCCACCACTTCAATCATGGCTACCAAACCGACCTTTGTTCCGCCTTCCACATCGGTATCGATGATGGTAACCACCCTTTTATTTTTTGAAAAGGGTGTAACCATGGTAATAATGGCCTCAGGATGGCAGGAATGACAATCTCCCTGGATTTCGAAGAAGTCGAGAACCCTTCCAGCAACGGGGGTGTGGTTATAATGGTATTTTTCCGGGGTTAAACGGAAAACGGCAAAGTCTCCATCCTTAAAAAGAGTTTGATAAAGAATATTATTGTTTCCTAAAAGTTCTGCAAGACTAAAAAATTTATCCTTCAGGAAAAGCTGGGAGGTTTCACAGAAAGAGCCCATCAAAACCCTTGAGTCGGAAGGAGAAACAACGATTCGGACTTGTTCGGACATAGGACGGGTTTCCCAATATCTGATCTTTCGTTCAAATATTTTTCGGGTCGTATTAAGAGATTCAGGGTCGTCCAGGCACTCTGAAAGATCAATATTTAAACCATGGAATAGTTTTTTGGTGCCGGTTATCCGACCCCCCAGGGTATTATCATATACAAAATGGGCCAAAAAGCCGGACAGTCGGGGGGAAATCAGGGCGTTGAAAAGAATGGGGGCATTTTCCCGCATCCGGGAATAGACGAATCGAATGGATCGATCTCCGAAAAAAGTCTCAGTCTTGATCCGAAATGTCTCTCTTTCAATATACTGATGCGATGACTTTTTCATCATATTTTTCGGACTTTCTTTTTTCCAAGGTGTATTGTTTTTTATCGTTATCGATGCTCAACAGAGTCAAATGGATTAGCTGCCGCAGAAATTCTTCCGGAACCTTTTCTTCGGTTATTTCGTTGCAGGCGGCTTGAGGGGAGGTTCTCCTTTCCAGAACGTTTATCAAACCCGCATGAAAAAAGGGATCATCACTCACAGCCCGGGAATCGATTTTCATCAAATCTTCTTCCAATACCGTCAGGGCTTCATAAATATGACGTTTCCTCAAATCCTCCCGGTAAAACTTTTCAGCAGTCTGATTAAATTCCCGGGCCGAAAGATTTTTTGGCGTTGAGGCCCTCGTCCCAGATAAAATTCCCCGGGTCAGCTTTCCCGAGACGGACAAGGCCTTCGAATTTTCAACCCGGGCTTTGAGTTCCCGTAAAATATCTCCAAGCCCCATGAGCTCAATCAGGTCCGCTCCGTCTTTTTCTATGGTCCTTATCAGGGCCTTTCGAAATTCGAAATGATACACCCGGACATACCCGGGGTATCGGCGACTTAAGCGGGTCCGGTCGGTCTTCTCCAGAATTTTTGTCATAAATCTGTTAGAGGTATTTTTTCTGACAAAAAAGGTGGGGATATCAATAGCTGACCCGAAAAAAATTTGTCGTCGTTCACTTTCGATGGTCGGGGTATCGGGTATGGAGGCGTGAGTCACCTCACCGGTAAGGATGTACTTATAGGCCAGAGCGGTGATCAGGGTCTGAAGACTTGCGGCCTGGCCCATATCATCCATCAAACTTTCAAAAAGGCTGTAGTGCCTCCCCTCAAAGCCGGTGAAACCCATTTGTGAAAAAGTCCTCAGCCGGCAGAGAAGATAGAGTGACATGCCGGCATCGAACACACCCAAAGCTGCCAGATCTTTCTTAAGTCGATCGGCATTACCAAGGGTTCCATCAAGGGCCGGACTTTGGTCGGTGCTCAGCAGGGCTACGGGGTAGTCAATCAATCTAAAGTCCTGAACAAAATCTCCCTTTAAGGAAAAAACCCGGCTGAAAAGGACATCCAGCCACCTGGGTCCGAAGGGTGTGATCGGCTGGCCCAGTATCTTGAGATCGGCCTTCTTGGTCCACCTTCGCCAGATCATACGTAAATGGGTATAATCCAGTTCATGGGGTAAAAAACCGAGGGCTTTCTCAGGATGAAAATCCTCAAAATCGAGTCGATAGGGTGCTGCGCTATAGATACCCACAAAGAGGGGCAGGAAGTGTTCGATGATTTTTATGGCCAGATCTCCAAGATGCTTTTCATCTGCTTCTCCAAATCCGGAGTCCGGATCGGCCAGAAGGTCAGTCAATTTGCGACTCCCAAGGCTGATGTGAGTTCCGTTATTGGCCAAACTGATATTCGAGAGATTCGGCAGTACCACCAGGTTGTTGACGATAATGCCGCTTTCTTTCAGCTTGGGAATGATGTTCAATTGACTGCGTGATAAGACCTGATGGCATAGATTCATATACAAAAACTTGGCTTCCCCCTGAGTCCAACCCGAAAGGCAGGGATTCATGAAGAGTTCCCGATAAAAGGCGTCGGATATCATGTTATTCAGCATTTTCTGTCGAACCGGGGGGTGCGGTGCAAAATACAAAATCACCCTCTGCCCGTTGGCTGTCAGTTGAAAATGCCTATTGGCATATAGGATCAAAAGTTGGGTTAAAAGATACCTCTTCAATGTCTCCCGGGCCAGACCCTTTCCCATCCCGGAGGAAACGTTCAATAGGACTGGGGCGAAGGAATAGGTTTCCGGAGAGGTATTATCATTAAGAAAATGTTCCATTACCTGTTTCCCGGTCTCCATAACGGAGGAATGGATCCAGGGATCCGCATATAGGGCCTCGAGAAGGGCCAGCTTGAGAAGATAACTAACCGGAACCCTCAGCCATTCCTCTCCGTCTTTATTGAAGATGAATTTATCCAGATCGCTTCTTTGAGGACCGTCTGAATTCCTTTTATCAGCCTGGAGATCCTTCAGAAGGACCTTATAGGTGTGTCTGCTCATCAATTTCCTGGGAAACCGTACCCAACTGTTTTCCCAAATCTGATCCGGATTATCCTGTAAATATTTTTCAACTTCTTGTAGGGCTTTTTTCGATGTCTCCCCGGCCCGAAATCGTTTGATCATGCTCTGATAATACCCCGATTCCTGAATGGCAATGGCCAAGTCGACATCGCCTCTCTTTCCAATCACCACCGTCTGAAATTCATTTTCCGAACCGGCCGTGGTGTCGTTTGGGGTGAAAGGAATGGATTGAGCAAAGGTATCGGATGAAAGACCGTTGATCCCCAGGATGTCCAGGATGGAGGATAAGGACTTGGTAAAGCCCATACGGTTACCTTGGAAATCTTTTCTTAACGGTATGGCCATTTTCTCCTTCCAGATAATTATTTTTCCGTTAGACTCCTTAAAAAACCTATCTGCCCGAAAGAAGCCCGGGAGGAAGACCGGGTACCGTCGGAATTGGCGGCTAGGCTGATGATCAACCTGTGTTTGGTCTTGATTTCAATTCCCCAGACCTGCTTGAAATCTTCAAGGATATTCCGATACTCCTTATGCCACTCCCCCAGACCGGCCGATCCGCTGCGCAAGACCATATATTTGATATTGCGGGAAGATAGAGAAGGATAAACCCCAGGCGGAGCGCTGTTATCCCAGACATAGCCGACCGATTTAAAATTAACCGTTTCCGGAAAATACGGTAGAGTCACATACAACCCTGCCGCTTGATCATCGGTTTCTCTCCGTCGTAGATCACCATGGGCAGGATGCCGCTCCACCATCCACTCAAAAAATAAAAAGGGATAATGGATAATATCCAGGTCCTTCACCTCCCGCACCAGCATGAAATTACTGCCATCCGTCGTCAGGGTAATCATCGGCCGCGGGGTTTTCTTGATTTGAAAATCCGCCCGGCCTTTAAATTCCTTGACCTTCCAATCACTAAAATTTTTATCGTAACTGTCGATCGGGATCCCGGACTGGGAAAAAACTGGGCTAACGATCAGGATTTCAATCCACAAAAACAGCAGGAAAAATTTTTTCCTCAATGAGGACTTCAATCCTATCACCGGCAAATTCTTTCCCTCCAGAGGTATGAATTCTTTCAATGTGAGTCCTGAGCTGAAAATCTAACCTTCTCCTTAGATTACTGTTAACCAGATTTCAGTTAACAGGATGTTTGTTAAGAACACATTATGGTCAGGTTACTTTTCAGAGATTTTTTATTCTCAGAGCAACCCCGATCCTAATTCGGCTACCGGGGAGCGTTCTCCCTTGACCAGGGTTACATGACCGACAATTTCCTCGTCTTTCATTCTTTCCACCAGATAGGCCAGGCCGTTGCTGGAGACATCCAGATAAGGGTGATCAATTTGCTCCAGATCCCCGGTAAAAACGATCTTGGTTCCCTTGCCCACCCGGGTGATCAAGGTCTTGATCATATGAGGGGAAAGGTTTTGGGCCTCATCACAGATGATAAATTGTTTTGGAATGCTTCTTCCCCGGATATAGGTCAAGGCCTCCAATTCAATCAATCCCCTGTATTTTAAATCATTGATCAATTCCAAGGGTTCAGGTGCATTGGCTGATAAAAACTCCAGGTTATCGAAAATCGGCTGCATCCAGGGCCGGAGTTTCTCTTCCTTGGTGCCCGGCAGATACCCCAGATCCTGCCCCATGGGGATTACCGGGCGGGTAATCAATAGACGGGTATATTTATTTTGTTCCACAACCTTCTCCAGTCCGACGGCCAGGGCTAAAAGGGTCTTACCTGTTCCGGCACTCCCTACCAGAGTGACTACTTTGATATTATCGTTGGAGAGAAGTTCCAGACCAAATTTTTGTTCTTTATTTAAGGCCCTGATTCCCCAATTGGTTGAATCCCCGTGGGCCAGAGGCCACAAATAATGCTGAAAATAACGACTCAATGCGGATTGGGAGGCATTGTTTTGATTTTTAAGAATAAAAAATTGATTAGGTTTTGCCTTTAACCCCTCTTTGGCTGGAAGCTTACCCTGCCGGAAGAAAAGGTTCAACTCGCCGGTGGATAACTGGAGTTCGGCAACCCCGCTGTAAAATTCCTGAAAATTAATTTTATCTTTATAAAAATCCTCGGCCGGTATACTCAATACGTCGGCCTTAATGCGTAGATTCAAATCCTTGGTTACCAGGATAACTGGTTCTTCCGTGTTTTTTGAAAAATAGTAGGCCACCGCCAGTATACGGTTGTCGTACTTCTGAAGATCAAAACCTGAGGAGAAACTACCCATCTCTTGATGGTTTAACTCGACCCGTAACTTTCCTCCCTTTTGAAGGGTCACCCCTTCGGATAACCGTCCCTGTCTACGCAGGGTATCCAGGAGTTTTGAGAATACCCGGGCATTTCTCCCGACTTCATCCTGCCTTTTTTTCTGGTTGTCAATCTCCTCGATCACCGCCAAAGGGATGACCACCTCGTTATCCTCGAAAGCAAATATTGCCTCCGGGTTAAACAAAAGTACATTCGTATCCAGGACATACATTTTTTTCATGGATTAAAGCCCTTCCATTTGATTGGTCAAAAATACTGTCTATGAAAAGGATGTGAAACTTTAAAATGTTCAAGGGAGCAAGCATTAGAAGGTTCCAATAAATCAACTGGCTTTGGCCAAAGGGGTCTCCATGGTCGGCATTTTTTTCTCGTACATCTCCCAGGTCTTTAAAAAGGCCTCTTCAATGGATCGCTCTTCCATATATCGGCGGGCCGCTTTTCCCATTTCTTTCAAACGGTCGGGGCCAGAGAGCAAAGAAGTTAATAGCTGGAGCAACTCCTCTGGTTGATCACCCTTGACAATAAACCCTGTTTCTTCCGGAAGGATGTTTTCCTTTGGTCCGCCTTGGTCGCTGACGATCACCGGCAGACCCGAGGCCTGTGCCTCTAAGACCACATTGCCGAAGGTATCGGTTTGACTTGGGAAGATAAACAAATCGCAGGAGGCATATACCTCGGCTAAGGTCTCTCCTGTCAGATATCCTGTAAAAAAACAGGGGGTGTCTTTCATTTTGCTTTTAAATTCCTCCAAATAAGGACCATCCCCCACAATGATCAACTGGACTTGTTTACAAGAGCGGCAAAGGCGGATAAACACATCGCCCAGTAAAGCTAGGTTTTTTTCCTTGGAAACCCGGCCCACATAGAGTAGTTTTACCCCTCCTTGGTCGTTACTATATTTTTTGAGAACTCCGTTTCTTTTGGCCGGATGAAAGTATTCCAGATTTACCCCTCGGAAAAACGAACGGATTTTGGGGGGATCACATCCTTTTTCAATGAGCTCCTCCCATGTGCTTTTGGAAGGCACATATATGGTATCCAATTGGTCGTAATACCAGAGAAGATATTTCCACATCCAATCCTCTAACAATTTATCTTCGGTTAAATAACGAGCATATTGGGGTAAAGCCGTATGATAAGTTCCGCAGATAGGTATTTTCAAAATTTTGGCAATCCCCAAAGCCGCCAAACCGATTGGGCCTGGAGTGGCTGAATGGATAATGGTAAATTTTTCTTCATAACAGAAAGACAGCATTTCCAGAAAGGGGGGAAAGAAGAGTTTCAATTCCTCATATTCCGGGAGTTTATAGAACCCGATGGGTTTAAAATTTTTTATACCGGAGACAACCTCCTCTTTTATTGAATCACAGGTGATAACCGTCAAGGCCTTGCTGTTTTTCCCGGCCAAGGCGACCTGCTGGCGCAAAGTCAGGGCCACCCCATTGATTTCATGAAACGTATCGGTGAAATGGGCCACCTTGGCAGGAAGCCCGGAGTGTTGATCAGGCCTATCATTATTCAAAAAAAGCTTTCGGACCTTTTCAGCAAAATGTTGATTATTTGAAAAATTGGAAAAAGCAAAAAAATAAGGGGACAATAGGGCATATAAAGACCCGATAGATCCAAGGGATTGAAACAGGTTGAAGAGGTGCCCGTGAGTCAGTTGATCTAATAAGCTGTTTCCAATATGTAGGAAGGCTCGGTTGGAAATCTGGTTGACAAAAAAGAGCCATTGGTTTTCAAGGCCTTTCCCTTCGACCTTCCCATTCTTGACGATTTCCATCAGTTGGGGGTCATTCGATAACAACTTGTGGGTTTCGGAACGAAGGAATTCCTGGATGCTGGCAGGGCGGGTATTCTTAATCTGTCTTCGGTGGGACCAGAGATCATAAACCTTGGAAAACAAACCGACCTCCTCTTCCTGACCGTTGGACAAACATCGATGAAGAAATTTTAAAAAGAGGTCCCTCTGTAAATGGTAATTGAAATTAAATCGATAATTATAAAATTGATAAGCAATGCTGTAAATGTTATGGGCCAGAGCCTGGGGAGTGGACGAATTTCCAACCACTCCGGCCTGTTGAAGATTAAGACCTGAAAAAAATTCCTGGAGATCCTTTGCCCCGATGACTTCGGTGTATTGATGGGCCACGGTCAAGGCGGAATGGTCATCGGAACCTCCGGTTAAATTTTTTTTCCAGGGTTCAGCAAATTTCGGCTCAAGGCCGTGTTTCTCGCTGAGGATTTGAATGTCTTGAGGAGTTAAAGCATTCAGGACCATTTGGAGGATATGGTTTTGCTCCTTTCCTCTCGACCCGTTTAATTCAAAATTCTTAAACAATAGTATGAATTCTTCAAAATGATCTATGGTCAGCTTTTCATTAACCGAATAAAGGGGATGAGCCAGGGAATGGTTGATTTTTTCCTGATGCAGATAGGCTGTGAGCTCAAAGATGTTTTCACGCAGGACCTGCAGATCTCGATGCTGTTTTTCCGAGATTTGGTAGACCAACACATGGACCTTACAGCGGTCTTCAGGAAAATAGGCGGTCACCTCTTCACTGATAAAGGTATGAGGGAGATGAGCGATTTCGAGCGCACCGTCAATAGAGTTATGATCGGTGATGGTTACATAAGACATCCCCCGTTCCCGAACCAAGCGGTATAGGTTGACCGGGTCGGTATAACTTTCAGAACAGCCGATCTTCTGAAGCATCCATTCCGAAGGGTGCTTTGAAAATTTAGAGTGAACATGAAGATCCACTTTTAAGACCGCTGACTCCATAAAGACCTCCTTTTTTTATTACGAAGATAGCTCAAAGCTCAATGCCCGGCTGGCATGCCGGAGTTCAAAGCAAACAAAATATTGTTCAGAGAATCCTGTTTTCATTAATCGAGTTACTCCATAAAGGGAAGAGTGCTGAGTTTGAAAATCTTTTTTCTTTCAACTTTGAACACATTTTACGGGTTCCATCTTTTTTTATCCAGGAATCTGACCAGGGCCAACCCGGAAGAAAATGGAAAATCGATCACCTCAAAAAAGACAGGGTTTTTTTTTAAAATCTTCACCCATCGTTTGACCCCTGAATGATGCAACTTTTCCCGGATGGTTATGTTGGTGTCATGGAGAAAAACATATCCGTTCTTCGGAATATGGTCAGCTATGGCCAAAAAATCATGACGCACATGTCCAAAGGCATGATTCCCATCAATAAATCCCAGATTGATGGGAGGCAGTCCGCTGGTAGAATAAGATTTGAAAAACGCTTCACTCTTTAAAAGATAATGAGTTACCTGATCGGCTACCCCGAACTGTTGGAAATGTTGAGCAACCTCCTCAGGATTTTTCCATTTTCCCGCTCCTCCCATGGTCTGAAACGGACCGTCTTTAAGCAGTGAGAAAGAGGGATCGACAAATGATACCTTCCCGAATCCATTGTCTTTGCAGCCTAAAGCCAAACAAACAACACTAAAACCATATCCGGAACCGACAACTACGATATGAGCCGGCCTTAGGCAACGGACCAGACCGTAATACAAAAACCCAAACCCTAGATTCAGGTTATCTTTTTTTTCATGATGGCCTAAGGGTTTGGCCTTCTGTAAAATCATCTGCAAAAGGTCTGGGGTTAAACTATAATCGTTCATGTTTTTTCCCCTGGAAAAAGGTGTTCTATATGTTGTAGGATTTACCATAGTGAGTGGCATATATGGTGGGGAACATAGAGGTCTGGGATTACAAAATGATGTCATTCAGCAGATTTTTTAGTAACAAATAAAAAGGCCCCCGGATGGAGGCCTTGGAGAGAGAGATGACTTCTATCTAAATTGGGAAAGGCTGCTTCCCGTTCCCAAGGAAAAAGGGTTAAAGGTTAAAACTTCAATTGGAAACCTATCTGGAACATATCATAATTGTTTGTTTCCGATACTAATTTGGATTCATAATCACAATGTTCGTAAACGATAATGGACATAAATTCCTTGGTGACGTCATAGGAAAAACCGGCCACATTAGCTGGTATAACCATCATTGAGTTTAAAGGACCCCAATACGGCATTCCAGACCAGATGACCTACCTTGGAGGCAACACCGTTGATGTACTGGTCGATGGTTTGGGCCTTGTCCGCTTCAAAATAACGGGTGTTTTCCAATAAGTTCATGATGGACCGCTCGCTGACGGTCTTCTGATCATAATTAACAACGACACTCCCGGTCAACGGGTTGACTGAGGTTTTTGTAACTCCAGCCTGTCGATTCAATAGACTTTCCACTTCAGAAGCCTTTTCCTGATTTTCCTTAACCAGAGGAGTTTTAATCCGTAACCTCCCTGGTAGGCTGTGAATGTAATAGCTCATTCGAATCCTCCTCTTACTTCCTTATCAGAATTGAGCAGACAAAATGTACTTTCAGTAATTTCATGACTATCAAGATAATGACTTTTTGTTGCAATTTGATGACGACAACATGTCTTTTTTATTAAAATTATAGGAGATCCCCCTTCATACCTCAGGTCTCCTCATCCCTTAGTAATTTCTTTTTGTGAAGCAACTATCCTATTCCTTTATCCCTTGGGTAACAATGTGCATCAACTTAAAAATTCTGCGGGCGATGATCTCTTTTATTTCCTCCATGGCCTCACTACGCCAGCAAGGTGGTACGGCCCATCAACTTTTAACCAAATTTTCAAGGAGCTGTAACGTCACAGTAACAATTGCAAGATAGGATGGCTGCCAATGAAATTCAAATCGTTTAAATAAAAAGAAAAAAGGAGAAAGAGTATGAAGAAAACATTAGTTTTGCTTGCAGTATCACTGATGCTGGCAACACCGGTCCTGGCAGAAATGCAGTCAGTAGCCAATCAGCCGACAGCTAATCAGCCGGCGAATGACACAGGCGGCCTGACCATGGACTACAAAGGGATCACGATCAATTTTGGGGGCTTCATCGAAGCAGCTGGCATTTTCCGCGACAAAAACATGAATGCTGATGTAGCAACGCCTTTTCAAAAGCTGCCCTTGTCCAATTCAGCCGGTTATTACCAGAATGAAACGGATTTCAGCGCGCGCCAATCCAGGCTCTCCCTGCTTGTCACGGGCAATTACGATCCCCAAACCCATCTTGCCGGGTATTACGAGATGGACTTTCTCGGCGCAGCCACCACCGCCAACTCCAATGAAAGCAACTCTTATAACCCCCGGATCCGGCATCTCTACACGACAGTCGATTGGGATGCACTCGGCCTGCACCTGCTGGCCGGCCAGACCTGGTCACTGGTCACTTTGAACGACAAGGGCATTTCCCCGCGCAAGGAAGTCACCCCAGCCGTGATCGACGCTCAGTACGTTCCCGGCTTTTCTTGGGCTCGTCAGCCCCAGTTCCGTATCGTTTGGGACTGGAGCAAGAAATTCTGGCTGGGTCTTTCGGTCGAAAACCCCCAGACTGCAAATGCCGCCACAGGACCGAACGCGTCCGCGAACACTAACTTGGCGATCGGCCAAACGGCAGGTTCGAATTTCCAGGGAACCATGTCGGCAAACAATTGGCCGGATTTTGTCTTAAAGGCAGCCCTTGAACCCGGCTGGGGACATTTTGAGATCTTTGACCTGTTCCGCACCTTCGAGTCGAGCATTGCCGGCAACGGAGTCGTAACAAATTCAAATCCTACGGGTAATGCCGTGGGCGTCGGCATCATTTTGCCGATAGTTCCAGAAATATTGAAGTTCCAGTTCAGCGGTCTCTACGGTGATGGGATCGGCCGCTATGGTTCCGGCCAGTTGCCCGATGTCACTTTGGACCCATACGGCAATCTCGTCCCGGTCCGCGAATTACAGCTTCTTGCCGGCCTGAAGCTTGATCCGACGAGCAAGTGGAGCTTCTATGCCTATTACGGCAATGAGCAGGTGGACCAGACCTCCTGGAATGTTAACGGCAAAGGGTATGGCTTAGGCAGCCCGCTCTACACCACCACCGTCGGCGCGCCGGTCTCCAGCAATCAGGCCCAGGTCAGTGGCGTCTCCGAGATTACGGCGGGTTTTTGGTGGAAATTCTATCAGGGCAGGATGGGGAAGATGCAGTCTGGCGTGCAATATTCTTATATGAATGACACATACTTTAGCGGTAAGGGCGGAACCCCCTCTGCGAACAATTCTTCTGTGATGACAAGTTTCCGTTACTATTGGTAACAAGGGAAGAATTCAGAATTCGAGTTGAGTCGAATTAAGGTGCTGAAGCAGTTTAGCTAAACGTTGCAAAAGTCGAGGATGCTGCAGATCCGAGACGGCAAGGGTGAAGCCGTACGAAGGTATTTCGAACCCTTGACAATAAAGGAGATGCAGCATCACGCGGCTTTTGCAAAGGGAAAAAACAGGGTAATTTTTTACTCATACAGGATCCCACTTGTGGTGAATTCCAGAATGACTTCAATTTTTCGCTAAGCTCATTTTACAAGTTCTCTCGGCCTGAAGCCCGTCTTCTCCTCATCCAAAGGGTTTTCTCCTTTCTACCTTTCCAATTGATTTTTCGCAATTTAAACGTCTTCGACCTGTTGATGGATTTTTTAGGGTCCATTAAACCTACTGTTTCTAAAATGTAATCCAACCATCATCAGAAATTGACAAACCCTGATTAAAATAACCTTAAAATCAATAACGTTTATTTACCTTGAGCATACAAGGGGGAAAAAGATTTAATGAAGTCACTTAACCAATGAACCTTTTAACCAACCCTGAAAGGAAACCCATGAAAAATACGGTTAAGATTTTGCAGGTCAACAAAAAAAAGGAGTGTACCTATTTTCTGATTCGGGAGGGTATTTTCATCCGTTCCACGGTTCCCAGGAAAGGCTTAAAAAAATTATTGAAGATCGTCAAGCCGGACCTGATTCTTCCCAACCCTTTGGATAATGCCTTGGAAGAGTTTGATTTTTCATAACAACCTTTAGTAGCCAAAAACTGGATTAGCCCAAAAAAGAAAAGGAGGGATTAACCGGGGAAGGAATTGTTAAATAATCTCCATCTGACTGTAACAGGATTGTAACAAAAGATGTATAAATTTAACTTGAATAAATTGAGGAGGAATTTCCATGAAAAAATTATTAATAAGCAGTATAATATGTTTGTGTTTAGCGGTGTTGATGACTCCAGCTCTCGTCTTTTCGGGGACCTTCATCCAGGTCAAAGGTTCCGATACGGAAGTGAATGTGGTCCAAATGCTGGCCGAGGTTTTTATGAAAAAGAACCCTAATTATAATATAGCCGTGACCGGCGGCGGTTCCGGTGTCGGCATTGCGGCTATCATCAACAAAACAACCGATCTTTGCAACGCCTCCAGGCCCATGAAGGATACGGAAATCGCCCAGGCCAAAGACAATAAGGTCAATCCGGTCGGGGTCATCTTCGCTGTTGATGGCTTATCAATAGCCCTTAATCCCAAAAATTCGGTCAAACCCCTGACCATAGATCAACTCGGCCAGATTTTTAGGGGCGAACTGACCAACTGGAAACAAGCCGGCGGCCCTGATATCCCGATCACCTTGTATGGGCGTCAGCCGAACTCGGGTACGTTTGTTTTTTTCCGGGAAGCCGTGGTCCGTGGGGATTACTCCAATAGGATGAATCAAATGAACGGCAATGCCCAGATTCTTGAGGCGGTCAAAAAGGATGCCGGAGGAATCGGCTATGTGGGTATCGGTTATGTGGTGGATGATGCCGGAAAGGTGGTCGCCGGGATCAAGGTCTGCGATGTGGCCAAGGACAGCCGCAACAAACCCTGTTCACCCTTGAGATTGGAGAATATCATGAACGGGGCTTATCCGCTTACCCGGCCCTTGTACCAGTATTTTGATGGCAACAATCGGGCCAAAGTGGAGGCTTTTGTAAAATTTGAGTTAAGCCCTGAAGGGTTGGCAATTATTAGGAAGGAAGGTTTTTATCCCTTGACCGATCAATGGAAAAAACATAATGCCCAACTCCATTTCTAAAGGGCCCTCCCTATTTATTCCCAACAGGATCAGGAGATGGAGGCAATTCCAAGATCGCTTTATTCATCGGTTCTTTCAAATCAATGGCCTGCTTTCCATCCTGATCCTCCTGGGGATTTTTATTCTCCTTCTTTCTGACGGCTTCCCGGCCGTCAAACATTTAGGTTTATCCGGTTTTTTTTCCGTGATCTGGAATCCCACCTCTTATGTAAAAGAAACCTATGGCCTGGGGGCCATGATCATCAGTACCTTAATGGTCACCTTCGGTGCCATGTTACTGGCTGTTCCTATCGGTCTGGGTTGCGCTGCCTACTTGGCTGAGGTTGCCCCTTCCTGGGTGAGAGAAATCCTTAAACCGGTCATCGAAATCCTGGCCGGGATTCCCTCGGTGGTCTTGGGATTTCTGGGCATTGTCGTCGTGGGGCCGGCCATTGCCCAACTTTTTCATCTTCCCAACGGCCTCAATGCCCTCAACGGCTCCATCCTTTTGGCTGTTATGAGTCTGCCCACGATTATAAGCATTTCCGAAGATGCCATCTCTTCTGTTCCCAGATCCTATAAAGAGGCCTCGCTGGCCCTCGGGGCCACCCGTTGGCAGACTTTGATCAAGGTGGTGGTCCCTTCGGCCCTTTCCGGGATTATTGCCTCCATCATGCTGGGCATGGGCCGGGCCATCGGGGAAACCATGACCGTACTTATGGCCACCGGAAATGCCTTGAAGATGCCCTACCATTTTTTTGATGCGGTCCGGACCATGACGGCCACGATCGCCATTGAGTTGGGGGAAGTCCCCTTCGGCTCCGATCATTATCATGGACTTTTTGTAGTCGGCTTCATCCTCTTTGTGATGACTTTTATAGTCAACCTTGTCGCCGACATCGTCTTGGCCAAGTATCAGGAGGTCGAACGATGAAGCCCCAAGCCATCATTGAAAAAATAGGTTTTGCCTCCTTGGTAATGGCCAGTCTATTGGTGGTTCTTATACTTTTCGGGATACTGGCCAATATTTTTTATAATGGATTTTCTGTCCTGAGTTGGGAATTTTTGTCCCAATCCCCCCGGAATGGGATGACCGCCGGGGGCATTCTGCCGGCCATCGTCGGGACATTTGTGGTCAGTCTGATCACCATTATAGTTGCCGTCCCCTTGGGGATGTTCAGCGCTATTTATCTTAATGAATATGCCCATCAGGGAAAACTGGTCCGTCTGATCCGTCTTTCCATACGGAATCTTTCCGGAGTTCCTTCGGTCGTCTATGGACTTTTTGGAGTGGCCCTTTTTGTCCGATTATTTCATTTCGGAGCCAGTATCCTTTCGTCCGGGATGACCCTCGGCCTGCTTACACTTCCCTGGACCATCACGGCCAGCGAAGAAGCCTTAAAGACCGTCCCCAAATCCTTTCGCGACGGGGCCCTGGCCTTAGGTGCAACCCAATGGCAGGCCATTCGAACCAATGTCCTGCCCTATGCTATTCCCGGGATGCTCACCGGGGCCATACTCGGACTGGCCCGGGCTGCCGGAGAGACGGCTCCCATTTTATTTACCGGGGCGGCCTTTTCCATTCCGTCTCTTCCCAAATCCCTTTTTGACCAGTTTATGGCCCTGCCCTACCATCTTTATATTTTAGCCACTCAGCACCAGGATATTCAAAAGGTCCGCCCCATAGCTTATGGTACCGCTTTGGTTCTCATCGCCTTGATCCTCTGTTTAAATGTGGTGGCTATTACCATTCGTTATCGCTATCGTAAAAAAGCCCGGATGGCCCAATAAAATGGACCTTCTTCACCCATCACCTCATCCTCAAGATAATATAAAAATGACTGTGAGGGACCTCAACTTTTTCTACGGGCCCCAAAAAGCTTTGGAAAATATTAACCTGGATATTCCTGGTCACCAGGTGACGGCCTTCATCGGTCCATCCGGGTGCGGGAAAAGCACTTTCCTTCGCTGTCTAAACCGAATGAATGAGACGATTCTGGACACCAGGATAGAAGGGACTATTCTTCTTGACGGAGAAGATATTTATGCTCCTGAAGTAGATGTGGTTGATGTGCGCCGTCGGGTGGGCATGGTCTTTCAAAAATCCAACCCCTTTCCCAAAACCATTTTTGAAAACGTGGCTTATGGTCTGCGGATCAATGGAATGAAGGACAGACGGGAGATTGCTGAAATCGTGGAACAAAGTTTGATCGACGCCGCTATCTGGGACGAGGTTAAGGACCGCCTTTACGAATCGGCTATGGGCTTGTCCGGAGGTCAGCAGCAGCGGATTTGCATCGCCCGGGCCTTGGCCATCAAACCTGAAGTAATCCTCATGGACGAACCGGCTTCAGCCCTGGATCCCTTAGCCACCAAAAAGATTGAAGATCTGATTCAAGAGTTAAAAAAAGACTACACGATTGTCATCGTCACCCATAACATGCAACAGGCTGCCCGCGTTTCCGATTTCACGGCCTTTTTTTATTTGGGGAAACTGATCGAGGCTAACGAAACCCAAACGATTTTCACCAAACCCCAAATAAAACAGACCGAGGAATATATCACCGGACGGTTCGGGTAATCATAAAAAGGGCCAACGTTTCTTTTTATATGCCAAACCTGATTGAAAAAAATATCGATTGGCTCTCGGCCTGGCTGATTTTCTTAAAACCCTCTTTTGGCCTTCTCCGCACCCAATTTCGCCATTTGACATAAGCGACAATAGTAAGGTTTAGACCAACTTCCAGTTATTAGCCAAGGAGGTTGAACAGAAACTTGATAATAGGAAGACAGGATTATCCGTAAGGGGAAAGGATTACTCTCTTAACAGGAACCGCATTCCGAATAAACAGCAAATAAAAAAATATGCGGTTAAAAAGAACTTAGGATCAGATCTTGAAATATAGGTTTTATGATTAGGATATTCCCCCCGAATATATCCGCCTTCTTTCCCGCCAGTAAAAATATCAGGCCGTTGTTTCAAGGCCTCATGGTAAATGAAGCCTTCCCTGTCTTTCGAAGCGGTGCGGCGAGATTGACGAAATCGACTACCAGGGGGCGAGTCCAGCGAGGATCAATGATCTCCTCAATCCAAAAGAGTCTCAGCCGTACGGAAGGGAGAGCGAAGTTTGTTGAGACGGGTTTCGATCTCCCGCAGTTTGACTTCCGCATCCGGGGCACTTTCTATTTCCGCCCGGTAAGCGGCTTCGATGCCGCCTTCCAGCGGCAGGGAACCCCAGCGGGCCGAAGGCCAGGCATATCGGGTACAGAACCGACCGGCGGGTTGATGGGCTCCACCGGCAACGCCGAAGGCGTTACGTATAATAACGGAGCACCAGGGCACCGTGGTTTGGTTGATGGCGCTCATGGCCCGCACCCCCTGACGAATGGTGGCCGAACGCTCGGCATCCGGTCCCACAAAAAAGCCGGGGCAATCAACAAAATAAATGACCGGCAAATGAAAGGTCTCAGCCAGATCGACAAACCGGATGATTTTCGAACAGCAGTCGGCGGTCCAGGCACCGGCAAACTGGTAAGGATCACTGGCCATGAGGGCCACAGGCCAGCCGTCTATCCGCGCAAACCCGGTAATCATCGGACGTCCGAAGTTCCGGCCCATCTCGAAGAAGGAGCCGCGATCGACGACGGTCTCAATAATAGGCCGCATTTTGTATACCTGGCGAATGTTTCTGGGAATCGCCTTCCCGAGCCAGTCATCTTGGCGGCTGGGGTCATCCACGATGGGGCCTCGTTCAGACAGGCTGTAAACCGAATCGGGTAAATAGGATAAAAACCGCTTGGCGCACTCGATGGCCTCCACCTCGGTATCCGCGGCTTCATCTACTGCGCCGCATTTCGTCTGAACCATCCAACCGCCAAGCTCGTTACTGGTCAGATTGTAACCGAGGGCATTGACCAGCGGGGGACCGGCCACAAACAACTGCGATGTATTTTTGACCATCACCGAATAGTGGCTGGCGGCCATCCGGGCAGCGCCAAGACCGGCCACCGGACCCAGCCCGAGGCTCACTATGGGGACGGTTCCCATGTTTTCGGAGATAAGGTCGTATCGGGTAGACTGCTCGACCCCTCCAGGCAAATTCGCCCGTCCTTTGGTCTCGATCGTCTTGACCGACCCGCCGCCTCCGGAGCCTTCGATGAGGCGGATGATCGGAATACAGAGCTCATGGGCCATACGCTCGGACATGAGGTTTTTCTCCTTAATCGTGGCATCGGCCGACCCGCCCCTGACCGTAAAGTCATCGCCGGCCACCACGACCGGTCGGCCGTTAATCCGGCCCCTGGCCAGAAACGAATTGGAAGGCATTAAATCAATGAGGTCGTTATTCTCATCATAGGTCGCCTTGCCGGCAATGGTCCCAATCTCGTGCAAGGACCCCTTATCGACCAGCAAGTTCACCCGTTCACGAATAGTCAAGCGCCCTGCCTTATGCTGGCGTTTAACCTTATCCTCTCCCCCCATGCGTTTAGCCAGCGCCTCTCGCTTGGCCAATTCATCAAGTTCCGGTTGCCAGTTCATAGTCATTCATCCTTTAATATGGTTGTTAGAAAATATCGGACCCAGAGGCACCATGGATCGCCTGCCTTGTCATCGCAAGGTAATGGCCTTCTCCGGGCACATCTCCTGACAGCAAAAGCAGGTGATGCAGGTGTCGGCATCCACCACAGGTATGCCGTCACCCATGGACAGGGCCGATACCGCACACTGATCCACACAGGTCCCGCAGGCCGTACACAATTCAGGGTCGGCGATGGGTTTTAATTTTGTCCGGCTTTCAATAAAAGCCTGTACCGCTGGATTGTCCGCATTGTCCTGTCCGCCCAGAGCCGGGATCTTAAAATTGGGTATTGGGTTCAGTTTTCCGATGATTTCAATTTCCTTAAGTTCATAATCCCCCAATCCCACTTCCTTGGCCTTTCGGAGGAATCGCAACCTTCTGGGTTCACAACCCATCATGGTGGCTATAACAGCATCCAGGGCCACGGCATTGTCGGAAGCCAAAATCAGGCCGATGTCCCTGAGGTCCGGTGAGGCCGGACCGTTGCCTTCCATGCCGATCACTGCATCGACCAGAAACAGGTCAGGAACCCTGAGCCGGAACACATCAACCAAAAGTTCATGGAATCTTTCTGGGCTGCCGGCCGCCTTGTGCAATTTGGCCTTCTGGGCTCCTGGCAGAATCCCATAACTGTTTTTGATCGCACCTGTAACTACGGTTAAACCATGCGTCTTGAATTTAGGAACACTAATCATGATGTCGGCTTCTTCCACGGCCCGGGAAAGACTCACTTTGGTCATGAATTCGGCATTGAAGTCTCTTGTCACGGAATCATTTCCGATGTTGCGATAATGCCCTTTTGAGGCTTCCATCAAGCCGGATTTCTGAAAAGAAAGCTCATTTTGCCCATAGCTGAACATTCCCGGATTATCTCCCACGACAAGGGAAGCGGGATTCAAACTCTCCACCTTTTCCACTATGGCCCTTAGCACCGCCGGATGGGTGGTGATGTTTTCCTGAGGCTCGGAGCTTCGAAGTACGTTGGGTTTGATCAAGACCTTTTTCCCGGCAATTTCCAAAGAAAAAAGATTAAAGGCCTGGTCTACGGCCTGACGACAATTCTCATAAGTGGCTGGATGTATCATGACTCTGAACATAGATGTTCCTCCATTTTTTTAGGGTGCCATAAAACTTTTTGGGCAGTCTATTTATGTATCTCACTTAGGACCTCTTGTTTCAACGACTGCAAATAAATCCGCGTAAAAGCGCCGGCGGAACGCATCTGTTTTTCTATAATGCGGTTATATTTCCGGACATCTTTTTCCGGGGCATTGGCAATGATTTTATGGGCATCGTAATCCCCTTCCTCACTGATCTTTTCAATGTCCGTGTAGAGCTTCCGATCGGTAATGATAGCTTTTAAAAGCGAAGGGAAGCTCTTGGCCGCGGCATGTGATTCTTTGGCCGCCACCCGGCTCAGGAAATGATCAAAATAAGCGGGATAAGTTTTGTCGATGGAAGTATCCGCCAGAGTCTTGAACAAGACGTTACCTTCATCGTGCTTCAGGAAGGCATCGCGGAGCTCCTCGTTAAGGAGTTTTTCAATCAGGATATGGGCTCTGGACACCTCACTGACAGCCGATGATTTTGGTCCATGGATGCCAATCAGATCCAGTACAGCCAATGAGAGCATGGTCACGGCCCTTCGGCCGGGCGTCATGGTGGTATGATAGGGCATGGTCATGTCCTGCAAATAATGCAAGCCCCAGCCGGCAAACCGGTATCCCCAATAGGGATGGCCGGTCTGAAAAGCCAGTTTGGCCAGGGAACGATACTAGATGCACCCTTTGTTCCGTAAAAGTCTTTTGAAAACTCGGGTCAGCCTTATAGATAATCTTGGATTCATAATAAAAGCCCATATGAAAAGGCGCCTGTGTCCCATAGGAAAGCTTCGGATTTCCGAAAGGCTGCTTCCCGTAACCGTATTCTTTGCCGAAAGGTGTGTTATTATCCTCCCAGAGGCCAATGTCCAATCCGTTATCCGGTTCGTCGGAAGCGGAAGAAACCACATCCAGGGCGTTTATTTTTTCTCCTGGTGTCAGAGGAATATAGATCATATTCTGAAAGTCATTGGCCAGAACGCTTATAGCAGACCAGGGCAGCGGTTTTTTGGAAGGGGCCGGGGTGCCGGCGGGGGTGCCGGGAAGGACCATGACGAATAAAGGGATTTTCATGTCCGGATTTAGCCGCATCGCCTTTAGAAACCGGAGGCGAAGGTTGGTTTCTTTACTGTTGATAAAATTCAGCGACTGAGGCATGGGCGGATAGGCTTTGACGTTAGAGATAGCCCAGATTTCTTCTGATTTCAGTAATGCACCGATTTTATCTTTTTCTTTGGATAAGAACGATTCCAGCGGTTCGGCGGCCACCTTTACCTGATAATCCGTTTGACCCTTAAGGGCAGAATAAGTCAAATAGACATGATTGCTCCAGGCATAGGAGGAAAGCGGCAACATCGTTAGAAAATACACCATCATTCCCGGAATTTTTAAATAGTTTTTAATAAGCATGGCCTTTCTTCCTGTAAAGATTGGATAGGCTTATTCTACAAATCAGAAAGGAAAAAGCAAGGGTTCTTTTTGTTCCAAGACGTTGCCTGCCTTTGTCTCAGGTTAAAATATTGTTCGATTATTGACATCCTTCAGGAGCTGTCTTAGTATATTTCTATAGGTTGACAGAAAGAGGAATTGTGGGCATTATTTCCAACAACATGAGGATATAAAAAAGGACGGCTGATATGGCAGATAAAGATAACGGAAAAATTAAAATACTCGGTTTTGCCGGAAGTCTCAGGAAAGGGTCCTTTAACAAAATGCTTTTGCGGGCTGCTGTTGAGGTTGCCCCGGAAGAAGTGGAGCTGGAAGTATTCGACCTTGAAGGTATTCCCTTGTTCAATCAAGACCTGGAGAAAAGGCCTCATGAGAAATTAAAGGAATTTAAAGTAAAAATAAAAGCAGCGGATGGGCTCCTTATTGTGACGCCGGAATATAATTATTCTGTTCCCGGTGTTCTGAAAAATGCCATCGACGCCGCCTCAAGACCTTATGGTACAAGCCCTTTTGAAGAAAAACCCGTTGCCATCATGGGCGCTTCAATCGGAATGCTTGGTACGGCCAGGGCCCAGTATCACCTGAGGCAGACCATGGTCATCCTTAATGCCTTCCCTCTGAACCGCCCGGAGATTATGGTGACTTTCGCCGAAAAGAAATTTGATGCCACGGGCAGGCTTATCGATGAAATGACAAGGGAGAAAGTAAAGGAACTTCTTGTTGGGCTGGTAAGGTGGATTAAAAGGCTGGCCTGATCAGATTTGACGGCTTCGTAAAAAATCGGAAGAACCGTCACCCTCGCCCCGCATCAAGTGCGGGATAGACTCCAGCGGGGGTCCAGACACCGTCCCTGCGAAGGTAGGGAACCAAACAAAATTCCCTGGATTCCCGTTTTCACGGGAATGACAAAAATGGATCATTGATGATTTTTTGCGAGTTCATTAGGTTTGGTTTTCCTTTTTTTCGATCAATTTTTATTCATCTTCGAAGATCAATCACCGTGTAGGTAATCCCCGATTTTTCTCATACGCTCCATCTCTGATTGGCTTAACGGACCCATTTCCAGGGTCTTCAAGGCCTCTTTCATTTGGGCCTCATCTTTCGGCCCGCAGAGGCAGACATCGACGGCCTGATTGGAAAGGGAAAACCGATAACATGCGCTGGCCGATGGAGGGACCTCCCCCGGCGGCATCTTCTTGGGGTTCAGAAGCCGTCCCCAGCGTGTGGCCGTGTAGGTAACAATGCCTGGCCTCCCAACCAACGGTAAAAAAGGAAAGGTTTCCTGTTCAGCCCCCCGGTGGGCCGCGTTGTAACGGACATGGAAAAGGTCGAAAAGACCTTCCTTGGCCAATTCCGGAAAAAGCTTCCGGTTATGACCGGAAACGGCCAGAAAGCGAAAGAGGCCCTTTTCTTTCATAGCCATGGCTTTGTCTAAAAGTTTCTCTCCAGGCCGTTGGTTGTGCCATCCCATAAGCAGAATATCCACATGATCCAAGCCCAAGGTCCGGAGAGCTTTCTCGAAGAACGACTCCATGAGATGGGCTGAACGGGAGTAGCTTTGGACGAGGATGACCAGTTCGTCTCTCTTTCCTTGGGCACAAATATTCTTGATGGCCTCTCTCATGTTTGACTTGCGCCTCGAACCCCAGTAAAAATAATTGCACCCCTTATCAAAAGCCTCTTCAAAAGCCATGGCTGGGGCACCATAGCTGGCCGCCACACCGAGACGACCTACCTTTAAGCCGGTTCGGCCGAGAATGGTTGCTTGTATGAAATCCATGGTCTCCATGATGAAATATTCCTTTCTTGGCAAACCTTCATGCCCGCGTCTTTTCTGCCCTGGTCAGGGCTTCCTTCACCCGCTCCCGGGTCATTGGCAGATCAAAGATTAGAAATATTTTGACACCAATGTGAGTCGAAAGCAAGGGCCTGCCCGACGACAGAGGATTGGATCACCGGAAGGTTCGACTAATCCTCTCTTCAGCTTGTCACTTTAAAAAATCTGCTCCACATTGCTTCCTGGAGGTATAATAAAACCTCATCACCTTGAGCGGTCACTTTTTGTTTCCGACCGAGAGACAGTTCAAAGGATTTAATCTTGGTATTCTGGCGTGAAAGTTCGATCACCTCGGCAGTTATTTTCGAAATTTGATCATAAGCCGTCCTGGCTTTCTGTGCTGTTTGTTTTTACACCAGGATTAGCTTCTCTTTTAAAATATTGGATATCGAATTCAAAATTCGGAAAAAGCCGCGGAAGTCTCATCAGGTTAAAGACCATCACCCCAATAGACATCCGCTCAAACCATGAAGACAAGGGCCAACCCAAATGAACCACCACTTGGCGATCGGCCATTTCATATTCCACTACCCGGAGTATGGACACCAGGCGATGAAACAGGCTGATTTTAGATAAAGGAAACCGAAATTGGTTGGGCACAACCTTTGAGGGAAGCCCTCCGATCCGAGGGGAATAAAAAGTAATATAAGCTTCATTATCTTTAGGCTGGGCCATATCGGTTTCCTCGGACCTCCTGAAAAAAAGATGAATCTCCCGTTCCTCGGATTCGGCCAGATAAAGAATCATCTCCATTTCATTTTCCCCTTGTTCTATCTCTTTGATCTCCGGAGATCGCTTCTTGCCCACCCAAAATCCCAAAAGAAGCATCACACCCGTTACCGTGCCCCAAAGCATGGTTGCATGGGGTTTAGCAATGGCCAAGGTAATAAAACAACTGACCAGAATAACCCAGAGGATAAGGGTGCCGAGACGGCTGGTGGAATAGGTGATCCCTTCCTCTTTGCCTCTAAAATATCGGTAAATGATCAGGGAACCCATGTTAATGCAAAAGGAGGCCAGAAGCCCCAAGGCATACATGTTGGCCAATTCCGCCTGACTCCCCATTGTAAAAAAGATGATAATAGAAAAAAAGGTGGCACTGGACAAATGAATACGGTACAGAGCTTGCCTTCGATTAGTGGCAATAAGCCAATGAAAGTCGTATCGGTGGGCCACCCGTTCCATCAACTCGCTGGAAGCCACAAAGGCGGTATTGACGGCCATGGTCAAAGTAAAACTGGCCAAGGCCCCAACGATAAAACCAAAAGGGACCCCGTTGAGCAGGGTGGCATAATAGGTGATCAGGTCCCCTTCATGGGCCTTAAAATCGATCCGGGCGGATAAAGCCAGGGTAGCCACCAGAGGGGTCACCACCCCCACGGTCAAGGCCAAAAACCAATAGGCCTTGCGGATTTCTTTCCAGGTCCTCACAAATCCCGCGGTTTGGAGGACCGATTCCACCCCGGAGTAGGCCAAAATACAAAAAGCAATACTCGTAATGAAATGGCTGTAGTTTTCCGCAATCGATCCTCTGGTGACATTATTTATCGCCTGGGTCGTCGCCAAATGCATTTGTCCTAAAGATTCATGGTTCAGGTTTAAGAGACCGGAGGCGATCAGGTTGAGCATGACGAAAACAGCACCGACAAAAATCATGAAAGTAAAGCGGGCATTTTCCCTGATCCCCATAATATTTAAGCCGGCAACGGCCCAGATAATGGCCAACACGGTGATTATGGAAGTCTGTTGAGACAGTGGGAAAAAAGAAGTGGCATTCGACACCGCACTGACTGCCGACATACAGGCGGTCAGGATGTAATCGACCATAATCGAAGATACGGCCACGAAGGACATCATGGGGCCTAAGACCAAGTAAGAAAAGGAATAGACTCCGCCGCCGATGAGATGATGATGCTCGAGGACTTCAGCAATCTCTGTCAGCCGAGTACTGATAAAGCGGACCAGTAAACTGGTAAGGGCAATAAAGATAATGGCGCTCAAGCTGATAAAACGAAAGGCTTCAGCGGGGGCGTAAAAGATGGAGGTAAACTCATCCATTAAAGTGATGACGCCTACTGCTAAATAGGTCAGCCAAATCCGCCCCCCCTGGCTATAAGAGAGTAGATTCCGCTGCCGAAACAGATAAATAAAAAGTATAATCAAACCGCTATTGAGCACGAGAAGGATAAGGGGCTTCATTTTATTGCCTTAAATAACAGCCAAGGGAATATTAAAGATGGAAGAAGTTTTGAATGGTTTGAAAAAAGAACTGGAGCAGACCAATGGACTTCCTGAAGTTCACTCAAGTATTCCACGCCCTTTTCGGCCCACTGAAGGTTGTCGTCCACAGACGACCAAAAGCAGACGTTCGACATATCCCCCTTTACGCTACGAGGTTAGCTGACGGGCTCGGGCAGGAGGCAACTTGCCCTACCGCACAACGGATTCGCCCCGAATGATCGGGTCCCCCGCTTCTCTGGTTTAATACCTGAGAACTCGCTGGTCGGCCTTATACCCAGCCGATGCGGGGTAATTTAAACCTTTCTTAAGGGAAGTCAATAAAAAAAATAGTGTAATCTATATGAGTTGGGCTTTAAAATTTTGATCGGTCTACCCCTGGAAATTTGCACTCCGAGCTAACCTGTGTTACTATTAAACAAATAGGGAAATCAATTCGTTAGTTCAAAAGGATTTATCAATGGGATTTTTAGTAGCCATAGTCGGTGCGCCTAATGTGGGCAAGTCAACGCTTTTCAACCGCCTGATTGGAAGGCGCAAAGCCATTGTGGACGATCAGCCGGGAGTCACCCGGGACCGGAATTACCAGGAAGTGATCTGGGAAGGGAAAAAATTTTCTCTGGTGGATACCGGCGGATTTGAGTGGGATAAAAAAAGCCTGATGGATAAAGGCTTAAGAGAGCAAATCGAAATGGCCCTGGAAGAGGCCGACCTGATTGTCTTTTTGGGAGACGGACAAAAAGGTCTGGCCCCGGCCGACGAACAGGTCATCCGGCGTCTAAGAAAGACTTCCAGGCCGGTCCTCTATGCAGTGAATAAAATAGATAATCCCAAATTAAAGGAAGACCTGGTCGAATATTATCGTCTTGGCCTCGAGGCCGTCCTTCCTGTCTCGGCCCTGCATGGAATGGGCATCCAGGCCTTGAAAGAAGCCATCATCGCCCATTTGCCTGCTATGGTTGAATTCGCCGAAGAAGATCGTCGTGTCCGTCTGGCCGTTATCGGTCGGCCGAATGTGGGCAAGTCTTCTCTGATCAATTCCATCCTGGGTTTTGAACGGGTTCTGGTCGGTTCCGAACCGGGGACGACCCGGGATGCCATTGATACCCCCTTTGACTACAAAGGCCAGGGATATCTTCTGATCGATACGGCCGGGATCCGGCGGAAGGCCCGGATTGCCCAGCGGCTGGAAAAATTTTCCGTTCTCGAGGCCATCAAAGGGATCGATCAATGCGATCTGGCCGTCATACTTTTGGATGCCGTCCAGGGGGTGACCGATCAGGATGCCCGGATAGCCGGGCTGGCCTTTGAAAAGGGCAAGGGTTGTATTATCGGAGTGAACAAATGGGACCTGATTGAAAAGAACATTAAAAACAAAAAACAATTTCTGGAAGACATCCGTTACCACCTCAAATATCTTTCCTTTGCCCCGATCCTCCCCATCTCAGCTCAAACCGGGTTGGGACGAGAAAAACTTTTGAATACCATCCATCAGGTTTATCGGCAATACACCCGGCGCATTGACACCGGCCCCTTGAACCAGGCCTTGAAAACTATATTGTCCGGGCACTCCCTGCCTTTACGAGGTGGTCAGCGGGTCAAGATTTACTTTGCCACCCAGGTGGAAATCAAACCGCCCACTTTTATCTTTTTTGCCAATTATCCGGAAAACATCCATTTCTCCTACCAGCGCTATATGACCAATAAGCTTCGGGAGGTTTTTAAATTTAACAACTGCCCAATCAAGATTATTTTTCGAAAGAGGGAAAAGAGGGCTTAATGCAATCTTTACAAATTCTGGTTGTGGATGATGAGGTCAATATCCGTAAGACTTTATCGGTTTGCTTGGAGACCGAAGGCCACAAGGTTTTCGGTGTAAGCAATTTTCAGGATGCCCTGATTGAAGCCTCACACCGGTCTTTTGATCTGGCCTTTGTGGATTTGCGTCTCGGCACGGAGGACGGCCTCGATCTGATTCCGTCGTTACTGGCTGCATCGCCCTGGATCAAAATCATCGTCATCACAGCCTATGCCTCCATTGATACGGCCGTGGAGGCCATGCGACGCGGCGCTACGGACTATATTCCAAAACCTTTCACGCCCACCCAGGTAAAGCTGGCCGTCCAAAAAATGTTCCAAATACGCACCCTGGAACAGAAAGTGGCCGCCTTGCAGGAAGACCTGGGACGCTCCAACCCCGAGATAAAATTAGATAGTACCAGCCCGGTGATGCAGCGGGCGGTCAATCTGGCCCGGCAGGCTGCCCCTTCCGAGGCCACGATTCTTCTGCGTGGAGAAAGTGGAACCGGCAAGACCGTTCTGGCCAAGGCCATTCATGCCTGGAGCAACCGGGCGGCAAAACCCCTCGGCATCATTTCCTGCCCATCTTTTTCCTCGGAGTTGCTCGAAAGCGAGCTTATTCGGGCATGTCAAAGGGGCCTTCACCGGAGCCGTCCGTGACAACCCAGGTCGTATTGCCGCTTGCCAGGGCGGGACACTTCTTCTGGACGAGATCGGTGATTTGCCCTTGTCCCTTCAACCCAAGTTGCTGCGTTTTATCCAGGAAAGGGAATATGAACGGGTTGGGGACTCTACCACTCGAAAAGCCGACGTGCGTCTTATTACAGCCACCAATTGGGATTTGGAAAAAGCGGTCAAGGAGGGCCGTTTTCGAGAAGATCTCTTTTTTCGACTCAATGTGATTCAGATCGAAATCCCTCCCTTGCGGGATCGTCCGGATGATGTGATTGCCATTGCCGAACAATTACTGATTTTCTATGGCCGGAGCAATCATCGCTCTTTTTTAGGTTTTACTCCGGAAGCACTTCTTGCACTCAGGCAATACCCCTGGCCGGGCAATGTCCGGGAATTAAGCAATGTTATTGAGCGGGCGGCTATTTTTTGCCGAACCGAGCGTGTCGGTATCGAATGCCTTCCCGGAAACCTACTCCCGAACGAATCCCTGCCGACTATCGGTGATCCGTTTCCCCTGGAAAAAATCGAGGAACAACATATCCGAAGAATTCTGGCCTCCACCAAATCACTTCAGGAAGCCGCCGACATCCTGGGTATCGATCAAGCCACCCTCTGGCGTCGCCGTAAAAAATACGGAATCTGAAAACCTGAGTCCCTTATTCTTGTAGGTTTGTCCAACCTATCGTAATATAGAGTGCCGTCGATACTTTCTTCTGGGTTTCATTCATGTTCTCAATAGCTGCTGAGGCTACTTTGGCTTTAAATTCGGGTGAGTGTTGTCGCTTTTTCTTGCTTATAGCTAGTTTCTTCCTTTGGTCTAACTCAAGGCTTATCAAATTGTCCAATTTTTGGAGATCACCTCAATTTAAATCTTTTAAAGTTAAAAGAAAAATATAAAAAAACCTTCCACCTTTATATCTCAGCCCTCTTTATCCGACCCCCTTGAGATCATCCTGGTTGGAAACCCCAATGTGGGAAAAAGTGCGATCTTCAATTATCTGACCGGGGCCTAGTAGAATCGGAATTGAATAAAAAAGGGGCGCTGGTTTCGCTGGATTGGAGATAATTCATACTATGCGTGCGATCTGGAATACGAGTATCGCCATTGAGAAAGAAAGTAGGAGTTGATAAGCTATCGTGATGATTGGCCATCGCCATGTCTTGGTTTCATGTCGGATTGCCGCTACTGTGGCAATGCAAGGAATAAAAAGAACCTGGACTACCAAAAAAGCTAATGCAGAGGCGGGTGTAAGCACAGTTCTTAACTGCTGTGCCAATCCAGTTCCTTGTCCACTGAGGAGTGTCCCTAGAGTAGCTATTGTGTTTTCCTTGGCTATAAAACTCGATAAGAGAGCTACCATCATTTGCCAGTTCAACCCCATCAGGCGTCCCACAGGCTCTATTAGCTTTCCAATTTGAGATAGGATACTGGTATTGATATCTCCATGGGGAACAACCGATAATATCCAGACAATTATTGAAACAGCCAAGATTATTGTCCCGGCGCGTTTGATAAACGCCATCGTATTTTGCCATGTCACCAATCCTATGATTCGCGGATTGGGCAAATGGTACAACGGCAACTCCATTAGCAACGCGCTGTCTTCACCACCAACGACAAATCGGTTCATAATGAGCCCTGTGATGATGAGCATAATCAGGCTAAATATCACTAGCCCTATTGATACAAATATTGCCTGATGACCAAAGAAGGCGGCTGCAATCAGAGTAACGACTGCCATCCTGGCTGTGCAGGGAAGCAGTGGAACGAGAATAATTGTCAGAAGGCGAGACCTCGGCGAATCTATAATGCGTGTTCCCAGGATCGCTGGGACATTACAACCAAATCCTAAAGCCATCGGTAAGACTGATTTGCCATGAAGACCGAGCAGGTGCATGAATCTATCGGTTACAAAGGCAGCTCGTGCCATGTAGCCTACATCCTCCATAAATGCCCATGCTGCGAAAAATAGCATCAGTATGGGGATGAAAGTCATAACAGTGCCCACACCACTCAATATACCGTTCGCTAATAGACTTCTAACCCAGGTTGGAATACTAAGGAGGGTCGTATTCACAAACTCGCGGCCACTCTCTATCAAATGTACCTCAAGGAAATTCTGTATTGGAATGCCGATGCTGTAAACAAACCCAAATATGAGACCCAATACCATCAAGAGAATGAATAAACCCGTTATCGGGTGAGTTGCGGCACGATCAATTTTTTCTGTCAAGGAAACCCTGCCCAGCGGAGGTCTTTCCTGTGTCACGGTCATCATTTTCCCCACCCACTCAAAGCGAAGAGTGGCAATGGTCACGGCAGCAGATTCGTTCTCTCTAAGATAAGAAACGAGTGAAGACGATTGCCCTGGTGGTAAACGTCCCATAATCAGTTTGTTAATCTGTGTGTCGCCTTCGAGCAGCTTCATCGCTGTCCAGTGTTTCGGATAAGGTGCGGTAAGTGAGTCATCCAGTAGCTGCTCTACGTGATCTATCACTTTCTTTATGTCGCTGCCGTACTCAATATGTTTCATTTCACGTGAGCCCGGGAGTTGGCTATACTCTTGTTCGATGGTAGCTAACAGTTCATCGAGTCCCTGGTTCTTCCTTGCGGTAATCGGAATTACAGGTATGTTTAATCCTTCTGCCAGCGCTTTGGCGTCAATCTTCATACCCTGTTGTTGGGCAACGTCCATCATATTAAGGGCAATGATCAGGCGTGGTGACAACTCAATAAGTTCGGCGACAAGATACAAATTCCGCTCCAAACTGGCGGCATTGAGTATAGCAACCACAACATCCGGTTTTTCCTTTACCAGATAGTCCCTGGCAATTTGCTCTTCAGCGGAGTTAGCCGTTAAACTATATGTGCCTGGCAAATCAACAATATTCATTGTCAAATTGCCGCGGCGCAGCACGCCAGTTTTTTGCTCAACTGTTTTCCCCGGCCAGTTACCAACATGCTGTGAAAGTCCGGTCAACAGATTGAATACTGTGCTTTTACCTGTGTTGGGGGCTCCAGCGAGAGCCACCACAATTCTCTTTTCATTTATTTTTTCTATCATGCTTTTTCGTTCCGGGTAACAGTAATGTGCTCAGCCAGATCTCGCCCCAAAGCTATTTCCGTATCATGCACCTTGACCAAAACCGGACCACTATTGAAGTTCTCTAGCATCTTAACCACACTGCCGGGCGTAAAACCCAGAGAAAGACAGCGCCCCAGCAGACTACGTTCACCCGTATATTCTTTTAAGATTCCCGAATGTCCGGGAATAAGTTTGCTTAGAGGTGTTTCCTCTTTAACGGCCTCTGTTCGACGGATGGTGACTGGTTTTGCCTGAAGAACTGCGGCCAGCTTCGCGCTTAGTCGGATTCTTTTCTTGCCAGCTTCCAATTCAAGTGAACCATCTTCATTCTTCTTTAATATTGTTACCACAACTTGTGGCTTTAACCCTTTTTTTTCTACATCCCTGAGTAATACGGAATCACCCTCGTCAATGGCAAGAATATTCACCCGTTGAAGTGCCTGGAAACTTGTAAGAGGTAAGGCTTTTTCCTCCTTAACGTTGCCTTTTTTATCAGGAATAGAGTGCCCATGAGGACAGGTATCGGTGTCGCCTAGAATGACGGCTAATCTTTCTTCAACTTCTGGAACATCGACGTGTTCCAACTTACAGGCTGCCTCATGTACCTTATCCCATTTCATGCCAAGGACATCTGTTAGAAATCTCTCCCACAACCGATGCCGGCGTATTACTCCAAGCGCTTTCTCCACGCCAAGATCGGTTAGCGTAGCGCCTTTACTTGATTGATAGTCAATCAATCCTTTGCTTTCAAGATTTTTCAGCATATCCGAAACTGCAGGTTGGGATACTCCCAAATCTCTGGCCAAAAAAGAGGTAGAGGCCGGCTCTCCCTTGCTTTGCTCCTTGTATATAGCCTCCAGATATTCTTCGGTTCTTTCACTATCCATTGAAGCCTCCAATAATTAAGTTGGCTTAATTATCGCATAGTTGTTATTTTTAAGCAAGAAGTATTTTTAATCACCTTTCAATGTTTTTCTCAAAAGTGCTGGGCAACACATTGAATATCGCTAACTTATGGACTAGAATTTAAGGTATGAGTGAGGCAAGCCACAAAGTTGACTATGGGAACTGGGTATCTGGGTATCAAAGAAGCTCTTTTATGTTTCCGCCTTATTGGCGATCATATTCTTAGGTTTATCTTTTTGTCGTTGTTATTCTTAGTCGGTACATTCCTCTTTTTAATACCCACAGCCTATTTTATCTATGATTATTTCCAGTTCTCACCCAGAGGTGACAATCTCCAGGACAATATAAGGGATTTGGCATTTAATCGGCTGGGTTGGCAAGGAAAGAAAAATACAGGGTCAAGGTAAAAGCAAGGCATTAGGTTTGGGTGGGGGCATCTGCTAGATCAAATCGCAGTCGGTACAGGTTATTTCATTCGCGGAAAATCTGACGAAAAAGGACTTGACACAGACACACCGGAGGTTGTATTAAGAAAATGCTGCTATAGAGGAAACGCAGAAACACTAAGAAGGTGCTCGTAGCACTGTGTAGCTTTTTTAACTTGAACCTATTGTTTTTTGGGGTTCAAGGGTCCCGTTTTTCTGTTTTATAAAGTCAATGAGGCCATGAAGGCCCTCAAGCCGCATGAATGCGGAGTGGGCGTTCGTGGTTTTTTTTTGCGCAAAGCCGTACCGAAACTACCCGCCCCTTCTGTTTTAATTTATTACGAAAGTCGCAAAATCAAATTTCATATCTTACTTCATTAATTTCAATAGGAAGGAGATTATATGGTGAAGATTGCCCTCTTAATTTGCGCCTGGGTCATTCTGACGTTCTTCTCTGTTTGCGTGTGGGCGGCGGACACGGACAGCAGTGCGCCACCAGCGGAAATATCCTCACCTGCTACAGGTGAGATTCCAAAGGGCGCTGTTCAATCGTTAGTGTTGCCCGAGATAGTAGTTGAGGGGCGAAGCGACAACATGCTCGGCATCAGTGATACTTCTACTCAGGGCACGATTGGCGCCCAACAACTGGAAGAGCGGCCCATCTCCCGTCCCGGAGAAGTGCTCGAGACCATGCCCGGAGTCATCGTCACTCAGCATAGCGGCGACGGAAAGGCTAACCAGTATTTTCTCCGCGGCTTCAATCTCGACCACGGCACGGACCTGGCCAGCTTTTTCAACGGCATTCCGATCAACTTGCCTTCGAACGCTCATGGCGAGGGCTACACGGACCTCAATTTTCTCATTCCCGAACTGATCAAGAAGATAGACTACGGAAAAGGGCCAAACTTCGCCAACGTGGGGGACTTCGGCTCTGCCGGCTGGGAAAATATTCAAACCTTTCAGACCCTTCCTGCCGGCCTGGCAAAGATTGAATGGGGCAGTTGGAATTATGAGCGCGGCCTGTTGGCCGATTCGACCAAGGTCGGCCAGGGCAATCTCCTCGGCGCCCTTGAATGGATGCACACCGACGGACCTTGGGACGTGCCTGAGAATTATGTGAAATTAAATGGAATAGTAACCTACAGCCAGGGGGACACAAGTCAGGGCTTCAGCGCAACGCTAATGGGCTATCACGGCACATGGAATGCGACCAACCAAATCCCGGAGCGAGCGGTCGCCGAGGGGCTCATCGATCGTTTCGGAAACCTGAACCCGACTGATGGAGGTCTAACTGACCGCTACACCCTGTCAGCCGAATATCATCAAGCCGACGATCACTCGGCTACCAAGATCCTGGGATATGTGTATTACTATAACATGGGGCTCTGGAATGACTTCACCTTCTTCCTGGATGATCCCGTCCATGGGGACCAGTTTGAGCAAAAGGATACACGATGGGTGCAGGGAGTGAGAGCAAGCCGGACATGGTTCGGCAACTGGTGCGGCCTGACAATGCAAAACACTATCGGATTCGACATTCGAAACGACGTGATTCACGACAGCCTGTTGCACACCGAGAACCGGATAGTGCTGTCCACAACTCGTGCGGATGATATCGTGGAAACGGACCTGGCCCCCTACTTTGAGAACAAGATTAATTGGCTGCCATGGTTTCGCACCGTTGCGGGCTTTCGCCTAGATTTCATTAATTTCAACAACAAGAACCTTTTCACCTATTATACCAATGGCCCCAACCCCGCTGACAGCGGAAACCAGTTCGCCTACACTCCCGAACCTAAGCTGTCTTTGATCTTCGGCCCATGGGCCAAGACGGAGTTCTACCTGAACGGTGCCATGGGCTTCCACACCGACGACGCGCGGGGTATAAATACTACTCAAGATCCGACCACCGGCGCGCCGGTGCAAAGGGCCTTACCGATAGCGCAAACGTTGGGTGCAGAGGTTGGCGTGCGCACTCTGGCTATCCCAAACCTCCAAAGCACATTGACGCTCTGGGTGCTGAGGCTGCAATCCGAACTAATCTTTGACGGGGATACAGGTACGACCGAAGCCAGTCCTTACCCCGATCTTCGCAAAGGGGTGGAATGGGCAAACTACTACACCCCGACCAAATGGCTGACGATCGACGCCGATTTTGCCGACTCCTCAGCGCATTACTTAGGCAATCCGGTGGGGGGCGATTATGTCCCCGAAGCGGCCAGCCTAATTATTTCCTCCGCCATCACGGTGCATGACCTAAAAGGCTGGACTGCCAGCCTGCGGTGGCGATATTTTGGACCTCGCGCCTTGACCCAGGACAATAGCGAACGCTCCCCCAGCACCAGCCTGCTATATTTCCACCTTGGCTACAAAATCAACAAAAACTGGTTGATTGAGGGAGATATCTTCAATCTCCTCGATGCGAAAGCCGACGATATAACCTACTATTACACCTCCCGGCTGCCAGGAGAGCCGGCTGCTGGTGTAAATGACTTCATGTTCCACGCGGCCGAGCCGCGCACCTTCCGCGTTGCACTGACGTACCATTTTTAGTAACTTTAGGCATGATGGAACGGTATCCTTTCCCGTCCACTCTTAGTCAGTGGTATGCTGATGAAGCTTTAATAAGAATTTGGTAAGGGACTATGACTCCAAGCGATAAATGATGGGAATAACCAGCCGAGCCTCACCAGGCGGCTTTGGGAAGGGGGCGGTGTCCTTAACGGTCTCTATGGCACTCTTATCCAGTATGGTAAAACCTGAACTTTGAATGATCTTGAATTCTCTGACGGATCCGTCTGCCGTAATGATAAAGGAAAGAAGGACTTTCCCTTGCCAGCCCATGCGCCGTGCCATGTCAGGGTAGTTGATGTTCCTGAGAATTTTATCTCGAATATAGGCAAAGTGACTTTTTAAATATTTTGCCTTAGCCGATTCGTTCCCACCATCCGAATTTCCCAGGCCTGAGCCTGTTCCCGACCCCTCTTTTGACCCTCCGGGGGTTCCAGGGGATCCCTCTTTGATAGACTTTGAACCGGTCACCATTCCAAGGCCAAGAGAACTGCCTCCTGGGTCTTGGGCTTCCGGGAGTTTCACCACTGCTGGAATTTCCGGGGAGGGTGATAGATTGGGCCTTTCTTCCGGCAATCTGGGAGGTTCTTTTTCCTTTAAGGCCTGACGGGCCTTGGGCTTAATCGGTTTTGTTTTTATAGCAGGCGTTGGAGCCTGCGGTTCGACCTTTTTGGCATGGAATTCCGGTTTACGCAAATTGAAATCCAATACCGTCAACTTTTTAGATTGACCGATGAAGATGCTTAGAATGATGACAACGACAAGAATCAGGCTGTGAAGCAGAAAGGATATTTGGAAGGCCCTGGTCTGGTAATTCACGGTCCTTCCTCGGTCTGGAGACTGATGCGGGAAAAATCCAAGCCCTTGAGGACATCCAGGACACTGACGAAGTTCTGCAGGATGATGCTGCGGTCGGCCCTAATCAAAACAGGGACTTTCTTGTTCAGGGAACTCAGGTCGGTTTTCAACTCTTCCAAAGATACGGGTTTGGAATTCAAATAGATCTTTCCGGCCCGGTCGATTTCAATGGTCTGGGTTTTCAGGATTTCCCCTGCGCTTCGATGGGCTTTGGGCAGATCCATGGGAATCATACCGCTGGCGATAAAGGAAGAGGTGGTGAGCACAATGGTCAGGAGGACCAGCATGACATCCACTAGGGGAATGACATTGATATAATCAAACTCCTTTTCTTCCACGTTCGATCTCCCAGTTCATAAGCAGGACTTTAACTTTTCTAAGCAGAAAATTGTATAACGAGACGGAGGGAATGGCCACCAGAAGGCCGATGGCCGTGGCCTTCAAGGCCAGGGCCAGACCGACCATGATCTTGCCCGTGTCCATAAAACCCTCTTGCCCGATCATATAAAAAGTCAGCATGATACCCAGGACCGTTCCCAACAGACCGATATAGGGGGCATTGCTGCCTATGGTGGCGATGAGATGGATTTTTTTGGTGAGTTCCAACTCCAGGCTCTTTTGGTCCGGGAAGGCCTCCAGTTTTATATGTTTATAGACATGAAACCTTTCGATGGCAATCCCTACGGCCATCATACTTAAGAGGATCAAAAATCCTATGATCCCATAATCGACAACAACTTTAAGCCATTCCATTTTTTCTCCTACTCGATTTCAGCAAGACTCTGAGACCGAAAATGGCCAGAGTGAAGCTTATTCTACGGAAGTCTTTGTATATTTGGCCAACGATTTACCTTTCTATTGAGAGCGGTACAATAAGAAGAACACCATTGATCTCGGTTACCATCACCTCCATGTTAAAGGCCTGTTTGATGATCTCGGGGGTGATCACCGATCGGTCACCGTGAGCGTAAACTCGTCCTTCTTTGAGGATGAAAAAACCATCGGAAAACCTCAGGGCCGTATTCAAATCGTGCATTACAGAAATGGTGATGAGACCGAGTCTCTTAGTAATGTCCTTTAGGAGATTCATGATTTCAAACTGATTTTTCATGTCGAGATGGTTGATGGGCTCATCCAGAAGCAAAACCTTCGGTTCTTGGGCGAGAGCCCTGGCAATAATCACTTTCTGAAGTTCCCCGCCGCTCAGTTCTGTAGTAAATCGCATGGCGTACCCCTCAAGCCCTGTAAGTCTGAGCATATTGCGGGTTACTTCCAAATCAAGCTCATTGATATCCCAATCAATGTGAGGTCTTCGGCCAAGAAGGACGGCATCGAAAACGGTACAATGAACGCCGTTGGACTTCTGAGGCATATAGCCCATGGTCTTGGCGATTTGTTTCCGACTCATGGCCTCAACGTTTTGTTGGTCTATAAAAATGGTCCCTCGATGGGGAACGAGGATCCTGTTCATGGTCTTAAGTAGGGTTGTTTTCCCTGAGCCGTTGACACCAAGCACCGAAACCAGGTCCCCAGCCTTAAGCTGAAAGGTAATATCTCTCAGGACTTCCCTGGAACCATAGGAAAAGGCAATGCCATCCAAGACCAGCATGTTAAATGGTTCTCCCTTTAATTAAAAGATAAAGAAAAATAGGAGCGCCGGCAAAAGAGGTGATGATTCCTACCGGCAGTATAATCGGCTCCATAACCGTACGGGCAATAATGTCCGAGAGCAGGAGGATGAGTCCGCCGGAGATTGCTGATAAGGGTATTAGGAAGCGATAATCGTTGCCTACCATTCGTCTCATGAGGTGGGGGGCCATGAGGCCAATGAAACCTATGATGCCCAGGAAGGCAGTGGTCACCGAAACCATCAGTGCGGAAAGAAGCAGGCTCATCAGACGCAGGCGTCGAACCGAGACGCCAAGCCCCTTAGCTGCATCATCTCCCCACTGAAAGGCGTTGTAGTCCCATCCCTTACGTAAGAAGATGACAAATATCGGGCATAAAATCAGGCTCATGATAAGATTCTCTCCCCAACCGGCCTTACCCAGATCGCCGAAAGTCCAGAAAATAGTGGCCGCCACCTGCATGTCTGTGGCAAAATATTGAAGGAACATGGTTCCTGCAAGGAAGAAGGCACTCAGGGCAACACCGGCCAGGATAACACCTTCACTGCTGATTTGCCTTAAGGTGGAAATTAAGAGTATCAGTCCTACGGTCAGCAGGGAACCGACAAAAGCCGCCGGCACGACAACCGATGGCAGGCTGGTGGTAACGGCCTCAATCCCTTCTGTGTGGACCTTTCCCGCCCCTAAAACGATAATGGCGAAAGCTGCACCAAAGGCCGCCCCGTGGGACACCCCGATGGTGAAAGGTTCAGCCAAAGGATTTCTGAAGACATTTTGTAAAACCACACCAGCCAGCCCCAGCCCGGCCCCGGCGATTACAGCCCCGATAATTCGGGGAAGTCTAATATTCCACAGCACATGATGATCAAGCCCATTAGCGTTCCAAGAAAACAGGGTGAAGAGAATCTCTCTCAGCGAAAGATGGATGGATCCTACTTTTAGAGAATAAAGGCCTGCTCCAAGAAGGAGCAATAGGAGGACCACCCCCGTCCAAATTTTTTTCTTTGTCAGCTCCCGGTAGCCATCTTCCGGTTGCATCCTACTGGATACGAAGACCCTCTTTTTCAAAAAGCACCTTTCCAAACCCGTAGAGTTCCTTCTTGATCCGATTATATACGGGTAACCCTATAAAGAAGTTAAAGATCTCATCCGTTTTCTTTGCCGGTTCAATATCCGCAAAATGCGTAGGATAGAGTATTCTCCCTATAAAATAAGCGTCGGCAATCATGATTTCTATGTTGGTATGATAATAATTATAGGGCAGGGTGAGAAATACCCTATTTTTCTGTACAGCGGAAAGGCGTCTATAAAACCCTGCATTCCGGCGATAATCGGATTGGACCATCTCCAGGCCCCCGGCATCGATGAATATGAACTCTGGGTTCCAGAGAAGAAGCTTTTCAGGATCAATGTAATTATGGCCGGTCCGGCCGATTTCATTAGCCACGTTTCGGGCTTGGACCCATTCAAGAGGCAGGTAAAAAGCCTCGGTACTGGTTAGACCATGCACCCCCTTGAAGCCGATGGCCCCCACATAGGCCCGGGGACGTAAGCCATCCGGGATATCGGAGGTTCTGTCTCTGAGATCCTTTTCAGACTTCTTGATAAAGGCGATAACTTCTTCGGCCCGAGCACTTTTATCCAGAAACTTTCCGGCCAGCCGCAGGGATCCGAAGATATTTTCCTTGTCCAAACCTCCTCCGGGAGAGCCATAGCTCAGCACCACCACAGGAATTCCAGTCTTTTGCTGAATGGTTTCGACCTGGGCAAGGTCTACTCCCATGGCCAGGATCAGATCAGGTCTGACAGCGATGATCTTTTCAAAATCCGGCAGTTTCCCAGGTCCTCCCTCCCCGATGTCCGGTAAGGATTGAGCAATTTTTTCAACGGCCAGGCTGTACACCCGGGTGGTAGGTAATGGTTTCTGTTTTTCCAATCTTTCCACACCGGCAACTTTATCAAGGGCCTGAAGGTAGACTACAAAACGCAAGGCCCCACCTAAGGGTACGATCCGGCTGACTCTTTGAGGGATGCGCACTGACCTTCCCGCCATGTCCTTTATGGTGAGATTTTCCTTTGCGGCCAGGACCTGAACATTGGAATAAATCAAGCAACCAAGTATGATCCCTAACATTAAGATATTCGAACGCCTCAAATAACCCGCCATACAATAACCCCCTCTTCTACATAGGTGCGATGACGCACCCTGCCGTTTACCTCCATTTGGGAAACCACATCCCGTATGAGCTTTCTTTGGGCAGGGTGTCCGGTAAGCTCGATATGACCGGCCAGATCTTCAAGGGTTTCATCGACCGTGCCTTCCCAGTCCCAGAAGGTGTTTATGAAATCAAGGCTCGAAGACCAGCCTGTTTTTTTCAGCAGATTGTAAATGATCAAAGCTCCCGGCGGTGGTCCGAAAGGCAGACTGTGTATTCGGAAGACCTCTTCCATTAAGGTGTTTTTCCGTTTATTGCCCCAACCTACATAGACGCACCACTGTTTGGAACAAAGCATCATCTTTTTAACATCTTCTTCGTCACAGACCGCCATGGACATGGACGTCCAAACGATATCGAAACTCCTGAGGAATCCCTGCAAGGAGACGTCAAGGGAGTCCCAGGATGCCTGGAGATGATCCCAATTATGGATGCCGTGCCTTTGGGCTTCCTCCTCAAACAGGCCCAGCATCTTTTCTGAGATATCGACCCCGGTAACCTTCAAGGCCTTGCGGGCCAGCGGCAAGGTATAGATACCCGTACCGCAACCGATGTCGAGAATGTCGGCCCCTGCGGTTTCAACCCCCTTACTTGTAACCAGGGATATAACCTCTTCGGTTTTTTTGAGATTTTCAGGGTCAAAAGGTAAGGGATACTTCTTGGCCTTCATCTCCCAAAAATTTCTGAAACGGTCCTCCCGGAACCTGGCTTCCCTTTCAGTATCCATACCATTTCCTCTAAAAAGTGAGTTTTATAGCTGTACCAATTACCCTGCCCAGCGAAGGGTACCCCAGGACCTCTTGGTATTGTTTGTCAAAGAGATTTTCAACATACAAGCTTAGTTCGACGTGTTTCATCAGTGGTATTTTGAGTTCCACATCAGCGGTAATAAACGAATCCAGGGTCATGAGTTTGTAGTTTGTCGTTTGCGGCCATCCCCAGCCGGTGCTGTAAGTATAAATGGTCTTCTGTTCCCCCACGTAACGGGCAGTCGTGTTTAACAGCATCTTATAAGGAAGCTTCCAGTCCAGCCCTAGACTTCCCTTCCATTCAGGCAAGTAATCAAGTTCATCCGTAAGGTGGGCCGTATCGAAAGGATCTCCTTCTTTTTTGCTTTTCTGGTAGGTTAGGTTGGCCTTGGCAGAAAGCCAACCGGTAATATCTGTTCGGCCCTCAACAGAACCGCCCCATAAGGTGACCTTGTCAATATTATAGGTCCCTTGCCAATTTGGGTCGAATCGCATATATATAAAATTATCTATGTTGTAATAGTAGGTGGAGAGACGCACGGAACTCTTTTTCCCAAAATTATGCTGATAGATAAGCTCCCCGGCGGTGTTTTTCTCAGGTTGAAGAACGGGGTTTCCGTGGGTCTGCCCGGTAGCCCACCAATACATCTCCGGTAGGTTAGGGGTTCTTAGGGCCTGGTATACTGACGCCGTCAGTGTGTCAGAAGGAGTTATTTTGAAGGTACCGGTCAGCTTCGGAGAAAATCCATCATCATTCAGTTCAGGAATTGTACTGCCGTTTATGGGAATCAGATGGTAGATATCATATCTTAATCCCAAGGTTGCTGTGAACCAGTCGGACATTTTCCAGGTGTCCTGAGCATAATATCCCCAATTTTTGCCTTCCTGCGACGGAGCATAGCCGCTATAAGGCTGCCCGTTATATGTGGTATCGACATAATTTACAATAGTATTACCGAAGGCCAAGACCTTATAGTCCACACCCATAATCAGCTCATGCTTCCCAAGCGGTATCGTCCCCTTTAAATTTCCTCCATAGGACCGGTCGGATTCAACGGTCCTGTCGAGCACGAGGATCCCATCGGGATAACCGCTTACTACGGAACTCGACGAGTAGTTTTTTTCCCTTCTGTCCTCTATGTTCTTATAAACCTTGAACTCCACCAGCGCATCGCCAATGGGCTGCTTATAGCCCAAATCAAGATAATATTTTGTCTTGTCCCATTGGGCATCAGGTCCGGGGGTGGAGACATTTCCCATATAGGGGGATAGGGTTTCTCCAAAGGCGAGGGGATAGTTCGGATTTTTTTTTACGAAAAAATTGGGATTGGTCGGGTCGTCTGATAACCTGTTCTCCCGAATAAAACCCCGCACGGTATTGTTGTATTGGAGTCCCAGGGACAGCTCCCCCCGAAGCGGCATATCCAGATATAGCGATCCGGCAAAATTTTTGGCCTCAAAATCATTGTTCCATAGAAAAGGGTCTCCCTTCTGGTAACTGGCGGCCAGGGAATACCCCAGAGGTCCGATTTTGTAAGTATGGGTCAGACGGTAGTTCTGGATGCCTTCGCCGTCTTGCCCAATCCCGTAGTTCCCGTAAAAAGTCAGTGTGGGGGTTTCCGTGGGTCTTTGGGTTACCACATTGATTACACCTCCAAGAGCATTGTTGCCATAAATGGCCGAACTTCCCCCCTTGATTATTTCAATCCGTTCAATGTTGTCGAGAGGGATGGTGCCCCAGTCAATGAAGTAACCGCCCACTACCCCTGCTGCATTTACCGGTCTGCCGTCGATGTTCAACAAGATTCTGTCCCCAGACAAACCCCGGATCGATAAAATATCAGCCGTATCGCCGATGCTGGCCCTTCTGTGCAAATCAATATCGGGTTCGTTTTTTAATACATCGGGGATGTTAACGTTCTTTCCCCGTTCAATGGTCTCCTTCCCGACCACGGTCGCTGCGGGTTCGGAGGAAATAGAATCCGTTACCACGATCTCCTCCAGCGTAAGATGATCAACCTCCGTAGCCCATCCGAAGCTGGCAAACAAAGAAAACAATATGGTGAATAAAATAATAACAGGCATTAGGCATCTCCTTTTTTGTTTTAATTTTCACCCCCTTTCTGATATATTTTTATAAGGGAGCGAAGTGTTTTGTAGCGTTTCCCTGCAGACAGGGCGCTACCGGCTAAAGGTTCCCGCCCTGTCTGCCTTCTCTTAACTTTTTAGGGTATTAACCCTGTCTCAATAAGCATCATTTCCTTCTTCTTCCCAAAAAAAACTTAGGCATCAGGTTATTCCTCCCATCCAGGTGTATATTCCCACCGCTTTTTCCCCCCGGTGGCTTAAGTTAATATGGGGATACCGTTTTTGGGTTAAACCAGAAGTGGTCTTCTTAAAACCCTTTTAATACCGTCTTTCCATATCTTCAAAACAAGGGATACACAGTACCTTTTCCTGAAAACGCCGTGTTCGTGTCTCCATGACTGCCTCACCACACGAGTCACAGATCAAACTGGACAGGATCCGGGCTTTCCTGGGAGCAGGTTCGGATGGGGTCTTGATTTCAAAGAGTTTGTTAAAATCAGCTTCCATAATATGCCGGGAGATTCGCTCCTGGCTTTCCTGCCAAGTCTTCTCTTCCTCTTCAGTCAAGCCCTCTTGCTGCATCTTTCGAAAAAACTCTTTGAGGATCGGTCCGGATTCTCCAAAAATATCTGGACGGGCTATCAGCCGGGCTGATTTACCGTCCCGTCTCCGGTAGAAGGTAAAGGCGTTTTTCCCGAAGTCCTTGTGAATCAAGTTGCCCTTGCCAAAGGTGCAGCCGGTTAAAAATTGTATGGCGTCTACGCCACACATGTCGGTTTCCACTACGGCCACAATTTCTTCGTCCGAGGCCTTGCCCATTTCCTCAACGGCCCACTGGGCAGCCCGGATTCCAACGGCCAGTCCAGGACACCAATGGCCGTGAAAAGAGATTGTTTGTTCGATGCGTTGGGGATTTATTGGTGCAGCGCTCATAAATTTCTCCTTAATAAAGTCCATTATTCTTCAAAATAAATTTTGTGATTGACCAGGTTCATCATTTTGATTCGAGCCTTTATGGTTTTCTGATCTCCAAAGATGTCTAACAGACGAAACTTATCAGATCCTTCAGGCTCGATCACATCCACAGATTCCATAAGAAGCTCCTCCTCCCCCCTTTAACCAAATACGCATTGGATTCACACATCTTTCAATTCCTCCTTCCCCGCCAATCACATACACGCTTGGTCGGCATAACTATTTATATCGAAAAAAAAAGCCACGAAAACCGAGCTGCTTCTTGCAGCTTTGGCCTTCGTGGCCCTGTTTAAAACAACTTCTTATAATTTAAATTACCAGTAGTGTGCCTTCTTGGCGTTCCTTGTTATAAAAGAGGTTACCTTAATCACTTGGTGAATGTCAATAAAAAATTCCCCGATTATTCCCTTTGATCTCCTTTCCTTACTTCTTTTATAATCCGGCCATTTCAAAAATAATTTGATAGAAGTGTCTTTTTGATAAGAAGAGCATAACATAAGAAAAAAAAGCGAAAGGTAATTGGATGAAAAAATTTTCTTGACAATTGCGCAATTTCCATTAAGTTGTCCCTTAATATAGTAGGCTTGTTAAAAAAAATGGTTCACAGTTTGCTTTTCTTTACCTGAGAGTTATCATTTTAAGCTAATGAATAGAAAATTTGCGTTATTCCTGCTCCTCTGTTTTTCTCTCTCCATTCTGGGGCTCGCCTTTCATCACCATCAGGATGGAGTCCCCCATGACGACTGTTCCATCTGTTTTAATGTCGCCCACCAGGCAAATTTGGCTTTTGTTGATGTTCCTCAAATCGCACTACCAACTTTCTATATTTCCCTTATCTCTTTAGAAAACACGACCAACTTATCCTATCTTTTTTGCTCTCCATACTCAAAACGAGCTCCCCCGCGTAGTTTCCAAACGCCAAAACGACTTTGATCTAAGAAACCAAGAGACATTTCATCAGAAAAACTGAATAAGGAGAGGTGCCATCATGAAAACCATGATTACACTCGTCATAGTGCTATTTTTATCATTTTCGACAAGCTTGTCTGCTCAGACCTTGGAAGACCGACTAAAAACCCTTGAGGAGACTCTCAAAAAACAGGAACAAACCCTCTCTGAGCAACGAAAGTTGTTTGAAGAATTAAAAGCAGAACAGCCACAGTCTCCTGCTTCCCCTGGTCAGACTTGGGAAGATCGACTAAAAACCCTTGAGGAGACTCTCAAAAAACAGGAACAAACCCTCTCTGAGCAACGAAAGTTGTTTGAAGGATTAAAAGCAGAACAGCCACGGCCCCCTGTTTCCTCCGCTGGCGCCACGACGAATCAGACCGTGGCGCCGGTGCAGTTACAGCAGCAAGTACAGGAGTTGACGGAGAAGGTGGATCAAGTGGTCGAAGCGCAGAAGAAGACCCTTCCCAGTGAGTTCAATCCTTCCATCGGGCTCGTGGGTGAAACAGTTTTCTCTTACAACAATAAGGGAATGAATGAAACAGGCAGCGCCCGGCCCGGCGGGTTCGATGTATTCCAACGTTCGGTGGAACTGAACCTGGCTGCCTCGGTCGATCCCTTTGCCCGCGGTTATGCGGTGATCAATGCTTCCGCCGACCCGATTACCGGCGAATCAACCGCGACAGTGGAGGAGGCCGCCCTCGTCACGACCTCACTGCCCTGGAACCTGACGGTTCAGGCGGGACGATTCTTCGCTGAATTCGGTCGGTTGGCCTACATCCACGATCATGAACTGCCCGTTGTGAACCGTCCGTTGGTGCTCGATCAATACATCGGCGGCGAATCAAAAACAGACGGGGTACAGATCAACTACCTGCTGCCGATCCCGCATTACGTGAGCCTGACCGTAGGCGCGGGCGATCAGTTTGGCGACACACCCAATAATGTCGGCGATTTTCGTGATTTCAGCGGGTTGAATTTTTGGGGCCGCGCCTCCACCTATTTCAACCTGACCCCCGATATCTCCTTCGAACCCGGCCTTTCAGGGCTGTGGAATCCGAGTGCCAATGACCGTGGCGGCGCGCTTCTCCAACCCGATGGCAGCACGTTTTACGAACGTGAGCGCCGCTTGTACGGAGCAGACTTCGTGCTGAGCTGGCGGCCGCTGCGCAACAATCAGTTCCAGAGCATCACCTGGGGAACCGAAGTGCTTTACAGCGACAACCGCTATGACGTTACTTCAGCAGGCAGCGACCTGGTCAGCCGCTCCGTGGGCTCCTTGGGCCTGTATTCATATCTGGCTTACAAGTTCCATCGGCAATGGACAGCCGGGTTCGCCTTTGACTGGGTGGAGAACGCGCAGAATAATGATGCAAAAACCTCAGCCTACTCGGCCTACCTCACCTGGTCCTTGAGCCACTGGAATCAACTGCGCCTTCAATACACCCACACCGACAACAATGCCGCAACCGGCCTGCAAACCAATGATGCCGTTTATCTGCAATGGACCTGGATCATCGGCTCACATTCACATGGGTGGCAGCAACGCTGACCCTGAAAAGGAGGAACTCAACATGAAATCTAAATTATTCAGTTTCATAGCGATCATCGCGCTCACCGGGGTATTGTCCGGGTGGGCAATGCCTGCTCAGGCGGCTAAAATCCGCATTGTCACGACGCTGACTGACTTAGCGGACTTTGCCCGCGCCGTCGGCGGCGACCTGGTCGAAGTCCGCAGCTTGGCCACGGGCGTCGAAGATACCCACGGGGTCCCGATGAAACCAAGCTTCGTGCCGATAATGAACCGGGCGGACCTTTTGGTCCTGGTGGGGTTCGATTGCGAGCACGCCTTCCTGCCCGCACTGCTGGAAGCCAGCAAGAATCCGCGTATCCAAATCGGCACCTCCGGCTACGTGGACTGCTCGAGGGGCATCATCCCCCGCGATGTGCCCAAGTCGACCGATCACTACCAGGGCGACGTACATCCTTACGGCAACCCACACTACGTGCTCGACCCGGTATTGGCCAAGACCGCTATCGAGAACATCTACAACGCCCTGGTAACCTTCGCCCCAGAGTATAAAGGAGAATTCACGCGCAACCGCGATGCCTACCTCGCCAGGCTCAACGCCAAGATTACCGAGTGGGAGAAGGAAGTCAAACCGCTTAAAGGCGTGAAGTTCGTATCCTATCACGAGCATTGGCCCTACTTCGCAGAGCGCTTTGGCCTGGATTATTTCGGTACGATAGAACTGAAGCCGGGCATTGATCCGACTGCACGTCATATTGAGGAATTGATCACTGAGATGAAAGCCAAGCATGTTCCTATTGTCGTGCGCGAGCCGCAGTTTCCCGAAAAGGTGCCGAAACGCATCGCCGAACAGACCGGTGCGACCATGATTACGCTGCCCATCATGCCGGGCGCCGTACCCCAAACAGAGACGTACATTAAGATGATGGACTATATCGTTCACACCATGGTCACCGCTGCGCAAGGCAGGACATAAACCTAAAAGGAGCGGGCTCCATCCATGCCTTGTCCTGGTGGAGCCCATTAGCACATGAAAGAAACACTCATCACACTTGACAACCTGAGTATAGGGTACAACGGCCAGTCTGTTCTGTCTGGAATCTCGCTCTCTCTCGTCCGGGCCAGCTTCACTGCCATTCTGGGTATCAACGGTTCGGGCAAATCGACTCTGCTCAAGACAATAATTGGACTGCTTCCCCCAACCGCAGGCCGCATTGACTCCGGACCGCTCATGTTCGGTTACGTCCCCCAATCCATTCAGCTCGATCCGGTTTATCTGCTGACGGGGTTTGAAGTTGCCCTGATGGGTGCCTACGGACGAATCCGACCTGGGCATTTTGTCCCGCCGACCGAACGGGCCTTCACGCGGGAATGCCTAGGCGCGGCAGGTGCTGAAGAGTTTGCCGTGAAGCGGTTTGCCGAGCTCTCCGGCGGTCAGAAGCAACGGGTGCTCATCGCCCGAGCCCTGACGACGCGTCCTGACGTCCTGGTGCTCGACGAACCTACCGCGGGTGTAGACCAAGCAGCGACGCAAGCGGTGCTGGAGTTTCTTGAACAAATACGTAAGGAAAAGAAGATCACGATCTTGCTTGTCACGCACGACTTTGCGATGGTGCGCCATCACGCCGAGCAAGTCATCTGGCTTCACGAAGGCAAGGTGCTCCACGGTACCACGGACGAACTGCTCACCCGGGAGAAAATGGCGGAAATTTTTGAAATGGAGGTCGGCTGATATGGAAACGTTATATCAGATTCTCACACCCGATTTTCTCCTACGTAACTCAGTTTATGCCAGCGTGCTCATCGGCTTTGCTTGCCCGCTCGTCGGTGTGTTTCTGGTGATGCGCCGGCTGGTGTTCATGGGCGTGGCCCTGCCGCAGATTTCCTCTACGGGCATCGCTATCGCCCTCTCGCTTCCCTTGTGGCTCGGATTCAAACTGGCCGATCATGGCTCACAAAGCGCCCACGCGCTTGCATTTGTGGGCTCGACGATCTTTTCGTTGACCGCAATCCTGGTGCTGGCCTTTCTGGAACGGCGCGGGCAGGGCCTGCCCGAAGGTCGACTTGGATCAGCTTACGTCGTGGCCTCCGCATTGAGTATCCTGTTGCTGTCAAAAAACCCCTACGGCGAAATCGGTTGGCTGGACCTGCTGAAGGGGGAGGTCATTACCATCTCCAATTTCGATCTCATACTGACGGTAGCCACCCTTACACTCGTTCTTGCAGTGCTTGGGCTGTTCCACAAGGAGTTGCTTCTCGTCTCGTTCGACCGCGTGATGGCCATTACACTTCGCAAAAATGTCGTTTTCTGGGACGTATTGCTTTATTTACTGATTGGCCTGACCGTTTCCATGGCAGTACTCAGTGTCGGTCCGCTGATTGCCTTCGGATTTTTGCTGATTCCCGCGCTGACGGCACACCTGTTCGCACGGAAATATGCGCAACTTCACGGCGCTGGCCTCTTTGATCGGCGGCACAGCCGCCTTCCTCGGCTTCTGGACCGCCTATCAATGGGATTTACCGGTCGGCCCGACCGATGTCGTTCTCCTGGGTGTACTCTATGCAACAGCCGGAGTTATCGCCAAGCTGCTCTCCGGCGGTCCACGACAGTCTCAAAAAGCTTAGACTGCACAGTTCATAGATGGGCCAGCAGTTTTGAAGGAACCGGCAGCACTTTTCAGAGAAAAAGGCTTCCATTCGGCTTTTAAGGATTTTTCTACAAACTCGTTAGGCTGAAACAGGGGGATACCAAGATGCGAAATGCTTTGCGATTCTCGCTTATATTCATTGCTTTCCTATCACCGTTTCTTGGCCAACAGCCTATGGCTGCACCGGCAGAACAAAAGGAGATTCGAGCCGAAGGGGGAATCGAAAACTACGAGGCTGTCAGACACACTCTCGAGTTGAACGCCGCCGAAGACCCTGTCCGCCTACTGTCCCTGCACAAGTCGTCCATTGTTGTCGCAGAGGCAAGGTTCATGTATAACGGGAACGGTACGTTCACGGACATGAAGCGGAAAATAATGTGGCAACAAGGTGATAATGGGAAAGAGGTCACCTTCCAGGAGGCTCAGCAGTACTGCAAGACTCTACGGCTGGGTGGCTATACTGATTGGCGTCTGCCCGGACCGGACGAACAAGAGACCGCAGTGGTTTTCGAATTGATGAGGCCCAGACATGCTCGCGATGTCTATGCCCATTTTGATCTCTATTGGTCATCAGACCCCACGGTCTTGCTCCCTTTCAATTATCGACCCGCTCATGGGACGCAGGTCTCGAGGACATACCCTGCAAAAGGCGACGACAGAGCCTTCGTAAGGGCTGTCCGTTCGTTAGGGTCTGCTAAACCCGACAGCGATAGCTAAGGGAATTTTCCGAATGGGAAATAAATATCGTCATGATTTTAGAGTAAAGGAAAAATAGAAATCAAATAAGAATGACCAAACCACAAGATCAAGCGGTGGTAGATCGAAAAGACTTTCGCTTAGGCGGGATTAAAGTTAATATAGTTTATAAGATCGCTTTTAACGATAAAGCTGATTTCTATTATTGAACCCCTGACACGGTCTTTGTAAGTGAAAAGTTGTCTCTTTCTATAGAAGTTGAAAGAATCGCCCTGGAGGGATAAAGGGGGAAACCTGATTTTGAAGATTCAAATTTCCCCCAAATCATATATCTCTATTCTCAAAGATAAATTCTCCACCTACCAACCGCCAGATCATCCCCAACCATATTATCTGGCTACGCAGGGCACCCCCCAAACCGTTTTAACCGATTACGGCTATCTCATGCTATACCCGCGTGCATCCAGGCAGGCACCCATCGCCCTTAGATAGTTCGCACTCATTTGAGTTATCTGATTTCCAAGCATATTATCAGGCGGCGGCTTACTCGGGTCGTATCCGGTTTGGCCCACAGCCCAACTGTGGCACTCGTTACGATCAGTCATCTGTTTCTCTTGGCTCTGGCCCTGGTGGGGATAGATGAACAACTGGCCCCCTGAGGGTGTTGCCTGATTGCCTTCGTCTGGAGGTGGATTGTAATAGGCCGGTGGCGGCGGATAATAATAGGTTGGAGGAGGATAATAATAGGCCGGAGGGTAGTAATACCGTGGAGCCAGGCTCCAGCCTATGACACTTCCGACAATCAATCCGGGAAGGAGCCAGCCTTCGCCGCGAAAAGCATTGGCCTGTTTGGCCGGTATTAATAGAGTTAACATCAAAAGGATACTTAGCAAACAAATGAGTTTTTTCATTGTTTTCTTGACCTCCTTAGAACTGGTTTATCTAATAACAAGTTAACTGAATTTTTATTTCGACCACCATTATAACTTAAATAAAAAATTCTTATTTTATCGAAGTTTGTTTATAACATTATTCGGCTCAATCTCTTTTTCTATTTTCTGACCTGATGGATAGTCCCATTAACATCTGCTCCTTATTGTTCTTAGATACCAAAGTCTAATACCAGGTTAAATTTATGTTAAAAATTTTTCTTCTATTTATTGAGGTTCTTGCAAATTTCTCAAATTTCGTCACACTGGCGTAAGCGAGTGTCTAGAATGCAATGAAAAGACTGGATTCCGGCTGGAGTCTATCCCGCACTTGATGCGGGGCCGGAATGACATCACTGGACTTTTGCAAGAGGCTCTATTATTACATGATTTTTAACCGAACCCCGATAGGTTATTTATAAAAACAGGGGAGGAAATGTTTTTTCCTAAGATCATATCCTCTTTGCTCTTCCTTGCAATTTTCAATAAACTTTTCTTTCGTTTCTTGAGAAACGCAAGACCTCAATTCAACCCAATAACCAAACTTACTAATTTTTCACTAAGTTATGGGTAAAAATTTATGGCATGTCCTTTGCTTATTTTTAATTGAGATAAATTTATATCCGATCAATTCTTAACTAAAGACTGGAGGATTTTCGAAATGACTCTTTTAATCTGGTTGCTGGTCTTGTTTCTCTTGGGCCTGGGGATGATGGGACTGTGTTACCTTTTCATGATGGGTTGCGACAGGGTATAAAACAGACAGGAGGTGATAGCGATGATCTATCTGACAGTGGTTGTAGCGGTCTTCTTGTTTGTTTATTTGGTAGTGGCCCTGATACGGCCGGAATGGTTTTAAAAAAAGGCCGCAATGGATATTTGGGATACTGAAAGGAGTTAAAACAATGTTTACCCAAACCTGGTTCCTTCCTTTTGCGCTTCTGGCAACAGCGACTCTTATTGCATTCCCGTTAAGTCGCTACATGGCCTGGATCATGGATGGAAAATACCGGCCCTGGCCCATCCTGGGCTGGTTCGAAAAACGCCTGGACAGCGGCCCCCAGAACTGGAAACAATACGCCGGATCCTTGCTGGTCTTTAATGCCGTCCTTTTCTCCTACGGCTATGTAGTCCTGGCCCTACAGCCCTGGATGCCATTGAACCCCGACGGCAAGGGGATGATATCCCCCAGCACCATTTTTCAGGCCGTCACTTCGTTCATGACCAATACGGACCTCCAACACTATTCCGGAGAGCAAGTTTTATCCAACTTCAGTCAGATTTTTTTCGGCATCTCCATGCTCTTCATATCGGCCGCGGTCGGCCTCAGTGCTCTGACTGCCATCATCCGGGCCTTACGCAGTGACGCCAAGCTCGGCAATTATTTCCTGGATATGTGGCGAGCGGTGGTTTACATGTTCGTCCCCATCTGCATTGTCATAAGCTTCATGTTTATCTACCAAGGCAGCCCCATGACCTTCAAAAGCTCTTATCAGGTCTCCACCCTCGAGCCTGCGGCCCTGGGAACCACAGACAAAGGCGAGGTCAAGCAGCAGACCATCGTGGTCGGGCCGGTGGCGGCCTGGGAATCCATCAAGATGATCGGGACCAATGGGGGGGGGTTCCACGGTATGAACGCCGCACACCCCTTTGAAAATCCCACCGGTTTGACGAATTTTGTAAACTGTCTGTCCATGATGATCTTCCCTTTTGCCCTGGTGTTTATGTACGGCCGGATGCTCAATCGCCAGCGACATGCCTATATTATTTTTTCGGTCATGATGGTCTTAATGATCGGCACCATTGTCTGGTCAATCGCCTTTGACACCCTAAAACCCAACCCAGGGCTGACTGGTCATCCCATGGCCAGAACCTTTGAGATCCCCAGCGCTACGGCACCAGGGGGAAAGCGGGTCGTATCCCTGCCGGCAGTCGCCGGCTTGCCGGTGGACCAGCACCTGGGCAATCTTGAAGGCAAAGAAATGCGCTTCGGCACCTCGGCCGGAGCTACCTATGCCGCGGTGACGGTAGACGTGACTTGTGGATCTGTGAACGCCGAAGCCGATAGTCTCAACCCAGTTGCCGCCTTGTCGCCCATGGTCGGCATGTGGCTCAACTGCATTTACGGCGGCAAAGGGGTTGGAATGATCAACATGTTGATCTACATCATCATCGGTATCTTCGTGGCCGGTATGATGGTGGGCAGGACGCCCGAGTATCTGGGCAAAAAAATCGGTGCCCGGGAGGTAAAGCTGGCCATCGTCACCCTGCTGGTCCATCCGTTTTTGATTCTCCTCCCTACCGGACTCTTCGCGGCCACGACCTGGGGACTTCAAGCGGTCAGCAATCCCGGTGCCCATGGTCTTTCACAAATGCTCTACCAGTTCTCTTCGGCTTCGGCCAATAACGGCTCGGCCTTTGATGGATTGGGGGTGGCCTATGGTTTGGCCAACAATCCGAACCCGGCGCCGACAGCCATCCCCTGGAATATCGCCGCCGGTCTGGTGATGATTATCGGCCGCTATCTCCCGATTATTGCCCCGATGGCCATGGCGGCCTTTCTCGGAGCCAAAAAATCGAGTCCTTTTGGTCTGGGAACCCTGCGCACCGATACCGGTACCTTTGGCATCCTCTTGCTCGGAACGATTCTGATCATCGGGGCCTTGCTCTTCCTGCCGGTGGCCGTACTGGGCCCGATAGCCGAGCATTTCGGGCCTATCCCTTTCGGTGGCTAATTGGAGGATTGGAGTATTGGAGTACTGGAATTTCGGAATGATGGTCTGAAAAAATCAATACTCCATCATGCCAGTACTCCATTAACTCATTTTAAAAAAGGAGTTTGACATGAATAACGAACCAAATACATCTGAAGCCGTTTTGGAGAATCCTTTGGCTCCAGAGCAACCCCGCCCGTCTCGTCGTATAAAACGAAGAGGACTGTTGGAGAAGGGACCGGCCATAGCGGCCTTGAAGCAGGCCGTTGTCATGTTGCGACCGGATATTCAGTGGAAAAATCCCGTCATGTTCGTGGTCGAGGTCGGAGCCGTGCTGACCCTTTTTTTCATTGTCCAGAAGGCCTGGGGCGGAGCGGCCAGCCAGATACCGATAAACTATTTTATTGCTCTTGATGCCTGGTTGTTTCTGACCGTGCTCTTTGCCAACTTTGCTACGGCCCTGGCCGAGGCTCGGGGTAAGGCCCAGGCCCAATCACTCAGGCAGGCCCGTCACGACACGATAGCCTATCGCCTGAATCCGGCGGGCGGCATCGAGGAAGTTTCTTCAACGGCTTTGCAACCGGGCGATCGAGTGGTGGTGGAAGCCGGACAAACGATTCCCGGCGATGGGGAAATTATTGAAGGGGTCGCTACCGTCAACGAGTCGGCCATCACCGGCGAGTCGGCGCCGGTCATTCGCGCCGCAGGCAGCGATCGGTCCGGCGTGACCGGTGGCACCGTGGTCCTCTCCGATCGGATCGTTGTTCAGATCACCAGCGGCGCCGGCGATTCGTTCCTCGACAAGATGATCGTCCTAGTCGAGGGAGCCATCCGTCAGCGAAGTCCAAATGAAATCGCCTTGACCCTTTTGCTCTCGGCCTTTACCCTGGTTTTCTTGATTGTGGTCATTCCGATTTGGCCCATGGCCTGGAACGCCGAACAATATATGAAGGGCTACCTGGGTATCCAGGAACCCCTGAAAAGTCTCGGCACGGATATTCCTACCCTGATTGCCCTCTTGGTCTGTCTGATTCCCACCACTATTGGGGCCTTGCTGGCCGCCATCGGAATCGCCGGCATGGATCGCGCCCTGCAGGCCAACATCATCGCCAAAAGCGGTAAGGCCGTGGAAATGGCCGGGGACATCGATATAGTGATGTTGGATAAGACCGGCACCATCACCGTAGGGAACCGGAATGCCACCACCTTCTTGCCGGTCGGTAAGTATTCGGCGGCCGATGTCGGGAAACTGGCTGCCCTGGCCTCGGCCGCTGATGAGACGCCCGAGGGGAAAAGCATCGTGGCCTTATTCGAAAAACAAACCGACTTCCCAACCATTGTGCCGCCTGAGGCACGGTTCGTGCCTTTTACCGCCCAAACCCGCATGAGCGGCATCGATCTTCCGGAAGGGCAGCAAATACGGAAAGGGGCCTCTGATGCCGTCATCGAATTCGTCAAGAGCAACCACGGCAGCGTACCGGATGATCTCAGGGGATTGGTGGATTCAGTGGCCTCTAAAGGCGCTACTCCTCTGGTTGTGGCTGATGGCCCTCAAATCGCCGGCTTAGTCGTTCTTGAGGATATTTTGAAACCCAACATACACGAGCGCTTTGAGCGTCTAAGAAAAATGGGGCTGCGGACCGTTATGATCACCGGAGACAACCCGCTAACGGCGGCAACCATCGCTAAAGAGGCTGGCGTGGATGACTTTCTGGCCCAAGCCACACCGGAAACCAAGCTGGCTTACATCCGGAAGGAGCAGGCTGCTGGAAAGCTGGTGGCCATGATGGGGGATGGCACGAACGATGCCCCGGCCTTGGCCCAGGCCGATGTGGCCCTGGCTATGAATGCCGGCACCCAGGCGGCCAAAGAAGCGGCCAATATGGTTGATCTGGACAGTGATCCCACCAAGTTAATTGAAGTAGTGGAAGTCGGAAAACAACTCCTGGTGACCAGAGGCTCCCTGACGACCTTCTCCATCGCCAACGACGTCGCTAAATACTTTGCCATCATTCCATCTCTGTTTGCGGGCACCTTACCCTGGTTGAAGATGATCGATATCATGCATCTCCATTCGGCCACCTCGGCCATCCTTTCGGCCGTAATCTTTAATGCCATCATCATCCCCTTACTCATTCCGGTGGCGCTCAAAGGAGTCAAATTCCGGCCCCTCGGCGCTGACGCTTTATTGCGCCGTAATATGTTGATCTGGGGACTGGGGGGGGTGATTTTACCTTTTATTGGCATTAAGCTGATCGACCTCATTATGGCCGGTCTGCATTTGATCAGTTGACCCTACTGTGAATTAACAGGATGCGGAAAAACTCATTTTTTACAGGTTGCTCAAAAAGGTCCAGATACAAGGCGCCCGAAACTCCGAGGAATGAGGCGTACATAGAAGTACGTCGCAATAAGCCTGCCCCGCTGAAAGGCGGGGAGGGATGAGGGCAATCCCGCCGTTGGCGGGATAGATGGGCCTTTTTCAGCAACCTGTTAAGGAGACAAAAACATGTTACGATATCTTTCAAAAAGCCTTTGGTTGTTGTTAATCCTGGTAGTCATTTGCTGTGGTCTTTATCCAATGGTCTTGTGGACGATCGGACAGTCGCTCTTTCCCTTCCAGGCCAATGGCAGCCTGGTGCGAGGTCCCGACGGCAAGCCGGTGGGGTCACGACTCATTGCCCAGCCTTTTACCAAGGATGAATACTTCCAACCTCGTCCATCCGCAGCATCCTACGATGCCAGCGGCCTCAAATTCCTCGGCCTTGGCGCCTTCCAACTACGCCTTGCGCGACCGGGTCGCCCGCACCCTCGGGCCGATTGTCAAATATCGAAGCGGTTCCAAAGCCGGACAACTCGTAGCACCGGACATCGAAAGCTGGTTTCAAAAGGATAAGTTTCAGGGCAGCCCGCACATCGTGGCCCAGTGGGCCGACCTGCACAACGCCCTGGCCCAGGCCTGGGTCAAGGCCGATCCAAAAAACAGCGCCTATGTGGATGCCTGGGCCAAGGCCCATCCCGCCTTAGTGACCCAATGGATCAAGGGGAATCCAACCACTCCCCAACCGAAGGCTCCCGACCTGGCGGTTTTGTTTTTCGAAAACTTTTCCAAAGGAAACCCCAGCAAGTTTCCTTCAGCCGTCACCCATAAAGGGGTCGATGGAAAAGAAGTAGCCACCATCGAGCCGATCCAGGAGGGCTCGGACATTCAGTCGATCTTCTTTGATATGTGGCGTCAGGAACATCCCGAGGCCGACCTCCAGGATGTACCCGGCGATCTGGTTACCGCTTCCGCTTCAGGGCTCGATCCTCATATCACCCTTCAGAATGCCGAATTTCAGCTCGAACGCGTTGCCTCAAAATGGGCGGCTAACCTAAAACGCGACCCAAGTCTTGTTCGTAAAGAGATCGAGCAGATATTGCGGAAAAACTCCTCAGCGCCCTTTGGAGGTCTTGCCGGCGAGAAATTCATTAATGTGCTTGAAGTCAATCTTGAACTAATTAAACGATTCGGAAGGCCATGACCGCACAGGTGTAATAAAGGGATTGATCATCCGGCCCGAATAAGAAGGAAAATCTTTCTTGCAAATAAAAATCGATCTCTTACAATAATTAGATTAAGAAATAACTTGGCCTGGTACTGGCGATAGTTAAAGGTCATTAACTAAGAAAAGGATAGTCATGTTAGGTCTTCGCCAAAAATTATCCCTCGGGTTTGCAGGCCTTCTGGTCATTATCCTGGTTATCGGAATCCAGAGCATTGTTCATCTCAGTAATCTGGGAGAATCCATCGATGTCATACTGAGGGAAAACTATCAAAGTGTCATCGCCTGCCAGGAAATGAAAGAAGCCCTGGAACGCATAGACAGCGGAGTACTATTTACCCTTCAAGGATACACCCAGAAGGGAAATGAACTGATCGGTAAAAATAAGCAAGCCTTTGAAAAGGCCCTTCGGATTGAGCTGAATACTATTACCCTTGCCGGAGAAGGGGAAAAAGCAAATCTTCTAAAACAACAATTTGGCCGGTACGAAATGATGCTCAAAGAGATAGAGGATGGAAGCCTTTCCATAGCTGTTCGCCGCCAAAACTATTTCAGCCGACTACTTCCTTTATTCTATTCCATTAAAAACACGGCTGATGAAATCCTTCAAATGAATCAGCAAAATATGAGTGAAGCCAATGATCGGGCGCGCCGCCATGCCGCCGCCGCCAAAAGAGGGATGTATATTCTTTTATTGGTGGGGACGCTCATCGCCGTGGGGTTTATATTTTTTATCGGTAAATGGGTCCTCCGTCCCATCAATCGTCTCATTGTTTCGGCCAATGAAATCAAGAAGGGAAATCTGGATTTATGGGTTCAAAGCAGTTCCCGCGACGAAATCGGCCGTCTCTCCGAAGCCTTCAATGAAATGGCGGCCGGCATTCGAGAGTTCCGTCGGTCCAACCGATCCAAACTATTTCGTATCCAGCAGGCCACCCAACAGGCCTTTAGCAGCCTACCGGAAGCCGTAGCGGTTATTGACCCGGAAGGCAAGGTGGAGGTAGCCACGGAAGCGGCCAAGAATTTTTTTGGCTTGCAGCCCAACACCCCCATCAAAGATTTGCCTCTTGAATGGCTAAACGGTTTGATCCAGGAAGCCCTTAAGCTGGGCCGCATATCAGAGCCCAAAGGCAATCAAACGGTCATCCAACATTTTATCCAAGGAGAAGAGCGCTACTTTCGCCCCGAGGCGGTGCCCATCCTGGATAGTGAAAGACAACCCACCGGGGTCGTCCTGGTCCTTAAGGACGTCACCCAGCTCAGACAGCAGGATGAAATAAAAAGAGGCATGATCTCCACCGTGTCCCATCAGCTCAAAACGCCTCTCACTTCCATTCGTATGGCCATCCATCTGCTGTTGGAAGAAAAAGTAGGTTCCCTCACGGAACAACAAGTCGATCTTCTTTTAACAGCCCGGGAAGACAGCGACCGGCTGCATAATATCCTCAACAACCTGCTGGATATCAGCCGCATCGAATCCGGAAAGACCAAAATGGAATTTCAGGCGGCTTCCCCGAATTCCATTCAACTGGAAGCCCTGGAGCCCTTTTGGAGGGCAGCCCACGACCAAGGAGTGACTCTTAGCGTCGAGATACCGGGAGATTTGCCTGAAGTTTGGGCCGACTCGACCAGAATCTACTATGTCATCGGCAATCTCCTTTCCAATGCCCTCAGATACACTCCACACGGCGGTAAGATCACCTTTTCGGCCCAGGCGGAAGAAAAGGAGGTCCGTTTTTTTATCGCTGATACGGGAAAAGGGATTCCCAGGCAGTATCTCCCCAGAATTTTTGAACAATTTTTTCGGGTCCCCGGCCAGGAAAAGGAATCAGGGGCCGGTCTTGGACTGGCCATTGTTAAAGAGATCATCGAAGCCCATGGCGGGACAGTGAGTGTTGAAAGTCAGGAAGGCCAGGGAAGCACCTTCGCCTTCACTCTAAGAAGGGTGGAACAGGCATCTGATTAGATGCTTAACGGCGACTTGAGGAGAAATTGGAAATCGGATTTCGATATTCGAACTGGGTGGCGGCCAGAATCCGGCCCTGGTCCCTGGATCGGATTACGAAATAAGAACACATAGGAGAAGGCTATGAATGGTGACATTTTAAAACCAGATGAATTTCAACCCCGAAAGGTCCGTTTGTCCGATTATGAAACGGGCTTCCTGCTTTTTGTTTTGGCTACCCTACTCTGTTTTTTAATGTACCCCTACTTTCACCTCAGTAATCTCATCATGATCTATTTATTGGAGGTGATGATAACGGCCGTCAGCTGTGGGCGAGGCCCGGCTGTCCTAAATTCTCTTCTAAACGTTCTGGCCTTTGATTTCTTCTTTGTCCCGCCCCGTTTTTCATTCACCGTGGAAGAGGCCCAGTACATTGTTACCTTCATCGTGATGTTTCTGGTTGCCTTGGTCATCAGTCACCTGACGAACCGTTTAAGGCAACAGGCCCTACTTGCCCGAATACAAGAGCGGCAGGCAACCGCCCTGCATGGTCTCAGTCGCCAACTCGCCAGTACCCGAGGGATGAAAGAGATTTTCCAGGTGGCCGTGAAGTATCTTTCCGAGATTTTTGATTGCCCAGTTATGGCTTTACGACTGAACGAACAGGATAAGTTTGAGGTAGCTGCCGGGGACCTCTCTTCAATTCTTCATCAGGATATCATGAAAGAAATAAATATCGCCCGCCAGGCTTATAATACCGGACAAATAACCGGGGTGGGAACACAATCCTCTTTGACAACCGAAAATCTATATATACCCATTCGAGCGACTGATTATATCTCTGGTATTTTAGTCCTCCGCCCCTCAGATCGGGAACAATTTCAATATCCCCGGCAATTGACACTTTTGGAATCATTAGTCAAACAAATTGCTCTGACTTTGGAAGTAGAACACATCAACGAAAGCAAAAAATTCAGAGAGATGGAAGCTTAAGAAAAATTCTGTATCTTATGAGTGACGACAGAGCCAATGCCTTTCTGAGAATGATCCGTCACGCCCAGCGCGGCCGGTTGAAGGTCTATCTGGGCTATTGTCCGGGGGTAGGGAAAACCTATCAAATGTTACAAGAAGGTCACCGGCTTAAAAAAGATGGGATCGACGTCGTTATCGGACTTATTGAAACCCATGGCCGGGTCGATATCGCCAAACTGGCCGAAGGGCTGGAGGTCGTCCCCAGGCGTCGGCAGGAATACCGCGGCGTTCCCGTGGAAGAAATGGATGTTGATGCGATCCTGGCGCGCAAACCCCAATTGGCCCTGATCGATGAATTGGCCCATACCAATGTTCCCGGGAGCCCGAATCCAAAACGCTATCAGGATGTTCAGGATATCTTGGCCGCTGGGATCCATGTCATCACCACCTTGAACGTACAACATTTGGAAAGCCTTTATAACCTGGTGGAAAAGGCCGTGGGGGTCAAGGTCCGGGAGCGTCTTCCCGATTCGGTTCTGGCTGAAGCGGACCAGATCGTCGACGTAGATTTGTCCACCGAAGATCTGCAAAAACGACTGGAAGAAGGGAAGATCTATTCTCAAGAGCGTATCCCGATGGCGATGAGTAATTTTTTTAGGACTTCGAATCTGGAAAAGCTCCGGGAATTGACCCTTCGAGAACTTGCCTCCCAGATCGATTTGAGAAGGCGGGAAACGGAATCCAAAGAGATGGATGCCACACCTGCCTCAGACCAGGTGATGGTCTGTCTGAGCTCACGCGGCCCCAATAGCGACAAGTTGTTGCGTTATGCCTCCCGCCTGGCCGGAAAATTGAACCAAAACTGGTATGCCGTCTATGTTCAAACCCCTTCCGAGGAAGCCACGGTCATCGAGGCCCGCACCCAGCGTCTGCTTTCCGACACCCTGACCTTGGCCAAACAATTAGGTGCCCTGGTTTTTACGTATAAGGGAGAAGACATTGCGGATACCATCCTTAGGTTTGCCAAGGAATACCGGGTTGGGCACATTGTGATCGGGAAACCGGGACCAAAACCTTTCTTTAAAAAATTCGGAAAGAATAAAAACATTGTGGGAAATCTTGTCAAAAATGCCCGGGGGGTCACAATGGTCGTACTGGATACCCGCGAAGAGCAATTAAGCCCGGTCATGGATCGTCAAGGCATCCCGGAAACGACCTTGCCGGCCTCACCCTCAGCCTGAAATCAAACCTATACCCCAGAAGCCGTTGATGTTGCATCAATTCCTTGACTCCGCAACGTATTCTCATTTGGGATCAGCCGGTCCCCAAAGAGATGATACTTCAACAACTCGTGGAAGCCGCGGCTAAACAGAAAGAGATCGGCGATCCGGAGATCGTATTGAAAGAGGTTTTGAAGCGGGAAGAACAGGGATCGACCTTTTTTAACGAAGGCGCGGCCTTCCCCCATGCCAGGATAAAGGGTCTCTCTTCTCCGATAGTCGCCCTGGGATTCCCCAGAAAAGGCGTCTCGGATATAGCTACCGATAAACCTATTGAAATCGTGTTTTTAATCCTTTCTCCCGCCGATGCTCCAGATACCCAGGTTAAAGTTTTAGGTCTGGCCAGCCGCGCCGCTTTAAACAGATCCCTACTGCAAAATTTCAAATCTGCCCAATCCCCGGAAGAAGTGTTATCCGCAATCCGCAATTGGGAAATCGAGTAAAAATCCACATAGTTTTCAGATCACTGTGCCGGAGTGGGGTCTGTTTTTTCCCCGTTACTTATCGATTAATAAACGCACCTGGTCAGGCTTGGTTTTCGGGACAGGATATTTTGAGCAGAAATCCAGAAAATATCTAAGCCATTTTTTAAAGTCCGCGCGCAGTGTCGGTGCAACGGTTCTTTTTTCAAGAACAGCGTCAAACCTCGACAGAACGGTATCCGGGATGGGCAGCATCGGCATTGAACAGTTAACCTCCTAAGAAGTTAAATACAATATTGAACAACCTAAGTAAAATAATAATATCAGATAGATTTATCAATAACATTTAAATTAAATATTGACAATCACAGAACTTGTTGATATTATGAAAGGAAACTATTCAATATATTGTTATGGTTTATCGAGAAGGGAGTAAAAAAATGGCTGAATACAAACTAAGCTGGCCAAATGTTACAAACCCCGCGACACTTTCCTATTTGTGCCATTTTTGCGGAAACAAGGTTGCCTCAGAAAAAGGATGGATTGCTAATACTCACGTTTCAAACGTTCATGCATATGTCTTCGTATGCCCAAGCTGTACTAAGCCGACATTCTTTGACACGGATCGCAGGCAAATTCCAGCGCCGCGTCTTGGAAATTCGGTAAACGGCATTACTGATAAGGGGGTCGAAGGTTTGTATAATGAGGCACGTGATTGCTCAATGGTTGGAGCAAATACCCGCTGCCGTGCTTCTCGCTAGAAAGCTACTTATGAATATTGCGGTTCAGCATGGGGCACAAGCTGGAAAAACATTTATAGATTACATTGACTATCTCTCTGACAATGGTTTCGTTCCTCCAAATGGCCGAACTTGGGTAGACCAGATACGCAAGAAAGGTAATGAAGCGACTCATGAAATTCCACAGACCACAGAACAGGATGCACGGCAAATTCTGACATTCACAGAAATGTTGTTGAAATTTGTTTATGAATTTCCATCGATGGTTAACCCATAACAATCGGCTGCAGCCAATCGCCGATAAATCCGGCTCTGGCTGAGCCGCATTCAATGGAGGTGTACTAATGACTTGGTGGCAGACAGCTTTAGAATTTGCAAAAGCCAATACCTCCAGCATAATTGTGTCACTAATTATTGGTTTCCTTTTCTTTGTGCTTGGCCCCATTGGTCTTTGGTTTTCTGGAAGAAGAATTCGGAGAGAGAGGTTACGCAAGGCTAAGGATTCGATGGTCGACCTTTTGGAAGGCATGCTTGTCAATCAGGAAGATGTAACGCCCGAGAAACTTGATCTACTGTTTAATGCTGTGGGCCGCGAAATCGATGTGAGCCTTCATGGAGTATATGACGGCGATCTATTGATCGAGGACATGATGCTGCGTTTTCAAAAGAGCAGACACTTAGATGCACAACAGAAGCAGGACTACTTTGCAAAATTGAGGAATGTGAGATTGGCACTCCATGAAAAACCAGAGAGCATAATCAAACGTCCGTTGCCAAGGCGAGATCAAGAGATTATTGACGACATTCGGGTTAAAGTTAGTGAACAAAAGGAAGTTAATGAACTTCTCAATGAGCTTCAAAGCCGACTAGAAAGAAAAGCAGATGTGTCTGATCCCATTCTGGGTCCGTTCATTTTGGTTAGCCGAATGATGAGAAGGGATCCGAAAAGATTTGTACTTATTTGTTCCGTAGCTGCCTTATTTTATTTGGGTGTTGTACTGACTTTCCTCCGTTTCTTCAAATAACTGTAAGATACCCAACTAAGGGCTGGAGAAGGATGCTCGTTACACGCGGACCTCTCAGCCCAATCGTTGGCGCCGCCTAACGGCGTCGCCAATATGGCGTTGCCCCTATCGGGTCCATGTCCCGGCCGGCTCCGCCGCAGGCGATCGCCAACCAGGCCATTGGACACCGATGTCACTTGCTTGCATGGGCCTTCGGCCCCCGCAACCTGCGTGCCATGGAAATAAAGGGTCAGGTCTATTTTCTTGACATTGAAGATGTAGTAATGATATAGGATATTCATGGCACGTCCTCTACGCATAGTATTTCCCGGGGCTGTTTATCATGTTACCAGTCGAGGAAATAACAAAAATGAGATTTTTAAGGATGCTCAAGACCGTGAGGATTTTCTCAAAATCCTTCACCAGGTTAACAGGCGCTATAACTGGCTCTGCCATGCCTATTGTCTGACGAATAATCATTATCATTTGCTCATCGAAACACCGGATGGAAAACTTTCCATTGGGATGAGACAATTAAATGGGGTATTTACCCAGTTGTTCAACAAGCGACATGGAACCGTTGGCATTTATTCCAGGGCAGATTCAAGGGTATTCTGGTGCAAAAGGATAGCCATCTTCTAGAAGTTTCCCGTTATATCGTACTGAATCCGGTAAGGGCGAAAGTCATAAAAAACCCGAACCAGTGGAAATGGAGCAGCTATGCGGCCACAGCAGGGCAGCGAAGTAAGCCCTCTTGCCTTTCAGTTGATGGGATCTTGGGGCAACTTTCACCCGAAAAGATTAAAGCAGAAGGAATCTATCGCCAGTTTGTTAGGGCTGGAATAAGATCGGAATCCATTTGGAAGGATTTGAGAGTCAGAGCATCCTGGGGGAGGATTCTTTTGTGGAACGTTTAAAAGATCATCTGAAGGGGAAAGAGGCCATTCCTGAAATTTCAAAAAGCCAACGTTTTATTAACAGACCCTGTTGGAAAAAATATTACCCCCCGAATTGATCCGAAAAAAGGAAGCAAGAAATAAACGGATATTGAAGGCAGTGGAGAGATACGGTTACACCCAAAAGCAAGTTTCTGAGTATTTAATTACATTTTTCCTTCAATAAGCCGTATTATACGGACACAGGTAAAATAAATAATGTTAAAAAAATAGGGTCTGTTGCCCAAAATATAATTTATAAATCATAAGAGTAAATAAAAGCTGGCTTGGGAAGATAGCCGAAAGGGAATCCTCTCCAAAAACGATTGGCCAGACGGATTAATAGCCTTTTCGGATGTCCTTTCTGATTCTTATTGGCCGCTGCCGGCCTTTGCTCTTTGACATGACGTATCAGGATTAGGATGTTCTGTAAGGAAGCCGTCAGGTATTCCTGAATCTGGACTCTCCAGAGATTTCTCCACCTGGCCCGTTTAAATCCATAACGGGTAGCTTGGGCAAAACTTCGTTCCATCAGATGCTGGCGCAGATGAAGATCCTTCTTAGAATCGGAGGACCCAGCCTTGGCTCTCATCTGGCTGAGATCTTCATGCCGTAGATGCCGATTGATGGATCGGCTGGTTCGGGAACGGGTACATTGGTCTTTAAGCGGACAAGACCGAAAAACCTTTCGGGCACAGACATAATCCACGGACCGGCGTTGGGTATGATAGCGTCGAAGCGCTAAACACTGCCCGGCAGGACATTGGTAGGTGTCGGTCTGGGGGTCATAAACAAAAGCCTCCTCAGGAAAGATACCGCTCGACTGCCGGATTTTTCCTGTTGTCCTTTAAGATCGGGAATATGGGCGGCTATTTGAAGATCGTGGCAGTGCAGGAAGTTTTCCACCGTCCCATACTTGCTGTCGGCTACCACCGTCTCGACGGCCTTTTCCGTGTTCTCCTGATGCTCCTCTATCAAGGTTGGTAAGCGATGAGCTTCATTGACCTGTCCCGGAGTGACTTCGGTAGCTGTAATCATTTCCGCTTGGCCATCCACGGCTCGATGCACCTTGTAGCTCAACTTGGGATTTCCTCTTCCTTGACGGATCACTGAGGCTTCCGGATCGGTCGTAGAAATATAGCGCCGGTTGACTTCTCCCGACAGGGGTTTCTCGGACGGTTGCTCTTTAAGCCGGGCTTCCAACTCTTGATAACTCTGGTTCAGATAGCGTTTCAAGGACTCCCGATTCACCACCGAATCATTGGCCGCATCGGCCTGAACCAGACTGGAATCCATAAAAAGTTTGGCACCATCCACCAATCCCGCCTCCACACATTGCCAAACGATTCGTTCAAAAAAATATTTGAAGGCCTCTACTCCCCAACGGCTCCGGGCCTTACTCAAAACACTGTGATTCGGAATCTCATCGTCCAGGTCATAGCCCAAAAACCACAGCCAGTCTAAACGCTCAGGAATAGTAGTCATGAGTTCCCGTTCCGATCTCACATTATACAGAATCAACAACAGCATCAGTTTGAGAATAACCGGTGGAGGCACAGAAACATTACCCTTCATCCCATAGCTTTCTTTAACTTCATTATAAATAAAATCAAAGTCTATGAGTTCGGCAATCTTTCTAAGGGGATGATCTGGTCGTACTCTTTGTTCAAGGTGTAAGCCATAGTAAAATAACTTTCCCTGATTCTCTTTGGATTCATAACCCATCATGATGGAAAACCTCTTGATTAAAGATGAGGCTATGATATCATAATAATTAAATATATCATACAGTTATTTTAATTTTATCGCAATTTTTTTAACTTAAATCGTGGCTAACTGAGGATTTGGGCAACAGACCCAATAGACCTGACCCCGAAATCCGGCAACACCATTGGTAAGCGGCTGTTGATATATTTGAACGGGAATGGAAATGACAAGGAACATGTCTGTCGTGCTTTACATTGTGGGGTTGATTGCCGTTGTCGTTAGTGTAGATTTACTGTTCTTTAAGAATCGATTCTGGGAACGGCTGATAGTGAACATCGGCATTGTCTTGGTGTTTGCCGCCTTCTATTTGAGATTCCTAAAGAACCCGTAGGCTATTCGCCGCGGCACCAGCTGGTTGCCTAACACCCACATCGAGTCCGACAGGCTTACCCTTCCGCTACGCTCCGGCAACCCCAGGCTCATTTGCTACGTTAAACTGCAGGTCAAAAGGAACGGGCAAGCCATGAACCAAAAGATCGTCACACCAACACCCTATGGTTCGATATGCATTTTTCTTCACCCATGCCAATCAAGGGCCAAAGGTGGTCCGGGTCCTTCTCTCCAAGCCCGGTTTACCGGCTGAGCGCCAAGCCTCAGAATTGTATCCGACTGTAAGCGTAGCTTCTTGTTCGGAGATTGACGCCGTAGGTGCAGGTATGAAAAGGCTACTTGCCGGCGAGCCATAGAGTTTTCCCTTCTCTCGCGGACCTCGATCAGTGTAGTGAATTCCAGAAGCGAGTTCTTCGGGCTGAGCATGCGATTCCGAGGGGAAGGGTAAGCACGTATCGACTCATTGCGGCGTATTTGGGGAAGCCGAACGGCGCCCGGGCTGTCGGAACGCATTGGCCAATAATCCAGTCCCACTCATCGTGCCGTGTCACCGTGCCATTCGCTCTGACTGGCAGCTCGAGGCTACCAAGGCGGCCTCGAAATGAAGCAAGCACTTCTGGAGAAGGAAGGCTTTGCATTCGATAGCTCTGGAAAAGTAATTTCCTCACATTTTTACTATGATAGAGCCGGTCGAACAACCGGCTCCAGCTGACCTTCGGCAGCTGAGCCGAGCGTTACCCATGGAACAAAAATGGTGATTGCTTTTATGGTTGACGGTATGATATAATGTCATACTATAACCAGGAGGGTAACGAGATGGGTAAAGAAAAAATAGCCATTACACTTGATGAGGAATTCATTAGCGAATTGGATCGACTGGTCAAGAGGCACGTTTTTCAAAACCGCAGCCAGGCCATCCGAGAAGCGGTTAGCGAGAAATTACTGCGACTCAAACGAAGCCGACTGTCGATTGAATGTTCCAAACTCGACCGGTTAGCTGAAAAGGCCATGGCTGAGGAAGGAATGACCGAGGATGTGAACCAATGGCCGGAATTTTAAGAGGCGAGATTCGATGGGCGGACCTAAACCCCACCCGAGGTCGAGAGCAGGCTGGTCTCCGCCCAGTATTGATCCTCAGTCACGACATCTTTAACGAGCGATCTGGAACTGTCATAGCCGTCGCTATCACGAGCCAGTCACAGAAAGCCGGATTCCCTCTGACACTTGAACTGAAATCGGGCACCCTACCAAAACAATCATGGGCTAAGATCAGTCAAATCCGAACTCTCTCCATCGAAAGAATCGGAAAGCTTATTGGCAAGACTTCTCAGGAAGAATTGATTCAGGTCATTGAAGGACTGAACGAGATCATTGCGTAACCATGCAGCGAATCGGCCAGAACTACGGCCTCTCGCTGATCCCGGCGTTACCCGGCATGTTGCCCATTGACAACATTGACAATGATTTTTTGAAGACTTCTTCACCGATCAGGCTTTTTAGGCGGGATGAAAATAAACGATAGGCATATTGCAATAAAAAAAGCAATGTTAAGATCCGTAAACATCCGGTCAGGCCAGTCGTAATACAAAAACTTGTGTACCCAATGGGAAATAAAACCCTGGGGATAAAGAAATGACTGACCGGCCCCTCGACGTAGATTAGTCTCCCATTCTGTTAAGGGACAGAAAATGCCAAAAAAAGTCTCCAAAATCACAATCCCCATAGCCGCCAAATGGGTCCACCGAAAGAGCGGATTATAAATCGATTTCCACTTAAGAAAAAAGCCCAGCCAGATATAGACCAATCCCAAGATAATGTAGAATACGTAAGCGAAATGAAAAAGCATGACCAGATTTGCAAAAATGGCATTCATTACAGCCAGGTTTTGCCGATCAACCCCAAGACGACCTGTTCCAGTCCATCCTGGAATTATTAAATTAACAGCTCAATAAGAAAGCGGGCAAAAGCTCTTAGTCCCGTTCTTTCCTGGTCGGTGAGCCAGGAATAGGCCGCCTCCCATTTCTCCCCTAAGGGACCGCCTCCGACCCACCCGATTCGGCCATGGTTTCAATCGGCAGAACAATTTTTAAAAAGGCCGCTATCCCGAGTCTGCGCAGGGCGGAATCGTCCCGGATCATCTCCCAGGTTTGCCGTTCCTCCTCAGTACTCTCTGATGAATACTCCAATAGACGGGTTTGGTAAAGTCCACTACCCCGTTCGATGAGCAGACGGACCACATCTGCATCTTTAATGGCTACGGAGAGCAGGAAAACCAGTTGTTGAAGCCTGGGCATATCCAGGCCTGCTTGCCTTCCAGCCTCTTGTAGCTGTGTGGAAAATCGGAACTGGTAAAATTCAGGGGTCCCATGCAGCAGGCGCGTGGCCGATTTCGTGTTGGACTATACCCTTGACTAAAGGTTCTGGAACGTCTTTGATCTTTTCAATGGGGATGTGAATCCTGGGGTAACCCCTCCAAGCTTCATGGGTAGCTAAAAAATTTGATTCTCCGTTGGTGGTAACACCTAATTCGGCTTTTTCTCTGGCGTCGAATTCCTGAAAATCCAAGGTTTTCTCCCATAAAAATATGGAAATCCGGGACGGTACTTTATTCCGATCTGCCGGACCGACTTTCCCTGGGCCATAAATCGACTTTCGCTAAAATGCTATCATCCCCAGTACCACAGGGAATAATTTCTAAGAACATTTCCAAAAAAAAACTGTCTTAGCTTTTCTTCTCTTTAGGCGGCTCCGGGGGTCTGGGGTTTTTATAACCCATCAATAGCGTCTTGGGTACAAGTTTTAGTAATTGGTCCAGGGTCCAGATCTTCCCGTCATTGAATATTTGTATAATCTCTGTTGGCTCGGAGTAGATGCCTATCTTGTCTCCTGCAGCAGAAAACACCTTACCATTGACATTCCAGGCATCATCGGTGCATAGATAGACCACAATAGGAGGAACCCATTCAGGTCCCGGCATATTGATAAGGGCTTCATAGGCCTCTTTGGTTATTACCCCGGCCTCCAGCCGCTTCTTGAAGCCGGCTTTCACCTCCTCAGTCACAGTCATCCTGGTGGCTGCCCCCGGCGCCAGGCAATTACAGGTTATCCCATACCCGCCCAACTCGCGGGCCGCCGATCTCATAAAACTGACTATGGCCCCTTTGGCAGCGGCATAGTTGATTTGACCCATATTGCCCAGCCAGGCGCTGGAAGTCGTCAGTATGATCCTCCCCCGCCTCTGCTCTCTCATGATCCCTGCCGCCCATCTGATCGTATTAAAATTAGTATAGAGATGAACCTTAAGCACCATATCCCAATCTTGATCCGTCATGTTCCAAAGCATCTTCTCTCGGTTAATGCCGGCGGCGTTGACCAGAATATCAAGGCGACCAAAATTGTCCAGACAATTGGTAACAATTTCCCTGGCGGCGTTATAATCAATTGCCGAGGCGTAATTAGCAACGGCGATACCACCGATCTTCTTGATCCTGGCCACCGTCTTATCCGCCATTGACGTATCAGAACCTGTTCCATCTCTGGCTCCTCCTGGATCATTAACAATCACCTTAGCTCCTTCGACGGCTAAGGCCAAAGCGATTTCCCCACCTATGCCTCCACCGCCACCAACCACTACGGCACCTTTGTCTTTTAATCTTTCACCCATCTTTTAGCCCCCTATTCTTGATAAAATAGTCACGTTTTTAAGATCAGCCACGTTTCGACTATTCCCCTGCCCCACTTTTTAAGACCTGAAATAACCTTTAGGGTCAAGGGCTCTCAGTACAACCAGCTCACCATGATCCGGGATGGGTATGGCCTTAACAGCAGACGACACTTTAAGAGACCAACCGCATTTTTCTTTGATAAGCTTAATCTTATCAGCCAGAGCGGGCCTTTCTGAATTATTAAGGCAACCGGTTAGAGTTAACTCGTCATCTCCTCCTAACTTCTCAAAGATTCCAAAATCGGACACCAGCGTTTTTACTCTATAGCCGGGGCAGGTAATATAAGGCACTTTTTCCACAAACCGGGTTGCTGATTGATTCATTACCGCTATCACTTCGGCGGCATTGACGGCATCATTACTGCCACCTGCTCCAGTGAGGTAAAGCCTGCCTGGTATCTTGGTAGAGTTAACGTTGCCATGTTTATCGATCTCACCCCCACCGATGACAGCCAGACATTTGCTGTTATTACTGCCGACAAAGACACCGTAAGAGTCCACGATGTTAGTCATCATCTGGCAAGTGGCCATAGTAGGAATGTTCAATACGCTTGGATCGCCCGGCCGGGGTGAATAGCCCCAGAAGCCGGAGCCTAATAACAAATTGGCATCGCGGCCTTGTTCTTTTAGTTGATAGCAGGCTGTCCAGGCGGCCAGCCCTGCCGTTCCCGCCCCGGCCAAAATGGTCTCGTATCCATATTGAATGGATTTTTCTCTTATCTTCTGAGCGGCTGCCAAGACCATCAATTCCCTTGGGTTGACCTCCTCATCCATAAAAGGTGATCCTAAAACTACACTTAATTCGTCTTTCCAAGAATCTTTGAGCGCTCGTCTTTTAAGATAGGCAGTCCTCCCCCGTCCCAATTTACGCAAATAATCATCGTGAGATGGACAATCCAGTACCCATTGCCTTATCCAGTCATCAAACTTTCTCCGGTTCTCACCTGCCTTTCGCTCTTCAGCCTGGAATTCGTAGTCTTCTCCGTAGACCTCAACCCCTTTCAAGCCGGGGTTAACCAAGCACCCTGGATGGGCTCCCATAGGACAGACCGAAACTGAATTTACCAGGTAGCCGGGGATATCAACCAAAAAGGCGTGGCGTCTTATAAAATCGGTCGATACCAATCGTTCTACCGTTACCAAGGCTCCATTCAGGCTGGCCTTTGGCCCCCAAGCGTCCTCTCCAGCACCCCTTGCCGGACCGGTGATCGTGTTTCCATAGCGATCAGCGACCCAGCCGTGAACCAAGGAGATGTCAGGATTCAAGGCCTTGACCAGCCCCAGCTTCTTTCCACTTCCAAAGGGGTCTTCGATCACCTGAAAAGAGTCTTCATTTTCTTCAGCCATACTGCTGGCCATGATAGATTTAGTCGGCATAAAACCAACGCCAAAGGCCCCGGCCATTAACCTCTGGACAAATGAATAGAGGGACCAATTTTCAATCTCTATCCCCCCCTCGGTGTAGGCCCGCTGAACCACACGGACCGGCCTCATGGCCGGATGTCCTTCAGCGCAGAGGGTCGTAATAACCTTTCTTGCCAGACCACCATGTATCATGCCTATCCCATAACTGGAGAGCAAACTCGTAATCAAAGTGAACCCTGGGGCCTTACTCCAGAACTGCCTCAGAACCTCTCGGGTAGCTGCGCCGGCACCCTCACGAATATGCAGCTTCATCCCTGCCTCGATACTATTCCTTATGGCCTCCTCAAGGCTTGTGACCTTGTCGCTACCTTCATTTCTCCTCAGTTTAAAAGTGGTTCTGAGGATAGACTCGACGCTTTTCTTCATTTCATCCCCTTGATCTGATTTTGAGCTTAGCCATCTTCCCGGCCTAAGCCACCATCTCACTCAAGGCCTCCTATGATTTTCATTAACCTGGCTGAAGAAAATAAAAATCCCACCTCTCCCTTGGGAAAAATGGGTTTTATTATTTTTCCATTGGAACTCCTTTTAAAAAAGGGTGACCAACAAGACCATTTGGTTTTTTTAAATCCCTACCTGTTCACTGGCTAAAAGTCAATAATTTTTCCCATCTTGCTGATTTTGAAATCGATTTTAAATTTGACAATAGTTTAAGGCTGATTATCATATGAATAAAGAAACTAAGACCTAAAAGTCATTAGGTATAAGGGTATGGAATCTGAAGCAGCCAATAAAGACTTGGAACAGACCTCCCTGTCCGTAGGCGGGATGAGCTGTGCCGCCTGTGTGTTGCGGGTGGAAAAGGCCCTGGGTGATTTGGAAGGGGTGGAAAAAGCAGCCGTTAACTTCGCCACCGAAAAGGCCCAGGTGACTTATGACCCGAAGAAAGTCGACCTGGAAAAATTTCGTCAGGCTATCGAGGAAGCTGGTTATCAGTTTCGCGGCCTGGCCCGGGCCGGACTTCGAGACAAAGAGCGGGAAGAACGTCAAAAGGAACTAAGCCTGCTTAAAAAGAAATTTATCTTCAGTGTTATTCTGGGTATCCTGATCATGATCCTATCTATGCCCCATTACATCCCTTATCTGAAGAATGTCCCGCATGACATTTTGTTCTATATCCTCTTTATCCTGACCACACCGGTGCAATTCTGGGCCGGCAAGCAGTTTCTGACCGGGGCCTGGATGGCAGCCCGCCACGGTATGGCCGATATGAACACCCTGATCGCCGTAGGGACGTTATCTGCCTATGGCTATTCTTCCCTGGCCACCTTTTTCCCTTCGTTCTTCCATCAAAGCGGCCTGAAGCCCGAAATCTATTTCGACAGTGCGGCCATGATCATCGCCTTGATCTTGTTGGGGCGGTTGCTCGAAGCCCGAGCCAAGGGGCAGACTTCCGAGGCCATTCGTAAGTTGATAGGACTGGCGCCGAAGACAGCCAGGGTCAGGCGGGACAATCAAGAAAAGGATATTCCCGTAGAGCAGGTACAAAAGGGAGATCTTGTTTTGGTTCGTCCGGGAGAAAAAATCCCGGTTGACGGTAAAATCCAGGAAGGCCACTCGGCCGTGGATGAATCCATGCTGACTGGCGAGAGCCTGCCGGTGGATAAAAACCCAGGAGACGAAGTGATCGGAGCCACCCTGAACAAAAACGGCAGTTTTGTTTTTGAGGCCACCCGCATAGGAGAAGAAACGGCCCTGTCCCAGATCATCCGACTGGTGGAACAGGCCCAGGGCAGCAAAGCCCCGATCCAGCGACTGGCCGACCAGGTGGCCGGTATTTTTGTGCCCATCGTCATGGGGATTGCAGTGCTGACCTTTATCATCTGGTATTTTTGGGGCCCTCCCCCTACCCTGACCTACGCCTTACTTAATTTTGTGGCCGTGATGATCATTGCCTGTCCTTGTGCACTGGGTCTGGCCACACCGACAGCCATCATGGTGGGAACCGGCAAAGGGGCGGAAAACGGCATACTGATCAAAGGAGGAGAAACCCTGGAATCGATCCACAAATTGACTACCATAGTTTTTGATAAAACCGGAACGCTGACCAAAGGAGAGTTGGCTGTAACCGATATCATCCCCATGGAAGGATTCGAGACCAAGGCTATTCTGGCCTTAGCCGCCTCGGTGGAAAGAAATTCCGAACATCCCCTTGGAGAAGCTATTGTGCGAAAGGCCAGAGAAGAAGGATTGGCATTGATGAGTGTAAATCACTTCGAGGCCCTTTCCGGACAAGGCGTTACGGCAAAATGGGAAGGACAAGAAATTCTGATCGGCAACCAACGCCTGATGGAATCACGGGGTCTGGATTTGGCGCCCGTTCAGGTCTCGGCCGATGCCCTGGCTGAACAGGGAAAAACTCTGATGGTTGCCGCTAAGAACGGCAAAATAATAGGTCTAATCGCTTTGGCCGATACCCTTAAGGATCAGTCGACTGAGGCGCTGTCTGAACTCAAAAAAATGGGGCTGAACGTGGTTATGCTCACCGGTGACAATCAACAAACTGCCCAAGCTATCGGCCGGCAACTCCATCTCGACCGGGTCCTGGCCGAAGTCCTTCCTCAAGACAAGACCGAACAGATCAAAAAACTTCAAGAACAAGGGGAAAAGGTAGCCATGGTGGGAGACGGCATCAACGATGCCCCGGCCCTGGCCCAGGCCGATGTAGGCATTGCCATCGGTACGGGTACGGATGTAGCCATGGAAGCCTCGGACATTACCTTGATCCGAGATGATCTGCGGGCCATTGCCACGGCCGTCAAACTGTCCAAAAGGACCATCCTGACCATTCGTCAGAATCTCTTCTGGGCCTTTTTTTACAATGTCCTGGGTATTCCCATTGCCGCCGGAATCCTCTATCCCTTCTGGGGGATATTGCTCAATCCGATTCTGGCTTCGGCGGCCATGGCCTTCAGTTCGGTTTCCGTGGTCAGCAATTCCTTACGTTTGCAGCGAGTTAAGATATGAAACAGGTGGATAGACAGAAGACCTAAGGCTGAAGGAAGAAAGGTGATGAAAGAAGAATGTGATTAGAATTCTATCCTCAATTGGGTGTTTTTCTTTTTCCCCTGTTTTTCCTCGTACATATTTTTATCGGCCTGGGATAAAAGGGTTGTAATGGAAATCGGGTGCTCTGGATCATATCCGGCAACACCCATGCTCAAGGACAACTTATAAGGACGCCCTGATCCCTTATTATAAAAATTAAGGTTAGTTCGCAGCCTCTCCAGGAGCAACTCAGGCCCGCCTTCTGTGGCCCCCTCTATAGCCAGGGTCACAAACTCATCCCCCCCGATTCGGGCCAGGATATCCGGATCACGAAAGGACTCTTTTAAAATTCGGGCAATATCCTTCAAGGCCTGATCCCCTTCCAAATGTCCGAAGGTATCATTAATCCCCTTCAAATCGTCCAGGTCGGCGAAAAGTAAAAAGGTCTCCCTTTTCATTCGATTGGCGATTTTTAATTCCTGCTCGGCCAGGGTTAAAAATCCTCTGCGGTTATAAATCCCGGTCAGGTCATCCACCAAGGACATGGCTTTTAACGCCTCTTCAGCCTGCTTCTGGCGGGTGACATCCCTTAGAATCCCTCGAAAGCCGATCTTTTGATGATCGGAATCCAGGATTAAGGAGACCGAGGTCTCTACATAAATTTTTGATCCATCCTTTCTGATCAGCTCCCAGTCAAATCCTCTCTCAGGCAAACTGGTGCGGTAAACCCGGTTAAAAATCTCATAGACCTTCTTGGCAGTTTCCTCGTCCATATATTGCCGGTTATTTAATCCGATCAGCTCCTCCTCCGGATAGCCGAGCATCCGGCATTGAGCGGCATTGCAGAAGGTCGTATTGCCAGCCAAATCCACTTCATAATACCCGTCTTCGATGCTGGTCAAGATGGAGCGATAGCGCTCTTCGGAGCGACGGAGGGATTCTCCCGAAAGTTTGCGCTCATTAATTTCGGCTTCCAGTTTTTTATTGGCTTTGATCAGGTCTTTAGTCCTTTCCTTTACCTGCCCTTCCAACAGTTCTCGCCCCTTGATCAATTCCCTTACGGCTTCTTTACGAACAGCGATCTCCAGTTGTAAGGCCTTGGTCTGCCTCAAGTCACGACCGACCAACACCAACCCGATGGGATCTTTAAAATCATCACGGAGGATGGATGCGGAAATAAAAACCGGAAGCGTTTCTCCGGCTCGAGTTTTCAATAGGGTCTCTCTATCCGGGCAGGTGGCTATTCTATTTTTCAAGGAATCTCTCATGTCGGCGACCAGGCCGCTGTCGGAAATAATCGTTTCCAATCTCTTTCCAGGGAGCTCTTCTTCCCCATAACCCAGCAGAGCCTCGGTCTGGGGATTGGTCTGGATGATTTCTCCGGATGTGTTTATCAAAAGCAGTAGGTCTTTCATTCGGGTAATGATTTCTTCAGCGGCAATCTTAGGAGAGGGGACCATCAAACGATATTTTACCATGGATCTCCAGACGGCTATGGCCCATAAGAGAAGAATTATCGGAGCGATAGCAGGTAAATTTTTTACCTCAAATACCGGCAGGATCATATTGACGGTAAAACCGATAATCACCAAGCCGGCACTGGTCAAAATGAGACGGGTCTGGGCCTTCTCACGGGCCAGACTGGAGGTCTTCCCCCTTTGCCAGAACAGGTAAAGGCCGATAATAATGCAAGCCCACAGATTGGAGACATGAAACCAATACCAAAAAGAATCAGGGGCAGGAATCTCGATCCAGCCCAAGGCCCCGGGAATAAAATCTTTGGCGATAACAATTCCGGTCCAGGCCTGATAGACCAGAATAAGACCGGGAAGATAGAGAAAAATATAAATCCAAGGTTTCTTCAGAACCCTTTCCTTTCCACAGAGAAGCATAAAAAAGTGCAGGCTGATTCCCCCTATGGTACACCACCCCAAGGAGGACATCTTGTACCAGAACCAAAGGGTTTCTTTGTTGGATGCTTGAAAAACCGGGGCATAAAAGAAGGCCCAAACGGCCAGGCTTAGGCACTGCAGAAAAAAGACTTGGGTCAGTCTTACTCCAGGTTCCTTCCTCCAGGCATATAGACCAAGGCAAAGATAGATCGCCGCGGATAGAAAGGAAAAAAGCGTAAACAAGTTCATGATCCATTACCTCGAAAAAAATTGGATTTGAGGCATACTACTAAAAAAATGAAACTCTTTACCGAAGAACGATCCATTTATTATTTTCCACGGCGTTGAAAGGGATTCCAACTCCTTCAGGAGTATAAGTTCATATCGCTTTCAACCATTTCCTGGATCAACTCCTCAAAGGTGATGGTCGGCTTCCAGCCAAGGACTCTCTCTGCCTTGGAATAGTTCCCCTGCAGGACCATGACTTCCGAGGGACGATAAAGAGTTTTGTCGATTTCCAAATAGTCCCGAAAATCCAATTTCAGCAAAGAGAAGGACTTTTTTAAAAAATCTTCTACGCTGTGGCATTTCCCGGTGGCAATGACATAGTCATCCGGCTTTTTCTGTTGAAGCATCATCCACATGGCCCGGACATAATCCTGGGCATGTCCCCAATCTCGCTTGGCCTGAATATTCCCCAGTTTGATCTTTTTCTCTTTACCTAATTTAATTAAAGCGGCCTGAGAAGTTATTTTACGGGTAACAAATTCATGGCCCCGGCGGGGAGATTCATGATTAAATAAAATGCCGCAGGAAGCATGTAAGCCGTAAGCTTCCCGGTAATTCCGAGTCAGTTCAAAGCCGGCTACCTTGGAAATCCCATAGGGGGAACGAGGATGGAAAGGCGTATTTTCATCCTGCGGGGTCTCTCTGACCTTTCCAAAGGTCTCGCTGGATGCGGCGAAATAAAAGTGGCAATGGGGGGCCTTTCGTTTTATGGATGACAATAAATAATGAGTCCCGTTGATGTTGGTGCTGATGGTCGAAAATTCATCTTCAAAGGAATAACTGACGAAGCTCTGGGCCGCCAAATGATAACATTCGTCCGGCTCAATCGTTTCGATCACATTGAAGATGCTGGGGTAACTTTCCATGGAACCAGCATGGAGGGTAATTTTATCCAGGATATGACGGAGCCGCCAAAGACGATGGAGAGGGTCTTCTAAAGCCATTCTGCGGACAATGCCGTGGACCTCATATCCCTTGGAAAGTAAAAGTTCGGATAAATAACTTCCATCCTGACCGGTTATTCCGGTAATCAAGGCACGTTTCTTCATGGTCGAATTTCCGTTTAATTTTTACATTTTGGATTCTGGAAAACTTTTCTTTCCCTATGATTGTTTCTGGTTGCGAGTTCCAGGTTGTGGGTTAAAAAAATGATGCCAAATAAACATAACCCGAAACCCGTAACGCCTAGCCCGGAACTAATTTATTTTAAGGCGTTTTAAATATTTTTTCACTGATGGTCCGAATGATACGATCCTTAAAAACTTCTCTATCAAACTGCAGGGCATGGTTGCGCATCTTCACCGGGTCCAAAAGATGGGCGTGCGCCTCTAACCTCTCCACGGCCTCCAGCAGAGCGGTTTCCGTCTGTTCCTGAAAAAAGATCCCGCTGAAAAAATCCCTCCGTCCTTCAAGATATTCCTCAAGGGGAACCACTGTTTCCAAAGCCCCTCCGCGGCCGAAAGCCACCACCGGTCGGCCGGAAGCCTGGGCCTCCAACGGCGTGATCCCGGCATCTTCTTCACCGGGGAAAATCAAGGCCCGGCATTCTCCATAAAGTTTTTTTAAATTTTCATTCGGCTGCCACCCTAACCAGGTAATGTTTTTGCCGGATTCCTTTTTTAAAGAGTCCATCAATGGTCCGGTCCCGACAATGATTAAAGACTTCTGGCTTCGATTAAAAGCCCGGACGGCCAGATCAACGCGTTTATAAGGTGCTAAAGCCGTAACCATCAAATAATAGCCCCGGGGTTGAAAAGACAAGTCAAAATGTTTCGTGTCCACCGGAACCGCAATGACTTCGGCCTCTCGATGGTAATATTTTAAAATTCGCCGGCGGACATTTTCAGAATCAGCCAAGAGATAATCCACCCTCTGACTGGAACCTACATCCCAACGCCGGAGTATCGCGGCCACGAACGGCATCACCACCTTGACCAATATTCCCGCAGAGGAATCCTTACCAAAGTAGATGTCGTACATATCCCAGATATAACGGACGGGAGTGAAAATATAGGATATATGGATAGTGGGCGAAAACACGCGGACGCCCTTGGCCACACAATGACTGCCGGACAAAACCAAATCATACCCTTTTAAATGGATACTCCTCAGGGCTAAGGGGAAAAGGGGAAGATAATGACGATATTTTTTTTCAACCCCGGGAAGGTGCTGGGCCCAGGTGGTCTGGATCCGATGTTTTTCAATAATCGGAGAAACGGATCCCTTGACATGGAGGAGCGTATAAAGGTTAGCTTGAGGGAAAATCTCGCAAAAGATCTCCAGACACTTTTCTCCTCCTCGCATGCCGGTCAACCAGTCATGGACCAGAGCCACCTTAAGGGTAGACAAGGTTTTTCGGTTCGCCTCAACTTCTTCAGTCAAATTTGTTTTAAACATTTCGGATTCAAGGTTTAAGGTTTGTTAACTTTTATTCTGACTTCTGGATTCTGACTCCTGGATTCTGTTTTTTTTAAGGAGTCATAGGTTTCTAAAACGATTCGCGCTGTCTTCTCCCAAGAATATTGCTTGGCCTGTTTTAACCCTCGTTCCCTTAAGGCTTGTCTAAGATCTTGGTGAAGAAGGATTTCCCGAATCCCTTCCTTTATAGCATGGATATCATAAGGATTCACCTGAAAACCTGCCTCTCCGGCAATTTCCGGCAAGGCCCCCTGATCTCCAATCAGGATCGGGCAGCCACAGGCCATGGCTTCCAAAACCGGAAGACCGAATCCCTCATAAAGCGATGGGGCCACTAACAGTTCGGCCCCTGAGTAAAACAGGCTCAAATCCTGGTCGTTACATTGGGGCAGAAATAAAACCCGATTCTTTAAGCCGGTGGATAGGTTCCCGGGCGGGATTCCAATAGCGACTAGTTTTCCGGGATAAGAGTTATCTTTAATCAATAATTCAAAGGCAGAAAGTACCCGGGAGAAATTTTTGTGTGGTTTTGGATTGCCGACAAAAACAAGATAGCCCTGATCCAGCTGATAACGACGAATAAATGACGGTTCCAAAGGTTTGGGAGCCCAATGGGAGTCCAAGCCATTGGGGGTAATCACCACCCGCTCTCCCCTTCCCTGGAGAAGGGTGATGATATCGTTCTTTGATCGTTCTGAAACGGTAAAAACCTTTTGACAACGGGCCACGGCCCTGCGCATAACTAACCGAAAAAAAAGACGATGACCGAGACCGTAATCTTTTGGAAAAAGCATGGGAATCAGATCATGAATGGTCATGATCCCCTTAGGCGAAAAGAGCAAAGGAATGGTAAAGGTGGGTGAATGGAAAAGATCAAAGACTTCCTTTCGAAGATGAATTGGAAGCAGGATCTGTTCTTGCAAGCCGTATAGGGGAATCGAAGTCGAAAACCAGCGTACCGGAACCGCAGGGGTAAACCATTCTTGAATTTTGGATTGGCTGATCAGGATCAGGTATTCGTCGCCCCTGTCCTTGGCGAGCAGCTGGTGAAGCAGATTCAGACAATAGCGGGCAATCCCATGCATGTCCTTTCCCAGGACTCTGGCATCAAAAAGGATTCTCATGTCTGTTCACCGATCGATAAACGTCGAGGGTTTTCCGTGCGGCTTCATACCAAGAAAATCGGGCGGACTGTTCTTTGCCCAACTGGCTCAATCGCATTTTTTCTTCCGGGTTTCTTAACAACCCGACGATACGATCAGCCAGTTCTTGGATATCGGTCGGATTAACCAGAATACCGGCTGAGCCCACAATTTCCGGGATAGAAGAGCGATCGGAAGAGATGACCGGCGTGCCGCAACTCATGGCCTCCAGGACCGGCAAACCGAATCCTTCATAAAGAGAAGGAAAAACAAAGAGCTCGGCGCTGTTCATAAACATGGGAATGTGTTCCATAGGGACATATCCGGTGAAAAGAACTTGATCCTGCGCAGGATAATTTTTTAAAAAATGGCTTAAAGAACGAGTCAACCATCCTTTTTGACCGCTCACCACTAATTGATATTCATTGCCCAGATCTTGACAGACCCGGGTGAAGGATTCTAATAAAACGATCAAATTTTTTCGAGGCTCAATATTACCCAGATGATAAATAAATTTTTTGGTGATTCCATATTGTTGTTTAAGCCTGGCTTGAGCCTCCTCTTTGTTGTAAGGGAAAAAAATCGGAGAAGGAGCCTCATGAATAACCACAATTTTCTCTGAAGGCACTTTTAAGATTCGGATTAAATCCTTTTTGGTGTGATGAGATACGGCGATAATCTTATCGGCCTTCTTAACCGCCTGTCTCAGCAGGTAGCGCATATAGGCCCCATATTTCAGGGGAATGGTTTCCGGAAAGAGGAAAGCCACCAGATCATGGATAGTCACGACCAACCCGCAATGATCCTTCCTGAAAGGTATCAAGGAAGCAGGGCCATGAAACACATTGATCCCCATCATCTTCAACCGGATGGGCAGAATGAAATATTCCCAAAAGTCACTCAGGGGATGATTCTCATGAGAAAATATTGTCAGTAGTGGATTTTGTTCCCTGGCCAGATTCCCTAGCAGGAAAAGATTTTTTTTCTGGGCCAGGAAATAATAAATGGGTTCCGGGTCGACTTGCCTCAAATTTTGGACGAGGTTGAGGACATAATTCCCCACTCCTGAGCGGTTGGGCAGAACGGTTCGAACATCAATGGCGATTTTCATGACTAAGAACTCGTAGGTTCCTTTTTGAACTTCCCTATCTTTACTAAAAATTCCATCAAGAATCAACCCCCGGTTCAGCCCCTGACTCGGCCAGGGGTTGAGTCAGGATTTGTTTTAAAAGCTGCCAATCCTCCCGAATAACTAGGCGAAAGAGGACAAGCCCTAATCCATAAGCCAAAAAAGCTGTGACCCAGATCACAGCCGACGGATAGCTCTTCAGCCCCCAAAGGGAAAGGCCCATCAATCCTCCGCTTACTCCCAGCTTCAGAGTAAACCTCAAAAGGGGAAGGTGCAGAAAGAAATGTTGTAGGAATTCCAAGAAGCAAATCGAGAGCAATATCTCAGTGGCTACTGTGGTCCAACTGGCCCCCAGATATCCATATCCGGGCAAAACGATGATATTGATGACGACGTTAAAAATTAGGGCCAATCCACTTCCCCAGGTAATTATCTTCCCCTGATTGAGGACAATCAAGGTGTTGATTAAAACATAATTAATAAAAATAAACGGTACGGCCAAAATCAGAATTTTCAAGGATGGGGTCGAATTGGCAAAGGTCGGGCCGAAGAAAAAAAGCACTAAGAAATCGGACAAGAAGAAGGTGGTCAGAACCAAAGGGATAGAGACCATAGTAAGATAAATCAGGGCTTTTTGATAACTCCTTTTAAAAGCTTCTCGATCTTTAAAAGTCAAAACAGAAAAAATGGGAAACAGACCCGCCATAATTAAAAAGGGAAATAAGGAAAATATTTCAACGATCTTTACCGGGATGGAATACCACCCTATTTCAGACGGAGAGAACCCGAACAAGGACAGCATGACTATGTCGATTCTGGCATAAACCGTTATAAAGAGACTTGACAACCCGATAGGCCAGGCCGAACGAAGGATTTGTTTCCACAAATCTGTTTCATGATAGAGTACCAGCGGAGTGATCTTTGTCCTGATAATCCATCCGGACAAAAAGCAACTGATGCCGTAAGCGCCGACCAGGGTCAACAGAAGCCCCCACAAACCATACCCCAGCCAAAGAAAAATGATCGGGATGGCTACGACCAGGCACTTAGACAATCCTCTGATCAAAAGCTCATATTCCATCTTTTCCAGGCTGTTGGTCAGGGCAACGAAAAACTCTATCAGATAAATCATCTGCATATAAACCATACTGAGGAGAATCATTAAAATGATTTCTCTCGAGTATCCCAGAAGAAAGAGGATGCCGGGAGCTATCAGGAGTAAACCGATGGAAAACATTATTTTGATAAAAAAGATATTGCCGGCATAGCGGCCCAGGAGATGATGATCTCGTGAAACGTCGCGGATCAGGACCGTGTTCAACCCTAAATCGGAAAAGATCGTCATCAATCCGGCGAAAAAAAAGGCCAGAGAGTATTGCCCGAAGTCCCGATCTCCCAAAAAACGAGCGGCCACGATGATAAAAAGAAAAGCCAAGGAACGAATCAAGGCTTCCGAGATGAATTTAATAACGATGTTCTTTCGAGCCCTTTGGAAGATATTCATAATTGGAAATAATCATCAAGGGGATTTATTGAGCGGATCATTTTTTACACAGGCTGACCAAAAATGTCCAGATGCAAGGCGCCCGAAATTCCGAGGAATGAGACGTACATAGAAGTACGTTGAAATGATGAGGAATGAGGGCAACACCGCAGATGGGCATTTTTCATCAGCCTGTTTACAAAAGATCCTGGTTAATGCTTACCTTGGCCTTATCCCGCAGCCAGCGGCTCCATTGTTCGAAGATGGCCGCTTTTTTTTGTTGTTGGAGGGCTTGGGAAAAACGTTCCTCATCTTTTTTAAAATCTTCCATAGAGGCCGGACGGGATTCTTTAAAAACAACGACCACATAATCAGCCCCTAATTTAAAAGGTTTTTCAATGACCGGACTGGAAGGCCCGATGGAAAACAATATCTCTTGTACTTCGGGAGTATCCGCCCAGGAAGGATGATTCTTTGCCCGGGAGAAAAAACCCGTCTCTTCCAGCTTTCGATTCCTTTCCTTGGCTATCAACTGAATGTCCTTCTTCTGGCGGAGTTCTTTTAAAAAGGTCTCGGCCTCTGACAGGGCCTTTTGGGCGGCTTTTTCGTTTAATAAATCCTCTTTGACTCGGGATTCAGCCTGGCTTAAAGTCATCAGTTGAGATTCCTTGCGATCCGTCACTTGAAGGATGACAAAGCCCCACTCGTCACTTAAGTCCACAACCGGAGCCAATTCCCCTTTTTTTAAAGAGAAGGCCTTTTGATTAAATTCTTTGACGCCCTCAATCCCGGATAGTTTTACTCCGTAGGTCATCCAATCTGTCTCCTTGATCGGAACCTTGAATTCCCTCCCGAAAACTTTCAGGTTGCCTTTAGTAAGGACTTGATCGTAAACCTCTTCGGCCTTTTGGCGGGCCAGTTCACGGGTCTTATCTGATTTCAAAACGGTCCGTATTTTATCCTGAACCTTTTCCACAGGCAGAGGTTTATTGGTCTTTGTATCGAGAAATTTTTGCTGGTTTTGTTGATAATATTCCTGAACCTCTTTGTCAGTCACCGTCACCTTGGAATCAAAATCTTTCGGGTTGGTATCCAGATAAGCCATCCGAACCTGAACCGGTGTTCGATATCGGGACTGATTCTGGTTAAAATAGGTTTTTAATTGTTCCTGGGTAATAACGATCTGATTCTTATAGTCCTCCTTTTTAAAAGGCAAAAAGTAGGCATTAACTTCATCGTTCAGGAAGGAATAAAAATAGCGGATCTCTTCCGGTTCGATCTTGACAAAATCAGTTAAGAAAGTGTTGACCCGTTCCAGAAGCATGGCCGTTTTTTGTTCGGCCTCAAACATTTCGGGAGTCATACGCTTCATCTGCAGCATTCTTTTATATTTAAAAAGACTAAATTTGCCGTTTTCCTGAAAATACGGCATCTGTTGTATGGTTCGGGCCAGTTCATCCGAAGTCACCGAAAACCCCAAAGCCTTTCCCGTCTCCAGAATAAGCCTTTTTTCTATCAGGCCTTCCAGAACTTTTTTCTTGAATTCCGGGGAATACATGGTCTTTTCATCTAAGGATTGGCCATAAACATCTTTGATCCTATCCAGGGTCTCTCGATAAACTTGTTGATATTCATTAACCGAGATGGTTTTCCCGTTAACCTTGGCCACCTGTGAGGCCTTTTCGTTGCGAAAACTGCCGATCCCCCATAAAGAAAAAACGATAACAATGGCACCAAGGGCCAACTTGATGATCCAAGATTGGGCATGTTTCCGCATCAGACTTAACATGGCTTAAACCTCTCTAAAATCGTTGTAGTTCAAAGGGTCAATCCCAATAAAGGCGGAATTTTAATTTTTGATCCCTTTAATATTGATGAACTCGTAAAAAGTTATTAAATCGGACGGCTCAGTAAAAAGCTCCAGAAACAAGGCGCGCAAACCCTGAGGAATGAGGGCAATCCCGCTGTTGGCGGGATTGATAGGCCTTTTTGTTCGCCCTGCATCTCGTCTCACTCCCACCCCTTCGGGGCAGTACCCGGCTTCAGCAACCTGTTAATATTCCTTGGGTAGGGTATTCAGCTTGGCCAGGGTAAAGACCGGGCCGTCTTTGCAGACGAATTCCGGGCCCACACTGCACCGACCGCACATCCCGATACCGCATTTCATCCGGTTTTCGAGACTCATGATAATCCGCTCGGCCGGAAACCCCAGTTTTTCCAGAGCCGGCTGGGTAAATTTAATCATAATCGGCGGCCCGCAGACCAAGGCGTAAGCATTTTCGGCACTCGGGGCCTTCTTTTCAGTAATGGCCGGCACAAAGCCGATATTATATTTCCAATCCGGGTCATCGGTCCCGTCAACGGTAATATGGACCTTGATATCGTCCCTGGCTGCCTGGGAAGCCAGCTCATCTTTGTAAAGCAGCATACCGGGAGTACGGGCCCCATAGATAACCGTAATATCCTTGAATCGGCTGCGATTGGCCGGATCGAGAAGATAAACGATCGTTGACCGAAGGGTGGTAAAGGCAAAACCCCCGGCCACGATAACGATATTCTTTCCTTCCATCTGGTCCAGCGGGTACCAGTTGCCCATTGGCCCCCGGACCCCCATAATATCGCCTTCTTTCATGTTGTGTAAGAAAGTGGTTACCAAGCCCACCTTGTTTACCGTAAACAAGAGAAATCCCTTTTCAGTCGGCGAGGAGGCGATACCAATGGGGATTTCCCCCTTCCCGGCAATGGAAAGTTCGGCAAACTGTCCCGGATGGTAAGAGAATTTATTTTCATCTTCCGGATTAAGAAATACAAACTTAAATGTTTTTAGATTTCTGTCTTCGGTTTCGGTAATGATCCGGTCTATGCGGACCGGATAAGGCAGATACGGATTTCCCACAACTACACCCCCTCTATCAAAAACAAACTCTTAAATCTATGAAGATATCTCTATTGTAGTGTAACAGTACTTGCTTTAAAGGATTGTCATTCCGGACCCCGTATCAAGTGCGGGGCAGGCCCGATCCGGAATCCAGCATGTTAGACCTGGATTCCTGCTTTCGCAGGAATGATAAATTAAGGCTATTGTAAACATGTTATTGAGACACAAAACCAATTTTTATATAATTTAAATTTTCGTTAGGTTTGGTCAGGCCTGGTAATCATTCATCAGTTGACCAACGCGCCGGATATCGATATTAACTGGGCAAAATTGCACACATCGTCCGCATCCTACGCAGGCCACACCGTTTCCATATTTATCAACATAATATTTAAGTTTATGCATGAATCGCTGCCTGACCCGCTGGATTTTTTCCCCTCTCGGGTTATGACCCGAACCATGCAGGGTGAACAGCGGATACATACAGGAATCCCAGTTGCGCATCCTGATCCCTTCCGTCCCCTGGACCTCATCCTGGATATCAAAACACCAACAGGTCGGGCACAAATAGGTGCAGGTTCCGCAATTGATGCAGGCGAACTGGACCTCATCCCAGAACGGGGCGTTGAATAAATCTAATAGCCCTCGATCCTTTAAGTGATCGGTCGGCACCTTCGAGGTTATGGCCGCCTCAGCCTGTTGTTGAATTTTGGTGGCCTGGTTCCGGTCTTCCTCGGAAGCGGATTTTCCCGGAGAAGTTTTCAACAGCCCTTCCCCTTTCTCCGTACAAGACCGGATCAAATAGTTTTCCCCCAGATCAGTCATCAGGAGATCCAACCCGGCGGTATCAAAAGGACCGCCACCCACCGAGGAACAAAAGCAGGTCGAGCAAGGATGGTTGCATCCCAGCCCCATAAGCATCAAACGCTCCCGACCTTGCTGCCACCAGGGGTCCTGGTAATCGGTCATAACAAAATTTTTCCTGACCAGATCATAAGCCCGGGCATCGCAGGGACGAATTCCTGCCAAGAGTCGGAGATTTTCTTTTTTCGGAATTCTCTTTTAAGATGTGGGCCTCAGGGTCTTCAGGGTTCAGAGTGAACTTAAACATTCGTTCCGAGGCTGGTTGTACCAGGCCCTTGGGAGAAAGCCTCGTATTCTGAAAAGAAAAATCAGGTTTGGTTCCCTCCGTCAGAGGGGCAAAGTTGACCTGATCCCCTTCAGCCGCCGGCCCAAGCAACTCAAAAGATTTTTTAAGTTCCTCCAGCCAGTCATTCCATTCTTTTTTGGAGATAACTTTTTCGATCATAAACGATCCTTTTTAGCTCTCAGCAATCGGCTTTCAGCAGTCAGTTTCCAGCTTTCGACTTTCGAGCAGTGGCTGAAGGCTAAGGCTGTCAGCTATAAGCTACTTTATAAACCCTTCCGGGTCATCGGGCCGAAAGACATCCAAAGGAGGTCTCCCTTCCAAAACCATCCCGGCTTCAAAGTGATAAAGGTCCAGGATGTCTTTTTCTAATTTCTTGGTGAACTGACGGACCTTGATTCCCACCGGGCAGGCCCGTTCACAGGCCCCGCAATCGGTACAGCGGCCGGCGCAGTGAAAGGCCCTGAGAAAATGAAAGGTCCGCACATCCGTGGGATCCAGACTTTTTCCCATCCACTGAGGACGTGATTCGTCGACAAAACAGGTCGGGCAATAACACAAGGGACAGGCATTTCGACAGGCATAACACCGAATACAAGGCCGGATCAATTCTTCAAAATATTGCCAGCGGGCCTCGGCATCCACAACATCCACAGCCCGAACGTCTTCATAGCGATCCACCCCTTCTTGCTCCTTCACTAACTCCCCTGCCAACTCGTCGTAGAGAACGGGGTTGCGGTGAATACAAATGGCGCAATTGTCCTGTAGAAGATCGGCTTTTTTAAACGAATCTTTAAAATTTTTCCCTTCCACTTGGATCTGATCACCTGTTTCCTCGACCAGCATAGGTTCTTTTCCCCCTAGCCTGGCCCAGACCTTTTGCCGGTCCACCATTCCCCGGCAAGGGACACCGATGATGCGGAGTTGTTCCCTCTTGATCTGTCCTTCCTGCAAATGGATGATGATATTTCGGGAATCGCAACCTTTGGCGACAATGGCCAACCGCTCCTTCCGTTTGGGTAAATAATTGGCTAGATTAACGCCGCAAAAAGAATCCCAGTAAAGTTGACCAGCCCTGCCTGCCTCTCGGACTAATATGGGCTCATTCATCATGGGAATAGTTCCTTGCCGAAAGCCGATGACGGCATCAACCTTTTTTTCGGCAAGCAACCTTCCGGCCATCTCTTGTATTTTTTTGGTGTATTCCTGCATCTAAGCTACCTCAGGCATTTGCTTGATATAATGTTTGGCCGGTCCCAGGGCCTTGACCGCCTCGGTAACTTCGGTAACCACTTGTTGAAATTTGGTGGCTTCAGCCGAAGAAACCCAGGAAAAATGAAGGCGCCCGGATTCGATCCCCATGTGTTCGAGAAGTCCTTTCATCAGGGCGAATTTCCGGCGGGCATAATAATTCCCGGCAATGTAATGGCAGTCTCCCGGATGGCAGCCTGAAATCCAGACCCCGTCAGCACCGCGGCGAAAGGAGGCCAGGATGAATTTGGGATCCAACCTTCCGGAACAGGGAATGCGAACTATACGGATATTAGAGGGATATTGTAAGCGACTTACCCCAGCCAGATCCGCCCCCCCATAACTGCACCAGTTACACAAAAAAGCGATAATTTTCGGCTCAAACGTTTCGTTCATAAGTTTTCCTTCGGAAAAAGGTCTATGGTACAAGGTATAAGGTTTAAGGTGAAAGGCATCAATTATGGAGTTGGGTTTATCTTTTACCTTGAACCTTACACCTTATACCTTGTACCTTTTTTAGGCCGCTTCGATCATGGCAAAGATTTGACCCTGATCAAATCCTTTCAGATTAATAGCCCCCGACCGGCAGGAAGCCACACATAGACCGCATCCTTTACATAAGGCCGGATTGATTTCAGCCTTCCCGGTTCTTTCATTCCAACCTGGTGCTGAATAGGGACAAATTGCAATACACATCCCACATTGACTGCACCAATCCGGGTTGGTCTGGGCCACGGTGCCGCTTACCTGAATCTTCAATCCGGCTAGCAGGGTAACTGCCCGGGCTACAGCCGCCTGGGCCTGGGCAATGGATTCTTCAATAGGTTTTGGATAATGGGCCAAGCCAGCCAAAAAAACGCCGTCGGTGGCAAAATCGACCGGCCTCAATTTAGCGTGGGCCTCTACAAAAAAGCCGTCCTCATTCAATGGGACTTTAAATAATTGGGCCAGTTCATGGTCCCTGGTTGATACAATGGCTCCGGCCAGGGTCAACAGATCGGCTTCAATCCTGACATCTTGATCCAGGACCTGATCCTTGACCGTGATGGTCAGCCCTTTCCCATCGGCCTGCACCTTCGGTTTTTCTTCATGAGAATAGCGGACAAAAAGGACCCCGGCCTCACGGGCCTGTTTATAAAGATCCTCCCGTTCCCCGAAGGTCCTCAGGTCTCGGAAGAGGATATAGATATCTCGATCCGGATTTTCTTCCTTCAACTGAAGGGCCGAATGGACCGAATGAGTACAGCAGACCTTACTGCAATAAGGTCTTTCCGGTTCCCGCGATCCGACACACTGGATGAAAACAATGGAATTCGCCTTCTCGACCAAGGGGTCTTTTCCGGCCATCTTCTGATCCAACTCCAGATGGGTCAGCACCTTGGGATTTTTTCCGTAAAGATATTCTTCAGGTTTTAATTCCTCGGCCCCAATGGCAATAACCACAACGCCGTGTTCCAAGTCTGTGACGGCGGAGGGATCGTCTATTCTTGACAGACGGGTCTTAAACTGGCCTACGAATCCGTCCACCTGGGTTATCTGATGCCCGGTGTAAGTTTTGATCCGGGGATGGTCGTCAACCTTTTGCACCAGGCCCTTTAAATATCCCTGAATATCTTCTCCCCTCCAGGTTGTATTCAACTTGAGGGCTTGTCCTCCCAACTTTGAAGACTTCTCGACCAGATAAGTCTGATAACCTTGTTCGGCCAATTCCAGGGCGGCGGTCATACCGGCTACACCCCCTCCAACCACCAGGCCGGATTGGGCCACTTCCACCTCCGTTTCCTGCAAAGGTTCTAACAGGGCCGCTTTGGAGATGGCCATACGGATCAGGTCTTTGGCTTTGACGGTCGCTGCATCTGGATTATTGGCATGGACCCAGGAATTTTGATTGCGGATATTGGCCATTTCAAAGAGGTATTTATTTAAGCCGCTCTCAACCAAGGTTTCTTGGAAAAGAGGCTCATGGGTCCTGGGTGTGCAGGCGGCCACAACAATCCGGTTCAACCGGTGTTCCCGGACCACCTCTTTCATTTTCTCCTGGGTGTCCTGCGAACAGGTAAACAGGTTTTCTTCCACATATTCCACATAGGGTAGGGTTTTGGCATAGGCGACCACTTCCGGGACCCTAACCACACCGGCAATATTAATGCCGCAGTTGCAAACAAAGACCCCGATCCTGGGACGCTCTCCGGCCACGATACGGGGTTTGGGCACGATCTTTTCCTTGGTCAGGGTGTTTCTGGCCGAAGAGAGGTTGCGGGCGGCTGCACAAGCCGCGGCGCTGGCCTCCATAACCGATTGAGGGATATCCTTGGGACCGGAAACAACCCCGCAGCCGTATATGCCGGGAACGGAAGTGGCCACCGGCGCAAAGCTATTGCTTTGAATGAAAGAATAATGGTCCAGAGCCAGTCCCAATTGTGTGCTTTGAGCTACGGACTCCTGTGAAATCTCCAACCCGACCGACAGGACGACCAGATCAAAATCCTCGCTGACCACCTGGCCCTTTTCGGTGACATAAGTGATCCGCAAGTTATCCGTTCCGGGGACAGGGTTGACCGCGTGGATCCGGGAGCGGACGAAATTCACCCCCTGATCCTTGGCCTTGTTGTAATAGCGTTCAAAGTCCTTGCCGTAGGAACGAATATCCATGTAAAAGACGGTGCATTCCAGCTTGTCTTTACTGTGTTCCATGGCAATGGTGGATTCCTTGATGGCATACATGCAACAGACGGCCGAACAATAACCGTGGTCGCCATGATTGACATCCCTGGACCCTACACATTGCAGCCAGGCTATCTTTTTAGGCTCCTTTTTGTCGGAAGGACGCACCAAATGGCCCATGAAAGGCCCTGAGGCCGAGAGGACCCGTTCAAACTCCATGGCCGTGATCACGTTGGGTAATTTGGCGTAGGCATAGGCATCATACTGGGTTGGGTCATAGCATTTAAATCCCGAGGCCAGAATGACCGACCCGACCTGCAGGGTCAGGTCCTTCGGCTTATCCTCGAAATTGACGGCCTTGCTGGGGCAAAATTTTTCGCAGGCCCGGCATTTCCCCTTTTGAAAAAAAATACAATTTTCTTCATCGATAACGTATTTCAAGGGAACGGCCTGGGCATATTTGACATAGGCCGCCTTACGCATCCCCAGACCCTCATTATATGCGTCCTTGACTTTTTTGGGACATTTCTCGGCGCATAATCCGCAGGCGATACATTTATTCATATCGATATAGCGGGGTTTCTGATGTACCTGGACAGTGAAATTTCCCTCTTCCCCGGAAATCGCCGTTACCTCAGATAAAGTGAGTAACTCGATATTGATATGTCGGCCGACCTCGACCAATTTGGGCGAGATAATTCACATGGCACAATCGTTGGTCGGGAAGGTCTTATCCAACTGGGCCATCCCGCCTCCGATCGAAGGGGATTTTTCAATGAGATAGACATAATATCCCGAATTGGCCAGATCGAGGGCCGCCTGCATCCCGGCAATCCCTCCACCGATCACCATCACCGCTCCAACCTTGTCGCCCTTAAATTCCTTTTTCTCTGAAGACATAGGGACTCCTGTTAACTGTTTGTATAGGTAATAATGTGACAAAAAGAATCGTTAGATTCAAAGGTCCAAAGTTCATGAGTCAAGGAAAACCCAAATTTAATACTTTGAACTTTGCACCTTGAATTTTGAACTGTAAGCCTTGTGTCCTTCGTTTTTTTTCTTATGAATGACCGTCCGATTAATTTTGCTCTCGTTTCCACCCTCAACAACCACCTGATCTTTTTTCCCCATTTCCGTCAAATAAACATTGACCCGTTCTCCAGGTTTGGCGTCAAGCCGCAAACCAAAATAATCAGCGCTGATGGGCAATTCTCGGCCCCCGCGATCAACCAGAACCGCCAGGGAAATACGACGCGGTCTTCCGAAATCGATCAAGGCATCCAGGGCCGCCCGAACCGTTCGGCCGGTATAAAGTACGTCATCCACCAAGATAATAGTTTTATCATCCAGGCAAACAGGCACTTCCGTCTTTCCGACAATGGGCTTGTGGTTTATCCTCGTCCAGTCGTCCCGATAAAGAGTTATATCCAAAGCCCCAGTGGAAACAGCTGTCCCTTTTTGGGCCTGGATAAGCTTTTGGATTCGATCGGCCAGAAAAGCCCCGCCGGTCCGGATACCGATCAACACCAATCGTTCCGTCTCCGGAGAATCGATAACCATTTGGGCCGCCATTCGAATCAGGGCCTCCTGAATTCCTTTGGCGTTCAGCGCAATTCTCTTCTTGCTCCCTTTCATTCCATTCACCAATCCAAAAAATATAATAAAAAGAGATTTTTATCACAGGCCCTTAAAAAAGGTCAAGTAAAATATGGATGTTTTTCATCTTTTCGCTAATTCCCTTGACGATCAGGCAATAAATATTTAGACTTGACGTTACAAAGTCAAAGATAATGGTAACAGGGTAAAGGTGTTGGGTTCCCTTGAACCTGAGACCTTAAAGCTTGTACCTCTTCTCATTCTCTTGATCTCTGGAATTCTACTGTCCTATTACTAAAAAAGGCTTTGTTATCGCTTAGATACAGACTATGGCTTTTCAAGATATTGATTTTGAAACGGAAAAGATTATCGGGGAGCCTTTTAAGGACTTGGCCCTGCCTTCGGTCCTTCCCTTGATTCCTGTCAGGGACGTGGTTGTTTTTTCCAACATCATCCTGCCCTTGCTGGTAAACAGAGAGGGTTCCATCCTGGCCGTGGAGAAAGCCGTGGCCCAGGACCGCTTGGTTCTTTTAACAGCCCAAAAAGACACCCTTACCGAAGATCCGAAATCCGAGGACCTCTATTCTATTGGTACAGCAGCCATCATCCTGAGGACTTTGAAACTTATGGATGGAAGTTTGAAAATCCTGGTTCAGGGTATTACCAGGGTTAGGGTCCTGGAATATTTGGAATTACGTCCATTCATCCAGGTCCGATTCGAACCGCTATCGGATCAAGTCACACCCGGCAGTCAGGTTGAAACCGAAGCCTTGATGCGCAATGTCCGGGAGCAGAGTGAAAAGATCCTCTCTTTGAAGAACATGCTTTCCGCAGACGTCACCGCCATTTTGAACAGCATTGAAGATCCGGGGCAATTGGCCGATCTGGTCGCTTCGAATTTGAGATTGAAGATAGAAGCTTTCCAGGAAATTTTGGAGCTGTCCGATCCCCTGGCCCGGCTTCAAAGGATCAATGAATATTTGACCAAGGAACTGGAGGTTTCTACCGTGCAGGCCCGTATCCAGTCCGAAGCTAAAGAGGAGATGGGTAAAGGCCAGAGGGAATATTACCTTCGTGAGCAGCTTCGGGCTATACGCCGGGAATTAGGGGACTACGAAGAAAAAACAGTTGAATTAAAAGAATATAAAACCAAGCTCGACGGGATGCGGATGCCCAAGGAGGCCAAGGAAGAAGCCTTAAAACAGGTCGCCCGTCTGGAGCAGATGCACCCTGATTCGGCCGAAACCTCCATCATCCGGACTTATGTGGACTGGATTATTTCCTTGCCCTGGGACAAAAAAACCAGGGAAAAGATCAAGGTTAAAGAAGCCCAAAAGATCCTGGATGAGGATCACTATGACTTAATAAAGGTCAAAGAGCGGATATTGGAATTCTTAAGTGTCCGAAAATTGAATCCCAAGATGAAAGGCCCTATCCTGTGCTTCGTCGGGCCTCCGGGAGTAGGAAAAACCTCTCTGGGAAGGTCCATTGCCCGGGCCTTGGGCAGGAAATTCATTCGTATCTCTCTTGGGGGGGTCCGGGATGAAGCTGAAATTCGAGGTCACCGTCGGACTTACATCGGGGCCTTGCCAGGAAGAATCCTCCAGGGACTCAAACAGGTGGGCACCAATAACCCGGTATTCATGATGGATGAAGTGGACAAAATCGGTTCGGATTTCCGGGGGAATCCTGCGGCCGCCTTATTGGAAGTATTGGACCCCGAGCAAAACTTTTCTTTCAGCGACCATTATCTGAATATCCCCTTTGATCTTTCTTCGGTGATGTTTATCACCACAGCCAATTCCGTCGACCCTATCCCTTCGGCCCTAAAAGACCGGATGGAAATTATTGAAATAAATGGTTACACCGATGAAGAAAAATTAAAAATCGTTCTGGTTTATTTACTCCCCAGGCAACTGAGGGAAAACGGCCTGAAACCTGGGCAACTGAAAATCAGTCGGGATACTATCTTAACCATTATCAATGAATATACGGACGAATCCGGACTTCGCAATTTAGAAAAAGAATTGGGCACCATCTGCCGCAAAATCGCCCGGCGGATAGCCGAAGGTGAGAAAAGGAGCTTTCACGGTTTTCAAAGGAAACCTGCACCGATTTCTAGGCCCACCTCCTTATCTGCCCGATGAAGTCCGGAATCTCCATGAGGTAGGTGTGGCCACGGGACTCGCCTGGACCCAAACCGGCGGAGAAGTGCTCTATGTGGAAACCATGATCTTGAAAGGAAAGGGGAGCTTAACCTTGACCGGTCAGCTCGGTGAGGTGATGAAAGAATCGGCCCAAGCGGCCTTGAGTTATGCCCGATCACGATCTGAACGGTTTCATCTCAAGGGTAATTTTTATGAACATATGGACATTCACATCCATGTCCCGGCCGGAGCCATCCCTAAGGAAGGCCCTTCGGCCGGCGTTACCCTGGTGACTTCTTTGATCTCCGCCTTGACCAAGATACCGGTCAATAAGGATATGGCCATGACCGGTGAAATCACCCTTAGGGGCAAAGTCCTGCCCATCGGCGGGACTTAAGGAAAAAACCCTGGCGGCCATCCGGTCCAAGATAAAAACCTTGATCATCCCGGAGCAAAACAAAAGGGATTTAATGGAAATCCCCAGATCGGTCCGCCGCAGAATCCAGTTTGTCTTGGTCAAGGATATCGATGAAGTGGTTGATCTGGCCTTGATGGCCCCAAAACCCAAGGTCAAAAAACTTTTATTGACACAGGAAGATCATTTAAAAGATAAATTTCGGTGAAGATGCGTTCAGGAATTGAAGAATCCAAAAAATAATAACTTAGTCACTTCGTTACTTGTCACTCTTCATTTTTTAAGGGCTATTCTATGAAGATCGCTTATTTCGACTGTTTCTCCGGTATCAGTGGGGACATGATCCTGGGTGCCTTTTTGGACCTTGGCCTTCCCCGAAAACTCCTGCGACAAACCTTGAGCCAATTACCTCTGCCTGAACTCCAGTTAATCATAAAACGGGAAGAACGTTTTCACCTAACCGGACAGACCCTGGTCGTTAAAGGGAAAAAGGACCATCCTATTGTCAGGACTTATAAGACGATCAAACACCTAATTGAAAAAAGCAAAATAGAAAATCCCATCAAAGAAAACAGCCTGGCGATTTTAAAGCGTTTGGCCCAGGCAGAAGGAAAAATCCATGGAATAGAAATAGAGGATGTGCATTTTCATGAGATCGGCGCCCTGGATACGGTGGTGGATATTGTCGGGGCGGCGCTGGCCGTTCATTATTTCCTCATTGAGGAGATCATTTCCTCTCCCCTTCCTTTGGCTCAAGGGTGGATTCAAGGGGGCCATGGTCTCCTGCCTCTACCAGCTCCGGCAACCCTGGCCCTGCTCAAAGAGGCGAGGGTGATCCCCTCGAATACGGACAAAGAATTGGTCACCCCAACCGGGGCAGCTATCCTGACCCATTACGCTCGGTCCTACGGACCTCCTCCGGCCATGGTCTTAAAAGGTTTGGGCTACGGCCTAGGACAAAGGCATCTACCGGATCGTCCCAATGCTTTGCGCGTCTGGCTGGGAGAAAAACCTTCCAACCTAAACCATGAGAAACTGATCGTCCTGGAAACCAATATCGACGACATGAATCCCCAATGGTACGATCCTTTGATGGAGCACCTCTTTGAAGCCGGGGCCTTGGATTGTCTCTTGATCCCCTGCCAGATGAAAAAAAACCGTCCTGCTGTTTTGATCCAGGTCTTATCCAAACCGGAAACCCAAACCCGATTGCAGGGTATACTTTTGCAGGATACCACTACCCTGGGAGTCCGGGCCTATGAGGTGGACCGCCTGTCTTTGCCCCGGACCGTTCAAACCATAAAAACCCCCTGGGGACCTATACGGATCAAAAAATGGACCCGGCCCGGTCAGGCCAATAAACGGAAAGAAGATTTTTCCATTGAATATGACGATCTTAAAAAAATATCCCAAAATCGGAAGGAATCCATAAAAGAAGTGGATACCAAGGTTCGTAACTGGATTTTGAAGAAAAATTTATAATCAGCTCTGTAGATTTTAAAGAGCCTCGGGATTCAGGAAAAAATTTTAACTAAGGAAATTAAGAAATAAAAATAGAGGAGGACGTTCAATGGGAGCTACTCTTGAAGCCAAGATCAAACTGATCAACGATCAGATCAAGTTTTCGTGCACGGCCAAGGACAATCCTGAAATTGTTGCCGACTATATTCCGCCTCTCGGAAACAATGAAGGGTATATGCCTTTGGAGCTGTTCTTAATCAGTCTGGGCGCCTGCACCAGCGGAACCATACTGCCGCTTTTAAGAAGGATGAGAAAGACCGTCAATGGATTTGAAATGAAAATTGAAGGAACCCGTAGAGACCAACACCCGACCTCTTTCAGTCGAATCATGATGGACATACAGATTCAATCCGATGATATAGAAAATAATGATCTTGAAAAAGCCTTAAAACTGGCGGAAGAAACGTATTGCCCGGTATGGGCGATGATCAAAAATAATGTGATGGTTGAGACAAAGTATAAAATCATAAAAAATAAGGACCTCTAATCTCAACCACTATGAATTTGTAATTTAGAACTAACACCCCCCTTGTCCAACAGGTTCCCCAGGGCCTTTTGTTAGACGATGTTCATCTCGTTCCTGTAGCTTCTTCACTCCTAGGCGTAAGGCACGTGCGACCACTATGGCAACTAACAGGAATAACGGGGCATAAAAGAGAGCACCAACAAGTGTTTCAAGTTTAACGAATTCTGTTCACCCAAAAATCTTGTTGATAATTGTCATCGCTCTCGTCCAGAAATTTAATCTTGGAATATTATTACCCATCGAGATGAGTCTTTGGACTCTGACGACGGGTCTCGTTTGGCATCAGGACTTCACCTAGCTTGCTTGGCATTCATCATATCTATTCTCTACTGTAGTGGAATACATGTATCCCGCAGCTACAGAAAAAGAAGGATTATTTATAATCCTTAGCGAAACGAAAAGTCTCTTCTCTATATTCTTGTTTATAAATCTTGGCATCAATCCGATCTTTAATCAAGGCGGTCAACATCTTGGCGGACGATTTCAGATTTCCGGTTTTAACCGTTACTTCTATTTTTTTGCCGTCACGAAGAATGGTCACTTTTACATCATGACCGATCGGGGTATTAGCTACTTCATTCCGAAGGGCACTGGGGTCGTTAATCTCTATGCCGCGAAAATTAATGATCACATCGTTCTTTTTCAACCCGGCTTTGTCTGCTGGACCTCCTTTAATCACTTCAGCAATCAGGGCACCCTTACTCTTAAATGATAACGAACAAAGTAGAACAAATTTACCTCCTTTAAGAATAAAATAAAAATTGAAGCATCTTATTTATTACCGGGTGTCTCCAGGCCCGCTTCCTTCAGATTTCCCACGACAACCCGTATAGTCGGATCCGGCTGGAGGTATTTCCGGGCTACCCGAAGCACATCTTCCCGGCTGACCCTTTTGATGAGAGCCGGATATTTCTCCGCATAATCCAAGCCGAGATCGTAATATTCGATCTGGGTTAGAAAACTGGCCAGTTTCCCCTGCGTATCAAACCGCAAAGGAAAACTGCCCACCAGGTAGTTTTGAGCCCTCCGAAGGGCTTCCTCCGAGACCGGCTCTTGGCGGATCGTCTCTATTTGCTTTAGGGCCAGGGAGATCGCTTCCTTGGCCGAGGCATTTTTCGTCTGCAGGACCAACTGAAAAGACCCAGAGTATTTCCTGGCATCGAAAAAGCTGCTGACCGAATAGGCCAGTCCTCTTTTGATTCGGATTTCATCCATCAGTCGCGACCCGAAGCCGCCGCCACCCAGAATGTAATTCATGACGGTCAGGGCGTAGAAATCAGGGTTGGCTCGTTCTACCCCGATACCTCCGATGATGATATTGGCCTGGGTGATATCGCGATTAATCCTCACTGTTTCAGGTCCTTTGGCAAAGGCAGGATTGAAATGCGGTTTGGCCGTCTCGCCTATTGGCCAGTTCGAAAGCAGTGGGGCGAGTCTTGTCTTTACTTCTTCCAAGGTGATGTCTCCCACTACGGCAAGAATAGCATTATTTGGATGATAATGGGTCCGATAAAATTGGGTGACATCCTGGCCGCTGAGCGTTGCGACCGACTCTTTCGATCCTTCCTCAGGGTGGCCGTAAGGGCCGTTCGGGAAAAGGGCCTTATCAAAGGCCTGTTCGGCAACCTCCATAGGTTCCTCTTCGGCAGACTGGATGGCGCCGAGAATTTTTTTAACTTCCTTTTGTAACTCATCCTCGGGAAAAGTGGAAGCGGTGAGCGCATCCAGGAAAAGGCCAAAGCCCTTCTCCAAGTCTTTTTTTAAGACTTGGAAGCTGATGGAGGCATTATCCTTGCCTATCAAAACATCCATCCCAGCTCCTATAAAATCAAGTGTTTCGTTGATGTCGACAGCACTTCGCTTTGAAGTTCCAAGCATTAATCCTTGGGCGGTCAGATTGGCCAAGCCTTCTTTACCCGCAGGGTCCAGTCGCGAGCCCGCTTCGATGGTCGCTTGAATGGTAACAAAGGGGAGCGAATGTTCTTCGGCCAGAAGCAGTACAAGTTTATTGGGAAGAGTTATTCGCTGAATAGGAGGCATCGCCGCCAAATCGGGGACAAACCAGGGGAGTAGAAGCAAAAACCCAACAAGAAGGGCAGCGGTTGAACCAAACTTGATCATTCTTAATTTCAAAGTTCTCCTCATCTGATGATACGCTCTCTACCTGAAGGGGCGATTTTCTCGGGTTGGCCTTCCTTCGGAGGCAGAGGAACGAGAATGCCAACCGTTCGGTTCCGAGGATGAAAATATTTATTGGCAACACGCCGGATATCTTCGGCCGTCACTTTTTGGATCGAAGGAAAATAATCATCAATCGTCCGCCAACCGGTAGTGATTTCATACTGGGCCAAGAGCATGGCTTGGGCAAAAAGGGAATCCTGCTGGTAAACGAAAGCGGCTTCCAGTTGATTTTTAGCTTTCTCCAATTCTTTATCTCCAACAAGTTCTTTTTGAAGATGCTCAATTTCCAGGTTCAGCGTTTTCTCCAGTTCACTGAAGTCCTGGCCCGGTAAAGGCTGAGCTGAAATGGAAAAAAGATTTGGATCTTTGGAGAGAAAAGTATTGTCGGCATCGACACTCAGGGCCAATTGCCTTTCCCGGACAAGGTTCTGGTAGAGCCTGGAGCTCTTGCCTCCGGCCAGGATGGCGGCTGTGACCTCCAGTACATAGCCATCAGGATTCGAGATGTTTGGGACATGATATCCCATGACGATAAAAGGAAGTTGCGCCTCCTTGGTTACGTAGATTTTTCGCTCACCGCTCTGAGGAGGGTCGACGCCTTTTTTCTGATCGGGAATGGGGCCTTTGGGGTTTGGTCCAAAAGCCTTTTCAATACGAGGAAGGATTTCTTCTTTTCGGAAATCCCCCACCACCACGAGAAAGGCATTGGCTGGGTTATAATAGGTTCGATAATACGATTTCAGGTCTTCCAAAGTAAAATGCTCTATATCCTCGTACCAGCCGATGGTCGGCCAGTGGTAGGGGGAAGCCTGAAAAGCCGTGGCCTCTACCTGTTCATCGAGATAAGACTGGGGGCTGTCCTCGGTACGCATCCGCCGTTCTTCCATTACGACCATTCGTTCCGTCCGGAAGTCTTCCTCTCTGAGGACAAGGTTACTCATCCGGTCCGACTCCAAATCGATGGGTACCTGAACCTGATCAGCACTGATGTTTTCATAGTAGGCCGTGAAATCCTTGGAGGTAAAAGCGTTTTCGTTGCCGCCTTTTTCCTCGATGAGCCGAGAAAACGCCTCCCCGCTTACTTTCTGTGTTCCCTTTGAACATCATGTGTTCCAGCATATGGGACAAGCCGGTCTTTCCCCATTCTTCGTTTCTTGAACCCACACGATACCAGACCTGGAAGGAGACTTCAGGAGCTTTATGGTTTTCCAGAAGGATTACCTTCAGGCCGTTAGGCAAAACGGTCTCAAAGACTTTGTTGGCCAGTGCGGCTTGAGAAGCCTCAACGAAGATGAGAGAGAGGAACAACCAAAGCGGTATTATGGCCCATCCGGATGACTTGTAAGTTGCCAATCGTTAGCTCCTGGTGATTTCAGCATAATACTTAATTTAATAAGACCGAAAGCGCCTAAAGTAAATAGCCGGTCATGATTATTTCTTTTATTCCATTGGAGGGAATAGGGTCCCTTTCATAATTTTATTCGTAGATTACCACCTTAGCTGAAAACAAGCCCAACTAAGCGAAACTAACTACGCAACAAATCCCACTTCCTTATGAAACCTTCGTGGACCAAGTTCAGACCCTGGGCATCTCGCTGTCATGATGTTCGCCAACCATGAGATTGCAAACTCTTTAGTTTTTAGGTTTGCCGCTCAACCCGTAATAGACTTCCACTCGAGCATTTTCCATTGCTTTATCAACAAACTCAGTGACTGCGGTCTTTCTCATTTCTTGCAGGGCCTGATCTTTCACTTTGTCTTTGATGTTCTCATAAAGTTCGAGGTGGGCGTCCTTTTTTTCTTCCATTTTAAGAAGGTGATAACCATATTCTGTTTCAACTACTCCGCTGACCTCTCCCGGTTTAAGAGAAAAAACCAATTCTTCAAGAGCGGAGACCATGGTCCCTTTTGGAAAAAACTAAGATCGCCCCCTTTGTCTTTGGTCCCTAGATCATCGGATACCTCAGAAGCCAATTTAGAGAAATCTTCGCCCTTTTTTATTTTAGTAAGAACCTCTTCCGCTTTTGCCTTGGCTTTTTTCTTCTCCTCATCTGTGGCTGCGGTTTCGACTTTAATTAAAATATGTCTGACCCGGATCATCTCCGGGGTTTTGAAGACTTCGAGATGATCCTGGTAATAGGAACGGAGCTTATCATCATTAATGGTTATTTTATCAACGATTTCTTTTTTCAAGTACATACCAGCCAGAAAATTATTATCCATCATTTCCTGTTGATTTCTAATGTCAGGATTTTTATCAAAGCCTTTTTTTTTGGCGATGCTGGCGACAACCGTACTTCTGACAATCTGCCAGAGGATGTTTTCCTTGATCTGAGGATTTTTATCAATATCTTTCTGATGTTCCGGATCAAAAGAACTGATAACTTTGTTAAGGTCGGTCATGGTTATGGTCTTGTTTCCAATTTTAGCCAGAACTTCCTTATCTTAGGCCAGGAGGCCGCAGGGAGTCATAACCATTACAATGACAATGATGGACAATACTCTAAAAAACCTTAACATCATGGCGCTCTCCTTTACAACACATCCCAGTTAACTTATTATATATCCCATAAAATTATTTATCAGTATTAGGCGGGGTTACAATACCCGTTTACAGGGATTTTAATTTTTTATGGGCCAGTTTGGCCTGCCCGGATTTAGGAAAATCCTTGATGATCTTTTCCAGAAGGAGTCGGGCACTGCCGGTATCATTCAGATTAATAAAAGACATGGCCTGTTTATACAGGGCTTCAGGGATAAATTTACTTTTAGAATAGGACTTGATCAATTTCTGATAGGTCAGAATGGCCTCTTCATACTCTTTAATCCCGTATAAGGATTCGGCCAGCCCGAATCGGACTTCTTCAAGATATTTTCCTTTTGGAGCCATCTTTAAATAGTCTTCATATTTCATTTTGGCTTCCTCATAGGCCTGTTTTTCTAACAAGGCCTCGGCTTCCTCGTAGATCTCTTCCGGCGTTAACTCGGCCTTCTCTTTCTCTTTGGCCAGCTCTTTAACTTCCTTTTGATCCTCTTCGGAATCTCGGGTTATTTCTTTGGCCTTTTCCGGTTTAGGCCCCGGTTCGGTGGGCGGTACCGGGGGGGTTGGAGAAGGAGGCATTTTTTCCAGACGTTGCAGTCGGTCTTGGAGGTCTTTCAGATCCTTGGGCAAAGACTCACTTAGCTGCGCCTGCTCCTTTTTTTGGCTGTGTTCCAAATCTTCGATACGGCCTTGAAGGATCTGAATCTGCACTTTAAGGGATTCAAACTGGATCGTGGAATCGGCTTGACTTTGGAGGATCGGCTGAAACTGGGAATCCATTTTTTTTTCGGCTTGTTCGATCCGTTGGGAAAGCTTGGTTGTTTTTTCTTCATTCGAATCTCTAAATTGATACAGATTCCGTTCCAAAGAAGAGGTCTCGTCGGCCAAGATAAGGACAGCTTCCTTGGTGGCACAACCCACCAGCATAATGAAAAGAAGGCCAATCCACATTACTAACCGACATAGGATTTTCACGCTTTAACCTCCCGTTCCAACGGGCAATAGGGTTCAAGGATTCAATCCCGCCATCGGCGGGACTTGAGTTCTTCGATTCCTTATCATGTTTCTCGGCCTCAGCATCAGATGGGCCTGTGGGTTAAATACGAACCCCCTTTTATTTTAATACCAAATGAGCCCGGTGATTTTTGGCCCTGCTTTTCTTATGAACATTTCAACCTGAACTCAACAGCTCACCCCATGGTCAGATGAGGCGGCTTGTAAGGTATCTCTATTAATGGTAAAGGAATGATGGCATCTTTATTTCCCTTATTCCGGCAACCAGATTTAAAAAATTGGACCTCAGCAGGGATGACAGTAAAGTCTTTTGCATAATGACCTTAGGCAGTTATTTATTAAAAGTTAACCCTGCTTTGTTAACGGAAAAATATCAATCTTGGGTCACATCGACCGGAATACCTTGTTTTTCTTCCAGGGTTTTCAGTATTAAGTTCTGATTCACCCGTTCGGTCAAGCCTAATGACTTAATTTTTTTTAATCCATACCCGGTCAAGTCAGATACTTTCTGATAAACATCCGGATGGACTTCCAGAAAAATCCTTCCTTGTTTCCAACCCACTTTGACCGGTTCATAAATAAGCTCAACCGGTGTTTTGGCCTCCACCATGACAAACAGCTTTTCAATATCTTCAGGATAAAGACGAATACAGCCATGGGTCACCAACCGGCCTACGGCCCAGGGAAAGTTGGTCCCATGAATCCCGTATCCCGGGATGGATAGGCCCAGCCAATAATCCCCCAAAGGGTTATCCGGACCGGGAGGCATGACTTTCATCTGATATTTTTCCTGTAGAGACTCAGGAATATGCCAGGCAGGGTTTTTTCTTTTTTCCGTGATATGGAAAATCCCCTCAGGACTGAACCAGCCCTGATCCCCAATTCCAATGGGGTAGGTTCTTACCATCTGTATGGAATTTAAATAATAATATAAACGCATCTCGGCGATGTTTATCACAATACCAAACTTCAGGGTTTGCGGCAGGATCCATTGACTGGGAATGATGAGCTTCGTCCCCACCTTCGGCACCCAGGGATCGATGTTGGAATATAAATTCTCCATCTCATTAAACCCCAAATCATGATCCCGGGCCACATCCAATAAAGTGTCTTTTTCTTTTATGGTATATTCCCCCAAAAGACCGATAACCGTATCGGCCTTGGAATCCACTGTGAGCTTGGGGTTTGGAAAGTGGTAAGGATAGGCCCCGGCAGCCCATAATTTTATGGAAAAAACAAGAGACCCCAATATACATAGGCCAGCCAGAATAAGGAAACTTGGACAATAAATTCTTCTCATGCTTATCCTTGATAATTCATAAAAGTCCCAGAAATAATCATTTGTTTGGGGCTGCTACGGACTTCTTCTGATGCTCTTTAAATTGAATCACTTTACCATTTATTGAGCTGCCCTTCACAATCCTTCAATTATAGCCGGCGGTCTTGCCATTTCTGGGCTGTTTTGGCCGCTGCAGTGATCGAAACGGCATATCCCTGTTAATTACCTAACTATCTTAGTGTTAGGAGCTATTCAACCCTTTCAGACAGATCTTTGGAGTGGAAAGTTAAGAAAATTTCGTAAATGTTTTTAGGAAAGCCTTCGGGCAGTGCCGGCAATGGATCGGATTTTTTTAAAGTGCGAAGAACTTCCTCGTCAAAGGCCTCAATGCCAGATTTCCGTTCGAAGTGATAATTTTCGATGTGGCCGTTCCGACTGATGAGAATCATGACTACGGCCGAGATATCTTTCCTTTTTATCAGCCCTTCGGGCAAGACCCAGTTTTTTTTAATCCGACTCAACAAAGAGGCATGATACAACTGCAGATGAATCCCCGAACCATCAGGCATCCCCGGTACGGAAGAAGTGACGTCCCCCGAACCTCCAGTCCCTGTCCCTTGCCCGGCCGGGTAACCTGACTGTTTTTTCTTTTCGAGTTGGGCCAGTGCTTTTTCCAGAGTCTGTTCATTTTTGACCTTGTCTTCTAATTGACTCAAGGTCTTTCCTAAGGTTTTTTCCTGTTGCACTTTTCCCCTTAATTGTTTCATGGCCTGATCTAATGCCTTAGACTGGTCTTCAACCTGATGAGATTTTTTCGGAACCGGTTTGGGCTCTTCCAGAGGGGAAGGTGGAGAAGGGGTGACGAGTTGCACTTTTTTCCTTAATTGTTCCATGACCTGATCCAACGTCTTAGTCCGGTCTTTAACTTGAGAAGGTTTTTCCGGAATTGGTTTGGGTATGACGACAGGCTTGGGTTCTATTCGGGGGGGTGGCGAAGAAGGGATGACGAACGGTTGTTCCGATTTTTGGTTATTGCCGATCGGTCCACTGTCGGGCAAGGAGACCAGATCGACGACATAGGACGGCTCTATTTTTTTGACCGTGCCGGCCCTGGGAAAAATATTCAGAAAGATAGCCAAGATGAAAAGGTGCAGACCAAGAGAAATGGAAATCATCTTCATCCATTGTGTTTCCCAGGAAGGTCTATTCCAGGAAGAAAATGTCTTGACGCTCATTTCTTTTCTTCAGCTGCGTCTGTTACCATACTAAAAAAGGGTTGGGGACAAATTTTTTATTAATTTTTTAAAACGCCTTATTCATAGATCCAACTACATGATATTCTTGATTGTGGATCGGCACCCAGCTCATCGGGCAAAATTGGGAAAGCAATATCTCGATGCCGTCTCCGTCGGCTCTTAAATATACACGAAATCTAGGTTGTTTGTTGCCTCGGAGGCTGCCGAATAAGTTCCCGTAAAGGCGCCTCCGGTTAAAAACCCCTGTCATCCGTCCCAAAATAAAAACTCCACCTCTCTTTTAAGAAATAAAGACTATCAATCTACCATTGGGACTCCTTTAGGAACCTGATATTTCGTTGATTATTAATTGAAATATCGGATCGAGTACTACCTAAAAGAGAAATCGGCATTAATTTCGTCAATGAATGTTTGGTTCATTAAAGTTTTTTATCCTCTTTCTGTTTCCTCAAAGCCCGATTATAAACAACAATAATACTCCTTCGGGTGATCAACCCAATTAAGTGACGAGGGTTGCCTCGCTCAACCACTGGGATTCGTCCGATATCTCTTTCCCCTATTTTCTCCAAGGCGGCCCTTAGACTTTCATCGGGATAAGAGACAATTATCTCTTTGGTCATAATTTCTTTTACCGGAATTTTGGGATTACCGGAAACGAAGGCTTTAGTGATATCTTGATGAGTCACTACCCCCACTAAATTACCTTTAAGATCAACAACAGGAAATCCTACATGATGAGTAGATTGGATCATCCGTATGGCATCTGTGACAGAAGTAGTTTCATCCATGGTGTTTAAATTCTTAAACATGGCTTCAGAAACCTTTATTCTATCCATTAAGTCCAGACCTTGAATATTTTGGAAATCGATCCCTCTTCTTCTCAGCTTCAAGGTATAAATGGAATCTTTTGTAAATTCCCTGACTACTACTGTGGAGGTGATACAAGTAATCATTAGAGGCAGGATGATCTTATAATCCCCGGTCATTTCAAATAAGATGAGGATGGCGGAAACCGGGGCATGAGCGGCCCCAGCAAAAACCGCTCCCATTCCCACTAACGCGCAGGCCCCTGGAGGAATAGCAATAGTAGGGAGCAACAGTTGAGTAAGCTTACCAAAAACTTCCCCTAACATAGCACCAATAAACAAGGAAGGAGCAAAAACTCCTCCGGACCCCCCTGAACCCAGGGTTACCGAGGTAGCCACAATTTTTGCCAGGACGAGAATAATGACTACCAGCGCAGAAATTTTTCCATATAAAGCTAATTCTATGGATTCATACCCCACTCCGAAGACCTGAGGGAAATAGAGTCCGATTAACCCGATCATCAATCCACCAATAGCAGGTTTTGTGTATTCAGGGAGCTTCCAGAAGTCAAAGATATCCTCGCATTTATAGAGTATTTTAATAAAGAGTAGCGCAGTTAAGGCAGCCAAAAACCCAAAGATAAAATAAAGCGGAATCTCCCAGGCACTTAACAACTGATAGGCCGGAGTCAAAAATGCAGGATGATCTCCCAGAAAATGTCTGGAGATTACCGTAGCCGTTACCGAGGAGAGGACGACCGCGGAAAAGAATCTGATACCATACTCCCCTAAAATAACCTCTAAGGCAAAAAAAATTCCAGCCAGAGGGGCATTAAAAGTTGAAGCAATTCCCCCTGCTGCCCCACAGGCGACCAAAATCCTGACTTTCTCTTCAGGGAGTTTAAATAACTGCCCTAAGCCTGAACCTAAAGCAGAACCAATTTGAACGATAGGACCTTCTCGACCTGCAGAACCTCCAGAACCAATGCAGATTGATGAAACTAACGCTTTAATCGCCGCCACCCTTAACCTGATCCTGCCTCCTGAAGCGGCCACTGCCAACATAACCTCTGGGACCCCGTGTCCCTTAGTCTCTTTGGCATAACGATTGATTATAGGTCCAATAATTATACCTCCCAAGGCCGGGATAAGGATGACATAGTAGGCCCCCATAAATCGGAGAAGATGATGCCCTTGATCAAAGAAAAGGATAGTGAAATTCTTTATCAGCCAACGGAAGATAATTGCTCCGAAACCCGATCCAATTCCTACTACCACAGAAAAGACTAATAGAAATATTGCTTCAGAGGTTCGAAGAAAGGGTATTAGTCCTAAAATTTTTTCTTTAATTTTCAGTTGGCCTATTGTTAATTCCATCCCTATATCCTGTCGATAAATATAAAATTTTTGCTATAGTACGGCATTAGGAGAAAATATATGTTTATACCATGAGGAATTATATCCTTGGGGTGGGACCATTCATTTGGGGATGTCCGCCATCGATTAGTGTTAGAAATCTTGCCTGGCGGGCTAAAATTCAAAAATAAGATTTCATGAAGAACCCGTCAAACCATCTCGAAAATTGCCTCACTGCACTGAATTCTTCGATCACAGTTGAATAGGGAGCTGGCGCCGGTCTGTTGCCGCTTATGAACTTTTGAGGCACGCCTCTATTAGAGCTATAGCGGGCAGAGGTTTCCAACTCCCCCTCGTCAAACCGTATGTAAGGAATGAGACCATCCTTATTTTTTTAACAAAGCCACCGGGAAAGGTTATTAAAATAGCCCTAATAATGGACCATTTGTTTATTTTTGAATCAACGTCGCCTCTAATTAGTAAGAGTCAAGAATAGAGTTGACCCCTTTCCTCTAGATATGGTGGCTTCAGATCATAGATTATTCTAATTAGTCCCCCACCATTGGTTTTTTACTTGGCTAATCTCCCGCGGGATTTTTTCCTTTACATCTTTCCAGTTTCGGGTCCATCCAGGGAAGGACTTTTTCCGCCGGTACCAAGTACGTGGGGCCCCACCAGGAACATTTATCCGTCCACTTATAAGGCGGAATATTCATGGCCACCTTTTGTTGATCGGGTGGGACATATTCGATGATATAAGTATCCTGAATCGTATTGTGATCGCAGGGCCGCATTTTATTGACATGGCCGTCTACGTATTGGTAGGTGTCCCCCTCCCAGACCTTGATGATCTTTTCGGGATCCGTACTTTTAGCCCTTTCGATGACGCTCAAAAGCCAATAAAACTCCATGGTTAAAGCATCCCACCCCTGCGAGTAAACCAAATGATTATAAGGTGCTTTGAATCTTTTATACGCGTCCGTCCAAATTTTATGGTATTTAATCTGCTCCGGTGTTTTGAAGAACGGAGTGGTGGGCCCATAAGGGGTGGCCAACTGCAAGCCTTTGGTAGCCTCAACTCCCAGGTCGGCCATGGTAGCGTAGTTAGTTATGTAAATGTGGGCAAAAGGAAGGTTGAGCCCCATTGCTCTGGATTGTTTGACCAGATTGGTGGCATCAGGATCCCAATCCCCGGTGTAAATGACCTCGGCTCCGGAGGCCTTTATCTTGGAAATATAAGGGGCATAGTCGGTCGCGAACAGCTTATGAAAATCCTCGCCGACGACCTGGGCCTCAGGATAGTATTCCTTTAACCCTTTTTTGAAGTTTTCAGCCATGTCATGGCCAAACGAGTAGTCCTGGCAGAGGATGTAGAACTTTTTTTCTTTTTTCCTGATCTTGCCGTAAAAATAGGCGAAAGAACGGCCAACCTGTGAAGTCTGCCACCAGGTCATAAAGGCATAGCGGGAAAAATTTTGGGCATCCTGGAGTTCTTCAGTTAAGGAAATAAAGTTCACGGAAATGATCTTATATTTATCGGCCGTTTGGTTCATGACTTTCACAAATTGGCTGCCGTCGGCCCCCCAAAGGAATTTGACCCCTTCCTGCAGAACCATCTGTTCACAAATCTTCTTGGCCTGGTCGGGCCTCGACATCGTATCGGCCTTGAAGAGCTGAATCAGCTTCTTTTTGCCGTCAACCATGATCCCGCCCCTCTTGTTGTAATCGTGGGCTGCCCAGTTGGCTTCGAGCCAGTAACCTTCACCATTCCCCGCGGCCGGACCGGAAAAGGCACCCACCACAGCGATCTTGATGGTGTCCCCGGTGGGGATCACCGGGTTGCTGGGATCGAAGTCTGACATGTCAGCCATTTTGTTGACCTCAAATCTGGCTTTCACCGCCGGCGCTTTGGCTTTCTCCGCCGCCATACCCAGGGTCGGACTCAGGGCTGTTACCAGGAAGAAAAAAGAAAAAACACAGAGAAACATTAAAATTCCTTTACCCTTTTTCATTTTAAACCTCCTTAAAAAATTAAGATGTTAAAAGCAAAACGTCTACTCCTGAAACAACCTCATCTATTTTTTTCTGGCAAGAACCCTCCTTTCCTTATGGCCTCCAAACTTAGGACAACGTGGTCCGAATCCCTGCAATGTCTGAAATGAATGGTTCGGTACAATGTATATTAGAAATAATTCCCTCTTTTTTGGACCGAGGCATTGCTTTTCTCTGTGCTTCTCTAAAAAGAGCTTCGAATTACGTCAAGCCTTCTTATTGATATAACTATTCAACCTTTTCCGACAGAGTTAATGTCTCGCGTTTAAGTGGAGAGGGAACATAGACAAGATTGATTTCTATCTTTCCCAGGGCCTTTTCTTTAATAGCGGTTTTAGGGATCGTGACGTCTAAAGACCCATCGGTACTTTCTCCCGGCTGAAGGGCCTTCCAAAAGGGATTAACCTTCACTATTTTCTCTCCGGAACTGAAAGGAATTATATTCCCAGCTTCATTAAAGTATTCGAGAGTAACCGCTTGGATGTCCAAAACCTCCTTCGATTTGTTGGTGATCTTGATGTTGCCCTTGAGACTCGGTGTCTCGACGACCTCTTTAGAAGCCGTGTCAACAGTCATCGCCACTGTAAGATCGCTGAGCTCCACTGAAAAATTTTCACTCTTAACCTCTGCCTTTGGATGAACCAAATTTTTGATGACTTGTTCCTGTTTGGGAGCTTCTACTTTCTGTTCCTTCTTGCAACCCAAAAAACCAACGGCCAGACATAAAGTTAATAATATGACAATTTTTGTAAAACGCATTTACTGCCTCCCTTTCTTGGTTCGTGGTTATCAGTAAGATAAGACCATTAAACCCGGTGTACTCTTCCATCCGGCTTTTCCTTCTCTCGAACGTGTCTTCTTCACTTTCCCCAATCGTCTCACCATCAGATAGTGCTCTCAAAAACGTCCAAAACACTCAAAGCCAGGCTGAACGGAATTATTTTGAGGTTCTAATAAATATTACAGGCGTTTTTATATTTTTTCTGAAATTCAGGAGTGTTAGGTTTGGGTGGGGGTCTCTGATTGGTTTGACAAAAGCCCACCTGTCCTAAAATCTTGTTGATTTTTTGGATGGGTGCTGTATTTGTTATTGAATAACCGAACGGAGGACTCATTGACTCAATATCTAAAAATTATTACTCATTTTTTATTAGGGTCCCCTTGCCGAAAGGGTGCGATCTTTGTTTGCTTAGCTCTTTTTTCTCGCTTGAGAGGGAGGCTTACTTCCTGAGACAAAATAAGATGAGGGAGAGTGCCCTCGGCGCCCAGAATCGAAACCAACCGTTTCAGCCCTTTATTAACTTCCCTAAGTCCGTTTAGCGGTGTTTTTTCCAACCCCATGACCAATAAACCCTGAGCCACTTCCGGGGCGGCGGCCACCAGATTTTTCCCTTTGAGGGTCAATTCCACCCAGACAACCCGACGGTCTTCCTTCGACCTGGTCCTCTTTATTAGGCCATGAGACTCAAGTCGGGTGAGTACCCCGACTACGGTTGCCGGGTGAAGATACATCCGACGGGCCAATTCGGAAACCATCATCGGAGCAGATTCTGCCAGGGATTTAATGGCCCAAAGCTGGGGGCTGGTCAGACCGGTAGTATGCTCAACCTTTTTAGAATATTCCTGAATAACCTGAAAGACTCTTCTTAAATTATCAATGGTATCGGCTATTAATTCCGATTGACCCATTTTCCACCTCAAGAAAAAAATCCTTGACATCGGTTTTTAAATATAATAATTTGTATACCAATCATTTCTACAGAAATCAATCTTTTTTTAGACTTTTTTAGCCCATCGGGAAAGGAGGTGAGCAAAAATGATCTCAATAAAACAATTGATAAAGCTTATGGTGGCCCTGTCAGTCCTGTCTATTCTATGTGCTTTCAATTCAGGATGTTCAACGACTCAAGCAGCGGTGGCGGCACCTGCAAAGGTTACCCCTGTTCCTGCTGCCGCACCTGCCCCGGCCGTAGATGTTAAAAAATGTGAATCGTTAATGAAGCGGATAGACTCGGCGGCAAGTTTGGCTGAAGCCGCGGCCAAGAAGGCTGAACTTTCAGCCCAAAAGGCGGAGATCGCTGCTGGTAAGGCCGAAAAGGCCGCTGAAAAGGTTGAGTCTATTTTTATGGAAAAAATGAAAAAGTAGTAAACCTGTTTCCCTCACCTCCTCAGGTTGGCCGAGAGACCGTTGATGGTTTCTCGGCCATTCTATTATAAAGTTGGAAAAAATGAAAAAAAATAATGGGTAACCCTATTTCGGCTTAAGACGGTTAAAAAAGTGATTTTAAGAGCATTCAAATTCGGAGAAAAACACCAGACTAGTTCTCTAATTTATACCTCAGAATTCTTGAACGTTTTATGGACCTGTTACTTAGTGTCATGACCGGCTTTTTAGCATATTTAAGGCTGCTCAACTAGTTTAGATCTTATTTTTATTCCAAAAGGAGGACGGCACCATGAATGCCAAACAAATCGTTTTTTGTACGTTGATCTTGTTATTTTTTATTTCCGGTCTTTTTCTTTTTTCTTGCAGTCACAAGGAAGTCAAAAACGAAGGGATTGTTTCCAAGCCACCGACTACCGTGGAGGATGAGGCGGAAAAGGCCAAGAAACGGGTACGTATTAAAGAACAGGAACTAAGGGAAAAGGCCCTAAGAGAAGAAGAGGCCAGACGTTTGAAAGCGGCGTCTGAAAAGGCCCTTTTCGAATCCGAGGATATTCATTTTGAATATGATCAGTATATCATATCGGATATGGACAAACAAAATTTAAATAAAAAAGCCCACTGGTTAAAAGATTTCCCGGCGGCCAAAGCCTTGATCGAAGGCCACTGCGATGAAAGGGGTAGTGCCGAATATAACCTGGCCTTGGGTCAGAAAAGGGCCGATGCGGCCATGAAATACCTAATTTCTCTGGGCATCAATGCCGACCGGATTTCAACGATCAGCTACGGCAAGGAAAAACCCCTGGATCCAGGGTCTAATGAGGCTGCCTGGGCCAAAAACCGCCGGGCTCATTTTGTCCTGAAATAAACTTCATTATTTTTATAAAAAAATGGAAAAGTAGTAAACCTGTTTCCCTCACCTCTAAAGATTGGCCGAGAAACCATCAGTGGTCTCTCGGCTTTTTTTATAGTCCGGGGGAGCAGTCCTTTACCATATTATTCATAATTACTCCCATTTATCAGATTTATCTGAGGATCCTTTTTCAAGATGATATCGTTTTTCTATTTTCCCTTTTTTTCAGCTAAAAGATAAGCCTTAGCCAAGCCCGTATTGACGTGGATCACCCCTTTATTCATATATTTCATGGGATAATCCCCGGTAATCTTTGGAAGCTTATCCGCCTGTTCCTGGTTATTGACCAAGGTACCTGCGGGGACATAACGGGAAGGGGCCACCTTTATACCGATGAGCATCGCCCCCGGTTCAATCACACAGCCTTCTCCGACAAAGGAGCGAAAAACAAGGGCCTTCATGCCGACAAAGGTGTCATCCAGAACAACGGCCGGGCCGTGGACCAGTGACTGATGGGCCAGGGAAACGCGGCAGCCGACATACGCGGCGTATTTTTTACCTTTAATTTCATATAGATTTTTCTCGACCGGACGACCGTCGGTTTCCGTCTCCAGGGCATGAATCACAACCCCATCCTGAACATTGGAATCATCGCCGATAAATAACGGCTGCCCTTCATCGCCTCTAATGGAGGCCATCGGTGAAACCATGATATGCTTCCCCAAGATCACATTTCCAATAACCGCTGCCAAAGGATGAACATAGGTGGTTTTGTCTATGACCGGTTTTACTGATTTGGCACTAAAATTGGTTTTTACATTTTTCCCAATCACTGATTGATCTCCCTTTAGTTCGAAAATAAAAACAAAGAACCCACAATCGAGGAGTCAGAATTCAAAATAAAATCACTTAATCCATGGATTCTAAGATTTATTTTCTTCCTTTGTGGTACCCCGGCGGGGCATGAGTATTTAATATCTCTTTTTTGTGACTCCCTGAATAAAAAACCCCTCAGCTTTTAGGCTGAAGGGTTTTTATTCGAGGCAATTTGTTTATGCTTTTTTGGGTGGCTTAATCAATACGAAAGCCAGTACAAGCCCCACCACCGCGAGCACCGCCGTTGGATAAAAGGCATAGGTGTATGTTCCGAACACCCCTTTGGCCTTACCGGAAATTCCCGCACTTGGGGTGATATATTCAAAACGAATTACTATTAAAGCTATTTCTGGCCTAGTGGCAAGACCACCCTGTTAAAGTTCTCATTGAGCACCTGGGCCATGCCGCAGTAAATGGCCGAAAGGCCGCAGAAGATACCTTCGTAGCCGGTTAAGGCTGCCCAAGTCCCAGTCCAGCCAAAAGCATCACGCGCCGCAAGCATCCAGAACAGGATGGTTAGCGTCAAAAAGACCACCTGAAGCCCCCGGTTGGCCTTCCAGGTGCCGATCCACATTAAAAATGTGAACAGCCCCCACAAAAAGAGATAGCAGGCCATAAATCCCAACTGGGTTGCGGGCAAACCTAATTTCCCATTGAAATAAATAAGGAACACAAGCGTAAGCCAGAAGAGTCCGTAAGACGTGAAGGCGGTGGTACCAAAGGTATTGCCTTTTTTAAATTCCATACATCCCGCAATAACCTGGGCAATTCCTCCGTAGAAAATACCCATTGCCATAATAACTGCGCTAATCTCAAACAGCCCAGCATTATGAATGTTTAAAAGAACGGTAGTCATTCCAAATGCCGTTAAACCAAGCGGTGCCGGATTAGCTAGATTGTCAGCCATAAGAACCTCCTCGATTATTTTTTTTCTTTATATTAAAATTTGTTTTTTATGTCAACCAGAAAAATCAGAAACACGGAGATATAAAATATTAAGATATTCCGAGGTCCATATTAGTTCTTATCAGGTTTTGGTCTCCCCCTTTTCTGAGGTATCGGAATTCTCGATAGTTTGTTTTCCAAACGACGGCAGCCATGCCGACAACAAACACAAAAATAATGAAAGCTAATTAGGTGCTTGCCTCCGCCCAACCATGGGTTGTCATTAAAGGTTTTTTAAAAACCGACCAAGCATAGACGGTTCCCAAACAAAGTTGCCTCACGACCGCCACGATAGGGAGTTAACGTCTTTAACTTTCCAGATTTTTGTTGGTTAGACTTTCCCCCTATTTAAATGGATTTGTAGCTTAAGCGGCTTCCAGTTTAACCGCGCAAACTTTGTATTTGGGGATTTTCCCGGTCGGATCCAGAACCGAATTGGCCAACATATTAACCGGGAAGTCCGCAAATAGGTATAAAAAATTTATACTTCAGCATCGCAGCGTAAGCATCGCGAGGCTTCTTGAACGGCATCCTCTATCGTGAAACCCAGCTCCACTTCGGAAAAATCCATTTTGCGTCGGTCGCCGGAAAGTTCCGGCATGGCCATTTGCGGGGCTTCAACGGTTTCTTCATCGATGATCAAAGGCACATCAATTTTTTCCCGGGCCGGTTTTTCATAGGCCGGTTCACCGTTGGCCTTCCGTATGGCGGCATCGATGTCTTCTGCGGCCTGATGTCCGGCGGCAATGGCCCCGATGACCGTATCCGGGCCGGTTACCGCATCTCCACCGGCAAAATATCGGGGACTGGAAGTGCGGGATTTGAATTCATCGCCCACCTCAAAACAATCCCTTCGGTTAATCTTGATACCGCTTTTTTGATCGATAAAACTCATATCGGGAACCTGGCCGATAGCGGCAATAACGGAATCAAGTTTTAAAGTGAATTCGGATCCGGCAATGGCCACCGGACGTTTGCGGCCGCTGGCATCAAAGTCGCCCAGGGTCATGCGCTGGCAGGTAATCGAGCTGACTTTTCCTTTTGCGCCTTCAATCTTCAACGGGGCGACCAGATATTCGATCTTGATGCCTTCTTCTTCAGCGGCCTTGATTTCTTCCTGGGCCGCGGGCATATCCTGTCTCAAGCGGCGGTAAAGAATGGTAACGTTCGCCCCAAGACGCACGGCGATGCGGGCGGCATCGATGGCCGAATTCCCTCCGCCGACTACAGCCACATTTTTACCCAACGTTTTTTGGCCTTTCAGCCACCCGTCTTCGTTGGCATTGAAATCACGCAGGAACTCCACTCCGCCGAAGACGTTTTTCAGGTCTTCACCGGGGCAATTCATTTTCTGGCTCTTGTGCGCCCCGGAACCCAGATAGATATAATCAAAATCCTTTTCCAGTTTGGCCATGGTGATATCGCGGCCCACCCGGGTATTCAAGCGGATTTCCACTCCCAGTGCCCGGATATTGTCGATTTCCTTTTCCAGAATATCTCGGGGCAAACGGTAGGAAGGAATACCCCAAGCCAGCATTCCGCCCGGTTTTGGCAGTTCCTCAAACACCGTTACCTTGTAGCCGCGCAAGGCCAGATCGCGGGCGGTGGTCAGGCCGGTCGGCCCTGCCCCGATAACGGCGATTTTTTCTTTCCTGGACACCGGTACCGGCTCTATCTTCGGCCGGGGGGCATTGTCGGTTATAAATCTTTTTAAGAATTTAATGGCCAGAGGTTCATCCATATTGCCGCGGCGGCATTTGGTCTGGCATTTATGATCGCAAACCCGGCCGCAGACCGATGGAAAAGGATTGGACTGCAATAGGACCTTGTAGGCATCCTCGAATCGTTTCGCCCTAATCAGAGCGATATAAGAAGGAATATCCATTTCGATGGGGCAGGTATGCTGACAGGGGGATTTGAACAGGGCCGAGCAGACCGCGGCTCTACAGTGATGATCGCGGATATGCTCCTCATATTCTTTGCGGAAATATCGGATGGTGCTCAAAACCGGATTGGGTGCTGTTTGGCCCAGTCCGCATAAGGCTGCATTCTTAATCACCTCGGCCATTTCTTCCAGAAGTTCGATATCCCCCTCTTTACCCTTACCCTGGGTAATATTGGTCAGAACATCCAGCATGCGTTTGGTCCCCTCGCGGCATGGCGTGCACTTGCCGCAAGACTCATCCTGACAGAAATCCATAAAAAAGCGGGCCATATCCACCGCGCACTTGTCTTCATTCATGACGATCAAGCCGCCGGAGCCCATAATCGCGCCCAGTTCAACCACCTTCTCATAATCCACGGGGGCATTTAAATGTTGAATGGGGATACAGCCGCCGGAAGGACCTCCCAATTGAGCGGCCTTGAATTTTTTGCCTTTGGGGATGCCGCCGCCGATATCGAAAACGATATTGCCGAGTGTGGTTCCCATAGGAACTTCCACCAGGCCTACATTGGCCACATCGCCGGTCAGGGCAAAAACTTTGGTACCCTTGCTTCTTTCCGTGCCCACCGAATTATACCACTTGGCACCGCGTAAAATAATTTGTCCGATATTGGCCAACGTTTCCACGTTATTCAAAATACTCGGTTTCTGCCACAGACCGGCAATAGCGGGGAAAGGCGGCCTTGGCCGCGGCATGCCTCTTTTTCCTTCAATGGAAGTCATCAGAGCTGTTTCTTCGCCGCAAACAAAGGCGCCTGCTCCCTGATAAATCTCCAGATCAAAATCAAAGCCGGTGCCCAAGATATCCTGGCCCAACAATCCGGCTTCCTTGGCCTGGGCAATGGCTCTATTCAAACGATGAATAGCCAGGGGATACTCGGCCCGGCAGTAAATATATCCTTCATGAGAGCCAATGGCCTTGGCCGCGATGACCATACCTTCCAGGACCGCGTGAGGATCGGCTTCCAGAACGCTTCTATCCATAAAAGCGCCCGGGTCACCCTCGTCGGCATTGCATAGGACATACTTGATATTACCCGGTGATTGGGAGGCGAACCTCCACTTCAAACCTGTGGGGAACCCTGCTCCGCCGCGTCCGCGTAAACCTGAATCCAGAATTTCCTGAACGATTTGCGCCGGCTCCATCTCGGTCAGGGCCTTAGCCATACCGGCATAGCCGTCACGGGAGATATATTCTTCAATCTTTTCAGGATCAATCAATCCACGGTTTCTCAACACCCGCAGTTCTTGAAGGGCAAAGAAAGGGATATCCTGCATGGTCGGGATAATCTGATCCGTTGTAGGCTCCCGATATAAAAGTCGCTCTAAGACCCTTCCTTTAATTAAATGTTCTTCAACTAATTCGGGGACATCCTTCGGTTGTAAGGTTACATAAAGGACGCCTTCAGGGTAAACGACCATGATCGGGCCCAAAGCGCAAAATCCATTACATCCGGTTTCCACAATTTTTATTTCATCGGCCAATCCTCTTTTATCAACCTCTTCTAAAAGAGCTTGCTTAACTTTATGACTACCGGAAGATTGACAACCTGTTCCTCCGCAGATCAATAAATGTGAACGAAAAGCTTTCATTGAGTCAACATCCTCCTTGAGAATTTATTATGCTATCGAGACAGAATGTCTAATGGGCGAAAAAATTATCTGACGAGTTCAGAGCCTTTTGCCAAAACAAAGGGAGTCTGAATCTCTCCCGCCAGAATATGTCTTTTAAAAACCTGCCTCATTTTATTGGGATTCATATATTCATACTTGATCGGTTCTTGATTTAAGATTTCCACGGTAACCAAAGGCTCGCGGCTGCACAAGCCCATGCAGCCCGACGTGGTCACAGCCACATCACTTACGTCGGCGGCTTCAATTTCCTCAAGTAGCGTATCCATAACTGCCTTGGCCCCGGAAGCGATACCGCAGGTCCCCATATGGACGGTCACCTTGACGCGGCGGTCGCCTTCCCGCAAAGACATTTCCTTCTGCACTCTTTCTTTTATTTTTTTTAAATCATCTATAAGCAATTTCGCCATCGGCGTTTCCTCCCGTTATTTTCGCTTGCAAAATTATAGCTTCAATTGTATTGGGCCAAAACTTCCCTGACTTTGGATGGTTTCATACGGCCGTGCACTTCATCATCCACCACCACCACCGGCCCCAGGCCGCAGGCACCCAGACAACGGACGGTTTCCAGAGTAAACATCCGATCCGGTGTGGTTTCGCCTTCTTTTATGCCGAATTCCTTTTGAAGACTTTCGGCCAGGGCTTTGCCGCCGCGGACATAACAAGCCGTACCCAGACAAACCCGGACCGTGTGTTTGCCGCGGGGGGTCATGGTAAAGAAGGAGTAAAAGGTGACCACCCCGTAAACACGGCTTAAAGGTAAATTCAAATCCTTGGCAATCTTCTTTTGTACGAATATGGGCAGGTATTCCAGGGCCACTTGCGCCTCTTCCAGCACCGGAATTAATCCGCCGGGTTTTCCTTTGTGCTTGCTAATAATCTTGTTGAGCTCGTCTACCTGCTCTGTTGTAAATTCTTTTAAAAGGTCACTGTCTTCCGCTTTCATTAAATTCCTCCTCTATTTTTCTGGGGAACGCTCGAGTCCCCATTTCAATGTCTTAAAGTCCTTCCTTAACTACGCCCCGAATATAATTAATTATTTCAGGATGATCGGCAGGTCTTGGGTCTATTTCCCTTGGGTATGTTATGCCTATTCCTTCTAATTTGCCGGCATAATAACTATGTTTGTAAAAAAAATCAACCTCTGAATTTCCATTTGATAATATTTTTTAAGCCGTCCAGAGTATAGAAGAAGCCGAAGGAGCGGTCAAGGAGAAAAGGGGGGAGAAAAACATCGTTGCCTAAGGGCCTTAAATGGAAAAGACACCCTGGTCAAATCGTTCCTTAAAAAAAATATATGTCTCGCTTTTAATAATCCATTTGTAATTCATCTACTTATATGCTAATTTTAACATACAAAATCCCCCTAAGAAATTACGATTATGAAAAAATCTTTTCAGCTTCTTATTATCGTGGTGTTTTTTTTAGTCAATCCTTTCTCCGCCTGGTCGCAAGAAAAAATCCGGGTCGCTGTTGCGGCCAACTTTATTCAAGCTTTCAAAGAGATCGCTGAAAGATTTGAGACAAAAACAAAGATTAAAGTTGAGGCAACTTTTTCTTCGACAGGAAACCTTTATAGTCAGATTGTCAATGGCGCGCCATACGACCTTTTCCTGTCGGCGGATGAAGACAGACCCGCCCGTCTCCATAAAGACGGCCTGGGGGAGGCGCCTTTCATCTATGCCGAAGGCCGGGTCGTTCTCTGGGCGTCTCAAATAGATTTCTGCCGATGCCGGGATTGGCGGGAAGCTCTGAAGAATGAACGGATAAAAAAAATCGCCCTGGCCAACCCTTTGACTGCTCCCTATGGTGCGGCTGCCAAGACAGCCTTGCAGAAAGCGGGATTGTGGGACGCATTACAGCCAAAGCTGGTTAATGCTCAGGATGTGGCCCAGTCCTTTCAATATACCTCGACCGGGGCGGTTGACGCCGGTTTCTGCTCCCTTTCGGTAACTTCCACCCCTCAGGGACAAAGGGGCTGTTTCTTGGCCGTCATGGAAGCGCCGGCTATCAATCAATTCGCCTGCCTATTGAAAAACGCAAAAAACCAGGAACCAGCGAAGCGTTTTACGGCCTTTCTTCTTTCGTCTGAGGCCGATCAGATCAAAAAAAAGTTCGGTTATAGGTAAATGGATTATCTCGCCCTTTGGGTTACCTTAAAACTGGCGGTCGTTACTACCGTTATCCTGATCATTATGGCCGCGCCTCTGGCTTATGTCCTGGCCTATTCCAAGTTTCCCGGGAAATCCTTTTTGGAGGCCCTGATCTACCTCCCCATGGCCTTGCCGCCGACCGTGATCGGTTTTTATTTAATCATGGTCATGGGCCCCAGGGGATGGGTAGGGAGACCTTGGCAGGCCCTCACCGGAAATTCGTTGTTGTTTACCTTTCTAGGTATTGTGCTGGCTTCGATTATTTACAGCATTTCCTTTGCCGTTCAACCGATGAAAGCGGCCTTTCTGAAAATAGATCGCCGGCTTCTGGAGAGTGCCTCTGTCCTTGGGCTTTCGCGACCGGCGGCGTTTATCCGGGTGGTCATCCCCAACAGCATCGCCGGGTTGGTTGCCGCGTCGGTCTTGGTCTTTCTTCACAGTATAGGTGCCTTTGGCGTGTTGTTGATGGTCGGCGGCAGCATCCCGGGAGTGACCAAGGTGGCCTCCATCGCCATTTATGAAGCGGTGGAAACCATGAATTATCACGCGGCCGGCCTCATAGCCGTGAGTTTCATCCCGATCAGTTATGCCTTTCTTCTGTTAATGAATAAACTCAACGAGAATTCCCGCAATGATTCTTCAGGCCGCGCTTAAAAAAAGACTTAAATTTTTCGATCTGGATATTACCTTTTCCTGTCCGAAGGACGAAATGTTGGTGCTGATTGGACCTTCAGGCGGGGGGAAAACCACTATCATCCGCATGTTGGCCGGTCTGGAGACGCCGGACGAAGGAAAGATCGTCTTTCAGGATCAGGTCTGGTTTGATTCTGCCCGACACATCAATGTTCCAACCCGGAAGCGCGGTATTGGATATGTCTTTCAGGATTACACCCTTTTCCCGCATCTGAATCTATATAAAAATGCGGCCTTCGCTGCTGTGGATAAGAAGGAAGTTCATGCCCTGTTTGAATTATTTAACATCAGTCATCTGCGGGACCAGAAACCCCACATGGTTTCCGGAGGGGAGCGCCAACGTTGTGCTATCTGTCAGGCCTTAGCTAGAAGGCCCCAGTTACTGCTTCTGGATGAACCCCTTTCGGCCTTGGATATCATTACACGACGGGAGCTTCGTCAGGAATTAAAAAACCTCAAAAAAAACCGTCCATTCCCATCATTTACGTAACCCACGATATTAACGAAGCCCTCTTTTTGGCCGGCGAAATTTTGCCCGTCGTTAACGGTAAAGAAGATAAAGACTGGACGCAGAGAACCATTGGCCGGGAGCCGGCAGCAGGAAAGATTTGTAATAATCCTCATCTGGTAAGTGCGGATTATTTACGATAAATGTTACTGGATATCGCTATTAAGTTATTAGGTCAAAAAGGACATATAACTTCGGCTGTCAAGAAAAATATCGTTTATAATAAGGCCACAATCTCCACCCTGAGGGCGACCCTGGTGTTTTATCGAAAGAATCAATGCGGCGGATATTGAGCCCACCGGCGTTAAATCATATTCAAAAAAGGCATGAAGTTATATTTAGATAGACAGATTATTTGATATATTGCCTTAAGATATTTGGAAAGCTGTTTCAGGTCTCCAGTTGATGGCCGTCACTTGAAGAAAACCGGCTTTCTTCTCTATTATATTCAAACACCCGTAGTCCTGGGCCATCCGAAAAAGATGGCTGACCGGCAGGTCCAGGACATGACATAAGATCACTCTATTCACACCGGCATGGCCAACGATGAGCACATTTCCTCGTGCCGCACGGACGATCTCCTGAAATACGGGTAGGACCCTTTTCTGAAGATCTCTAAAGCTCTCGCCCTCCGGAGGGTGATAACCTCCGAAATCCAAACCACGGGCTTCGAATTCGTTCGGAAAATGACTTCGGACCGAGGCAATAATCCGCCCTTCCCATTGCCCTAAATTGATTTCCCGCAGGCCGGCTCTAAGTTGGACGGGTATTTCACGACCGGCTGCCAGTATTTCAGCCGTCTCTTTAGACCGCTTAAGATCGCTGGCGTATATGGCTTCAAAGGAGACATCGGAAAGTTTCTGCGACCACCATTGGGCTTGGTCCCGCCCCACAGGGCTCAAAGGCCGATCCGTTTGCCCGATATATCTTTTCGGGCCTGTCTTCCCTGCTATCCCGCCATGGCGCAGAAGATAAATGATTGCCTTCGTTGAACCTGAGGAAGGATTTCTCTGAGTGCGGCGGTCGGTCAAGGGGAATCCTCCTTCCAGAGAATGTCTTGATCAGAAATGGATCGGAGTGGGCACCCGGTAATTTGCTCCACCTTGTCCTTTATCCTACGGGCATTATCCCACCTCAGCCGAATAGCAGCCGCCATCTGGGGATCCTGCCCGTACTTTTCCATTTTTAGATGAAAACGCTGTTCCAGATCGATCGGTTGATTGCCTGATACTAATTTGTCGGCCAGATAGACTATTTCTGCTTCGTTAATCGGTTCATTATCATGGACTTGAATGTCCAGATGGACGCGCACGATCTCAGCCAGCTTGGGGTATCCCCATTCTTCCAGTACCTTAGCCCCCTTCTGGGCGTGAGGCTCTTCCATCCGGGCGATATCGTGAACCAAGGCCGCCGCATAAACCAGTTTGCGATCCAATTTACCACCGGACTGATTCACCGCGGCGGAAAGGGTTTTGGCCATGGCGGCCACGGCCCGACAATGGGCCGTGACGGCCTCCGGCAAGGGCTGAATTTCTTCTATGAGCATACGGCATTCGGCCGGTGTTGGAATTCCCTCTTCTTTCAAGCGGGCCTGCAACAGGTGGTAATCTTCCACAGTATCCAGATCACGCAAAACCCCTTCGTCGGCCACAGGCACATCAAGGGCCAAGTCGTTTCGTTCTTCCAAAAAACCCCGGAGTCCCCCTTCTTTTTTCCAAGCGATGATTTCCTGGCCTAGCGCTGCATTGATCAACGGTGGATGGCCCCGTCGACCGTTGAAGTAAGGGTAAAAAATCCGAGCTGATTTTTCCTGAAAGGCCTTGATCAGGACCTGAATCGTGGAAACCCTGATGAGTGGAATATCAACGGGGTTGACGAAAAAGGACTGTATGGAGGCAGGCAGGTTCTGAACCCCTTCAATGATCGAGGAGAACATCCCCTTTTCAAAATCGTGGTTAACCACGATCCGCACCCCGTAAGAAGTTAGGGCCTTGCGTATTTCCTTCCCTCGATAACCGACAATCACGGAAATATCCCTTACCCCCACGTCCTGGTACAAGGATACCACCCGTTCAATTATGGTTTTTTCACCTAATTCCATAAGCGGTTTAAACCGCCCCATGCGCTTCGAAAGACCTGCAGCCAGTATAATGGCCGATATATTCGCAACCGATTTATTCATTGCCTTAGGAATATTTAAGTCTTCACTGATTAGACAGGAGGGACAGAGGCTTTCCCTGAGGATTCGATCTACGATCATCCGCCAGTCAGATCGAATTCATGCTTCTCCAGAATTTCCATTACCTTGGCAAAGGTATCGGCCACAAGGTCTCCGCAGCCCTCGCCTGCAAAGGTTTGGCAGACCATTGGGCCTTCAGGATCACCGAAGCGCACTCCAAACCAATCGTAGAGGTCTAGACGCATAATCCCCATTTTATCGGAGCCGGTCTCCTCGTCACTTCCCTTTCCGGCATAAAGAGCCAGAAGGCAACATCCGGCGGTTAAAGCGCCGCAAGTGGCCCGCCAAGATCCGCAGCCGTGGGCCAAACCGGCCATGGCCCGGACCAAGCCGGGGTTGGACTCGCCCCGGGCTTCCAAACCCAGGAGAATGATTACCTGGCCGCAGGTATAGCCTTTCTGTTCCAACTTCAGCAGGCGGATATCCCTTTCTTCCATTTGATTAGGCCTCTTTTTGTTCTTCCTATTTATCCTCCAGAATCTGTTCCACTTCGGCAATCTTGCCAAGGGCCAGTTCCTCGGAAACCAGGACCAGCCCGCAATCTGGACAATGGGGCAGATCGGTGGTAAAGCGATTTCCCAGATAGTTCACGGTGATTGGTCCCACAACCAGCTCCTGGTGGCAACGATAACATTGCCACTTCAGATCTTTCAGAATGGTTTTTTCATTCTTCATGAACCAGCCAGCTCCATGCGATGAAAGTAGGCATTAAAGACAATGAACCCTTCTTCCGAGGGAAGATATTCAACCCAAAACATGACCTGGTATGGTCTGAAAGAAGCCTTGAAGCGGCCTGATTCAGGGTCATAGAATTTTTCCCCAGTGGTCTCTCCGTGATGAATGACTTTTTGCAGGTCCTCTTCCAGGATACGGCGTTTATCCAAAAGATCCTGGACTTCCGGAGCAATTTTCAGCTTTATTTTTTGATGCTCATTTTTTTCCATAGGTTTTTCACCCCAGAGTTCATTGAGTAAGCGGTCTTTCAGCCGGGATCGATTTTCCTGCCTCTGGGACCACCCGGTTTTTTCCCTGGCAGCCGGATCGGGAATCAGGGGATCAGGGAAGAGCAGGTCTAGAAGATGCAGGGCTCGTTTGCCGGCCGAGGCCAGACTATCCCGGCACATGGCACAGTAGGCCAGATAATCCCTTTCACTCCTCTGAGCCCTTCGAAGCGCCACTTCTCGAGCCAAGGGCGGATTGGCATTTAGCATCAGCCCGCCAAAGCCGCAACATTCGGTCAATTCCCGGCTTAGCTTCAATTCCTCCACAGGAACCGCCAATCGATGCAGCAATCGGCGAACCGCGGCCTGGACCTCCGGTTCTAATCTGGTAGTACAGGGATCGTGAACGGCCAGGGTCTCACGGACAATGCCCGGAGACGGGAGGGAGTCACCGTTTTCCTCCAGTACCTGCCAGAGGGAGATCACCGGAATCTCAGACAAATGTTCCTTGAATAGGCGTAGACAGGTAGAACAGGCCAGGATCAGCCTCGGTTCCCCCAGGCTGCGCCATTGCTCCCTAATGCCTTCCAGTTCATTGGCGAACTGTTCCTGACAACCGGCCCAATAAGCCGGGGCCGCACAGCAGCCGAGAATCAATCCCACTCCTTCGGAAAGGACGGAGCGCAGATGAGCATAAACCGCCGTGACCTTATCCGGTGCGGAGCCGCAGAGCTGGCAGCCAGGGAAAAAGGCCTGGGCACTGCCCGATCGGCCGGGCTCATGTCGGGCCAGGGCAAAGCGTTCGCTTTGGCTAAAGGCCATATCCAAGAGGGCGAACTCATGGGCCGACGACGGCATCTTTCCCCGTCGAACCATACTCTGACGGGTTTGAAGGCAAAGATCCTGCATGGCAAATGCTTCCGGGCAAACCGTTTCACAAAGTCCGCAAAGGCTGCAGGAGTTGATCAGCTTATTAGCCTGGTGCGAACCAAGGACGATGGATTCGTTATTATAAATTTCCCGGGTGTATTTTTTAGGGTAGGATCCGAAGCGTTCCAGGTAAACACAGACCTTGACACATTCCAGGCATTGGCACTGAAGACAGCGCCCAGCTTCCTTCTGGGCCTCTTCGTCGGAATAACCCTGGAGCGGGTCGGCCATCTTCACAGCCGGGAGGGACGTCACTTCGGCCAGGCTGGTGAATAGGCGCGTCGGGACAGGACCTTCCTTTTCCCGACTTGCTGTTAAAGACACCTTTTGCAGAAATCGGTCTATAGAATTGGCCGCCCAACGACCCTCGGCCGCCTGCCAAACAGGCGAGATTGTTCCATGGCGCGAAAGACCTCCGGCAAAAATCCCTTCCCTGCTGGTCCTTTGTATTTTAGCCTCGACCCGGATCCGGCCGTTCGAACCCTCTTCGAGATTCCAAAGACCGCCGGGAAAGCCATCCAGGCCCAGGTAAACGGCATCGAAAGCCTCAAGGCATCGTTCCAAAAAATCAGGTTCGTTGACTTGGGCTTGGAGTTCGACTTCCATACCGAGTTCGATGAGAAGGGCCGTTTCTTCTTCAATCACTTCCCGGGGAAGTAAAGCCGGAAAGTGTTCCCGCAAAGGCTCTCCCAGGGCCTTCCCCGGTTCGAAAATCCGAACGATGTATCCCTTGCGAAGGCAATCCCAGGCCGCGGTCAGACTGCTCAGTCCGCTGCCTACCACAGCGATCCGTTTGCCTTTGATCGGCAGCAATACCATTCGTTGGGAGGCTGTTTTCTGCCGGACACAGGCCTTTTCAAGAGCTCCAATGCGAATAGCCTCCCCAGCCTCTTGTCGTTTGCAGCGCTCCTCACAGGGGGCGTCACAGATGCGCCCTAAAATATTTGGTAAGGGCATGGTCTTGCGCAGAACCTTCAAAGACTCGCTTAAGTTACCTCGGGCCATTTGTCCGATAAAAGACCGAACGTCGATGTGCAGGGGGCAGGCGGCTGTGCATTCCGGAGGATTTTCCTGGATGCATTGATTTTCCAGCCGATGCAGCTCCTGTTGCTCCACGATAAGGCCCTTACGTACTACCGACTTACTGATGGATTGTTTTCAAACTAGGCGTTCATACCCAAAGGGGCGCCACGAAACATGAAAAAGGATTAAAGGGGTCAAGGGGCCGAGAATTGGATCCTCGGCCCCTTTTTTCGATCTAAGTTCTCAAGCCCCTGCTGGCGATTCTATTTTACTTCTTGGCCTTCAATCCGGCCAGGACCTTTTCCGGCAGGGCCGGCAGATGCCTGATTCGTACCCCCGTAGTATTGGCAATGGCATTGATGACCGCCACATGGGAAGAGGTCAAGGGCAATTCGCCTACACCGGCGGCCCCAAAGGGTCCGTTGGGACGTGGCGTCTCAAAATAATAAATGTCGAACTTATCGGGAATGTCCTTGGCATAGGGCAATCCGCAGGCGTGGAGGGAGGTATGTTTTTTCAGATCCTCAAAGTCTTCGGAAAGAGCCAGCCCGATACCTTGAGCCACTCCGCCGTAGATCTGCCCGTCCACCACCAGTTTGTTGTTGATCTTGCCCACATCGGCCATAACGGTAAATCCCTCCACAGTCGTTTTCCCTGTTTTGGTATTGACCGCTATTTCGGCCATGAAAAGGCCGTACATATAAACCGAAAAAGGAGAGCCCTGAGAGGTTTCCAGGGAGCAGTTGGAGGCCATGGAAGCCGTCCAAGCGCCGGAGTAACTGATGGGTATCTTTTCCGCCACCATCTCCTGGTAGGTACGATAAGTACCGTCCGGCTTGCGCATGGCGGCCAGCAACATTTCACAACCGTTCTTAATGGCATTTCCAGTCATCACTTGAGATCGACTTCCCCCGGCAGGACCGCTGTTGGGTGTCAGGGCCGTATCGTTCATGACCAGGCGGATTTGCTCCGGAGCCAGCCCCAGAGGCCTTAAGGCCTTGTGGGCCGTGCCCAGGCTGCCTGCATCAGCGCCCTGTCCGTGGTCTTCCCAGGTATTAAAGAGCGTCACAGTGTTGTCCGGATTCAACTCCACCCGGACCTCCGAGGCGTCCGGCCCATCCAGACCGCAGCCGTAAATCCCCAGGGAAATCCCTACGCCTTTCTTAATATCCCCGGTAGATCCTGACTTAGCCTTCTTCTTGGCCTCCTGGTATAAGGGTCGTAGTTTGTCGACCATCTCGGTAAAGCTGAAAACTTCGGGCGTCTGCCCGGTTGGGGTAGTGTCACCGGGCCGATAAACATTGCGGGCCCGCAATTCTAGAGGATCTTCCCCCATCTTGGCCGCCAGCTCATCCATCAGGCTTTCGCCGGCCAAAAAGGCCTGTGGCGAGCCGTAGGCCCGGAAGGCCGAGCCCCAGGCGTGGTTGGTGCAGACGGTTCTCCCCTCGCCGCGGATATTGGGAATGCCGTAACCGGCGCCCATGAACTGGGCCCCGCGCAGAGTCAGCAGATCTCCAAATTCCGAATAGGGACCGTGATCGACGCTCCAATCGTTTTCCATGGCCAGGAGTTTCCCGTTTTTATCGGCCCCGTATTTAATCTTCATCCAGAAGGGGGAACGCTTGCCGGTGTAAGTGATGTGCTGATGGTAATTGTAGCGGAGGAAGACCGGACGGTTGGTGGCCATACAGGCCACCCCGAGCAGGGCCTCCATAGTGGGGCTGAATTTGTAGCCGAAGGTACCTCCGGCGGGGTTTTGGATCAGACGCAATTTCTCCGGTTCGATGCCCAGCCCCGCGGTAATCATGGCGTGATGGAGAAAAATGCCGATGCTTTTGGAATGGATGGTCAACCGTCCTTCCTCATCAAAATAGGCCAGGCCTACATCCGTTTCCATGGTCAGATGGGGCTGCCGCTGCAGATAGTATTCCCCTTCCACCACATGAGCCGCCGATTTCATAATCGGTGCCGTATCCTGTCCCTTGATAATAGGAAGCTTAAAATAGACATTCGGTGTGCCGGGATGGATTTCCAGGGCGTCCTCGGCCATGGCCGCCGGAGCACTCATATAAGCCGGCAGTTCCTCTAAGTCGACCTTAACCTTTTCAGCCGCTGCCTCAGCCATGGCTTGCGTATCGGCACAGACGATGGCCAGGGCATCCCCATACTGATACACCTTGCTGTCGCAAAGGATCGGGCGATCCCAGCCGTCACCGGCATTGGTCGGAAAGGTGATCAGACCGGTGATCCGGTTCTTGCCTTTCACATCCTTGTGGGTAACCACCTTAAAGACCCCGGGCATTTTTTCGGCCTCCGAGGTATCAATGCTCTTGATATTAGCGTGGGAGACTTTGGCCTGAACCAGGGCCAAATGGAGGGTGCCCGCCGGCATCTTAGTCCCCAGGTCACCGCCGTAATCGAGGGTACCGGTCACCTTGGCTACGGCCGAGGGTCTCGGATACTTGCTGCCCCAGATCTCGCCATCGGCCGGCATCTTGAACAGGAGCGCTTCGACCTTCATTTCACCCCGCATCACCTTGGCTGCATCCATGACGGCATCTACCAAAGGTTTGTAGCCCGTACAGCGGCAGGCATTGCGGTGCGTGTTAAACCAATCCCTGACCTGGTCTCGGGAGGGATTTGGATTTTCCGCCAGTAGGGCCTTGGTCGAAACGATAAACCCAGGCGAACAGAACCCACATTGGGCGCCGCCATGGATGATCCAGGCCAACTGGATGGGATGAAGGTTCCCTGGTGTTCCGATCCCTTCAATAGTGGTAACGGAAGCCCCTTCGGGAACTTTGGACATCTTGGTCACGCAGGAGCGGACCAGTTTATTATCGAGGACCACACTACAGCATCCGCACTGGGCCTGGTTGCAGCCGATTTTGGTGCCGGTCAATCCTAACTGGTTGCGCAAAACATCGGCCAATGATTCATCGGCCGGAACGATAACCATTCGATTGACACCGTTGACGTTTATTGTTTTCTTAATCATACCGTCTTCCCCCTTTCATGTTATGGCCTGTGGTTAAAATTTACATTAACCGCTCAGTATATTTCGAACCTCGTTTATCCGGCCCGGAACCCATCCTGACCTCTTTTGTTCCTGTTTGTCTTTCAACCGCCTTCCCTCAAAGACGGGGATAATCGAAGTTGAATAAAATCTGCTTTATTTTTTCATAGAATGACCAAATTGTCAAAAAAAATCCGAGTTTATTTCTAACAGAAGCAGGTATTATTTCAATTAGGTAACCGGTTTAAATAATTAGGTTTGAACTTTGTAACTTTATGTGTTATTTTTAACATATAAAATATCCTTATAGGACAAACGGTTGTGAAAAACTACATCCGGCGATTTAAAGAAAAGGAGCCTTTTTATTCATGAACATTGGTACCTATTCCTATGAAGAGTATCTCCACCTGGTTGAATCCTTTCATGGCAGTCTGGCACCAGGACTGATCATCGGCGGTTTCATGGTTGATCTGGCGCTGAAGCATTTGCCCGAGGGCGAATTCTTTGATGCGGTCTGCGAAACCCCGGCCTGCCTTCCCGATGCCGTGCAGATCCTAACCCCGTGTACCATCGGCAACGGCTGGCTGACGGTATTGAATTTGGGAAGATTTGCGGTGACCTTTTATGAAAAATACGGCGGAGCGGGCGTTCGGGTTTATTTAGACGCAAAAAAACTGGAAGACTGGCCCGAGGTGCGGGATTGGTATCTCAAACGAAGGAAAAAGCAAAACCAAAACACCGAACGGCTGATGGCCCAGATCAAGGAAGCGGGACATGCTCTGCTAAGCCTACAGCGGGTCCGCATTGAACCGGAAAAGATCAGGAGAAAAAATAAGGGGTCGATCGGAATATGCCCAAGGTGTGCAGAAGCCTATCCGCTCAAAGATGGTGAAAGCTGCCGAAACTGTCAGGGAGAGACGCCTTATAAAGAAGTCCCCGTCATCACAACACCAACATATTAAGAAGGAAAAAGGACTCGAGGATTCCAGGATTCGAGGGTTCAAGGGTTTTTACTTCCATGCCTTTTATGTGAATCCTTGACCCCTTGAATCCTTCGATCATCGCCAACCCTTTTGGAGATGATCCATAACTATTAAACTAATCGTTCCGGATGGGTGTAAATAAAGCCGCCGTTCTCCCGCGCATATCCCAAAAGGGTTACATTGTGCTGATCGGCCAGCCTCACAGCGGCAGTAGTAGGTGTGGATCTGGATACCAAAACCGGGACGCCGATCCTGATAATCTTGGCCATGATTTCGGAAGAAATCCTTCCGGATACAAAAACAATCCCTCGGCTGAACAAATCGAACCTGTCCTCTTTCAACAGAATGCCGGCCATTTTATCAAAGCAGTTATGCCTGCCAATGTCTTCAGTCAGGCGTTCATACTCCGGAGTATATAACCATACGCTGTGTACTCCCCCTATGTTTTTGAACAATTCTGATTTTGATAAAAAATCCCTCATCAAACCCAAGATGGACTCAATGGAAAAAGTTTCCTCGCTTTGCATGGTTATATTTTGGCTTTGTTTTTCGGGACTGATATCGGTATAAGATTTGCCGCCACCGGAAGTAATACTTTTCAAACTTCCTCGTCGGTCAACAGTGATGCCCTCTCTAAGTTTGATAATAACAGCCACCAGTTTTTCGTTAAAAGAAATTGTTTCCACATCAGCCAGGGTATTAATGATCCCCTCGTTATAAAGGAAACCCAGAGCCAGTTCCTCCTGGAGTTGATTCAGACAAAGAATAGAAACTAGTTCTGAATCATTAACCGTGATTTTCAACGATATTTCACCAATCACCTTTTTACTGATTTCCTGAAGTCGGCAGCCGATTTCATCTCTGATGATTTCATCTACGGCCATTTCTTCATAGATCACATCTTCCGACATAACGGCCCTTTCTTGGCTCGCCTCTGTGAGTGAGAGTGACGTTGCTACTCTTGTCTGATATGATTTTTTTAGGATGGAATAAGTATAAAAGAAGGCCCTTAAGGGGTCAAGGAAAAACAGGGGGTAATAACAGGGATGAAGGATGTCGGTAGTTTGGCGAAGGGATATTCAGGTCGGATCGATTATTCTTGCTCTTTTGAATAGTTTTTGCTAAATTTTATCATCCCTCGGATTGAAGCTTCTCCGGGGGTAGTTTGTTTGAAAGGAAACGCCGACATGGATCGGACACCAATTACTAAGGAAGGTCTGGAGAGACTTCGGGAAGAATTAAAACGGCTGGAAAGGGAAGATAGGCCCGCTGTTATCAAGGCCATTGCCGAAGCCCGATCTCAAGGAGACATTTCGGAAAATGCCGAGTATCAAGCGGCCAAGGAACGCCAGTCCTTTATTGAAGGCCGGATCATGGAACTTCACACCAAGATCGCCAGCTCTGAAATCATTGATGTTTCCGATTTGCCCGAAGACCGGGTCGTCTTCGGCACCACCGTCCTTTTGAACGACTTAGATACCGGGGATGAATTTAAAATCAGACTGGTTGGTCCCGATGAATCCAATGTGGATGATGGAGACATCTCCGTCCTTTCCCCATTAGGTAGGGCCTTGATAGGAAAAGAACCGGGCGATGAAATTCAAGTCAAAACCCCAGGGGGCCTGCGGCTTCTGGAGATTATCAATATAAACATTACCTAAAAAAACAAGCCGTACGTTGCAACGACAAAATGTGAAACTCAATTCCGCGAAATGCGGAACAGAAGGACTTTTTACCAAGCCGTCAAATTTTTAAAACAAGGCCAAGTATGTTTACTCACCAATACGCCCTATTGAATGATGTCCGACTCCATTATGTCTCTTCGGGGAAGGGAAAATTAATCCTCTTCATTCATGGATTCCCTGAATTTTGGTACGAATGGAAGGACCAGCTTGTCGAATTTGGGCAGGACTATCAGGCCGTGGCCCTTGACATGCGGGGCTACAACCTTTCCTCAAAACCTGAAAATGTGGAACAATACCAGATGAAATACCTGGTGGAAGACCTGCGGGCCCTGGCCGAGCATCTCGGTCACAAGAAATTCATCCTGGTCGGCCATGACTGGGGCGGCGCGGTGGCCTGGGCCTTTTCCCTGGTTTACCCGGAGCTGCTGGAAAAGCTGATTATCATAAACGCACCGCACCCGGCTGTGTTTGAACGGGAGTTGCGTCAAAACCCGGCACAACAGCAGGCCAGCCAATACATGCTGATGTTCCGCAGTCCCAAGGCTGAAGATATACTTTCAGCCGATAATTATTCCGAACTTTACAAAACGGTTTTGGAAGAAGGTCTGAAACAAGGTCATTTCACTGAGGAAGATCGTCGGGCTTACCTCGAAGCCTGGTCTCAGCCGGGCGCCCTTACGGGAGGGCTTAATTATTATCGGGCAAGTCGAGTGGCCCCTGCTTCCATAAAAGACGGCCAATCTTCAGAGAAGCCGGCGACGGATCCGTCCAGGTTCATCGTAAAAACCCCCACCCTGGTGATCTGGGGAGAAAAAGATCAGGCCTTGCTGACCGGCAACCTTCAAGGATTGGAACAGTTCATCCCGGATCTGACGGTTAAACGCATCTCCGACGGCTCACACTGGGTTATCCACGAAAAACCCACCCTGATCAACGCCTATATTAGAGAGTTCATTACCCGCCCATAGGGGAGATTTGGTGGATCCTCGAGCCTCCTAAGTTCTAACTTTAATTTCCTCCATCCGCAAATTGAATGGCTATTGACTTGCTCCAATTTATTTGGAGCACCCTTGCGGATAACATAGATCAAAGGGATCAACCTTAAGTTTCAGGAAACCCGACCACTTTTTGATCCCGTTGAACACCGGCAGTGTTCAGGAACATGGAGACCAGATTGTACGCCCCTACGGTCATGACTACATCGATCATCTGTTTTTCGGTGTATTTTTTTGACAAGGTATTCCAGGTAGCCTCGGAGATAAAAGTATCGGCCTGAAGCTCATCAGCAGCCTGAAGTAAGGCCGCATCGAAAGGATCCCATCCCAGAGCCTGGGGACCTTTGGTAATGTCAACAATTTCCTCGGGACTCAGACCCGCCTTATTCCCAATACGTGTGTGCTGTCCGAACTCATATTCCGATCGGCAAAGCCAGCCGATACGCAAAATAAGTATTTCACGATCTCGCGCCGGAAGCGTGGATTCGTTTAATATATAATCGGCAAAAGTCTGCCACCGCTTCATCATTACTGGATGACGGGCCATGGTCAGAAAAATGTTATAGATCTTACCGGACTTTCGTCGATAATAGTTTAGGATCGTTCGTTGTTCCTCACTCCAATCCGATTCGGCCAGAGGTTTCAGCCGAGGTTCTTTAAGCCGCATATAATCCTCCTTATTTTTTTTTAGAAATAGTAATTTGTTCCCAAAAATAAAGTCAAGGAATATTGACTTCGGAAAAATTATTGATTAAGAGATTTTTACTCATTGCGGTTTACTCCCTTCATGCAAACAAGTAATCCCGAAGGTTAGGGGAAAATTTAGGACATCCACCAATCCAATCTGTTCCATTTCTTGGCCCATTTCCTCCGGTGAAGGAAATTGGAGGATAGATTCAGCCAGATAGAGATAGGCAGCCGGATCTTTGGTAAACCAGCGGGACAGGCGAGGAAGGATGTATTTTAAATAAGGAACATAGAACATTCGAAACCATTTATTTTTGGGTACAGTTAATTCCAACAAAAAAACTTTTCCCCCCGGCAGCAGGACTCGAACCATCTCTTCCAAAACCCTCCGGCGGTCGGGCATATTTCGAATACCAAAGGCCACAGTCAAGGCATCAAAACTCCCGTCAGGAAAAGGCAGGTTCATGGCATCGCCCTGTATCAAGGAAATACGCCCGGATAGACCCGAGGGTTCAATCTTGGCCGCAGCCGCATTCAGCATGGCTTTCGCAAAATCCAGGCCGAATACCCCGATTTGCGGATGATACCGGGCTGCATCTATCGCTACGTCTCCTGTCCCTGTGGCCAGGTCCAGAAGGCGGTGGGTGGAAAAAAAATTAATGCGTTGTATCAGAAATCGTCTCCAGGCTTTATCGCGGCCAGCGCTTAAAAAGTGATTCAGGAAATCATAACGGTCCGTCACCGAAGAGAAGATTCGTTGAACGATTTTAACCCGCTGTTCTTCAGACAAGTCTTTTATCGAAGGATAGGCATTTGAGAGAGGCAATCCATTTATTCCGAACTAAAATTTATGGACCAAAACCTTCAGCGTGTTACCTGCTTGTTTTTCTTAGACTGAAGGACCTCAATACGGAGGTTGAAAAAAATGAATCGGCTGCCAATCAACACGATTCCTTGCTTTCCCGGAGAAGCCTTTTATCTTCGACCCGCATGGTCACCTGAACAGCATCAAAATATTCCAATAAAGGGATGGTATATTTCCTTGAGGTTTGGGTCAAGTCCTTAAATTCCGGAGTGGTAATCTCGCCTTTTTCTTTAAGCCAATGAATCAACTTTTTCTTGAGTTCTTCTATGGCCTGCTTATGGAAATAAAGGTCCTCCTTGACCTTGACCAGTTTCCCCTCTTTGACCATCAATTCCAATACAAGCCTGGATTGCCCTTTGGTGAATTTTTCGGCCAGTTCCTTAAAATAGGGGGGCTGAAGCCCGCTTTTCAGGTAAACCTCCTCCAAAGAATCGCGGACCGTCTGTTGGTCTTCCTGTAGCTGGACCTTGTGGTTTATCAGGCGGACTAGTTCCTTTTCCTGAACCAAGATTTTCTGCTCTGCGAGCTGATTTAAAAGAAAATTAAAAAGCTTGGCCTCTCGAATCTGGGGCAGACGTGATTTTAATTCTTCTTTGAGCAATCCGGATTTCAAAGGATTGACTTGGTGATAACCTTCCAGTTCCTGTTCTATCGCCCGGCTCAAATTAGACAACTCCTGATGATGGATGACGATTTTATTTTCCTTGTCCCACTGAATGAGTATCTTCTGGGAAAGGAGTTCTTTAAGCAGTTCATCCAACTTTTTGGGAGGAAGAGGCAGGACTTGCCCCAAGGCCTGCCGGGACACCCCGGTTGCCCCGGCCAGGAGGACTTGCAGGGCCGCTCTTTTCCAAATCACTTCCGGATTGCAGAACCTGGAGTTGGCGAATAACCTCGGGATTAAAGCGCTTATGTTTGGCTGGTATCACATTTAAGACTTCGGCCCCGCCGATGGTTTGAACCGGGGAATAACTGCGGATAACGGCTAGGTCTCCGGGTAACAAAGCCACCGATTCGCTAAAGCGTATCTGGCAAAACTGGGATTCTCCTGGTTTAATCTCCTCCCCTTCCAGGAGGATGACCCGTCCCAGGATTTCATTCGTCCCGCTGTGAAACCGTATCTGACTGCGCTGCTTCAAGGGCCTTTGAACGGAGGCCAGCAAGCGCATATGAATATCCAGCAACCGGGTCGGATGCAAACCCAGGGGAGAGGCGACTACATCCCCCCGGTTCACCGTGGCCTTTTCAATCCCTTGCAGATTAATAGCCGTTCGCAGACCGGCTCTGACCTGTTCAATATCCTTGATTGTGAACTTGGATTCCGCGGACCTTGGCCAGGATCTCCTGGGGATAAATAGTGCACCTGATCCCCCACGGATAGGCTGCCCGATATGGCCGTTCCGGTAATCACCGTACCAAAGCCCCGCATGGTAAAAACCCGGTCCACCGGCAGTCGGAAGATTCCGGCTGAAGGCCTTTCTTCAACTTCAGCCAAAAGCCTTTCCAAGACTGCCGTCAATTCAGAAATCCCCTGGCCGGTGGTTGATGAAACCGGGAGGATCGGAGCCCCTTCTAAAAAAGTCCCCTTTAAGAATTCCTTAATATCCTCCTGGACCAGTTCCAGCCAATCACGTTCGACCATGTCGATTTTGGTCAGGGCAACCAGCCCTTTTTTGATCCCCAGCAGGGAGCAAATATCCAGGTGTTCCCGGGTTTGAGGCATGACCCCTTCATCGGCGGCAATAATCAAAGCCACCAGGTCAATGGTGCTGGCTCCGGCCACCATATTTTTGATAAAGCGTTCGTGCCCGGGGACATCGATGATTCCCAATCGCTGACCGTTGGGCAGATCCAGAAAGGCAAAACCCAATTCAATGGTGATCCCCCGTTCTTTCTCCTCTTTAAGGCGGTCGGTGTCTATCCCCGTCAAGGCCTTGACCAGACTGGTCTTACCGTGATCGATATGCCCTGCCGTACCGAGAATGATCTGTTTCATGGGTTTTCTTTCTTGATTGAATAACCGTTTACAAATTTACTAACTTTATAGGCTGATCAAAAATGTCCAGATGCAAGGCGTCCGAAACCGGGAACCCGCCCCGAAGGGGTGGGACTGAGCGTTGCCCTCGACGCGAAGAAATTCCGAGGAAGGAGTCGTACATAAGAGTACGTCCGACTGACGAGGAATGAGGACAACACCGCAGATGGATGTTTTTCATCAGCCTGTACGTATTATCTCCCATCTCCCTTAAACCCTGTCAAGCCTAAAATATTTTTATTCCTTTCCTTTACAAAACCTGTTCTAATCCTTATAATAAATCATAAAAGGTTAATTTCAGGGCATCCCTTCCAGGTGATCGCTCTTAACAATCACAAAAAGCAGAAGGAGAACCTAAGGTGGTTAGCGATTTGTCCCGACTTCATGGTCAAATGAGGCGTTTGATGGATGATATGCTCTATCAACTCAGCCCTCGTTTTTTACTTGACCAAAGAATATGGTCTCCCCAGATGGATGTTCTCGAAACACCCGAGGCTTTTATGGTTCTGGCCGAGGTCTCCGGGTTAAAAAAGGACGAAATCCAGGTTACCGTAAAAAGAAACATGGTCTATCTGTCCGGAAAAAGACAGAGGCCTCCCATGGCCAATGCCGTTCGTTATCTTCAAATGGAAATCGAGTACGGCACCTTTGAACGGACTCTTGAATTGCCTGTTCTGGTTGATGAGTCCCGCATCGAAGCCCATTACAGAGACGGCTTGCTCACCGTGGTCTTGCCTAAGAAAATAGACCAAAAGAAAACTATACCCATTGAATCCGAATAAAATTCGGTCTCAAATATAAGGAGTCGTGTTCATGGAAAACAACGAAACTTCTTTACCCCTCCAAACCCAGGTATTGACCATACCGGAAGAAATTCCTCTTTTACCTGTCATGGATGTCGCCTTGTTTCCCAAGATGGTAATGCCCCTGATGATCTGGGAAAAAAACTGGGTCCAACTGGTGGATGAGGCGCTGATGAAAGACCACCTGATCGGTCTGGTTATGGTACAAGGCAAAGGCCAAGACCCCCTAACCACCAAAGATCTATACTCTTATGGAACCGTGGGTTCCATTCTAAAGATGGCCAAGGTCCCTGAAGGAGGGGTCCGGCTTATGGTCCAAGGCCTTTCGCGGTTTAAGATCGCAGAATTTACGTCCACTAATCCCTATTTCAAGGCCCGGATAGAAGTCCTCAAAGACCTGTTGGAATCAGGCATAGAAACCGATGCCCTGTTAAACAGCGCCCGTGGCCTATTCATCAAGGTTCTGGATTTGTCTCCTTATCTTCCCTCGGAATTGGGACTCTTGGCCCAAAGTGTTGAAGACCCCGGTTCCCTGGCCGATATGGTTACCTCCACCTTGAATATCCCCAAGGAAGACAAACAGGACATTCTGGAAACCCTGGAGGTCAAACAACGTCTTCAAAAAATAACCGTGATTCTGACCAAGGAACTGGAGGTCTTGGAGCTGGGGAAAAAAATTCAATCCGAAGTTAAAGAGGGTATTGATAAAACACAACGAGAATATTACCTCCGGGAACAGCTCAAGGCCATTCAAAAAGAGTTAGGGGAAAAGGATGAAAAATCCCTGGAAATTGACGAGTATCGAAAAAAAATCGTCGAACAGGGTTTATCCCCGGCTGCAGCCAAAGAAGCCGAAAGGGAACTGGACCGTCTTTCCCGTATGAATCCCGCTTCCCCGGAATATACGGTTGCCCTGTCCTATCTGGACTGGTTGACCGAACTGCCCTGGCAAATCCAGACCGAAGATAATCTGGACATTGAGGCCGCCGCAAAAGTTCTCGACGACGACCACTTTGATCTGGAAAAAGTCAAAAAAAGGATCCTGGAATACTTGGCCGTCCGCAAGCTTAAACCGGACATGAAAGGACCAATCCTTTGTTTTGCCGGTCCTCCGGGAACAGGCAAAACTTCTCTCGGGCGCTCTATTGCCCGCGCCCTGGGCCGGAAGTTTGTCCGCCTTTCCCTTGGTGGGGTTCGGGATGAAGCCGAAATAAGAGGACACCGAAGGACCTATGTTGGGGCCCTGCCCGGCAGGATCATCCAAAGCCTGAAGAAAGCCGGTTCCAACAATCCGGTCTTTATCCTGGATGAAATCGACAAAGTGGGAGCGGATTTTCGAGGGGATCCTTCTTCGGCCCTTTTAGAAGTCTTGGATCCGGAACAAAATTCTACCTTTTCCGATCACTACCTGGAGGTTGAATTCGACCTTTCCAAGGTGATGTTCATCACTACGGCCAATATCTTGGAAACCATTCCCCCGGCCTTGCGGGACCGTATGGAGGTCTTAGACCTCTCTGGTTATATTGAAGAAGAGAAGATCCAGATCGCCCAGAAACATCTTATTCCCAAGCAACTGAAGGAACACGGCCTGTCTGAAAAGATCCTCACCTTTAATAAGAAAGCCCTCCAGGTTATAATTCGTTCTTACACCAGGGAGGCCGGCCTTCGCAATCTGGAAAGAGAAATCGCCTCCATCTGTCGGGGTGTGGCCAAAGAGGTGGCCGAGGGAAAAATTAAGTCCAAGAAAATAACCGAGAAAGATCTGCATCAATATTTAGGACCGGTCCATTTCTTTTCTGAAGTTGCCGAAAGGACCCAGGAACCGGGGGTAGCCACGGGACTGGCCTGGACCCAGTCCGGAGGAGATATCCTTTTTGTCGAGGCCACAAAAATGCCTGGCCATAGAACCCTGACCCTGACCGGACAACTGGGAGATGTGATGAAAGAATCAGCCGGTGCGGCCTTAAGTTATATCCGCTCCAAGGCCGGGCAGTTGGGCATTCCGGAAGACTTTTATGAAAAGAATGATCTTCACATCCATGTCCCGGCCGGGGCCATCCCTAAGGACGGCCCCTCAGCCGGAACAGCCATCATGACTGCTTTGACTTCTTTGTTGACCAATCGTCCGATACGCGGCAACCTGGCCATGACCGGGGAAATAACCCTGCGCGGTCTGGTCCTGCCGGTCGGTGGGATCAAGGAAAAAGTTTTGGCTGCCAAGCGGGCCGGGATCGTAACGGTTATCCTGCCCAAAAAAAACGAAAAGGATCTTGAGGAGATCGCCCCGCATCTAAAAAAAGGTTTAAAGTTTCATTTTGTCGAACGGATGGATGAGGTTATAGACCTGGCCCTTTGTAAAAATTCCAGGGCCTGTAAAAAATAAAGTTTGGATTGCAGAATGCGGATTTCGGATTGCGGAATAAAGACCATATTAAAATGTTGAAATTTAAAAAACAGCAACTATTTTTCTTCAGAGGACAGATAGCTAACTAGTTCTTGACGTTTTTATTCTGGCTTCTAAATTCTGGATTCAATCCGTTTCATTGATCCAGAAAAATGATGAGAAATACAAATTCGGGAAAGATATAAAAAGAGTGAATCAGTTCATTGACCTCCATACCCATTCCACCGCCTCCGATGGCAGCCTGTCGCCTGAAGACTTGGTTGCTTATGCCAAAAGAAAAAAGGCGGCGGCCATTGCCTTGACCGATCACGACACTATTGATGGGCTTGAAGCGGCCATGACCGCTGGTAAAAAACAGGGGCTTGAGGTTATTCCCGGTCTAGAAATCAGTGCCCAATACCCCAAAGGCACCATGCACATACTGGGTTACTATATTGATCCTTCTGACCCGCTGTTGAATCGAGAGCTTCAACAGCTTCAAGAAGCCCGTATGGAAAGGAACCCCAAGATCATCCGCAAGCTTCAGTCCCTGGGAGTTCCCATTTCTTTTGATCAAGTTCAGGCTTTGGCCAAAGGTCAAATCGGCCGTCCTCATATTGCTCAGGTCCTTCTTCAAATAGGCGCGGTGTCTTCTTTCGAAGAAGCATTTCAAAAATATTTAGCTAAAGGGGCCCTGGCCTATGTGGAAAAATTTCGGTTTTCTCCCCGAAAATCTATCTCCCTGATTCTTCAAGCAGGAGGAATCCCGGTGTTGGCCCATCCTTTCACTTTAAATTGCCCTTCGTTAAGAGACCTCAAAGTATTGGTTGAAAAATTAAAAGGTGAAGGCCTTAAAGGGATAGAAGTGTTGTATTCCGAACATACACCCGACCAGACCCGCAACTATTTTTCGCTGGTCAAAGAGTTGAATCTTATTTATACTGGTGGCAGCGATTTCCACGGAGACATGAATAAGGACGTGGATCTCCTTACCGGAACAGGGGATTTGAAGATCCCCTACCAGATTATTGAGGATCTAAAGGCCTTGAAAGAAGGTACCAGGAGAAAGGTTAAAGGTTCGAGGAAAAATTCAATACCATAAACTTTGATTCCTTGAAGCCTTCGAATCCTGAAATCATCGAGATCCGTTTCAATAATAAGATAAGTAAAATCAAAAAAATTAGAGTTTCACCTGACATTTAAATCAAGAATGAACCGGACATGACTTTGACCTTCAAGCCCCTTTCTCTTGACCATAAACCGGAAATCGAAGCACTCCTCTCTCAGAATCCCCCATTAATTTCTGAGTTGACCTTTACCAATCTTTACATCTGGAGATTTTATTATCGGTTTCAGGTTGCCAGTCATCAAGGATTCATGACCCTCCTGGCCCAGCCCGCGGGGACCACCCCCTATTTCTTCCCACCCATAGGGAAAGTGGATATCCAGACCTGGGTCTACGATTGTCTGGCCTATTGTAAAACCCAATCGTTTTCGCCCCATTTCTCCAGAATTCCTGAGTCGATCATCAAAGGACTTCCTCATTTTCCTGGCCTAACAACCGTCCTGGATCGGGATAATAGCGATTACGTCTATCGGATCGATAAGTTAATCCGCCTTTCCGGCAATAAATACCATACCTTGAAAAACCATATCAATCGCTTTAATAAAAGACATGCCTGGGAGTACCTTCCTCTAACTCCAGATCTGATTGAAGAATGCCTGACCCTGCAGGAAGAATGGTGCCGTTCGAAAAATTGTCTTGAATCCCACGGTCTGTTAAGTGAGGACCAGGCCATCAGTGAATCCCTTAAAAAATTTGATTTATTAAATTACAAAGGGGGTGTGATCCGAATCCGGGATAAAGTTGAGGCCTTTACCCTGGGAGAACTTTTAAATCCCGAGACCGTGGTCATTCACATTGAAAAAGCCAATCCGGAACTTCCCGGTCTTTATCCTATACTTCAACAGAAGTTTTTAGAACAGGAATGGGCTCCTCTCCCTTTTGTTAATCGCGAGCAGGATTTAGGGATCGAGGGTTTACGAAAGTCTAAGCTTTCCTATCATCCTGAATTTATGATTGACAAATATCGGGTTTATTCAGCCTAGATGAAGCAACCTTCCAGTCAACTGATTTTTCTCGGGACCGGCACCGGCGTTCCCTCCTCAGATCGTGCCTCCCCTGCCCTGCTCCTGAAACTTCAAAAAACCAATCTTCTCATCGACCTCGGCCCAGGCGCCTTAAGACAATTATCCAGGGTTTCTGTTAAAATAACAGAAATAGATTATATCCTATTAACCCATCTCCATCCGGATCATAGTTCCGACCTGGCTCCTTTTCTCTTTGGCACCAAATATCCTCCTTTTCTTAGTGACCGGAGGCCCTTCCATTTATTGGCCGGATCCGCTTTTGAACCTTTTTTTGAGAGGCTTAAGGCCCTTTATGGGCAATGGATAGAGTTGCCTGAGGGCCTATTAAAGGTTCTTCCTCTTCCCCAGGACAGGCCCTGTGAAAAAAATTTCTCATCGTTCAGTCTCTGCAGTGCCCCGGTTGGCCATTCTTCTTCCAGTCTGGGCTATAGAATCAACCTACATGACAATAGAAAGGCCCTTGTCTTTTCAGGTGATACGGACTATTCTACCTCTTTAGTGGAACTGGCTAAAAATTCAGACTTGTTAGTTTTGGAATGTTCTTTTCCCGAAGGCCAAAAGGTGGAGGGGCATCTAACACCCTCCCTGGCCGGGAGGATCGCCCGGGAGGCCGGGGTTAAAGAGTTGGTTCTGACTCATTTTTATCCTGACTGCCAAGACCGAGATCTGATCGGCCCCTGCGCTCGGGAATACAGCGGTCCAATCACCTTGGCCGAGGATTTTCTATCCATTTCAATATAGGGTCCCTGATATAATTAATAACTTGATGATTTATGTTTAACTTACTGTTTTTATGATTTTTAAATATTTTAATCTGGATTTCATTCTTCAATCCGAAATCCGCAATTTGAAATTAAAATAGGGGTGCTTAAAATGTCTGAAAAAAAGGGCAAGCTGATTCACATTGACCGAACCCAGAAACAAGTGGTGGACATCTTGGAAAGATTAAGTGAAGAACAAGAAAATATGAAGGAACTGATTGTTTTTTATATGGATAAGGAAGGAGTTTATCATTCCCTTTCTTCGGACATCAACGATGAGATCTATTTGGCGGGGATACTGCATTCCATGGTCAATAACCTGCTTTACGATGCCTCCGAACCTGAAGATTAATTGATGGTTTCAATATTTCCCTTAATAATATTATTGATTTTCCCCTTCTAAATTCTTTCTACTGGATTCTGAATGCTTAACTTTTCAATATCTTTTAATGAGTTTTATTGCTCCCCAACCAGTTTTCGATACAACTTTTCAACATTTTTTCGGGTTACATGATCCCGATGCATACGGAAGCCCCCTCCAAAGGTCTCTGGGATATGCATCAGTTCATGGATCAGGATCTTGATTTGTTCCTCTTCAGACAGGCGATCGTAATTTTCAGTTAATATCTCTATGACATAATGGGCATCTATTCCCAGGGCCAGCTGCATCACCTTGGGCAGGGCATGACACCTGGCTATGACCCCTTTTCCGGTGGAGCCGTAACTTCGCACCCCCTTGACTCGATCCAATCAATATAGTTCATTTTCAGCCGACGAGAAATCCGTTTTAGTTTCGATTCTATGTCCGGGGCCATTTCATATCGAATCATGTTTGTTTTTTCCTGTCATCTCGTTATTTTTATTTTAAAAAAATCTAATTCTTCCGCTCTACCACAAAATCAGCCAGATCAATTAAGGTCTGTCGATCCTTCGTTGGGTTGAATTTTTGAAGCAGTCCTTTCGCCTTATCCTGGGACTTTAATGCTTCCCCCCGGGCATACTCAAACCCACCATACGCCTTAATCAGGTCAAAAAGAAACCGAAAATCTTCATCGGTAAAAGGATCTTTTTTTGAAATGGCTTTGATTTTCGTTTTATCTTTTTCAGAACAAACCGTCAAGGCATGAATAAGGGGCAAGGTAATTTTGCCTTCTTTAAAATCATTGCCCACAGGTTTGCCTAATTCATTTTGGGTGGAGGTATAATCCAGAAGATCATCGATGAGTTGGAAGGCTATGCCCAATTCCAGGCCGTATTGGGTCAGGGCCTCTTGGTCTTCGACGCCGGCCCCTGCCCCAGATGGCCCCGGTCTGACAAGCGGCGGATATAAGAATAGCCGTCTTATTGATCAATATTTCCTTGTAGATCTCCTCTTCAACCTCAAAGTTATAGTTGTGAATCAGTTCCAAGACCATGCCTTCGGCCATCCTGGTGGTGGTCTTGGAGAGGACATCTAAAAACTGAAGATTTGCGGTTTCCACTGCCAGAGAAAAGGATTTGGCCAGCAAGAAATCGCCTACTAAAACCGAGGCCGGATTACCCCAAAGGGCATTGGCCGAGGTTTTACCCCTCCGGATAGCAGCGTTGTCAATAACATCATCGTGAAGCAAAGTGGCGGCGTGGAGGTATTCAAAAATAGAAGAAAAATAATAGGCCCGTTCTCCGGAATACCCGCAGAGCCGGGAACAGAGGACAAAAAGCAGGGCCCTGAGTCTTTTTCCGCCACCTAAAAGGATATGCTGATTGATCTCCGAGATTAACGGTATATGGGATTTAAGGTTTTCCTCCAGATAAAATTGAACTTTATCTATATCCAGTTGTATTTGTTCGCTTAATCGGTCGGTAGAGGTTCATAGAGGGCGTCTGGCGAAACACTTTTTTGTCAATTTCATTTTTTTATTTTGTTTTTATCTGAAAATGGACAAACTGTCAAAAAAAATATCTGGAGATAAGAAAAAAGGGCCCTTTCTTTTCAAGAGGAACGATAATTCCTTCAAGTTTTTAGTATGGTATCATACTGTCAGGACATTGACCATTCCCAATTTTCCTCCTGCTGTCCCTATTGTCCAAGTGGAAAGAATAAGAATCATTTAATAAAAATGGAATAGGCATCCTTTAAAATTGGTCAATGTTTTTATTGACAAATTAAGTGGTTATGATATTTGTAACTTAAAAGTAATTATATGGAACATTTTTATTGAGACCCAGATAGAAACTCATCCTCGGCGGACGAAGTTTAGGGGAATAAAAATGAAAACATTGGGCCCTATTCCATTGAAGAAAACGGATAAAAGAATAAAATTGAACATTACGGAGTTGCCGATCGATTACCGGTCTATTTGTGACCAATCCCATGTCGGCCTCTATATGCTCCAAGACGGCCGCTTGATTTATGTCAACTCGTATCTCTGCACCATTTTGGGTTATGAGCGGCCCGATGAACTGATCGGCAAAACCTTCCAAGATCTGGTTTATCCCGGCGACCACAAACGATATAATCTGGAAATCCAGGCATTCAAAGATGTCGAAACAATCGGCGAGAATGTCTTTCGGATGTCCAGAAAGGATGGAACCGCCGTCTGGGTGCGCACGGACAGCAGCAGCACGATTCTGGATGGCAAAGAGACTCATTTCGGCCATCTGAATGATATCAACAAATTTATGGAAGTGGAAAGGGCCTACCGGGCTTCTTTGCATAGATATCGAAAAATATTTGAACAGAAAGAAAAAGATTGCCGCGCCATTCGATCTGAGAATGACCTGCAAAACCATTAAATTCATTTCAGAACCTCGAGGAATAGTTCCATTTTCCTAATTCTTAAGAAAAGGTGCTCAGCACCTTATTTGAGGAAAGGTATGAGATTATTTTATGCTGGAGAAGAGTTCATCATTTTTAGAAAGAGAAAATGGTCCCATATCACCTGAGTTGCCCCCGGCAGGAAATGGAGCTCTGCCGGGGGCGCCCAAGCATCAAGCTCAAGGAGGGAAAAGAAATTCAGGAGGACTCACTATTTCAAAATCAAAAAAGGAGAAATTCAATGAAGAGATTGCTTTACTTTTTATTGGCAGCAGTTTTGATCTTTTCGGTAATGGCGGTCACCAGTTCCTATGCCTTTGACCCTTTACCTTGGGCGGGCTGGGACTATAAAGGAGTTACAGTGTCCACCAATAACCCGGACCTGAAACATTATACATGGGAAACAACCAGGCCTCCTGGTGGACCTTGGGATAATATACAGCTCCATCGATTTGTCTATCAGCCGGGTAACGATGTAGCCGATCCCACATTATCCAGTACTGACCCGACCATGGTTCTTTTTATCATCCCCGGAACCTATGATCGCGGGTTCACCAAGCCCCCGGATGATATAAACTTCTCCGAGAACTGGTTTTTTGCCGCTAACGGTTATGATGTCTATTCCATAGAATTTCGTACTGCGTTCATGCCCAATCTGGATCAAAACCAGTTAGCATCTACGAAGTTTGGTTTAGGGGATGAGTTAAAAGCAACTGCTGGTTGGACCTATGCTGTCTTCCGGGAAGATATCAAGGCCTGCGTGGACCTGGCCAAAACGCTTTCCGGGGCAACTACGCTATTTATGGCCGGGAGGAGCAGAGGCGGCATGCAAATGTGGATGTACTCTGCCAAGTACGCCGCCGATCTGAAAGGGTTGATATCTTTAGATGGCGGCGTTCCTTATGTTTTAAAAAACCCGTCCCAGCAAATGAGCCTATCCGCCTTTAACACTGCTGTTGCCAGTTTACAAGCGAGCGGGCCTTATCTGGACGAAGTAGGCGGTTATGAATTGATTCAGTTTGCCGGGGCAGTCCCCTTTTCAAAGAATTCGGTGGGAGGACCTCTTCCGCCTGTAAGCACACTGACCTTTCCCCCTGATGCCCCTGCTGACAAAGCCCAAATGAAATGGGTGTCAGATTTAGTTGGCTACGCTTATTATTACAGCGGACTAGCTGGAACCATAACAGATTACTACACCCCGTATCCTGGAGGCTCGGGGGAAACCTACATGGATCGTAATGTCTTGGTGGCGATTGCCTCAAATTTTACGCGTTATTGGCCGGCCATCCAGGACCTGGAAAGCACCGCCATGGCCAATTGGGGCCCGAACGGTACGATGCCCTACGGGTTTGATTACAATAAAACCGGTCAGGTCACGCTTCCCATCCTGGCCTTTGCCAGTGACCTTACCTGCAAATATATGAAGGCCTGCTGGGAGTTTGGCTCACCAGTACCTTCCGGGGCTACCGTCGTGCCGAGGACCAAGAGCACCGATGTTACGGACTTACGTTTAAAGCATTATGGCCACCTGGATGTGTACGGCGGCACCCATTCGCTTGAGGATGTAAAACAGCCAATGTTGAATTGGATGAACTTGAGAAAATAACGACTGTAAACATGGGCTTTAGAGACGACAGAGCAGGAAAGTTACCCGGCCGTTTCCAGCTCATCCTATATAGGCTGCCCCTATTGATTACCATCTTAACCCCAACGAGAAAGGCGGGGCCGGAAACGGCCCTGCCTTTCTCGTTTTAAACCCTCATGCCCCTTAGGGGATCACGAAACATGAAAATTGTTAAGGATTCAATCCCGCCAGCGGCGGAATTGAATCCTCGAATCCTGGAATCCTTGAACCCTATTTTTGTTCTAAATTTAATTCCTTCCTCAACAATACAAAAGGAACGGCAAGTTAGAGAAGGATTTTTTATTTTCGGCGAGATGCCCGCAAATAAATAAAAAAAAATTCCCCCCTGGGTAATTTCAGCAACTCTGTGGTCGATAGGATTTTTTGGCGAACAAGGGCGGACTGTTAGGAAACTTGATTTTATCAGGGAATGGTCAGGTGGTAACCGTTATAATCATGGCTCCTTTCCATGGATAAGCCGGAGAAAAGGCCTGCCCGACAGCCTCCACACAGAAGAAAAGGCATCCTTAACCCGTCCAGACTATTAAGAACTAGGCGTAATAGTAATAATGGTGGATCCTTGGAGAGGAGTCCCTGAAACCACCATAGCATCAATTTCCGTTGGGGTTTGTGTGCCGATAGAAGGTGCTGTGTAGGTAACGATTAAGATTCCTCCCACGGTATAACCGCTAAAGGTAGTATTTGTTGTTCCATTAAAAGTAAAAGTACCGCCCAACGAAGCAGTCAGGATGATAGCGGCATCGGTTCTTCTTCCGGAAGCATCGGTTAAAATCACCGTGATGGTCGTGGTTCCGTTGGAGATCATAGTGTTATTTCCAGCCGTCACCGAAACATTGGCCACCGCGCCGCCGGAACTTCCAGAACCGCTGGTGGTTCCGCTGCCGACGCTATTTTGTTTATTGACATCCGAGACATTGCACCCCAGGGAAATTACCAGGGCGGCTCCCAGTAAAAAAACCACAGCAATTGAGAAAAAAATTTTCATGAAATGCCTCCTATTCCCAATTGGTGACATCTTTGTCTTCGCCTTCTCCCCCGGGTTTGTTGTCGCGACCCAAGGAGTAAAGATCATATTCCCCATGCGTACCGGGACATTGATAATTGTAAGGGTTTCCCCAGGGGTCCGAAGGAAGATTTTTCTTGAGATAAGGACCATCCCAGTTGTCATGTCCCGGGTTGGCCATCAAGGCATTTAATCCCTCCTCTGTTGAAGGATAAGAGCCTACATCCAATCGATATTGATCCAGGGCTTGACCCAAAAGCTCAATTTGGGCTTTGGCTGCCGCTTGCCTCCCCTTGCCCAACTTTGGGAAAAGCTTGGGGGCCACCAGGGCCGCCAGAAGGCCGATGATGACCATGACCACCATAAGCTCAATCAAGGTAAAGCCGCGATGGTCTGACTGGGACCTCTTGGGGATAACCATATCTTTTCCTTCCCTTTTCCCTGAATCCACTGCCCAATTTTTTTAAATTAAAATACAAAACAGATGGTTAGTCAACAAAAAAATAAAATCCGCTTTAAAATAGATCAACGCTGAAACCACCACCCCTGTCTGTATACGGTCACGAACGTGTAAGAAAAGGGAGGGCAAGAAAAATTTAAGAATCTAAGTTTAACCTTCGAAATTGATCTGCAATTTTTTATTTGTATATTTTTAATTTTTAGTATAAAAAAACAATATGGCAGGTGGTTTGATGAAATTAAGGAGGTTTATTCTGTTGGTAAAAAGGGCATCCCGATTCAGTCAACTCGGTCTTATCTTGGTCATCGCTGCCCTGCCCTTCCTGGGGTCGCCGATATCGGCTCAAACGCCCCAGCCACCCCTGTCCCCAGGACCTCCCCAGAACCAACTCCCCGTGGTTCAACCGCCAACGCCTGTACCGACATCTGAGGCACCGGCACCTTCAATATCATCGATGCCGTCCCCGACTCCCGGCCAACAACCAGGGGCATCGGTAACCAATCCTCCTGGAAACAACAGACCTGAACCGCCCAATACCCAACAACCTTCTGCAAAAAGAGGAGAGGTCAGTTTTAATTTTGATGACGCCGATGTCTATCTCCGTCATCCAGACCATTTTTGGAGGTGTTCTGAAATTCAATTATATTATCGACCCTAAAGTAAAAGGGCGGGTGAATTTCAGATCCGTGGCCCCGGTAGCCAAAGAAGATGTCCTCCCATTGATGGAGGTTATTTTACGCCTAAACGGTATCGGCGTTGTGGAAGAAGGTGGGCTTTATCGCATTATCCCTATTGCCGATATGCCCAAAGAACCGGCCCCGGTTAAGATCGGACGGGAGCCGGGCAGGGTAACCTTGCAAGGTCTGGGATTACTTCAAGTCGTTCCTATAAAATATAGTACCTCTACGGAAATGGTCAAGGTTCTGACCCCCTTTCTGTCCACGAATGCGGTGATCGTGGATGTTCCGAAAATAAACTATCTCATTCTGGTGGATACGGATGCCAATGTAAAAAGACTCCTGCAATTAGTCGAGATATTTGACAGCGAACAGCTTAAAAAAATAAAACCTCAAGTCTTTGTCTATCCGGTTCAAAATGCCAAGGCCAAGGACCTGGCCGGTTTGCTGCAACAGATATTCCTTGGGGGAAAAGCCCCGGCGAAAACCTCTACAACCAGACAACATCCACAACAACATCACATCCAACCATCGTCCAAGCCGGGACTGACCCAAATCACAACCGCAACCACACTTCCGGCCTCGCCTCAAATCCAGACCACCATTGTCCTTCGGTGCTTCAGCGGGCGGGGAGGCACTGGTTTCTGAAATTACCAAGATTTTTCCAGACAAGATTACCAATTCACTGGTCATCTTGGCCACACCCGAGGACTATGCCCTTATCTTGGAAACCTTAAATAAACTGGATCAGGTCCCGAGACAGGTGATGATCGAGGTGCTCATTGCCGAGATATCATTAACCGATGAATTAAAATTTGGGTTGGAGTGGTCTTTAAACTCAATGATGGGTCAAGGTTTTGCTACTGTTACGGGAAATTTTATCCCGAGAACGACTACCAGTACCACTAACTCATCCGGTTCTACAACAACCACAACCAATCCGCTATCGGGATTTTCTTTTTTGGGAATTGACAAAACCGGACTGGTCCAGGGATTCTTAAATACTTTGGCTACCCAAGGAAAAACCAAGGTCCTGGCCTCCCCCCATATCCTGGCCGCCGATAACCGGAAGGCCAAGATCCAGATCGGCAATCAGGTCCCCGTTGTCACCGCCGTACAAGGCACCTCAATAACCTCCCAAAACGTGGAATATAAAGATACCGGGGTGATTCTGGAGATAACACCGAACATCAATGACAGCGGGCTGGTGTCCCTGGAGATCAACCAGGAGGTTTCAGATTATACTTTCCAACAAATCGGCACAGTCGACACCAACGTCTTTCCGGTATTTACCAAAAGACAGGCCTCCACCTTTACGGTGGCCCAGGACGGACAGACCCTTGTCCTTGGCGGACTGATACAAGAAAATAAAGGTCAGACCAGATCCGGGTTACCCTTTCTAAGTCAGATCCCCATCCTCGGATATCTTTTTGGTTATACGGATAACACCTTCAACCGATCTGAAATCATCTTATTGCTTACCCCCAGGGTGGTCAGAAATCAAAAAGAGGCCGAGAATCTGACCGATTTTTACATACACCGTTTGGATAAGAGTTTTAAAAACCAGATTAATATGGAAGAATTACTCCCTCAAAAAGAAAAAAAGGAAACCAAGTGAAGAGGGACAGGTAACGGGTGACAACATTTAGAGATCCATACAAAACCCGGAAAAATAATCTGTGCAAGTCAGGAGTTGACTATACAGGCCTTGTCAAGTCGAAGATTTCTTCCTGTAATGTTGTTTTTCAATTTTGGCTCTTTATACAACATTACAAACGGTAATCAATTTGTAAAGTACAACCCTGCATAGTCCCCTTGCCTTCCGCCCTATTTTCTTCTTGATCCTGTCTTTTTCTCCCTTTATACTCTTTCCATCAAAAAGGAAGTTCTAATAAAATTCCTAAAGGTGGTCTTTTTGACTGCAACTTTTAATAAACATAGGGGAGATAAGAAAGGATGCCTGGTTGGTGTGGAAAGATCCTTCGGGTCGATTTGAGTGATAACAATATCACAACTGAAGAAACAGAAAGGGTTGCCCGGTTGTTTTTAGGAGGCCGGGGCATTGCCACCAAGATATACTGGGACGAAGTTCGCCTTGAGGTCGGTGCCTTTGATGCCGAGAACAAGGTCATCATCATGACAGGTCCTCTTGTAGCCACAGGTGTTCAAGGGGCAACTCGATGTACGGTGATCAGCAAATCACCGATGTTGATCCCTGAGGGGTTTTCTTACGGGAACCTGGGTGGATTTTTCCCCTCCGAATTGAAAAAGGCAGGGTTTGATGGGATCGTCATTTCCGGAAAGGCCTCCGAACCGAGCTTGATCGTTATCAGGGATGAAACAGTGGAGATCTGCAATGCCTCGGCCATATGGGGCAAGGGGACCCATGAGGTCGGTATGATTCTCCGGGGCTGGTACGGTGAAAACATTAAATATATTTCGACCGGCCCGGCTGGAGAAAATCTCTGTCGAAGCGCCACCATCATAAGCGATCACGAGGGTAGCGTCACTTCAGGCTTTGGTGCCGTTTTCGGATCGAAAAAGCTCAAGGCAATTGCGGTAAAAGGATCTGGAAGTCCCTCTGTGGCCTGGAAGGATAAGCTTCAAACGCTCAACCGCAAAACCGTCCTTTTGAATAAACGGTGGGCCATTAAACTCCCTCTGCCCAAGGAGCAAATCATGTATCTGAGAAAATCTCCCTGTGCCGCCTGTGGCCTCGACTGCCAAAGAGGACTATTCCGCACCAATTCAGGCAAAGAAGCCGTTAGAAAATGCCATTCCATGACTTTTTATATGCCTTGGGTTTACCGCCGGAAAGATGAACACATTGATACGAGCTTCATTGCCACGGCCTTGTGTAATGACTATGCCATCTGCACGATGGAAATCCAAAACATCGTCGAATGGTTGCTCGACAGCCAAAAAAAAGGCCTACTTACAGAAAAAGACACTGGAATTAATCTTTCGGACTTAGGATCTCTACCCTTCATTACTCAATTGACGTCGATGATCGCCAAACGGGAAGGCTTCGGAAACATCCTGGCCGAAGGGGTGATGAGGGCCTCGGCACAAATGGGGGAAAAAACTTCAAACCGTTTGACCATAAACATGAGCGGTGGTGGTATTGGCCTGGCAGGGGGTTATGCGCCGCGGGAATATCCCATTACCGCATTATTGTATGCCTTCGAACCCAGACAGCCGATTGCCATGTTGCATGAGGTGGTCTTTCATATCATACGATGGCTGGCCAACCGGAGGCGCCCCGATTTATCTCCGACAACGACGGAGGTATTCCGCAAGGCCGCCGAGCGGTTCTGGGGAAGTGAAGAAGCGGGAAATTTTGCAACTTACGATGGGAAAGCCCTGGGGGCCGCCAGAATTCAGGATCGTACCTATGTCAAAGATAGTCTGGGATTGTGCGATTTTGCCTGGCCCATAATGGACTCATCCAACACACCCGATCATGTGGGCGATCCGGAGCTTCCGGCGCAGATTTTTTCAGCTGTAACCGGTATGGAGGTCAAGGAAGATGATCTGCATCTTTTTGGCGAGCGAATTTTTAATCTTCAAAGAAGCATCCTTTTGCGTGAGGGCCGTAAGCCAAAGGAATCGGACCTGCCACCGGACTTTAATTTTTCCAAACCAGTGACCCATGCGGCCACTAACCCTCAGCTAATCGTTCCCGGATCGGACGAAAATCCGGTATCGATAGAGGGCAACACCCTTGATCGGGACCGATACGAGACCATGCGGCGTGAATATTACACCATAAGAAAATGGGACCCCGATTTGGGACGCCAGAAGAAAAGCACCCTGGACAAGCTCGGTTTATCCGATGTTGCCTCGGAAATGAATAAGTTGGGGTTCCTGGAATTGTAACAGGCCATTCTCCTGCAAACATTTTCAGTACTGCATTTCGTGTCATCAGAAGTGTGTGATAGAATTCGGGAAATGGCTCCGCATGGATGTCCTCAAGAAGATACCTCAGAAAAGCTATAGGTGTATTCGATAAATTCGATGAGATGAGGCCATGTCCGAGGAAACTCGAAGACTCCTTCCTTGTACTCTTCAAAATTCGATTTTCAAAAAAGACAAGATTTTAAATGGTAATCGTTGACAAACCCTTGTTATTTACTGGTCCCGTTCTAAAGAAAAATTCTCCTATTTACTGTTCCCAAAAAGGTGTATAATACACTATATCCAAAGGCCGGTTTAGTAAGGTAATCTGTCTTCCGATTTAGCCACTATACCCTAAAGGGGAGCAAGTAAATGGAAGAATGCAGGAAACCCTGTTTCTCGATAGAGCGATGGGGTTTTTTTGTTTTGTAATTGACCTATCGTGGAACCAGTAAAGTGTATACAAAATGGAAGAAGTAGAAGAAGTAAAGAAAGAAAAACTTGTTTCAAGTGATTAAATATATTAATATGAGCTATGCAGCTAAATTATGGAGGGGGTATTAGGCCTAATGATTTTGATAAGGGGAATGTCGGCTTGAAACCTATTAACTTTTTACTACGTTAATAGTAGAAATTTTTATGTGATTTAATGATTTAGGAGGAAAAATGCAACTTAATATAAATAAGTCAGAGAAAGATATTTTTTCAAATCCTGTTGGTTTTGATTTTCTTAACCTGTTTTTCTCGTCGGCACCGGACGGTCTGAAACTTATAAGTTTATCCGAAGATGGGGTTCTATGGGCCTTGGGGGGAATGGAAAGTTTCAGATCCTGAAGGTATCGCCGTGGACAACCAGGAAACGTTTATGTGAATGATAATCATGCTAACGATTGCATCCAGAAGTTCACTTCCTTAGGAAGTTTTATCACCCAATGGGGTTCCTCGGGCAGTGGAAATAAACAATTTTCAGATCCTGAAGGAATCGCCATTGACGGATCAGGAAATATTTATGTGGCAGATTATATGAACTGTCGTATCCAGAAATTAGACCACAATGGTAACTATTTAACCCAATGGGGTTCTATGGGCAGCGGGAATCTGCAATTTTTATATCCCATAGGAATCGCCGTTGACTCATCAAATTATGTCTATGTGACGGACTTCGGTAATAATCGTGTAGTGAAATATGACTCCAATGGTAACTATCAAACCCAATGGGGCACTTATGGCAGCGGGAATAAGCAATTTATACAACCTATTGGAATCGGCGTTGACCATTCAGGATATGTTTATGTGGCTGATAGTTATAATAACCGTATACAGAAATTTGACTCCAATGGGAACTATCAAACCCAATGGGGTTCCTCGGGCAGTGGAAATAAGCAATTTTCAGATCCTGAGTACCTTGCCGTTGACGCTTCCGGAAATGTTTATGTGGCTGATTGGGAAACTATCGTATTCAGAAGTTTACTTCCGCCGGACCTAGGTCACCCGATTCGGCACTTATGGCAGCGGGAATGGACAATTTAAAGATATTGAGGGAATCGCCATTGACTCCTCATAGGATATGTTTATGTGGGAGATCGTGCTGATAATGGCGGCAGCTACAGCATACGAAGTGCAAACATCCAGATCAAAAGGGTATGCCCTGGCTGCATTTGATGCTGGGAAATAAAATTTTTATTCCCAGCCATTGTCTCTGACATCATTTTGTTCGTGCTATCTTTTTTTAGGGCTTACGGGCACCTGCCAGAAGCAACCCAGGGACTTTTGTCACGTTTTGGTAACATTGCCCAGAAGGTAACTGAGAGATTTACAAAGCAGCAATAAATTAATGGCCATATCCATACAACGTTTTACTAAATATGTCAGAGGAACCCTACTATATTCTGAGAGAAAGGAGAAATGGATTTTCACTTGGCGAAGGGGTTTGATTGAAATTATCGAATGAGGCCAGAGTTTTTTTCGAGACAAATTATTTTAATATACTTAAAATAAAATGGACGAAAGGGGAATGCTAATGAAAACAACTTTTAAAAAGAGGTTTTTATCGTGGTGTTAGTGGTCATGACGGCAAATAGTTTTCTTCCTTGAAATCGCAATTCCAGGCTGGTTTTCCGGCGATGTATAGTTGTCAGGTCATCGTGGCCTAGTCAAGGAAAGTAAGTACGGGCCAATTGTCTGACCGATGGGGGTGGGGATTTACTGGTAAATGGATGCAAACGGGATCTGGCTATTCAATGAACAATTAGCCTCGCCTTGACGGCCATCAGTACCGGCAAGTGGAAATGGCTAATTTGGATGATACATTGACTCCCCCGATCATCATCGAAGTATTCTTAGTAAATCCAAAGGGCCAAGAATTCCGATATATTTAATTCTTGGATTTTCAAAAGATATGGATACCGGCAGGGCCTGCCCATTTTGGATCGACGGGGACCTGGCTGAGAAGATATAAGTTTTTTTCTGCCCGCCAAATCAATCACCTGATTCCCTCCCCAAGGACTTAAGAGGGAAAATTAAAATGGGATAAGGAGGATTATAAGATACACCGAGATTCAATGACGAGTACTATACTCCTCAAACTCCGATGATAGGAAAAGACAAGATTTCAATCAGTAATGGTTAATTTCCGAAATGATATTTTTAATAGTTATAGGTGAAATCAAACATCATCCTGACTGAAACAACTCGATCTTCCATTTTCAGCCCAACTATGACTCCTGTCTTATTTATTCCTTTGAAAATTCAGTCGGTATATTTTTCCTAATTAAATAATCTCCAAAAAAAAAGGGATATAATTATAAGGGAGGAGGAAAAAAAACAGTAACCTTAAAACGCAGGAAGAAGTATAAATTGTAAGGCAAAAATATAACCAAAACAATGACCCAGGCCAAGAACAAAGCGCAAACTCATATCAGGTGAATTTGTCTCAAAAGGTCTAAAAGATATACACGTCAACCTTCATAGACCCTTATGACAAGCATTAGATCGTTTTTATCAATTTTCCACAAAAGAAGGATCGATTTAGAATGAGCAAAAAGCATACCTGGCTTTTGACAATCGTATTTTTAGGTTGGCTTTTAATGGATTTTCCTCAAGTTGTCCAAGCAGTGGGCTTTGAAGCGGCCTTTGGGGTCTGGTACGCCGAACCAGGGGGAGGGATAGGCTATGAAGGGGATTCCCTAGATCTGAAAAATGATTTGAATTACTCCTCGGAAGTAAAATTTTTTGGAAGGGCTAAAGTTGAATTGCCACGTTTACTCCCCAATATTTACTTAATGGCTACTCCTCTTAGCTACGATGGCACTGCTGCAAAAAATACTTCCTTCACCTTTGGTAATCAAACCTTTGTTGCTGGCACCTCTTTTACTTCCAACGTCAAACTGGACCACTATGATTTGGCACTCTACTATGGGGTCCCCTTTATTAAGTCGGCCACCCAGGGGATGTTAAATGTAGATTTAGGATTCAACATGAGGGTTTTTGATGTCCAGGCCAAGGTTACTCAGGGGGGGCAATATGCAATCCGAGAGTTTTTATATGCCGGTACCCATGATTTACCTCGGCATCCAGGTCAGGCCTGTTCAATCCCTTTCTCTGGAGGGAGAAATCCGCGGTATTGCCTATAATGGCAATCAGTTTTATAACCTCATCGGAAGAATAAAATATAACTTCTTTAGCTTTGCCTTTGTGAGTGCCGGATACCGCTATGAGGAAGTCGTTTTTGATACGCTTGATATCAAGCTTGATGTTCGATTGAGCCGGACCCTTGTTGGAATTAGGCCTTCAGTTCTAATGGTGGTTGAAAAGTCTTTTCCGCCTAACTATAATCTGCTTCGCTTACTACCTTACGAATACGGCCGAAAAGAAGAAAAGCCGTGCAGGACGGTGAATTAAATCGTTACGCAAGCATTCAATCCGTAACCATTGCCCTTCAGTCCAGTTCCCAAACAAGATTTGTAGGTGTAAGCCGCGAAAAAAGTTTAAAACTGTCCGTCAACATAACTACTGGTCAGAACAAATATTCACCTCTTGAATCTTTCCTTTATCGCCAGAGCGGATTGCTTACTTATCCGTTATCGGCTATGAACTTTTCTCGTCCATCGTCACCTGGCCGTGACCATTTTTAACGCCCATCAATCGCTGCTTTTCAAAAATTTGAGGGTCGTTATTCATCAGGCATGGGGGGTGGTATTCCCGGCCGGGCAGGTGGGGAAATCCCGTGCATCGGTCCGGGAGGCAGAGGCATACGGCCAGGCCCAGGTCTTTGCCCGGGAACGGGAACTGACCTTCCCAGTCCTTGTCGGCTGGGGAAAGACAGGGAAGAAGGAGCCGGTGTAGCGGAGCCCGGAGTGGATGGTCTGCGCACCGAGGTTGTTTCCCTGCTCCCCCGCTGAACCTGGTTCTTGCAAAAGAACCTGTGGCTATCTGATCTCCCCGGGTCATCACTATCTTGTCGGTCATGATCTCCTTCAACTTGAAACCGCTTAATGACTCTCCAAGTATTATGCGGTTTGCTTCTTTTCCCGCTCCAGGGGGTCGAGACCTAGGCCTTTTTGTCTTCCAAATAAGCCACTTTCAAATCGGGGCTTATTAAGGTTCCGAAGAGGACAAATTCAGGTTTGGGAAGGAGGTCCTCCGCTTTTTGTTCCAGGCGGGATAATGCGTTCCGGATGAAAAAGATTTTGGTCGGCAATAACCCTATATTCCTGGGGTGAGGGCGATTGGGTTTTCAAGGAATTGTTTGGGTTATTCTCAACCGGCTTCTTTTTAATCAGGGTAGGGACATAAACAACATCCGAATCCAGCCGGGGAAGAAGGAAACCAAAAAGAAAAACAAAAAAAACGATGATCAGGATACAGTTCAATACATTAAAATTTTTTATACCCGAATCAGCTCCATTTTATTTGCCTCCATACAAGGCGGAGACATCCAGTTTCACCATGAGTTCTCTCGGCTCCCTAAAATTTCTGACCCGGCAATCCAGTTCTTTGATCACCAGGTAAGGAATCCGGGTCTCCACAAAAAAAACAATGTCCCTTAAAGCCCCTGTGTCGGGGGCCGTAAAATCAAAGCTCGCGCTGACGAATTTGAACCGACTTTTATCTTCGGATTTTTCTTTTTTGGCTTTGAACCTTTCCGGTTTTTGGCCTTTGGAGTTCTTTGGGGGGCCCGGAAGGCCCGGAGACGATTTCTTCCTCCTTCCCCATCCGTTCACTGGGGATCACTCCACCCCGGGTGGTGATAATGCCTTTGACCATTTCTTGAAGACCGGCGGAGGCCAGGGAGAAGGTCTCCCCTTCGATCAGTTTTGCTGTTTCGGCCTTTCTTTTTTCCTTAAGGTTATGAATTTTTTTTCCAGATCGGGCTTTTCGGCAATAATGGTCAGGTATTTTTCAAGCGTCTTGGATTTGCCGTTTGTTCCTCCCGGATCAAAGCCAATTCTTGGTGAATTCGCAGATAGCCAAATTGATAAAGGACCAATCCAATCAGGAGGACCAGGATAGGAAGCCATGATCAATAGCTGTTTTTTTTCATCAGATCAAACCCTAAGCCTTCCATTTTTATCTGAAACCGGTCCATATTCTGCCTCGGGTCTCGGAAAGTCGGGGCCGAAAACTCCACCTTCTGAAAAAGGGTCGATGCCTCCAGCCTGGAATCAGTACGGTGGCCAAAGGAGAATAGCCTTCTAAATTGATCTGGGATTCGGAAATTCTGACCCTTGTCAGCCATGAATTCTTAGGCAGCACCAGGGTGAATTCCTTCAATATATCCGAACTCAGAGGTTTTGATTGTTTAAAGTCGTTAATAAGGTGAATTTCATTATAAACCGTTTCAATCTCTTTTTTAAGGCTCTCGATTTTTTTTATTTCCACCTTTTTTGAGGCAACCTGGTTTTCGATATTTTGAAGTTTTTTCTTTTCCACTTCAATCGGGGTCATCCAATAAATCCCCAACAAAATCCCCAAGGCCAAAATCAGAAAGGGTAATTACCCAGGGGGGCTTTGACTTTTTGTGAAGCCCCTTAAGGAGTAAATTGATTCCCAGCGACTTGGTCCATAAAGATTCCAGCATCCCACCGACAGCGGGATAAGGAATTGGCTTCCCCCTTTTCCCTTGATCCAAGGCCCATCTCCGCTTCATCTAAAAATTGAAAAGGTCGTTCTATGTGGATATGATCAATTTTTTCAGAGATGGATTTTTATCTTTCAGATCAAAAATGGCTTCCTCCAACGAATTCATTTCCCTTGAGCCGATTTTAATAATTCAATTTCCTGACGGATCAGTCCTGCTTTTGTCTTTTCATCTCGTCCGGAAAAACACCGGAAAAGACCTTCAGGTCAAATCGGCGAAAAAAACACCCCCTCATATTGATTTTCATCGATTCCAACAAAAAGTACCTGATCTGTTTTTTGAATATACCGGCAAAGGGTGCTCAATCCCAACAGGTTGACCGTAATTTGATCGACCTTAAATCCTTTTTCCTGAATGGCTTTCAGATAAGGCTCTAACAAGTCGGCCCTGACCGCCGCCACCAGGATATTGACCTTTCCCGCTTCTTCTTTAAGGACCCTAAAGTCATAATAGGCATTTTCGGGAGTGAAGGGGGTTATCCGATCCAGTTCAAAGGCGATGACATTGGAAATGTTTTCCAATACACTGGCGGGATATTCTACTGTTTTAATGACCGCCCAGGCCTTGGGAAGGCTCAAGGTCAAACGGCAGTCTTCCGCCCTCAGTTCGGCCCTGGCTAAACTGAGGCTGGAGGTCAAAAATTCCGGTGAAGGATATCTGCTTCGGGAAAAGGATATTCTTTCCACCTTTCATTTTTATCCTGGAAAGAAAGCGGGAACCGAAGGCAACAGATACTCTCCCTTTTTCAATGGCCAGGCAAAGGGTTTTTTTAAAGGAAATCCTGTCATCCGCCGGACTTAAAAACAATACCCGGCCCAGGCCTGCTCCCATTTTCTTCCCGACCGACCGGAGGAAACTGACTGTCCCGTTTTTATTTTGAAGCAATTTCATCCCTGTTTCAAAGTGACTGGCGTCTTATAATAAAGTATTTGATATTGGCTTTGTCGTCAAGAGGTTAACTGTTGCCCTGACCGCATAGCCGGATTGCGGTTTATCTTTGAATCCCGATGATTCAATCGTATAGATATTGCTCGATGCCGTAATTGGTATAAGTTGAATCAGATTTTGACCTATTATTCCCTCGATCTCCGGGATACTTTTAATCTCCTGATTCTGACGATAGCTGATGATCTGATCGGCTTTTCCCGAATCTATTCCCGGAATGACGGCCATTAAGACTTCCTTAGAGGCGGAATTAATATTGATGGCCCTGCGGTGTCAAAGACGGTCAGAAAATCGATTAAACCCTTTTTCCCCCGTCTCCATAAAGGAGTTCCCGGGTCACCCCTTTGACCAATAAGAGTTCCTCCAGGGTATCAAAATCGGCATTTTTGGCTTTATAGGGATTGGGCAGCGAAAGATAATAGTCGGATTTGGCCCCATTCAGACGGTGCAAATCACCCTTATCCTTCCAATCCATGATGGAGTCCGCAACGGTATCTATGTCTGTTCCTTCAATACCCATGATTTCGATAAGCTTCCTGAGGACTATTTCCGGGGCCGAATTAATATTTAATTTTCCTGATTCATCGGTTATCTTGAGGACATAGTTTCCATCCCCCAACTGACCGGAATAAGGGCGGCCGTCGACTTTCCAAATCTCCCCGCCTTCAACCAGGACCTTATTCAGAAATCTGCATCTTTCGTCGGTAAAAAAGCTCATAAACCCCTCGTTCCACCCCCGCTTCGGCCAGGAATCTTTTTCCCATCTCCTCCTTGAAGGATAAGGTGGAAAGGGTCTCGGTCCGGGCCATATAGGAAAATGAAAAAACAATGACCATCAGGACCGTCAAAACCCATAAAACGGTCAGCAAGGCAATACCTTTTTGATTCTGACTCATTTTTCCCCTGAAATAAATTTCCCGTTATCCGTTATTCGACCTTCAACCTTCGATTTCAAATTCATTCTTTCTCACTGTTTCTTGATCAATCTTTCCTTGCCCGCATGCCTGGGCCCTGACGGCCTGGCTTCCCGCCAAGCCTCCTCCCGTTTTCATGGAAAGGATCAGGAAAGGTCCTTCCTGTCTTTGATCAGGTGAAGCCGAATCTTATTCGGCAGAAAACCGGTCTCGGTCCATTCATCAATCCATTTCCCTTCTTCTTCGGTCGGATCCTGATAATAATATTCAAAATACATCTCATCAAAAAATTCCAGGAGTTTAATCTCTTTTTTGTTTTCCCGCCCTACCCTGTTTTCCGAAGCCTAAAGCGTCCTTTTCCCCTGATCGTCTACAATCACCTGATAGGTGACCACCACATACCCTGTCTCCCCTCCCCAAATGGAAAAATTGGTAGAAAATTCGAGAGAGTCAGGCTGTCCTTTAAAATAATATTTTTTCTCTCCGTCTTCATCGTAGATCAGAGGGATTTCCGATTGTATTTGGGCGTCAATCATATTTAAAGAGGCCTTGACCCGCCCCAGAGATTCTATCTTTTTTTCCCCGGCTTCGACTGAACGAAACCCCAGTCTCAACACGGCCATCAGGATGAAAACCATAATCCCGACAATGGCGATGGAAATCATGAGTTCCAGCAGGGTGAAGCCAAGGTTATTCCTCTTACCTCTTTTTTCAGTTATGACATGAATTCACTGAATCCCTGAATCCTCGACTCCTGGAATCCTCTGGTTTCATCATACCGGTTTTTCAACCATCTTCAAGGTCTTCAGGGTCAAAGATTTTTCCTTGTTCCCCTGGGTCCAGTAAACCTTGACTTCCACCTCCATCAGTTTCACCGGGAGGTTTTCCGTCCTCTCCGTCAAGGTATCCGAAACAGAAACCTGAAATCGATATCCGTTATCCGTAATCCCATTCCAGGTCCTTTCGGAAAATTCCTTGCCTTCCAGAACTTCTCTCATCTTGGACTGGGCCTCCAAAGAACCGGCCACATATTCTTCCGAAGCTGAAATGGATCTCAGGTTGGCTGAAAAAAGCTGTAAAACCGCGGTGACGGCCATTCCCAGCAGGGCCAGGGCAACCAAAACCTCCAGCAGGGTAAAACCGGCCGTTTTATTCAGGGGCTTCATTTCAGCCTTCTTTCGATATTCATTGTTCGCCATTCGATGTTCCCTATTCGATGACTTCGTAAAAAGACGTCATTCCCGCGCACGCGGGAATCCAGGCCCTGCGTAACCAATTAAAAACACTGGATTCCCGTTTTCACGGGAATGACGAAAATGGGTTTCGTCGACTTTTTGCGGGTTCATCCACGGGTTCATCCATTGGTTCTGTTTGTCTGAATAGGCTTCACCGGGTAACCACTGCCCCCAGTAAAGGATCCAGCTCGATTCCTATAGCCTTTTTTTTATCGGACAATTGAAATTGGGCGCTGTCCATACCCCAATTCGATTCAAAAACCAGCCGATATTGCCCGCTCCGAATCTCTTCCCCTGTTGAATCTACTATTTTGAGTTCCAAATGGGAAGGGATTTTCTTGACCTGTCGCCCTTCTATTCCATATTCTTTAGAGTCCAGATTAACGGACCATCCCTGTTGTTCCCCATGAATTTTGGCCAAATCACGGGCCTGTCTCAGTGTGGCCGAAAATTCCCTGACCGTTGCCTGGAGCTTGGCCGAAGACAGAAGGTTGGCAAAAGAGACCGTCACCAATCCCAGGATCAGCAGGCTTAACAACAAGACAATGATCAATTCCAGCAGGGTAAATCCCGATCGTTTTTAAAATATTCGAAGGGTTCGAGCGATTCGAGGATTCGAGGATTCGAGTTTGTTAACAAATTAAACTCCAGATCGAATTTAATTTTTTCACTTAATCCTTGACCCCTTGAATCCTTAATCCTTATTTTTTTAAAAAGGAAGATCCGTGATACTGAAAATAGCCATCAGCATGGACAAAACAATAAAGCCGATGATCAGCCCCATCACTAAGATCATCGCCGGTTCCAGAAAGCTGATAAACCTTTTAATGGAGACCCGCAAACTTTTTTCATAAGTGGCCGCCACCTTCAACAACATATCATCCAATTGACCGGTCTCCTCCCCCACCTTGATCATGGATAAGGCCAGCGGAGGAAACACCTTGGAAGCGGAAAGCGGCAGGGCCATGCCCTTGCCTTCTTTCACCCCGGTTGACACTTCCTCCAGGGCGGAAGCAATCGCCTGATTACTGACTACGTCCCGTGAATTTTTTATGGCCTGCAGCAATGGGACCCCGCTCTTGATCAGGGTGCCCAGGGTCCGGCAAAAACGGGCGGTCTCCAACTTTCGGATGATATCTCCCAACCAATTTAAGTTTTATACCGTCCCAGCGAAACCGACCCTGTTCCGATTTGGTGTAGGTCCTGAAGAGAATCCAGCCGAAAACAATCAGGATCAGGGCTATCCACCAGTAGGTTTTCAAGCCCTGGCTGAAGGAAAGCAGAAGTTGAGTCGAAAGAGGCAGGGAACTTCCCATTTCAGCAAAGATGACGGAAAATTTAGGCAGAACATAGGTCAGCAGGATAATGATCGACAGTCCCCCGGTGGAAAGCAAAATAATCGGGTAAATCATGGAGGACAAAACTTGTTCTTTCAGTTCCTGGGCCGATTCCAGAAATTCAGTCAGCTTCTCCAAGACAACGGACAATACCCCGCCCGCCTCCCCGGCCTTGACCATATTGACATAAAGTCTCGGAAATACTCTGGGGTGCCGCTGAAGGGCATCCGAAAAAGAACTTCCTCCCCGGATCGTCTGGAGTATAGACCGGATCAGGTCCTGATTCTCTTTGCTTTCGGCAATACCGGCCAGGATATTCAGACTCCGATCCAAAGGCAGTCCGGCCTCTAAAAGGGAGGTCAGCTCGGAAGTAAAACCCAGGAGATCGGCTTTAGGGGAAAACAGGGCAAAGCGTTTCTGGAGGCCTTTTCCGGGAACGAAGACCTTTAAAGGAATGATATCGGAATTTTTAAGACGATCAATGGCGGCTTGTTCATCAGCGGCTTCAATAGCCCCCTCGATAATAGCCCCCTCAGGGTTGGTCCCTCGGTAAGAAAAGACGGCCATTAGACCTCTTGAGTGACCCGGAGCACTTCCGGTAAAGTGGTCAAAGAGGCCTTCACTTTTTCAAGCCCGTCTTCCAACAGGGTCTTCATGCCGTTTCTTCTGGCCTCCTCCCTTATTTGAATGGCATCGGAATTTTTCAGGATCATTCTCCGTATGGAATCTTCGATCAGAAACAATTCAAAGATACCGATTCGGCCAAAAAAACCGGTCCCGGAGCACTGCTCACACCCGGTTCCTTTATACAGGGTGTCGATCTTGCCCATCTGGAGGTGAATCAGCTCCTCCTGAACCGCCGGGGCCGGATCAACAACCTTGCAGGCCGGACAGATGACCCGGACCAGGCGCTGGGCCAAGATACCGCGGATGGTCGATGAAAGCAGAAAGCTCTCCACACCCATGTCCAGCAAACGGGTAATGGCACTGGGGGCGTCATTGGTGTGCAGGGTGGAAAAGACCAGATGTCCGGTCAAGGCCGATTGAATGGCGATCTCGGCCGTCTCCAGGTCTCGGATCTCTCCGATCATAATGATATCGGGATCATGGCGGACGATATGCCGCAGGGTGCCGGCAAAATTCAATCCTATCTGAGGTTTCACCTGGATTTGGTTGATCCCTTTCAACTGGTATTCGATGGGGTCTTCCACGGTGATGATCTTTTTGTCCGGGGAATTGATCTTATCCAACGCCCCGTACAGGGTGGTGGTCTTCCCGCTTCCGGTCGGTCCGGTGACTAAAATAATCCCGTTGGCTTTTTTGATCAGTTGGTTAAAGATGGATAGGTTTTGAGCGGAAAACCCCAACAGATCGAGATCGATGGTCACCCCTTCCTTTTGCAGTATCCTCATCACCACCCCTTCTCCATGAAGCACCGGGATGGTGGACACTCTTAAATCGACCTCTTTTTCACCCACTTTTAATTTGATCCGGCCGTCCTGGGGCAGCCTTTTCTCGGCGATATTCAGTTTGGCCATAATCTTAATCCGAGAGAGAATGGCGGCCTGAAGATTCTTGGGCAGGGATTCTATTTCGTGCAACACCCCGTCAATACGATAGCGTACCTTCAATTCATCTTCGAAAGGCTCGATATGAATATCACTGGAACGACTTTCTACGGCCCGGGTGATTACCATGTTGACCAATTTGATGATCGGGGCTTCCGAAGCCAGATCCTTGAGATGCCCGATATCCTCTTCCTCTTCTTTCAGGAATTCCAGGTTGTCGGTCCCGATGTCTTCGATGATCCGGTTGATGTTTTGAGCTTCCTGACCGTAAAACTTGGCAATATATTCGCTAATCAGGTCCGGGTCTCCTGCATAAACCATCACCTCAGCCGAAAGGGCTACCTGCAGGGCATCAATGGTCGCCTTGTCCTCAGGGCGGCCAAGGGCCACTTTCAAAACATTATTCTTGAATTCCAAGGGGACGACCAGATTTTCTCGGATGAAACGGGTGGAAATACCCTCTAACGCCAGGGGGATCTTGGGAAGTTGTTCGGGATTTAAAGAATGAATTTCAAAACCCATAGTCTTATTCCTGGTTTTTTTATAACAATTAGGGTTACAAAAGAATCGTTTCTATGGCTAAACCTTCTGCTGATTTCGATAGACCTTTATCGGCCGTGACGAAAATATATTCTCGAGAGGAAGCAACAGCCAAATGAATCGCATCGAGACTTCTTAATGAATTATTAAACAAGCTGATCCATTCTCTGGCCAAACGGAAATGATGGGGTTCGATAGGCAGATTCAGATAAAGACGGCCATCTATGTGAGCCAGAAATTTGGCAATAATTCGTCCACCATCCCTTTGGCTAAGTCCCCGTTCTCTTATTTTCCTTGATATGGCCGAGCAAAACTCAACTTCTGTCAGTGCACTAATGGCAGGTCGAAAATGATTCAAGATAAAATCCTCTGCTTTTTCGCTTAAGGGCTCCGGGCAGTAGTAGGCTGCAAGAATGCTTGTGTCCAGGTAAAAATTCAATAGCGTTCCTCTGCTCTTTGGCGTAACACCATAGCCCTTAAAGGTTCCCCTTTGATCCGGATTGAAGATCGGAATTTTTTTAAGCTGGGCAGCTTTATCCCTTCGGTCAGAGATGGAATCAAACGGGCCACTTTTTCCCCCCGGCGGAGAATAACGATCTCATCCCCTTTTTCCACCCTATCCAGAAGGGAACTCAATTTGCTTCTGGCTTCTTTGATATTTATTTCCATTTTCTTATCCCTTAATCCTTATCGTTGGGGTAAAGTGTACACTAATCTACAATAAGTGTCCATTACCTAATTTTACCTTTATTTATCTTAACCCCCTTTATAAATTGCAAAACGGCCCCTTTGTTGAAATGCACAGAAATTTGTGCATCTATAACCAAAATAACTGCGCCAATGGACATTCGGCACCAACCCAGAAAAAACATAACCAAAAGAAAATTTTAAATAAATTCATATGGCATGTTTTCTGCTTAATAAAAATTAATTTTAGAAAATTCAGAAAAATGTTTTCAGGTCAGGCAAACAGGATCAATAAAAAGGAGAAAACAAAAGTTGATGAATTTTTTATTGACATAACCTATTAAATATTTTAAATAAGATACATAATCAGCACATCAAATAATGTCACATTTATCGGACAGAATATAAAATCATCCACCAATAGCAATCAAATATATGGTGTGGCCCGATCCCATTCAAACCCCACTCAAAACAACACTCCAATTCATGCATTGCTTCCCTGTAACGCTACAGAGGACGGTGATTGCTTATTAAGGAGATCAAACATGAAGATTGCATCCCTTCGCCTTTCCAACCCAATAGGCGTGTTTTTACTTGCTCTTATCATCCTCCTGGGTCTGGTGGCAACGCCATGTTTATCGGGTCCCGTTCCTTCCATGGTAAGGCTGTCCGGTCATATCCCGGCAAAGGCTATAGCCAAGGCCAGGTTGATAGAGAGGCTGGATTCCAAAACTGAAATTTCCATTGTTTTTTCTTTGCCGCTGCGCAACCAGCCAGAGTTAGACGGATTGCTGAAACGCATCTACGATCCTACTGATCCGCTTTATGGCCACTATCTAACCTCCCAGGAGTTTACCGACAGATTTGGACCTACACAGAGCGATTATGATTCAGTCGCTGGCTATGCTGCCGGCCTGGGACTTAAGATAACCGGAACTCATCCAAACCGTATCCTTCTGGACGCATCGGGCACAGCAGCCGTGATTGAATCTGCCTTTGATTTGCATCTTAATAATTATCAAGGGCCGGATAACCGAATATTTTATGCCCCTGACAATGACCCTCAAGTTCCCGGTTCCATTGCTTCCCTTATTGTCGGCCTGATTGGTCTGGACAATGCAGCCGTCCGGCATACCCATAGCCGCCGTGTTTCTGCCGAGGGATTTTCACCAAGATCGCCTCAGCCGAAAGGAACAGGCACCGGTATTAATTTGAGACCCAGCGACATCCTAAAAGCTTACAACCTCACCGGCGTATCGGCCAATGGGTCCGGCCAAACGCTTGGCTTATTCGAACTCGCCTCGTACACCTCCTCTGATGTGAGCGCTTATGCGAGTTATTTTGGTTTGCCAACGATAACGCTGCAAAACGTCCTGGTTGACGGAGGTCCCACCTGTGGTCCTCCCCCCAACTGTCTATGCGGCCAATGTGGTGAGGACGAAGTGACACTTGACATTGAGCTTCAGATGGCGCTGGCCCAGGGTGCGAGCAAGATCATGGTCTATGAAGGCCCGAACACGGATGCGGGGACGGTGGACACTTATAACAGAATGGCCACGGATAACCTGGCCAAACAGATGAGCACGAGCTGGGGGCTTGATGAAGGGGATAATTCCTCGACGTTTCTCAACAGCGAGAATACCATCTTCCAGCAAATGGCGGCACAAGGGCAATCCATCTATGCGGCCTCGGGCGACTCGGGCGCCTATGACAATGGTATTACTCTCAGCGTCGATGATCCTGCCTCTCAGCCTTATATGGTTGGAGCGGGAGGGACAACGATTTTTGTCAACTCGGACGGGTCATACAATCATGAAACAACCTGGAATGACTCTTACGGGGCCAGTGGCGGAGGTGTCAGGCTGGGTATGGCCAATTCCCTCTTGGCAGCAGGGAACTGGAACCGCGGCCTCAGCCACCATGCGGAACGTGCCGGATGTTTCGCTCAACGCTTCCGTCGCAGATAGTCCCTATTATGTTTATTATGAAGGCGCCTGGTGGCTTTATGGCGGCACGAGCTGTGCTGCTCCCCTCTGGGCGGCTTTCACCGCGCGCGTCAATCAATTACGCGCTGCTAATGGGAAGGCAACGTTGGGATTTGCTAATCCTTTGATTTACCAGATTGGGAAAGGCGCAAATTATCAAACGGATTTTCATGACATCGCCGACGGAAGCAACAACCTGTATTATGTGGCCAAAACGGGTTATGACAATGCTACCGGATGGGGTTCTTTCAATGGAGCCAATCTGTTGGCCGATCTGGCGTTGTCAACTTCAGCGCCAAGCGTTACCACAGGCTCGGCTACCAATATAACCGGGGTGACTGCCACCCTGAACGGGACGGTCAATCCCAACGGGTCATCGACAAGTTTTTATTTCGAGTGGGGGACATCCACTTCTTATGGGAATACCACCAGCAGCCAGTCAGCCGGCAGCGGCACAAGTGATGTTGCTGCTTCGGCAAATTTAACCGGGCTCCTTACTGATACTACCTACCACTACCTTCTCGTGGCCACTAACAGTGCCGGGACCAGTTACGGGTCGGATATGACCTTCACGACTTCAACCGGTCCACCAATCGTTCCGACAGTCACGACCAATGCGGCCAGCGGGCTGACGGCCTCGGGGGCGACCTTGAACGGGACGGTGAATGCCCATAACGCCAGCACGACGGTGACCTTTCAATACGGGTTGGACACGAACTATGGCACCACGGTGACGGCGGACCAGAGCCCGGTAACCGGCACCAGTGATACGGCGGTGAGCAAGGCCATAAGCGGGTTGACTCCCCCAAACACGACCTATCACTATCGAGTAGTCGGTGTGAACTCGGCCGGCACGACCTACGGTGGGGATATGACCTTCACGAATTCTAACGCGGGTATGTTTTACTTCATCCCAAACCGGAAGGGCGGGGGAGCAGTCATTTATCTTGAATAGGGCGAAATATGGCTTCCTTTAGACACAGAATGGCCAGGCCAAGGCCAGCCGGGTCTCTGGTGGCCACCAACAGTCTGGGGACTCCCTATGGATCGGATATGTGCTTTATTGCCTCTGTCAAAGTTATGCCATGGTTGTTGTTGCTGCTGGAAGATTAATTAAACCTTGGCCCGTCGGTCTCACAGGTTTCAGTCTCCTTTTGACCCGGCTCAAAATATCATGGCCGGTACCCGTTATTAAGCCGGGGTGCTAAAAATGATAATATATTTTTAGTAATGGGAAATATCAAATGCGGCTGGTCATTCAAAGGGTCAAAGAAGCCCGGGTAACAGTCAAAGACGAGGTCGTCGGCGAAATCGGCAGAGGCATTCTGGTCTTTCTGGGCGTTGGGGCGGAAGACACCGAGGCCGACGTGGATTATCTGGTGGAAAAATGCCTTCACCTGCGAATCTTTCCTGACGCCGGCGAAAAATTCAATCTTTCCTTGATCGATGTTGGCGGGACCTTATTGGTGGTTTCGCAGTTTACCTTGTGGGGTGATTGCCGGAAAGGCAGACGGCCTTCGTTTACGGAATCGGCGCCTCCCGCGAAGGCCCAGCCTTTATATGATTCATTTATCGATAAAGCCCGGCAGAAAGGGATTCCTGTGGCCTGTGGCCGGTTTCAGGAGATGATGGATGTGCATTTAATCAATGATGGCCCGGTTACCTTTATTTTGGACAGCAAGAAGAACTTTTAAGTAGGCGCCCACCAATCCCGCCTGCGGCGGGATTGCCCTCATCCCTCCCCGCCTTTTGGCGGGGCAGGCTTATTGCAACGTACTTCAATGTACGTCTCATTCTTCGGAATGAGGGCGCCTTGTATTTGAGCATTTTTGATCAGCCTACAGAAAACAGTTTTATTGGGCTTAGTTAACTTCGGAGGAAAATTTTTTTTAATGGAGACTTATGGCTGAGAATTCAACATCACTTCCTCCCTGCATGATCTTCGTCAGCAAGGAAGGTAAATGGTTTCATGAAGGGGCAGAGATCATTCATCGGGCCATCTTTCTCTGGCTGATCCAAAGCCTGGAGAAGACCGAGGACGGCCTGTTCATCGTCCACCTCAACAATCAGAAATGTTATCTGGAGGTGGAAGACACCCCTCTGGTCGTCCAACAAGTGGACCGGATATCGGAAAGCTCTGAAGGACCTGAAAAGATCCGTCTTACCTTGAACGATGAATCCCAGGAAATCCTCGACCCGGAAACTTTAAGGATCAGTTCAGAGAGCGTCCTTTATTGCACGGTCAAGGCGGGTGAGTTTCCCGCCCGATTCCTTCGCCCGGCCTATTATCAGATTGCCGAAAACATTATTGAGGATGAGGCCGGCGGATTTCTCCTTCAACTTACCAATAAAAAATATCCGATTCGAGCGGTTTAGAGAGAAAAAACGAATATCGAATCTTGAACATCGAATTTCGAAATCATGAAGTGCCGGGTTTCCAATTGACTTCGCAATTAAATATTCAATGTTCGCCATTCAATATTTTAATTCGTCGTGATGTTCAACGAGACAGGTACAAGGATTTAGGTCGATATTAGACTTTCGCAGGCCTCCAAGACCTGACGGACGGTCAAATCAGCCAGACATTCTTTCTTGGTACAACCCTGCCTGGTTTTTGGGTCACAAGGAGCACAAGGAATTTCAGAAGCCAGAATCCTGACTGTTTTCCCCTTGGGACCCCAAAGGTCTGGATCGGAAGGACCGAAAAGAACCATTGTAGGCAAACCCAAGGCGGCGACCAAATGAGAAACCCCGGAATCATTACCCAGATAACCGACACAATGGGACAAAACACCAGCCAGCATTGGTAGGGAAAGTCCTTTGACGATCGGGAAACCAGAAGCCTGGATCACTGAGGGAGAAATAACACCGCTTTCCTTTTCTACCGGACCCAACAAAAAAATCGGCTGAACCCGATTACCGCCTCCCAATTTTTCTGCCGTTTCTAAAAATCGTTCCATTGGCCAATTTTTATGCGGACTGCCGCTGCCGGGATGGATGGCGAAGAGAGGTGGGTTATCATCAATCTTTAAATGCCGGCTCAAATACTTCTGAGCTTCATCAAGGTCTTCTTGGGCAGGGAAAATATATCTTCCGGATTCAATCCAGGGGATATTTTGGGATTCCAGAATTTCTTTTTGCAAAAGTTCCAAAGAGGTCCGGTGCTCAACATCCGGAAGAGAAGGTATCCATAAAACCTTTGACAATCCGGCCCGGTTTAATCCCCGGATCAGTATTTCAGGTTGCTGGGCCGAAAGCAGATAGGCCTTTTGAAAGGAGAATAGATAATTTCGAAATGGATCAGGGATGGCCGTTTTTTCCTGATAAAGCCAGGCCCATTCTTTTTGATGGATGGAAATGATCTCCTGAGCATAGAACCGTTTATGAAGCAGAGACAAGGTCTCCAAGTTTCCAGCCATGGTCCAGGGGATGCCCTCTTCGAACAAACGCAGACAGTAAAGGGCCGGCAGAGACAGAACCAGATCACCCAGGGCACCCTGGTGAATAATAAGGATTGGAGCCGAAGATGCCTTCAATTAAAATCATTAGCCTTTCTGAAAATTTTCATTCGGAACCTGAACCAACATTAGAAGATTAAGTGCTAAAAACACTTTGTCAAGATAATATTTATCGTTTATAATAGGTTACAAATATGAAACGAAATCTCCTCTTTGATAGTACAGGATAAGAAATGGAGGGCTCAAAAATGAATAGAGAGTTTAGCGTAGTTATCGAAAAGGATGAAGATGGTTGTTTTGTGGCCTCCGTGCCTACCTTGCGAGGGTGTCACACTCAGGCGAAATCACTTGATATTTTGATGAAAAGAATCAAGGAAGCCATTGAACTTTGTCTCGATGTGGAACAACCCGCAGCAACTGAGTTTATTGGGGTTCAACGTGTTGAGGTCACTCCGTGAGAGGCCTTCCTACTATCACCGGTAAACATCTCATTATAATGATCAAGGATACCTTCCATAATTTAGAGTTAAAAATGCAGTGTTATACAGAAAAATTTTAGAATAATTTGTTCCTCCCTCTTTCTCCAAATCAAAAGGGCGGTTATTGTCCTGCCCCTAATAATCCTTCTTCATCCATCCAAGCCTTCAAATCAGTCAGGGCCCTTTGGGCATAGGCCTTGCCTCGAAAACGACGGGAGACCTTCCCCTCGAGAGGAGGGAAAAGGCCGAAGTTGATGTTCATGGGTTGAAAATCTTTTTTAGGTGCTCGGCTGATATGGGCTGCCAAAGCACCAATGGCGGTTGTGGGCCGGAGGAATGACCAGCGGTTTATCCTTCAAAAGACGGCAGGCATTGATTCCGGCCAGGATCCCCATAGCCGCCGATTCCACATAACCTTCCACCCCGGTAATCTGACCGGCCAAGAAAATCTGAAGGGACTTTTTGAGTTGAAGGGTAGGCAGCAGCACCTCAGGACCATTGACAAAGGTATTACGATGGATACTGCCCAGACGGGCGAACTCCGCCTGTTCCAGTCCGGGTATCAGGCGAAAGATGCGTTCCTGTTCCGGCCATTTGAGTTTGGTCTGAAAACCAACCATGTTGAATAAAGTCCCTTCCTGATTGTCCTGCCGCAATTGAACTACTGCATAAGGAATTTTTCCCGTTCGGGGATCGGGTAGGCCTACCGGTTTCATCGGACCGAATCGCAAGGTATCTCTTCCCCGCTCGGCCATGATCTCGATAGGCAGACAGCCTTCAAAATAGCGGGGCTCCTCAAAAGCATGAAGCGGCACTTGTTCGGCTTGAAGGAGTTGCCCCAGGAAAATCTGATATTCTTCTTCATTGAAAGGGCAGTTGATATAGTCGGCCCCACCGTGCCCGTACCTCGATCCTCGAAAGGTTTTATTTAAATCAACGGAATCCAGAAAAACAATCGGGGCAATGGCATCGTAAAAATGCAGATGATTTGAACCCAGCAATTCTCCAAGGGCTTGAGCCAATTCATCGGTGGTCAAAGGGCCGGTAGCCAGGATCAACGGGCCTTTCGGAAGGGTGGAAACATCTTGGTTTATGATCTCTATCAGAGGATGGGTCGTTATTCGACCGGTAATGAAGCGGGCGAATCCTTCGCGGTCCACAGCCAGGGATTTTCCGGCCGGCACCTGACAGGCCCGGGCCGCTTCCATGACCAGAGACCCCAGAAGACGCATTTCTTCTTTCAGCAGCCCGACCGCCATTTCCAGGTCCTGAGAGCGAAAGGAATTGCTGCACACCAGTTCAGCCAACAATGGAGAATGATGGGCCGGAGAAAAACGAAGCGGCTTCATCTCCAGAAGCCGGACCCGGATCCCTTGCCCGGACGCCTGCCAGGCGGCCTCACACCCGGCCAAGCCCCCACCGATGATGGTGAGTGTCATTTTCTCTTCACTTTGCATTTTTTTTGATACCCCAAATAATTTTATACCAATCCGATGATCGAAACAAGGACATTGCTCCGGCCCCCCTAAAATGCACTTGACTTTTTCTTTTTATTAGTTTAATTATTAAATTGTTTAATTGTTTAATTGTTTAAGATAAAGGAGCATAAAACGATATGGCAACCGTATTAAAAATCAGCCCTCAAGGTCAAATTCGCATCCCCAAAAAATTGATGGAAATTCTTGATCTTCAAAAAGGAGATTATATTGAGATGGGTTTAGAAAAAAACGAAATCGTCCTAAAACCCAGAAAACTGATTGACCCTGCCCAGGGATGGTATTGGACCAGAGAATGGCAAAAAGAAGAAACAGAAGTGGACAAGCAAATTGAAAAAGGAGAACTGTCCCCCAAATTCCGATCGGCCGAAGAAGGTCTCAAGTGGTTAAAAAAATAGAAGCCTACCAATTCAGCAACAAATTTAAAAAGGAGTTCAAAAATCTTCCCAGGGAAGTCCAAAAAAAGTTTGAGGAAAAGCTCTCGTTATTTCTTAATAATATTTTCCATCCCTCACTCAGAGTAAAAAAGATTCAAGGAACAAAGGATCGATGGGAAGGATCTATAACTCAGAATTATCGGGTCACTTTTCAGTTTACCGAAAATAATTTGATCGTTTTCCGAAGAATCGGAACCCATGATATTTTAAAAAAATAAAGTGCGTTCTTTTGACAATTTAGTAATATAGCACCAAAAGTTTTTGATGCCATCCATCTGGCTTCGGCCCTACTGATCCAAAAAGAAGTCCCTCTGGCCGTTAATTTTATTTGTTTTGATCGTCATTTAAATAAAGCTGCGGTCGAAGAAGGCCTTATTATACCTTTTTAACAACAAAAGGTTTATTTTCTAAATCTTCTTTGACTCTATTCTGTAAACGAAAAATACTTTATTACCCATACCCCATTTCCGCGGAATTACGTATGCTGTCCCCGGAATCCCGGACTTGATCCGGGATCCAGGTTATCGTAATTTCCTGAGGTCTGGATTCCGGATCTCCCTTTGGTCGTCCGGAATGACAACCTTAAACTCAGGTAATTTCCTGCGAATGCTGTATAAGATAGATTATTATGAACTAAGTCAATAGGCAATATTATTTAATTAAGGCAAAGGAGAACAAAACAATATGGCAACCGCCTTCCCGGAGGTAAATTATTTGCCCCGGCATTCTTTTGCCAATTCCACTTTATTGGATTTCCCCTTAATAAATGCTGGCAAGGCCCTCTTTTTACAACTTTCATAAAAAGAAAGATGTCTCTTTCTCTGAATGCAATTAAAAACTGTGAGGATTTTGGGATTAGAAATTTATCTTGATAAAAAGGGAATACAGGCTGGCTGGCAAAATGCAACAATAGGTCCATTTGATTTTTGCTCATAGAACCCTCGTTATTAGTTGCGTGTTGAATAATACTAGCTGCGAGCTTATAAAAAAAACCTATTGAAACAGCCGGAAGATCAAGGCTTGAAATCTTGCAGGATTTTGAATCTTTATCTTAAAAAAATCATGTCAATGGAAAAATTATGAAAATATCCGTGAACTTCTTCTATTCGTTCTCCTTCTTCTCCTGATAGCCGCACTCTTTATTGGCGCAGGACCAGACCGTCCCGTCTTTTTTAGTCGTCTTCTCCACTAAAAAAGGGGCCTGGCATTGGGGGCAGGGTTCCATGACCGGCTTTCCCCAGATCATGAGTTTACATTCCGGATAGCGGCTGCAGCCGAAAAATTTCATGCCCTTTTTACGGGCCACTCGGGAGACCAGCATCCCGGAACAGCCGGGCGTCGGGCAGGGAAACTCGGTGGTCACCGGCAGGGTCGATTTACATTTGGGGTATTTTTCACAGGCCAGAAAGGTCCCGCCAAAACGGTTTTTTTTCACCACCATTGGGCCTCCGCACTTGGGACAGACCTGGTCGCTGACCGCCTTGGGGAGAGGCTCGGCAGGCTTCCCTTCGGAGGAAATCGGCTGTGTTTCTTTACAATCCGGATAACCCGAACAGGCCCAGAAAGATCCAAATCGTCCCTGGCGGACCACCATGGGTTTCCCGCACTGGGGACATTCTTTTCCCGAACCGTCGGATTGTGAGGTTTCCGCAGTCACCGGCTGGATCTTTCCTTTTTCATCCCGGACAAAATTTTGCGTTTGTTTGCAGGCCGGATACCCGGAACAGGCCAGAAAAGGCCCGTTTTTCCCAATACGGATGGTCATGGGTTTGCCGCAGGTCGGGCAGACAATATCGGTCTTTAGGCCCTTGCCCCGCACCTGTCTCATTTCCGCACGAGCCCGTTCCAGGGTCTGGGCAAAGGGCTGATAAAAATCCCCCAGAACCTTTGTCCACACCTGTTTTCCTTCTTCGATCTGATCCAGGTTGTTTTCCATCAGGGCAGTAAACTGGACATCGAGAATCTCGGGAAAATTTTTCACCAGGAGATCATTGACCAGAAAACCCAGTTCAGTGGGAAAGAAAAAATATTTTTCTTTTTTGACATAGTCTTTTTCTTGAATCGTAGAAATGATGGTCGCATAGGTACTGGGGCGGCCGATCCCTTTTTCTTCCAGCTCCTTGACCAGCGTGGCTTCGGTATAACGGGCAGGCGGCTGGGTAAAATGCTGTTTGGGGGTGATCTGAAGCAAGGTCAGTTTCTGATGAAGCTGAAGCCTGGGGAGCTGTCCTTTTTTTTCTTCCTCTTCTTCTTCCGAAGAAACAATATCTTTCCCGACTTCATAGACGGCCGTAAAACCGGGAAAACGCAAGACCGAGCCCGAAGCCCGAAGTAAATAGTCCCCGGCCTTGATATCCACTTGAGTCTGATCGAACAGGGCGGCCTTCATCTGACTGGCCACAAACCGATTCCAGATCAGACGATAGAGGGCCAGTAGATCCTTATCCAGAAAGCGGGCCAGGGCATCCGGCCTTAAATTCATGGAAGTCGGACGAATGGCCTCATGGGCGTCCTGGGCCGACTTTTTATTAGTATAGAAATGGGGTTTTCCGGGCACATATTCCGTTCCGAACTGTCCCTGGATATAGCTCCGAACGGCCGTCAGGGCCTCCTGTGAAACTCGGGTGGAATCGGTGCGCATATAGGTGATCAAGCCGACCAATCCCTCATCCCCCACCTCGACCCCTTCATAGAGCCGCTGGGCCAGAAACATGGTCTTCTTGGCCGGAAAACGCAATTTACGAAAGGCCTCTTGCTGTAATTGGCTGGTGGTAAAGGGAGGCAAGGGACTGCGTTTGCGTTCCTTCTTTTCGATGTTGACAACCTGGAAAGGCTCTTGCGACAAGGCGGCTGCTGATTGTTTGGGCCTGTTCTTCATTGACGATCTTGACGGCCTTCCCCTGGGCTTTGATCAGCCTGGCTTCAAAGTCAGGGGGAATATTGGCCTGAAGCAAGGCGGTGATCGACCAATATTCTTTGGAAACAAAGGCCTGGATTTCCCGTTCCCGGTCGCAGATCAGTCGAACGGCCACAGACTGCACCCTGCCGGCGCTCAAGCCTCTTTTGACCTTATCCCAGAGCAGGGGAGAGATCTGGTATCCCACCAGTCGATCCAAAATGCGCCGGGCCAGTTGGGACTGAACACGTTGTTCATTCAACGCCTCCGGATGCGCCAGGGCTTCCTGAATCGCCTTGGGGGAAAGTTCGTTAAACAAAACCCGATGGAATTCTTTATCCTTGCCGGCCAGCTCTTCGGCCAGATGCCAGGCAATGGCCTCTCCTTCGCGGTCCGGGTCCGGGGCCAGGTAAATATGACGAATCTTTTTCGCCGCCTGTTTGAGTTCTTTCAACACCCGGTCTTTTCCGGAAATAATCTGAAATTCAGGCTTGAATTTATTTTCAATATCCACTCCGAGCAGGTTGGTGGGCAAATCCTTAATATGTCCGAGTGAGGCCTTGACCTCAAACTCAGGACCCAGATATTTTTTAATGGTTCGAACCTTGGTAGGCGATTCTACAATCAACAACGATTTTTCCATTATTCCTTTTTCCATCATTCTCTAGAGTAATTGTTTTTCAAGAGAGGTCCTTGTAAATCTCGCAAATTCCGTCACACCGGCCCCGCATCAAGTGCGGGATAGACTCCAGCCGGTGTCCAGGAAGCACTGAAAAGACTGGATTCCGGCTTCCGAGACTGTGTCGTAATGGCAGATAGAGCCGTCAAGGCCGTCATGCCGGCGGAAGCCGGCATCCAGACGTCGTCCCGGCGAAAGCCGGGAACCAGACCCATATGGATTCCCCCGGATCGAGTCCGGGGCAGGCTCCTCGTCGCGCTTCGCTTGCACGGAATGACAAAAATATAATTGCGACACAGTCTCTCCGCCGGAATGACGTCACGGGACTCTTGCAAAAGGATCATGAGCAAAAATAAAAATCCAGCATCTAATATCCAGTATCAAGAATCCAGTATCCAGTATCAAACCCCTCTTACCCGCGAACGAACATTTTCCCCGGCAATTGTTTGATCAGGCCCTTGAGTTCCATTTCCAGCAGTAAAGACAACATTGGGGCAATCCCTATTCCGGCCTGCCGGACCATCTGATCCACGTGAAGGGACCCATCGGCCAGGAGGTCCCATATTTGTTTTTCTTTCGAAGAAAGAGAAGAAATTCTGTCAGGGACTTTAGATTTTGTTTTCGGCCCAACCTCGTTGGGTGATTCCTCCCAATGAAGTTCCTCCAAAATGTCCCCGGCATGTTCCACCAACTTGGCCCCTTGTTTGATCAGGCTATGGGTTCCGGAACTTTTAAAGGATTCGACGCTTCCGGGAACGGCAAAGACCTCCCTCCCCTGCTCCAGAGCCAACCGGGCCGTAATCAAAGAGCCGCTGCGCTGCGTAGCTTCAACAATGACCACTCCCAGGGCCATCCCGCTGATAATCCTATTTCGGATTGGAAAATTTTGACGTTCCGGAAGTGTGCCCAGAGGAAACTCGGAACAGACCATACCCAAATCAACTATGCGATCATAGAGCTTTTTATTTTCCGACGGATAAATAACATCCAGACCTGAACCAAGCACGGCCACGGTCCTGCCTTGGGCCATCAAGGCCCCTTGATGGGCTGCGGTATCGATACCTCGGGCCATCCCGCTGACAATAGTCAATCCTTTTTGAGATAAACCCCAGGCCAATCGTTCGGTCATTTTGATCCCATAAGGAGTCCCCATCCTGGAACCGACTAAAGACAGGCAGTGGCTATCCTGAGCGGCAGGGGAACCTTGGTAAAATAAATAAGGGGGAGGATCATGGATCTGGGCCAGGAGAGGAGGATAAAGAGGATCGGTTAAGGTCAAGATCCCTATCTTTTGCTTTTCCAGTTCATCCAGTTCCCGCTCAATTTTTTCAGCCCTTTTAAATTTGACAATGGCCAGGGCGATATTTTTCCTCATCCCTTCGATAGATTGCAAATCCCCAGGGTCGGCCTGGAAAACCTTTTCAGGAGATCCATACCTCTCAATAAGACGGGCATAGCTGACCTTTCCTAATCCGGCGATCCGGTTCAAGGCCAGCCAGTAATAAAGGGATTTGCGATCCATGGTCCTAAGAAAAAAAGTTTATAGTTCAGAGTTCGGAGTTCAGAGCTCGGAGTTCAGAGTGACCGCTTGGAGTGATAAGGCTTTTCGCCATGCTCGTAACTGCGAACTTGTCTTTGACTTACTCAGGCCGGCTTCGTGGGTTGAGGAACCTCTTGTCCGGGCCCGGCTAAGCCGGAAACAAAACTCCTGGCCACTTTGATACGCACCTTGTCGGCCACTTCCAGGACGATAATATTATCATTAATCTCAGCAATCCGTCCGTAGATCCCTCCAGTGGTGATGACCGAGTCCCCTCGTTTCAGATTGCCCAACAATTCTCGATGTTGTTTGGCCTTTTTTTGTTGTGGCCGGATCAATAAAAAATAAAAAATCACGAACATCAAAACCAAGGGGATCAATCCGGTAAATCCCCCTGCTCCGGATCCCCCGGATCCTCCGGATCCTCCACCCGGAAGCCCCATGGCCTCGGCAACGGCAGTGAACAGATACATAAACGTTACTCCTTTCTCAGGTTATAAAATGCCTTTTTAAATTCCAGAAAGCGATCCTGTGCCACGGCTTCCCGCACAGCCTGCATCAGTTCCATAAAATAATGGATGTTGTGCAGGGTATTCAGCCGGTAAGAGAGTAATTCTCTGGCAACATATAAATGACGAAGATAGGCCCGGGAATAATTCCGGCAGGTATAACAGGTACAATCCGGATCAACGGGTTGGGGATCTTCGGCATATTCGGCCTTTTTGATACTCATAGAACCTCTTCGGGTAAAGAGCATACCGTTGCGGGCATTGCGGGTCGGCAACACGCAGTCAAACATGTCGGCCCCCAGACCCACGCCCTCAATCAGATCTTCCGGTGTACCCAGTCCCATCAGATAGCGGGGTTTTTCGTCCGGCAGCAGGGGCAAAAAATAGGCCAGGATTTCCTGCCTGGCAGCCTTCTCTTCACCCACACTCAAGCCCCCCAGGGCATATCCGTCAAATCCGATAGTCACCATGGCTTCGAGGCTCTCTTCTCTTAAGTCTTTAAAAGTACCTCCTTGGATAATCCCGAACAGGGCCTGTTCTTTTTTTTGATGGGCCTGTTTACAGCGAACGGCCCAGTCCCGGGTCAATTCATGGGATAAACGGGCATAGTCATAGGTGACCGGATAAGGCGTGCATTCATCTAGGCACATGGCGATGTCCGATCCCAGGTCCTCTTGAATTTGAATAGCCAGTTCGGGGCTCAGAAAATGACTGGAGCCGTCCAGATGAGAACGGAAAGAAACGCCTTCCGGGCTGATCTTTCTCAAGGCCCCCAGGCTGTAAACCTGATATCCTCCACTGTCGGTCAGGATCGGTCCTTGCCAATGCATAAAGATGGTGAGCCCCCCCAGGCGGGCAATCCGTTCGTGCCCCGGCCGTAAAAACAAATGATAGGTATTAGCCAGAAGAATTTCAACCCCTAAAGATAAAAGATCTTCCGGGGTCAAGGCCTTCACCGACCCTTGCGTGCCCACCGGCATGAATACCGGGGTCTGAAATTCCCCGTGCATTGTGGAAATCCTTCCGCTTCGGGCGCCGCTTTGGGCATCTTGATGTTCAACATTAAAAGAAAACATTATTCGAGCTTAATTTTTGACTATAAATCGCATTGTACAGGCTGATCAAAAATGCACAGATGAAAGGCGCCAAAAATTCCGTGAAATGAGGCGTACACATAAGTACGCCGCAATGACGAGGGATGAAGCCAACACAGCAGAGGGGTATTTTGATCGCGCTACATCTCGGCTCATTGCCACCTTTTCGAGCGGTGGTTAGATCTGTCTGTTAGTTTATCCTTCTGAATTCTGACTCCTGGATTCTGGATTCTTGTTTTATAGAATCAACATCGCATCGCCATAACTGTAGAACCGATAATTCCGCTCAATCGCCTCCTGGTAGGCTTTCAGAATTTTTTCCCGTCCGGCAAAGGCGGACACCAATAACATCAGGGTAGTCCTGGGCAAATGAAAGTTGGTGATCAACCCGTCGATCATTTGAAAAGAGAAACCCGGAGTGATGAAAAGATCACACTCTCCCTCTTCGGCCTTAACCAATCCATATTTCATGGCCTGGTATTCCAAGACCCGGGCGCTGGTGGTTCCCACGGCGATAATCCGTCCTCCCTGTTTTTTTTGTTCCTGTATCACTTGGACGGCCTGCGCCGAGACCTTGTAAACCTCAGAATGCATCTTATGCTCGGCAATCTTTTCCGTCTTGACGGGGGCAAAGGTCCCATAACCGACATGCAAGGTAAGGGGAACCCAAAATATGCCCTTGTCCTTAAGGGCCGCAATCAAATCCAAAGAAAAATGAAGTCCGGCCGTAGGTGCCGCCACCGCCCCTGGATGTCGGGCATACACGGTTTGATAGCGTTTCCGATCCTGTTCCCAAAGACCGGCCTCACAGCCGTCTCTGCGGATATACGGCGGAAGAGGAACCCGGCCGAATTTTTTTAAAACAGAATCAAACAGCCCTTTGAAATGGAATCGAACCAGGGCCGTCCCATTTGGGGAAGGAGGCAGTATCTCACCTTCCAGACCTTCACCAAAATAAATTTGCTCCCCGGCCTAATTTTCCCTCCAGATTTAATCAGACAAGGGCTCGTATAGGTTTGTTCAATCGCCAAGGCCGGATATTTCAAGATCAGACATTCCACCCGGCCCCCGCTCCTTTTCTTCCCTTCCAAACGCGCCGGGATCACCTGGGTATCGTTAACCACCAGTACATCCCCCGGAGACAGGTATTCGATAACTTGATTAAAGCGTTGATGTTTCCGGTCCCCTGTCTTTCGATCCAGAACTAAAAGTCGGGAATGATCTCTCTCAGGACAAGGCTCCTGAGCTATCAAATGCGGAGGCAAAATAAAATCAAATTGGGATAAAGTTAGTAAATCATCCATAGATTAAAAAAAGATAAAGATAATAGCCTTTAATATACTTCCGGCCTCTTGTCAAGCCAAGCTGCCAATGGCCTCCTGTCTTTAACATTTTCGGTTAGTAAGGGTCTCATAAGCATAATGAGCCCGTTTGGTTGCCGGGGGCCGAATAGCTTTTATGCTGTAACGGGGTTAATAAGGGAGCCTAGTCTATTGTTGAATCCGTTGATATTTCACTGAAGGCATCGAGGTGTCGACCAAGACCACGATGAGCGAGGTTTGAAGCTCACTAAGTTTTACATCCTAAGTTTAAAGAAATATTAGAATCGAAATAAAGCCGCTCCCCAGGTAAAGCCGGCTCCAAAGGAAGCGGTCAAGACCAGATCACCCCTTCGAACTTGTCCGCTTCGAACCGCTTCATCCAGGGCCGTGGGAATGGTGCCCACCGAGGTATTGCCATATTTGTGTACGGTGACGATCACTTTTTCCATAGGAATTTTTAACTGTTTAGCCACGGACTCCATGATCCTGATATTGGCCTGATGCGGGATAAACCAATCGATTTGGTGTGCGGTAATACCGCCGGATTTCATGGCCTTCCGAGCGGCATCGCTCATGGAGCGAACGGCATGTTTGAAGACTTCATTTCCCTGCATCTTGATATAATGAAGGCCGGCTTCGATCATAGGAATTGAAATGGGATTACGGGAACCGCCTCCGGGCACATTGAGCAATTCCCACAGATTCCCATCGGAATGGATCTCAAGAGACAGGATTTCTCCATCTCCTTTGCCTTTGGAATGGCCCAAAACGACAGCCCCGACCCCATCACCAAAAAGGACACAGGTAGCCCGGTCCTGATAATCAATCCGGTGGGAAATGATTTCACCACCGACGACCAGGACGTGCTGATAAGAACCGTCCTGCATAAACTTTTGGGCAACGGTCAAAGCATAGATGAACCCCGGACAGGCGGCATTGACATCAAAGGCGACCGCATTTTTTGCACCAAGTCGATATTGGAGAATACAACCCTCTGAAGGCGAAGTCATATCGGCCGTGGAGGTCCCGACAATAATCAGATCCAAATCTTTGGGAGAAAGGCCGGCCATTTCCAAAGCATTTTCACAAGCCGGGGTGGCGATATCAGATAAGGCCTGCCCGGGCAGGACCATTCTCCGTTCCCGAATGCCGGTCCGGCTGAATATCCATTCATCGGAGGTATCCACAATCTTTGCAAAATAGGAGTTGGGTACTATTCTTTCGGGCAAATAACAACCCGTTCCTTTAATACTTATTTTTTTCACCTAACAAAAACCTTTCACTTATTTTTTTGAACAATAAGGATTGCCGTTCACAAAGCTAAAGAGGAACTCTGAAGCTCCCTGAAGCAACTACGGGGAATGCGATCGTTAGGCCTTATCAAAGAAAACCATTAAGGTTGAAGGCCATATAACATATATAAAAATATTTTTCAAAATAATTTTATCTTATTTCAGAATAAATTGGCTTTGTCTAAAAAGTATGATATAAAAATCAAGCTTTTTTAATCATCGTTCCTTCTCGAACCCTTGGATAACAGTGGAAAATATCAGAAACATCTATCCTGCCCGAATGGGATCCTTACATGTGGATTGATTCTCACGCCCATTTGGAAATGAAAGCATTTGACCCGGATCGCCCTCAGGTGATTGAGCGGGCCGCTGCCAAGGGGATAACCGGGATCATCACCATCGGGACCGACGCGGAAAGCAGTCGCCAGGCGGTGGCTTTAGCCAAAACCTACAAAAATATTTGGGCTACGGTCGGCGTCCACCCCCATGAGGCCGCCTCTTATAAAACAGAAACCCAGCCCCAATTATCTCAATTGGCCGAAGATCCTTTAGTGGTGGCCATCGGAGAAATCGGGCTGGATTTTTATCGCAACCTTTCCCCACAAAAGCAGCAAAAAGAAACCTTTCGTCATTTGATTCATTTGGCGCGGGCCGTGAATCTTCCCATCATCATTCACGACCGGGAGGCCCATGAAGAAGTGCTGGCGATTTTAAGAGAGGAAAAGGCCGGGGAGGTCGGAGGGGTTTTCCACTGCTTTTCCGGTGATTGGGCCATGGCCAAGCAGTGTTTGGATTTGAACTTTTTTCTGTCCGTCACCGGGGCCGTTACCTACAAAAATGCCGGGGTGTTGGAAGAGGTCGTCCGCCGAGCCCCCATCGAATCCCTGCTTCTGGAAACCGATGCCCCGTTTCTTTCTCCTCATCCCTTTAGAGGTAAACGGAATGAACCGGCCTATCTGGTCCACACCGCAGAACACGTGGCCCGGATTAGTAACATCACTCTGTCTGAATTAAGTCAGGTGGTCTTGAAAAACACCTGTCGGGCCTTTAAGCTTCCGTTGTAAAATAGGTTCATGATCCTGAACAATTAACGACAAATCATGAGATAGGAATTGCAATGGAATCTCCTTTCTTCATTATCCTGGCCTCTGGTTCACCCAGAAGAAAGGCCTTGCTTGCGGATTTGGATCTTCATCTTAAAATCGTTTCAACCGGGATTCCGGAAGAACCTGAACCCGATGAATCACCGCTGATTTTTTCCAAACGGATGGCCCGAAGGAAAACCGAGATGGTTTCCGCCGCCTTTCCCAAACAATGGGTTTTAGGGGCCGACACTGTGGTCCATCTGGGAGAAAAAATATTGGGTAAACCTAAAAATCCCCGAGAAGCAAAAAGGTTTCTCCAGACTTTAAGCGGGAAAACTCACCGGGTGATTACCAGTTTCTGTCTAAGAAATCGAGAGATGAATCAAAACATCATCCAAAGTTCTACTACCAGGGTAAGTTTCAAATCCTTAACCAACCAAGAGATCGACTGGTATGTCCGAACCGGAGAACCTTTGGACAAGGCCGGTGCTTATGCCATCCAGGGTAAGGGGGCTTTCTGTGTCAAGAAAATTTACGGTTCTTATACCAATGTGGTGGGCCTTCCGGTAACTGAGGTTTTGGAAGCCTTAATCCACTATGCGGGTTTTCAGTTTAGAAAACCATAGTTATTAATACTAGATAATAATCTGAACGGTTTAAGGATACATTTTCTTCCGTGGGGAGGCTCGAAGAGAACCAACCCACTTTCAGCCTTGCGTTTTGAGCTGGCCCAGTAAAAGGATAAAAAAAGATGGATAGTTTAGTTCTTTCCTTACAACAGATTCAAGAAAGGATAAAATCGGCCTGCATCAGGGCCGGGAGAAAACCCGAAGAAGTTTTACTGGTCGCAGTAACCAAGACCGTTCCGGTTGAACGGATTCAAGAAGGAATCCGGGAAGGTTTAGGCTATTTTGGAGAGAATTATATCCAGGAAGCCCAAAATAAAATTGAATATCTTAATCAAGGGACCTGGCATTTTATCGGTCATTTGCAAAAAAATAAGGCCAAGCAAGCAGTAAAGTTTTTTTCTATGATAGAAACTCTGGATAGTTTGCCTTTGGCCCGGGAATTAAATCGTCAGGCCCTTCAGGCCGGTAAAACCATCGAAGTACTCATTCAGGTGAATGAGGCTGAAGAATCCAGCAAGTCCGGTATAACCCCCGAGCTGGTCCCTAACTTATTAAAAGAACACCTGGACTGGCCGGCCTTGCGCCTTCGGGGTTTGATGACCATCCCTCCCTATGATCCTGATCCGGAAAAATCCCGCCCCTGGTATCGCTCGCTGTCTCAGTGGCAAAAAAAATGGCAGCAACAATTTCCTGAAATGGATCTAACCCATCTTTCCATGGGCATGTCCCATGACTTTGAGGTGGCTATTGAGGAAGGGGCGACAATCATACGGATAGGCACGGCCATTTGGGGAGCCAGGGATTAATACCTTAACTTAACTTCCATGATTAAAATGGGTACACTGCAACCTATATTAGGCTTGGGAATCGGCCTAAGCTAACCGCTTCAATTCCCGTTTGCCTTTTTTATTATTTAATGCTAATCCCATTTTAGTGCGAGAATAAAAAACAAGAATCCAGAAGCCAGGAGTCAGAATCCAGAAGAAAGACTTTTGACTTCTTGATTCTAAATTTTATTTTTATGCTCCGTGGTACTCTGCCCATGACAAGGCATGAGGATTTATCACGAAAATATGAATATTAAATTTTAAATCATGAATGGATTGGTTTCTTATTAACTTCGACATTCAATATTCATTATTCGATATTCGACATTTTTATGCTTCGTGGTCCCCTTCAAGAAGCCTGAGGGTTTAGTCTGCTCAATAGGCCTTCGAGGTAAAAATCAACCCTAAGCATCAAAATGACCTTTGTAAACACCTAAGGATTGTTAAACAGGAGGGATATGTCAAGAAGAGCATTGGAAGGTATTAAGGTCGTGGAATATGCGACGATGGTCTCCGGTCCCTATTGCGGTAAGTTGTTGGCCGATCTGGGGGCCGACGTCATCAAAGTGGAACCGCCGGAAGGCGATCCGTCACGCCGCTGCGGGCCTTTTCCGAAAGACAGAAAACACCCGGAAAAAAGCGCCCTTTTCCTTTACGCCAACACTAGTAAACGAGGCATCACCCTGGATATTGAAAATCCGGAAGGGCTTGAGGCCTTTAAAAAACTCCTCCTCTGGGCGGATGTTTTCATCGATAATCATCCTGTGGGTTTTTTTGATAATCTGGGTCTCGGTTGGGATGACCTGCATTGCTTAAACCCGGGGCTTATCTATGCTTCCATCACCCCTTACGGCCGTACCGGCCCCAGGGCCAAGGCCAAGGGAGATGAGCTTACCCTCATCCAGGCCGGCGGCGAAGGCAATCTCATACCGGCCCGATCCTTTGACCTATCCTTTCCTCCCGTCAAGTTCGGAAGTTATCAGGTGGGCTACCACGGTGCCCTGAACGCCGCCGTGGGCATCATGGCCTTGATTTTAGGCCGAATGAAAACCGGCCAAGGACACCTTTTGGATATCTCCCTACAGGAAGTGGTCATCAACCTGCTTCATGGAACCCTGCATAACCACCGCTATGACGGCTTTACCTGGAGTCGTGTCCCTGACAGGCCCCCGGCCATGGGCCGGATGGAAACCAGCGACGGCTATATCACCCTGGGGGCCAATGACGATCACCATTTCCATGCCCTTCGGGAATTAATGGGTATGCCGGACTGGCTGGCCGACGACCGTTGGGACAACCGGGTCTATCGAGCCAACCATTTACCGGAGGTTGCCGCTAAAATGGATGCCTGGATGAAGCAGCAAAAAAGAAATGAAATCTACCATAAGTTGGCCAAGGCAGGCATCCCGGTCGGACCAATCAATTCGGCTGAGGACGTCATGAACAATGAACAATACAAAGCCAGGCAATATTTCATTGAAGTCGAGCATCCCGTGGCCGGCAAATACTCCTATGCCGGATGGCCTTACAAAATGACCGCCTCTCCGCCGGAGGTATCCAGACCGGCCCCACTCCTGGGACAGCACAATGAAGAGGTCCGCCTGGAAATCATCGACCGGGAACCTAAAGGGCAAGCCAAACCGGGTAAAGCCTATCAAGATCTCAAGCTTCCGCTCCAGGGCATAAGGATCCTCGATTTTTCCTGGGTTTGGGCAGGTCCTTACTCTACCATGATGCTGGGCAATCTTGGGGCCGAAGTGATCAAAGTGGAAGGGCATAAAAGGACGGATATCATCCGTCGCGCCGTTATGTGGCCGCGGTGGGAACCGGAGCCCCACCAGGTACCGCCCAACCAGGGATTGAGCTACAATTCCGTCAACCGGGACAAGAAAGGCGTTACCCTCGACCTGAGCAAGCCGGAAGGCATCAAACTGGCCAAGAGGCTGGCGGCCATGAGTGATATCGTCATTGATAATATGCGGCCAGATGCCATGGCCAAAATGGGTCTGGGTTATCAGGACCTGATTAAGATCAAACCCGACCTGGTGGTGGTTTCTTCATCCGGCCGGGGTCACGGCGGCCCGGAAACGAACTATCTCGGTTTTGCCACCATTCACCAGAGCGTTTCAGGTGTGGCCTATCTATCCGGTTATCCCGAGGATCATCCCACCTTCGGGTCCTTAGGCCACACAGACATCACCAGCGCCGTCACCACCGCCTTTATCACCCTGGCCGCGCTCCATCACCGGATCAAGACGGGTGAGGGGCAGTTCGTTGATTATTCCCAGTGCGAAGGTTCAACCAATATGATCGGGGAACAACTGCTCGGCTATCTGATGACCGGCATTATTCCCGAACGGCAGGGCAACGCCCATCCCGAATATGCCCCTCATAATATGTATAAGTGCTGGGGTGTGGACCGCTGGTTGGCCCTGGAAATCCATACGGATGAAGAATTTCAGGCCCTGACCCGGGTTATGAACCAACCCGAATTGGCCGATGACCCGCGATTTGATAGGCAGGCCTCCCGAAAAAAAAATGAAAAGGAACTGGATCAGATCATCGGGGAATGGACCCGACAAAGAGATCGGGACTGGATGGTCGAAGAATTCATAAAGGCCGGATTGGCCGCCGCACCCTCACGGGACGCAGAAGATATCTATGCCGATCGCCACTTGCAGGCCCGGAATTTTTTTATCAAGGTTCAACATCCCGAATTAGGGGAACTGGAATTGGCCGGACTGCCCTGGAGGATCAGCGACATTGAATTGCCCTCCGGCCATGCCCCTTTGTTGGGTGAGCATAATCAATATGTGCTGCAGGAACTTCTGGGTTTAAGCAACGAAGAGATTGCCGAGCTTCGCACCAAGGAAATCATCATGTAGAAAAACATCGGAAAGGATAAAGCGAGGACGATCTTTCCCTTTTTATAATTAACCCCATAAATAGGTGTGCATATTGTCATTCCGGCGAAGAGACTGTGTCGCAATTATATTTTTGTCATTCCGTGCAAGCGAAGCGCGACGAGGAGCCTGCCCCGGACTCGATCCGGGGGAATCCAGGGGGGATATAGGTCTGGTTCCCGGCTTTCGCCGGGACGACGTCTGGATGCCGGCTTTCGCCGGCATGACGGCTTTGATGGCGCTGTCCGCTATTACGACACCGTCTCGAAAGCCGGAATCCAGTGTTTGAAATTCCCTGGATGCCGGATCGGGCCTGCCCCGTACTTGATACGGGGTCCGGCATGACGTTTTAGGACATGCATCTTATAAAAAATAATTTATGTCGTTTCTATAAGCTAGTTTTATTTTATCCGTTGGGCAATCACCTTAAAGGCCTCGGTCCCGGCCCGTTCCAGGACTTGAAACAAAACCGTCTCAGTAGTGGTGATAACGGCGCCGGCATCCCGCATCATTTCAAGACCGGACCTGAAATTGTTTTTGGTCCTTGAACAAACCGCATCCTGGGCCACCTGGACATTATAGCCTTCCTGCATCAATCCAATGCTGGTCTGTAATACACAAACGTGCGTTTCCATGCCGGTCAGAAGCCATTTTTTTCTGCCCGTGTCTGCGACCTTTTCCAGAAACCCTGCTTCCAGGCAACAATTAAACGCCGTTTTCTCAAAAGGGTTATACGCCGGGAGGGCCTCCTGGATTTCCGGAATGGTCGTCCCCAGCCCTTGGGGGTATTGTTCGGTCAGAAGAATAGGGATTTGTAGGAGCTTGGCCAGTTCAACCAGATGCAGGCAGTTGTTGACCACCTGATCCTTGTGCTTCATGACCGCAGCCAGTTTGCCCTGAATGTCGATGATCAACAGGGCCATTTCTTGCTGATTCAAGGAAAATTTATCCATGGGCATCCTAAAACCTAACCAAACATATTTGAAATTTTTCCCTTCAATCTGATCCGTCAAATTTAAAGGGTAGATGAGGTTCTATCGAAAGAGGCTGGATACAGGACCAAACTGCCGATCCTGGATACTGGATACTAGATGCTAGATACTGGATGATAGATTTTGTACTGCCTTCAACCAAGCTAAGAAATAGTATTCTAACAACTTCCAGTACCAAGGATCAAGAATCCAGTATCGGAATTTTATTTATCCAGTATCACTCTGTAAAACTTGTTGAACCCAAGATGATAAAAAGTTAGGGATAAATTCAAAGATTGTATAGTCTAACTAAGAACCTTTTCCTTTATTTCTTGGCCTGGTGTACCGTCAACACCGAACAGTCGGCCCGGCGGACCACTTTTTCGGCAGTACTGCCCAAGAAGAAGTGGGCTATCCCGGTTAAACCATGAGTGCCCATTACCACCAGATCCACTTTTTCCTCATTGATGAAATTCAAAATCTCACTGGCCGGATGTCCGGAAAGGACGCGGGCAGAGGTATTCGGGTGATCGCCCATTTTTTTAATATAGTTTTCCCCCATTTGCTCCATAGCCCGTTTGGCGGCATCCTCCGAAAATTTAAGATTGGCTTGTTCCGAAATGAAATCCTCCATCACCGGGGACGGAAAGACCAGGGGCGGAACCACATGAACCAGCAATAACTGGGCTTGATATTTCTGGGTCAAGTCAAAAGCCAGGTCAAAGGCCTGCTCTGCATTTTCGGAAAAATCCGTACAGAAAGCGATCTTTTTGATGGATGCCATAACATACCTCCCTGTTTAGATTGACGGCTTCATAGGGTACAATTTTACCTGGAATTTTTAACCTGTCAACCCATTATCTTTTTTCGCCCACCTTTCCTTTTGACAATTTTAATGAAAGTAAAATTCGAATTATGAGGGATCGAGAAGCCTTTTTTCAAAGGGAGCCTTCAAGGTAAAATCCGGTAGGTAAACCTCAGCACTTTCCAACTCCTGGATAAAGACCTCTTCAAATCCCAACTGTCTGGTAAAGGCTACGACTTCCTCATATTCACCCGGATGTAAGGACCTGTTGATTTCAGGTACCTGATAGGCTTTAAAACAGGGACGATACTGGGCCATTAGACTGATCGGGATCTCAAGAGATATCGAGGCCAGCGTCCTAATCATTCGCAGACTATTGGCAATATTTTCAGGCAGGATCAAATGCCGCACCAAAAGACCCCGATAGCCAAGACCCTGTTCATTGATCTTCAACGGCCCAACCTGCCGGAACATCTGCTTGACGGCGGCCTGGTTATAATGGGGATAATCATCTACCTGAGACAAACTGGCTCCCGTTTTTTTCTCTCCATATTTCATATCAGGCAAATAGATATCCACGATCCCTTCCAACAAGTCCAAGGTCATCGCGGAAAGATAGCCGTGGGTATTATAAATAATTGGCAAATGAAACCCTTGTGAAATAGCCATCTCCAGAGCCGAAAGAATAAAAGGCAGATGAGGCGTGGGGGAGACCAGATTGAGGTTATGACAACCTTGATTTTGCAAATCCAGAAAAATGCCGGCCAGTTCTTCCGGGACCAGTTCTTCTCCGATTCCCTCCTGACTGATCTGAAAATTCTGACAGTATAAACATCTCAGGGCACAACCGGAAAAAAAGACCGTCCCGGACCCAAGGCTCCCGGAAAGAGGGGGCTCCTCTCCAAAATGGGGTAAGGCCCCGGCCACTTTTGCCTTTGAACCTTGTCGGCAAAGGCCTTTCTCTCCATTGAGCCGGTTTACCCGACAGTTCCGAGGGCAGAGGGAACAGCAGGACAAAAGATCCCAGGCCGCCTGGATTTTTTCTCGAAGTTTTCCCGAAGACCAAAATTTGAGATAAGAGGGATCCATGGATTCGCCGAAAAATTTCCCCTTTTCTTTCTTCTCTCCCAACCGATGGGAAAAATTAAGTTTGAACATACGAATATTGAATTTCGAACACCGAATTTCGAATCATGAATGGATTGGTTTCTTTCTAACTTCAACTTTCAATATTCGTAATTCGATATTCGACATTTCCATGATTCTTGCTGCTTATCCGGGATATGGGTGCTTAGTGTGAAAATAAAAATCAAGAATCTGGAATCTAAGAGTCAGAATTCAGCATACATAAAAAAACGGCCTTCCTTCGTCCTCCGAATTTTCTCTCTCTTTCTTTCTTAAGCGGGATGCGTTCGTATAATAAGCCCTTCCAGGTTTATTCGATCCCTCTGGGAGGTGTTGCGGTGCAGGGAAAACAGAAAAGCCCCTTCGGTTATGTCCGGCTTTAGAAAAGGAAGACAGTGCCGGCGGAATTTGTCGATGGACAGGCTGTTCAGGATATCAAAACATTTCGGGTTTTCAGAACACCCTTTCAACCATTTTTCTTGATGAACTTCCTGATCTTTAGGGATCACCCGATCCAATAAAGGAACCACGTCCACTTTGTCCTTATCTACCGTCCCCAGAAGTTTGATGAAATTGACCTGAATAAACCGTTTTCGGCAAGGCAGTTTATAAAACATCCGGCCTTCGGAATCAAATTTAATTTCTTTATAGTTGGTCCCTAAGGCCCAGGTCAAAGAACGCACATTATGATTGATGGCTATATCCTGAAGACCTAATCGCCAGTTTTTCAGGTGAGAGAGGTTGGTTGTTCCCGCGGCCGAGTCCTTATAGTCAGGGAAATAGGGTTCCAACAACCGCCTAAGGTATCCTCGGGAGAGATTTTCATTACAGGAATTCAGGTCCAGAATCTCCCGATTTAACTGGCGGATGGTTTTTTTCCATCCTTCCCCGACCCGACGGGCATATAAATTCTGATAATGCTCAAGAGAATCCGGATCCCGGTCGTTATTCAATTTTTCAAAAGCCAAGTTGATCTCGGCCACTTTTTTAGTCCTCTGAATTTTTAAATCCTGGTCATGCAAAGGAGATCGATCCGGATGATAAATGAGCATTAAAGCCCGATAGGAGGCCTTGATCAGAGAAAACAATTCCTCTCCTTTTAAGGCCCGAACCATGGCCGGGGTGATACCCAAAACTTCAAATGGGTTTTTATTCTTCATAGTTGGGGTATTATACTCAATTATAAATATTAAATCAACCCGTTGATTCCTCATGACCTGTGGCCTCCTCAAAAAGCAATCAAGGAAATTAATTTTCTGAAAAGATTATTTTTATATTGACATACGAGTTCAAATCTCCTATTTACCATGCCTAAGAAAAGCGTCTCTATCAAAGCCAATCAAGCAGTCGTGGTCATGATAGGATTTAGAAGCAACGGAAAATCGGTAGACCCTTCGAGGGTTGCCAGAAGCGATGAGGTATGGATATGAATGAATTAGAAGGATTCAGAGCATCCGTTCGGAGCTGGCTTGAAGAAAAGGCCCCCAAAGCTTTACGGGGCAAGATGGGAGATATTCTTTCGCCCTATCAGGGTGGAACCAAAACACCCCCTCCTTTTCCCGATTCTAGGGCCTGGATGGAAATGATGGTGGAAAAAGGCTGGACTGTGCCTTCCTGGCCCAAGGAGTACGGCGGCGGCGGTCTGAGTAAAGCGGAGACCAAGGTCCTGAACGAGGAGTTGACCCGTCTAAGGTTACCGCCTCCTTTAACCGGGTTCGGGATCACCATGATCGGTCCTACGCTCCTGCAATACGGCACCGAGGAGCAGAAAAAAAAGTTTATCCCTGAAATTGTTCACGGGGAAATCCGCTGGTGTCAGGGCTATTCCGAGCCGAATGCCGGGTCGGATCTGGCCAATATCCAGACCAAGGCCGTGATTGATGGGGATGATTATATCCTTAACGGCCAAAAGATTTGGACCAGTGGTGGGAATATGGCCGATTGGATTTTTATGCTGGTCCGTACAGACCCCGGAGTCAAAAAACAGGTGGGCATTACCTTCCTGCTGGCTGATTTGAATACCAAAGGCATTGAAATCCGACCGATCAAACTGATCAGCGGAGCCAGCATCTTCTGCGAAGTCTTTTTTGAAGATGTGCGCGTTCCTCAAAAGAACGTCCTTAGCCGGGTGAACGGGGGATGGGAAGTGGCCAAGGCCCTGCTGGGCCACGAACGAACGTCCATTGCCACCCTGGGCACCAGAAGTGTGACGGCCAAGGCCGAAAACCCCGTGGAGGCAGCGGCCAGAAAGTATATCGGCCTAAGGCATGGGAGGCTGGCCGATGAAGTTATCCGAAACAGGATGGCCCAGATCCAGATGGATGAGTCCTGTTTCCAGCTTACGGTGCAGCGTAACAGCGACAATATCAAGGCCGGCCACCGGCCCGGCCCGGAGAGCTCCATTTTCAAGGTTTACGGCACGGAGTTGAACCAGAGGCGTCAGGAGCTTTTGCTTTCCATCCTGGGCCCGGAGTGCCTGGGCTGGGAAGGAGAAGGCTTTGAAGAGGACGAACTGGAGTTGTGTCGAACCTGGCTGCGTTCCCGGGGGAACACCTTAGAGGGCGGCACCTCAGAGATCCAGTTGAACATCATTGCCAAGCAGGTGTTGGGACTTCCGGACAAATAATATAATACAGGTGCAGGGTTTGAGGTGTAAGGTGCAAGGTAATTAAATCCTCAACCCCAAATCTTTTCAAAAGATCGGTTTTGTTTTTTGGACCTAAAACCTTTTACCTTAAACCTTGTACCTTAAACCTTTTTTTCAATAGGAGATACGATCATGGAACTAGTTCTCAATGAAGAACAAACCATGCTGGCCAAGACGGCCAAGGATTTCATCAAAGACCATTCCCCGATCACCCGCCTGCGCAAACTCAGGGACGACCAGGAACCTCTTGGTTACTCCAAAGAGATGTGGCAAAAGATGGTTGAGTTAGGATGGACCTGCATTAATTTTTCTGAAGAGGATGGCGGCATGGGGTTGGGCATGGCCGAGGTGGTCCTGGTTACCGAGGCCCTGGGAAGGGGCCTGGCCCCGGAACCCTTTCTTTCAACCATCATGCTGGCCGGACAGGCCTTATCGATCGGGGGGAGCCAAGAACTCCGTGAACAATGGCTGGGTCCGATTATCGGAGGAGAAAAGGTTCTGGCCCTGGCCTATCAGGAAAAAGGCGGGCGTTATGACCTTAACCGAATCAAAACGCAGGCCACTAAGACCTCTGAGGGCTATCGCCTGAACGGTGAAAAAATCCAGGTCCTTGACGGGTACGGCGCGGATGCGATTATCGTCTCGGCCCGCACATCAGGAAAAGATGGCGATGCCGAAGGAATAACCCTCTTTCTCGTTCCCAAGGAAACCAAGGGTATGACCGTCACCCGTCAATGGCGAGTGGATTCCAGGAATGTGGCCCTGGTCCATTTGAAAGACGTAGAAATTCCGGCCTCAAATATCGTCGGCATGATTGATCAAGGGAGACCATTGCTGGCCCAGGTCATCGACCTGGCCACAATAGCCCTGTGCGGTGAAATGCTGGGCGGCATGAGCGCCGCATTCGATCGCATGCTGGGTTATATGAAGGAACGCGTTCAATTTGACGTGGTTATCGGTTCCTTCCAGGCCCTCAAACACCGGGCCGCCAAGGTATTTATGGAGATCGAACTTGCCCGATCAATAGTCATGGCTGCGGCCCGGGCTCTGGACACCAATGATAAGAACAAAGAAGCCCTGGTTTCTACGGCCAAAGCCCGCTGTTCGGATGCCTATATATTGGCCACCAACGAAGGGGTCCAGATACTGGGCGGGATCGGAATGACCGATGAGGAGGATATCGGCTTCTATATGAAGCGCGCCAGGGCAGCGGAAATGACCTTCGGCGACGCCACTTATCACAAGGACCGGTTAGCCACTTTGAAGGGATATTGATTACCTCTTGAATTCCCTCCGTTAGCTTAACAACTGTTTATTCCATCCATCTAAAATTTTGATGGTTGCGCCTTGCCCTGCGATTTGGCCCATTGGAGTCGAGATAACCGCAAAACAGTAACTTAAAATAAAAAGCCCTGTGTCCCCGCACAGGGCTTTTTACTATCAGAAGTAAAATTGCTTTAGAAATGAGCTTTGAATACCTGTTTTGAAGGATCACGGTTTCTGTGGAAAAATTTTCCCCGGATTCAGGATGTGATTGGGATCAAAGAGATCTTTAATCTTTTTCATGAGGGTCAAGGAGACCGGATCTAATTCCAGAGACAGGAATGGGGCCTTGGTCAATCCGACGCCGTGTTCTCCGGAAAGAGTGCCGCCTAATTTAAGGACTGTTTTAAATATCTCGGCTAAGGCCTTTTGGGCTTTTTCCTTTTCGCCCGTTTTATTCCCATCAAACATGATGTTGACATGAATGTTCCCATCTCCGGCATGGCCGAAACTGACGATCAATAATTCAAAATGCCGGCCGATGGCCTCAAAACGCTCGATCGCCTCTGGGATCTTTTCACGAGGGACAACGATATCTTCATTGATCTTATTGGGCCGCAAACGAAAAAGGGCCGGAGAAATGGCCCTCCGGGCTTTCCATAATTCTTCCGCTTCCGAAGGGCTGGCCGCCTTCTCCACCCCCCCTGCCCCGATTCGCCGGCAAAGGCGCTGAATCGTTTCTCCCTGCCGGGCCACCGCTTCAAGATCACCGTCCACTTCAAATAGCAGCAGGGCCTGAGACTGAGTGGGCAATCCCAGATGGAGGAATTCCTCGACACAAGCCATGGATGAATGATCCATAAATTCAAGGGTGGAAGGGAGTATCCCGGCCTTAAAAGTTTCTATCACGGCTTGGGCGGCTAAGGTCATCCGGTCGAAAAAGGCCAGAATGGTTTGCTTGGCCTCAGGCATAGGAATCAACTTCAAGACCATTTCAGTGATGATTCCCAAGGTCCCTTCGGAACCGACCATCAAACGGGTCAGATCATAACCGACTACCCCTTTGGCCGTCTGAACCCCGGTTTTTAAAATTGCTCCAGTTGGAAGCACGACCTCCAGACCCAAGACATAATCCCTCGTTACACCGTATTTTACAGCCCGGCCTCCTCCGGCGCATTCGGCCAGGTTTCCTCCCAAAGTGGAAAAATGGGAAGAGGATGGATCCGGAGGATAGAAAAGTCCCTTGGCCTCGACAGCCTGTTGCAGATCCCGGGTAATCACTCCCGGTTCAACGACCGCCAGAAAATTATTCGAGTCGATGGTCTTGATCCGGTTCATTCGCAACAAGACCAGGACCCATCCCCCCCAGATCGGCACCGATCCTCCGCTCATACCCGATCCTGCCCCGCGGGGGACAACGGGGAATTGATAAGCGTTGGCCAGTCTTACTATTTCGCTGATCTCTTGTGTTGTTCCGGGAAAAAGCACACCATCGGGCCAGGCCTCGATCTGAGTAGCGTCATAGGCATAGCTCTGTCGATCGGTGTCCCGGTCGGTGATGTACTCTGGCCCGACGATTTTCTCCAGGGCTTTGTAAATTTTTTTATCCATTTTCATTCAAGTATACCGCAGTGTTGGAAAAACCTAACACCCCACCACTCCATTACTCCAATACTCTAGTACTCCAAGTGTTTTCCCCCTACCATCATAGAAAAGATGTTACTGCCAAGTCAAATAAAAAGAACCGGCTAAAAATCTATTGACAAACAGACCGAATATTTATGATAGTGAACCTGATTTTTCCCTTGAACCCTGGTTTCAAAATCTTAACCCCTTGAATCCTTAGCATGCATCTTGGTGCTCCAATGGGGTATGTCTATTCTCTTAGAAAGGCGGGCCGGTTTTAGATGTTCCTTCATCTTAATCAGGTGCAAAGAGAGATACAGGATCGGGTGCGGTCTTTGGTTGCTTCTGAGATCGCCCCGAATGCCGAAAATATCGATGCCCGGGATGAATTTCCTCAGACCAGTTATGAGGCCTTTAAAAAGGCCGGGCTTTTAAGGCTTTCCCTTCCCTTGGGCTATAACGGCCAGGAGGCGGATTCAACCACGCTTTGCTTAGTTATTAAAGAAATAGCCAAGGCCTCTCCGGCTTCAGCCCTTCTGGTGTTCCCCACCCAAGCGGTGATCCGGACCATCCGGGAAGTGGGAACCAGCGAGCAAAAGGAGCGCTTTTTTTCCGATATGTCCCAAGGAGACAAGCTCTGCGGATTTTGTCTGACCGAACCGAATTATGGTTCGGATGCAGCGTCCCTGCAAACCCGAGCAGTTTTGAATGGGCAATATTATCTGGTCAATGGAACAAAATCTTTCATTACCTTGGGACCTCATGCCCATTATTATCTGGTTTTTGTCAGGACGGATAACGGAAAACAAAGCAGAGGAGTCAGTGCCCTGATTGTTCCTCGCCATGCGCCCGGTTTGTCCTTTGGAAAAAAAGAAAAAAAAATGGGATTGGGAGGTTCGGTAACTACTGAGATGGTCTTTCAAAATGCCCAAGTGCCCAAAGACAATCTGCTCCTCGGCGAAGGAAGAGGATGGGAAATCCTGGCGCGCCATGCCAACATCATGCGGGTCTGGGGTGCGGCTTCCATGGCCTTGGGGATTGCTGAAGGGGCCTATGAAGCAGCCCTGGCCTTTGCCAAAAACCGAAGCCAGTTCAAACAAGCGACAGCCTCTTTCCAAGCCGTTGGTTTTATGCTGGCAGACATGAAAATCGCTATTGAGGCAGCCAAATCTTTGATCTTTAGAACGGCGGCCATGGTTGACGCCCGGGAAGGCTCATTTCGCGATATAGAGACCCTAGTTTCCATGTGTAAATGTTATGCCTCGGATATGGCCATGAAAATCACCATTGATGCGGTCCAGATCTTTGGTGAGGCCGGGTACATGAAAGGATCTCCAGTCGAACGGATGATGCGGGATGCCAAGGCAATCCAGATTTTCGACGGCACCAATCAGATCCAGCGGATAGTCGTCTCCAGGAATCTTTTAAGGAAAAAATAAACATAAGACAGTTAACTTTTTACCTTTTACATTTTATATTTTGTATTTCACATTTTATTACCAATTATTACCAATGATCAGGAGGAATAATTCATGCGACCTTATTTTGAAAAGATGGACGATTTAGGTAAACCCATCAAACCCGCCCAGATAGAGAAGATGGCAGAAAACCGGGCACAGATTGAGGCGGTAGTCAAAGAAGTGGAAGCGGAGATCGAGCGGGTCAAGAAGGCCGGACTGCCGGCTGAAAAAATCCATGAGCGGAAAGAGATGACCGTTTGGGACCGGATTGAATATCTGGTCGATCCGGGAACGTTCTGCCCTCTTCATACCTTATATAATCCAAAAGATAACGAAGAAGGGACCACCGGAGTGATCGACGGCCTGGCCCGCATCAGCGGACGGTGGTGTGTCCTGATCGGTTTTGATAATAAGGTCATGGCCGGGGCCTGGATCGCCGGACAGGCGGAAAACCAGTTGCGGGTGACGGATTTGGCCAAACGTCTTCACATCCCTCTGGTCTGGCTGGTCAACTGTTCCGGGGTCAAGCTCACCGAACAGCAGGAAGTCTATGCCGATCGACGGGGAAACGGGACCACCTTCTTCCGCCATGCCGAACTGGAAAAATTGGGCATCCCGGTCCTGGCCGGGATATATGGAACCAACCCGGCCGGCGGCGGTTATCAGGGGATCAGCCCCACCATTCTGTTGGCCCATAAGAACTGCAATATCGCCGTCGGCGGCGGCGGTATCGTCAGCGGTATGAGTCCCAAAGGGACTTTTGATGAAGAGGGTGCCGAACAGATCATTGAGGCCACCCGGCACTTCAAACAGGTCCCTCCGGGCAGTGTCAAAATCCATTATGATTCCACCGGATTTTTCCGGGCCGTCTTTGAAGAAGAAACCCAGGTCCTGGATGCCTTGAAAGAGTATATGGCCGAAATACCGGCCTATCATCCTCGGTTTTTTCGGGTGGCCAAACCGGCCGACCCCAAATATCCCCTTTCGGATCTGCCTCCATTATTGCCTTTAACCAAAAAGCGGTCTATGACTTCGATAACTTCCTGGCCCGTCTGGTGGACTCAAGCGAACACCTGGAGTTTCGTCCCGGGTATGGACCGGAGGTCTATACCGGGCTGGTCAAAGTGGATGGTTTTTTGTTGGGGGTCATCGGTAATCGACAAGGTTTTCTTGGGGCCAATTATCCGGAATATACCAATGAATATATCGGGATCGGCGGAAAACTTTATCGCCAGGGCCTGATCAAGCTGAATGAATTCGTCACCCAATGCGGACGGGACCGGGTGCCGATCGTCTGGTTTCAGGACACCTCGGGGATCGATGTGGGGGATATTGCCGAGAAGGCCGAACTGCTGGGTCTGGGTCAATCCCTGATCTATTCCATCGAACAGACCGATGTGCCCATGATGTTGGTGGTCTTAAGAAAAGGCACGGCTGCGGCCCATTATATCATGGGCGGCCCGACGGCCAACAATCACAATGCCTTCACTCTGGGCACGCCGACGACCGAGATCTATGTCATGCACGGCGAGACGGCTTCCGTGGCCTCTTTTTCCCGAAGGCTGGTCAAAGAAAAGGACAGCGGCAAACCCTTACAGCCGGTGATCGATAAGATGAATGCCCTGGCCCAGCAGTATTACGATCAATCCCGGCCCATTTATTGTGCCAAACGGGGCTTTGTGGATGAAGTGGTCCGCTATGAGGCCATTCGACTTTACCTGAAGGCCTTCGCCGGCAGTGCCTACCAGAACCCCATCTCCATCTGCCCCCATCATCACATGATGCTGCCGCGAATGATCCGTTCCCAGATCGTCAAAGGATTAGACCGACCCAAGAAGGAAGGGTAGATAAGAACGTTTAACTTGCAATTCCCCACATCTTGATGGGAGGATACCTCTGAAGTCCTCTCCCTTGACGGGAGAGGATTTAGGTGAGGGTGAAACTGAAATAATGTTTTATCCTTTGATACCCCGCAGCTTGCTGCGGGGAGCTTCATTGAAACGGGCCTGAGGATTTTATTTTGGATTGGCGATAAGGAAATTTGAAAAAGAGGATAAAAAAGGGAGGCTAAGCCTCCCCTTTTTATTTTAAAAAACAAGGTTGTTTTTCAAAGGACTACCAAAACCGTCAATTAAGTTGCAACTACTCTGACTTTCACCTTTTTTGTAGCCCTCCATGTGGGCTTGGTCCAGGCGCTCGGGATACACCGTGCTGTTGGAAACCAGGTCCGGGCCCTCCAGCATGCGGGTGTAATCCAGGTCCGGGTCCTCCAGCATGCGGGTGTAATCCAGGTCCGGGCCCTCCACCATGCGGGCGGAATCCACCGTGTCCTCCCCATCCATGGTCATAGGGTCTCAATCCATATCCATAAGGTGGCCTCCACCCATGTCCGTGCCAACCCCCGCCATACCATCGACCACCAGGCCCCCAATACCCTGGATACCATTCATATCCTCGAGGGTGTCGACCACGCCAGAGGCCGGGATGCCAAATTCCGCCCTCCCAAAAACCAGGAACCCAGACCATCCCAGGAGCCACTGGTCTAATTCTCGCCCAATGAGCAGGACGCCAGCGGCCCAAGTACCAGTATCCTGGAACCCATTCATATCCAGATACGGATGGTGGAGGGGCCGGCACCCATTGGCCATTTTGCCAGACATAAGGAGCATCTGCAGGAGGGGCAGGGACCAATATCCATCCCCCCTCAGATTGAACCCATATTTGTCCAGAAGGTGGAGCAGCCAACATCACTGGTGGTGGCGGCGGTGGAATGAACGCCAGAGGTCCTAGTGGTCCGAATCTAGGTCCGGGCCCTCGGAATCCTGGTGGCGGCGGTCGGAATCCCGGTCCGGGCGGGTGAAATACAGGTCCGGGCCCTCCAGGTCCATGCGGTCCGGGTGGCGGCGGCGGAACAGCTATTGCTAAACTGCAAAGTGAAACCAGGAAAAAGACACAAAAAAGAATTCGTACCATAGACTCTAAAAATTTTTTTCTCTTCATCTGTCCCCCTTCTCCCTTGGCAATAACTACAAAAAAAATCGTTTAAGCTTGAATGCGTGTTTTTACATTAGACTCCTTTAAATTAGTTTAAAATTATTCCCACCTCCCTCCATAAGAAATATTTTACTGTTTAATTTCATAATGTCAATAATATTGAAATCCCGATTACTGCCTCTCTCTTTTTGTGGTCTTATTTCTCCTTCCCCCATCTAATCCTGAATGAAGCACAACTGGTTCACAACGAAGCCTTTTGATGATCCGTTCCCTCTATTTTTCCCCTTGACCGTATCTTTTTCCTGTCCTATATTCTTTTCGTCCAATAAAAATTCCTGATGCCGGATATCGGATTGAAGCAGGGACTACGGAAGGAAAAAATTAATCGAGGGGCCAAGGAAAGGTTTAAGGTTTAAGGCGTAAGGTCCAAAGTAAAACCTCAAACCATAGACCTTGTGCCTTTTATGAATATGGAATGTCGAAGTTAGACAGAAACCAATCCATTCATAATTCGAAATTCGACATTCGAAATTCATTGTTCGTATTTTTAAACTAAACCAAGGAGGTCTTTATGGGAAAGTTGGATGGTAAATGCGTTATTGTAACCGGTGCCAGTCGCGGTATTGGAAAGGCGATCAGTACCCTTTTTGCCTCTGAAGGGGCAAAAGTGGTTTGTGCCGCTCGCACCCTGGAAGAAGGCGGACATGCCTTTGGGGGATCCATCAATGAAACGGTTTCCGAGATTCGAAAGGCCGGGGGCACGGCTGTGGCCGTTCAAACTGATGTGTCGTCCGAAAATAGTTGTGAGAATCTCGTCAATACGGCCCGCAAAGAGTTCGGTCCGGTAGATGTGTTAGTCAACAATGCGGCCTTGAATTATTACATTCCCATCAAGGAATATCCTGTTCACCGATGGGTTAGGGCCTTTTCAGTCAATGTGCACGGTCCTTTTATGCTGGCTCAGAAGGTCTTGCCGGACATGATCGAGCGGGGCAAAGGGGCTATTGTGAATGTCGCATCCGGGGCGGCCATCGGTCCGGGACGCGGGCCCTACAAAACATTCGGCACCGGGGGAACCATGTATGGGGCTTCCAAAGCGGCCATAGAGCGCTTTACCCAGGGGTTGGCCCAAGAGGTCTATCCGTACGGGATTTCAGTCACCTGTGTCTCTCCGTCCAAGGTCGTTCCGACCCCGGGTACGGTCTATCACAAGCTGGTAACGGGTTATGATGACCCTCGCGGCGAGCCGCCTACCATGATGGCCCGAGCCATTCTACTTTTGTCTACAGAGCCCCTGGATAAGGTCACCGGTCGTGTCACTTACAGCCAGGCCATTCTCAAGGAGTTCGGCTGGATCGAGAAGGCCGAAGGTCGCGGCATTGATATCGTCGGAACAGGCTACAGTCAGATATAAGTAAGAAGGTAGCGAAGCTTCTCGAATGCCGGGAATATCCTGGCATTCGAGAAAAGTGCTTCTTTGCGTCCTTTGCACCTCTGCGGTGAATTTCTTTATTTCACTTCCTATCGCGCAGAAATATGAATTAATCCTTGGGGTCAAGCAACTCATTCGCCTTTTGGATCCATTCTGAAATAGGAATCCCCTGGGGGCACTTCTCTTCACATTCTTTGCATTCCAGACATTGACTGGCCTTTTCGCCTTCCTGAATTCGGATGGTGTAAAGAAACTGAGTCCTCTTCAAATCACCATACTTGGCCGCATCATTGTATAAGCCCAATACACCTGGGATGTTCACATTATTGGGGCAGGGAAGGCAATATTTGCAATTGGTACAAGGGATGGGAGACCGTTTCCTGTATTCTTCCCGGACCCTTTCAATCAAGAACAATTCTTCTGAGGTAAGCACACCAGGTCCGGAGCGATCCGCCGACTTGGCGTTTTCAATGACCTGTTCCATGGTGGTCATACCGCTGAGTACTACCGACACTTCCGGATGGTTCCACACCCACTGCAAGGCCCATTCAGCTGGTGATCGTTTTTCCTTTGCCGATTTCCACAATTTGATTACACTCTCCGGAGGTTTTTTAGATAACATTCCACCCCGTATGGGTTCCATAATCACCACGGCCAATCCTTTATCAGCCGCATATCGGAGTCCCTTGCTGCCGGCCTGGTATTCCGTATCCATAAAGTTGTATTGGATTTGACAGAATTCCCAGCGATCATAGTAATCGATGATCTCTTTGAAGGTTTCGAATTCATCATGAAATGAAAATCCCAGGTGGAGAAATTTCCCTTCTTTTAAGCACCCTTCCGCCCATTTAAAGATCTCCAGGTCACGGATCTTCATCCAGGTGGTTTTATTGAGTCCGTGGAGGAGATAAAAATCCAAATGATCGGTCTGTAGCCGTTTCAATTGTTCGTTCAGAATACGATCGGAATCTGCCGGGGTTTGAACAAGTCGGGGTAATAGTTTGGTAGCTAGTTTGACTTTTTCCCGATACCCGTCTTGGAGTGCCCTTCCAACTACCCCCTCGCTGTGACCGCCGTGATAAGGCCAGGCCGTATCCACATAGTTGACACCGTGGTCAATGGCGTAACGAATCATCCTGATCGCTTCGGGTTCATTGATTCTAGTCTGATCTCCTTCAATGACCGGTAGCCGCATAGCCCCAAAACCCAGGGCCGAAACCTGAAAATCAAGTTTGCCAAAAGGTCGATATTGCATAGCGCTGTTTTCCTCCTTTTTCTTCTTGACCCTATTGCCCCTTATCTTATATTCTTTTTATCCAAAAGCAAGCACCTATCAATTTTTCACCTATAACAAGGAGGTTGTTATGCCCGAGCCTTTGGTTCTCTATGAAAAAAAAGGTCCAGTCGCCATAGTTACCATAAACCGACCGGAGAAGATGAACACTTACAACGGAGAAGTCTGCCTGCTGCTGGGTGATGCCTTTTTGGATTTCAGAGACGATCCTGATCTCTTGGTGGCCATTCTTACCGGGGCCGGAGATAAGGCCTTTTGCGCTGGAGCCGATATGAGAGGCATGGTTCCCCCGAAGGAAGGGGAGACTGCACCTATTCCTTTCCCCCGGGGAAGGATGTTTCATGAAGGAGATATTAAGATTTACAAACCGATTATCGCTGCTATCAACGGCTACTGTCTCTCCGGAGGATTATGCCATGCCCTGCAGTGCGATATCAGGGTAGCCGCGGAACACGCCACCTTTGCCCTGCAGCAAGTCAGGTTTGGGGCCCATTCCCCGTCTTCAACCCATCTGCTGGCTCGCAACATCGGGATGTCCAATGCCATGTACCTAAGCTTAACCGGCAGCCGGATCGACGCCAAGGAAGCCTTGCGCATGGGCATCATCCATAAAATCGTACCGATGAAAGAACTGATGGGCGCGGCCATGGAAATGGCGGAAACCCTGATGGGTAACTGCCCGTCCCATTTAAAGGCCAGGAAAGAACATCTCCTCAGGGGCTACAACCTGCCCTATGATGAGGCCAGGGCCATGGGCGGATATCTGGAAGACCAGGTCCCTGAAGAAGAAAAAAGAGAAGGAATCTCGGCCTTCTTCGAAAAAAGAAAACCGGACTGGAGCAAGGTCCGAAAGCCAAAACCTGGTCCGTCAAAAGGAATGCGCTGAAAATGAAAAAAAATACGGCTGAAATTATTGCCATCGGCTCCGAACTTCTACTGGGTCAGATCCAGGATACCAATACACCCTATCTGGCCGGCCGATTGCAGGAGATCGGCCTGGAAACCGCTTTTCAAACTATGGTCGGTGATGATCGAAAACGGATGAACTCCGTCATCCGCCGGGCCCTCAGTCGTTCCAAGGTCATCCTTACCACCGGGGGAATCGGTCCCACGGAAGATGATTTAACCCGAGAGGTCGTGGCCGAGGTTTGCAGAAAGAAGCTGGTCTTTCACCCCAAACTATTTAAGCTCATAAAATCCTTTTTTGACCGGGCCGGCTTGGTGATGGCCCCCAACAATCGCAAACAAGCCTATCTGCCTGCCGGGGCCCGTCTCATTCCCAATCTCCAGGGAACAGCCCCGGGATTTATTTTGGAAACAGAGGCCAAAAAAATTATTGCCGTCCTGCCGGGAGTTCCCCGGGAAATGAAAAAGATGATGCAGGACACAGTCCTGCCCTTTTTAAAAAAGAAACTGGGGCGGGATCAGGGATTGATCGAATACCAGGTCCTCAAGGTCTGCGGCCTGGGTGAGAGCCGGGTGGATGAACAGATCGGCGATCTTATCAGAGAAAGTACCAATCCGGTCATCGGTCTGCTGGCCTCATTGGGTGAGATCCGGATTCGGATCACGGCCCACGGAAAAGATAAAAAAGAAACCCAAGCGATTATTGCCGAAATGGAGGCCAAAATTCGCGGGCGTTTGGGAACGCTGATTTTTGGTCAAGGGGAAGAGACCCTGGAAGGGGTGGTAGCCCGCCTATTGGATGAGAAAAAAACGACTCTGAGTCTGGTTGAAAACTTTACAGCCGGGAGGGTCAGTCAAAGACTCCAGACCACAGGCAGCTCCTGGTTCATGGGCGGCCTGCTGTTGGCTTCAAGACAAAAATGGCCTTTTGCAAAACCGGCCATCGCCAAAGAGGCCATGGCTCTGTTTCTGGCTGAAAAGATCAGGGAAATGTTTTCCTCCGATCTTGGCCTTGCGGCCTGGGTGGAGGGCACAGCCGACGAACGAACCCTTTCTCTGGCCCTGGCCGGAAAAATGAAAGACGTCTTTTCATACCGAATAGGCGGTTTTGGCGACACGCTGCCCGACCGGGTGGCTGTTATGGCCTTAGATTGGCTCAGAAAGAAATTATAATAGAATAAAACCAGGACAACAAATTCAACAACGTCCCTGGAATTCACACAACTTACAAGGAAATAGTATGCAAAGAGTACTTGAAGACATCAGAGTTCTGGATTTTGGGCGATTCATTTCATGCCCGTATTGCGGCATGATTCTGGCGGACATGGGTGCGGAAGTTATCCGGGTTGACCGGCCCGGAGGAGAAGAAGATCGTACCCACAGCCTTATAGGGCCGGACGGCAATAACCTGTCCTTTCCAAGTTACGCCCGGAATAAAAAGGGCATTACCTTGAACCTTTCGCAAAATAAACCGGAGGCCCGGGAGATTTTAGATTCCCTGGTGAAGCAGTGTGATGTGGTGATTCACAATTTCACACCGGCCGCTGCCGAATCCATGGGTCTGGCCTACGACCGTCTGACTGCCGTTAAACCGGATATTATTTTAACGGCCATTTCCTGTTTTGGAAGCGAAGGCCCCTATCGAAATCGAACGGGATTTGATTTCATCGCCCAGGCTATGTCCGGGGCCATGAATTGCGGAGGATTTCGCCGACAAACCGCCTGTCAGGGCCTTCTTTAATCCCATGGATTATGGAACAGCCCTGGCTGCCGCCGTCGGTACCCTTCTGGCCCTGCGCCACCGGGACAAAACAGGAGAAGGCCAGATGGTTGATCTTGGCCCTCTTAAGGACGGCCCTTTCTTTTACGGCCCCGATCATTGCCGAAAAGGAAGTGCTGGGCCGGGACCGGCCTATGATCGCCAACCGCGCCCCTTATCTGACGACCACGGATTTATTTGAATGTCAGGACGGCTATGTGTTCATCGCCTCCATCATGAACAGCATCTGGAGACGCCTGGCTAAACTTATCGGTCATGAGGAACTCATCCCTGATCCGGAGCTATATAATGACTTGAGCCGGTTTGAACATAGAGACAAAATCGATCCCCTGGTAGCGGACTGGATAAGGGTGCGCACCGTGGAGCAGGTGCTGACGGAAATGGAAGCCGCCCATATCCCCTGCAGCCCCTACTACGAACTGGGCCAGGTGTCGCAAGATCCCCATATTCAGGAAACCGGCATGCTGCCTTATATCGATATGGAAGTCCCGGGTTTGAAACCATTACCCGTCAGCCCCAATCCGATCAAGCTGTCCAAAACACCCGGCAGGATAGAAACCCGTGCGCCTCGCCCTGGAGAACACAATTTGGAAATTTACGGCAGATTACTGGGCTACAGCAAAGAAACCCTGGACGAGTTGGTTGCCAAAGGGATCATCTGAAAACAGAAGAACAAGGTCGAATATTACCATTCAAATTTTTCCGAAGAACGAAATTACGTATATGAAAAGCAATAATTCATGTCCTGGGAAAGGAAAGAGGATCCTGTCCGGCTTTGATCTCAAGGAAAAGCAGGACCGATATTCCATAAAAGGTGCGAAAAGGGAGAAAAGGAAGTAACATCATAAGGGATTGAGAAGGGTTAGGTACTCAGAAACAGTTGGAAAGATGAGGGGGAATCAGTGAATCCAGTGGACAACGCCCCTTCCATCATGAGGAGAATTAACCATGATCCAATCGACAAATCGAAGGGCAAAAAAAATTATTGTTGTGATCCTGGGGCTGGTTGCCGCCCTAGGCCTGACCTTTTGGTTGAAGTGGGTATCCGCGGAAACCAGGTCCCTCAAAAACGATAGAACTATCGAATCCAAGGGGAACCTTGATAGGGCTTTCGAAACAGTCCGAAAGGTGCTCCAGAGTCCCCGTTGTCAGAACTGTCATATCCCGGGAGATGCCCCACTCCAGGGTGATCTCGGTAAAGTCCATGTTATGGATGTTAAACGGGGGGAAGACGGTCGAGGGAAGACGGACTTGCGGTGCACCGACTGCCATCAAAGTAAAAATGGAAGCCTGCCTCATACACCGCCGGGTGCCGTTGATTGGCGTTTACCCTCCCCTTCCACTCCCATGGTTTTTATCAAGCTGTCGGCCAATGAATTGTGCAGTAATTTGAAGAACCCCGCCAAGAATGGGGGAAAAACGCCCGGCCAATTGATAGATCATATCTCTAAAGACCGATTGGTTCTCTGGGGATGGGCCCCCGGGCCGGGCAGGAAAAAGCCGCCTGTCTCCCATAAGGAATTTGTGGCTGCTTTTTCTAAATGGGTGCGTGCCGGTATGCCCTGTCCAAAAAACCGTTAACGTTTTAGGAAATGGGGTTTTTGTTTTTGGGGAAAAAAGGAATATGGATTTTGATTTAACCGTTATCCCTGCCGAGAGAATTGAGCAGGCCATTTTTCTGATTCGTGGACTTCGGGTTATGATTGACGCCGACCTAGCTATGCTTTATGGAGTGACAACGAAGGTCCTCAATCAGGCTGTCAAACGCAACAAGGATCGTTTTCGGGAGATTTCATGTTTCAACTGACTGCGGAAGAAAAAATGGAGGCGGTCACAAATTGTGACCACCTTTCCCGGCTTCGCTTTTCACCAGTCCTCCCTTATGCCTTTACCGAGCATGGCGTCCTTATGCTTGCCAATATTTTAAACTCGGACCGCGCTGCGCGGGTTAGTGTTCAATTGTCCGTACCTTGGTACGATTGCGAGAAACATTGTCCACCCATGCTGATCTGGCCAGAAAAATCACCGAGATGGAAAAGAAGTATGATGCTCAGTTCAAAGTGGTTTTTGACGCCTTGCGGGCCTTAATGGCTCCGCCACTGAAAACGAAACGAAAGATCGGCTTTGATCTCAAGGAAAAACAGGCACGATACAGCACAAAGAAACCTTCGCGAAAATAGGAGGTGTTGACTTTAACTGTTTGTTGTTTACCCTCGAAGTACCGCAACGTATGCAACAACGCCCCCCATGTCAACCTAATTTGGTTTTGTATCAGCATCCTCCTTTTATATTTTATGTAGACTCTTGACACAGGATACGTTATAAGGCCCGCCATGAGTTTGACGACAAAATTTATCATATTTCAGGCCATGATTATTGTGCCTTTTGTCCTTGGGTCATTGACCAAGGAACGCTTTTCCAATCAGACCGGTTTTAGCAAGAAGCTCGTCAGGATAAACCTTATCTGCATTGAGCCTTTAATCGTGCTCTGGAGCATTTGGGGAATCTCGCTCAAAAGTAATCTTGTGTTCTTACCCGTATTCGGCCTGGCTTTTGTCCTTACAGGAATGGCGATAGGGAAGATTTTTATCCCTGTTCTTGGCCTCTCAGGAAAGAAAAAAGCTACCTTTCTCATCAGTTCATCTCTGGCTAATCACGGGTTCACCATGGGTGGTTTTCTGTGCTATCTGCTTTTGGGCGAGAAAGGGCTCGGGCTTTCTTTCATATTCATCTCCTACTTTATGCCCTACATATTCCTGGTCATATTTCCATATGCATCACTGGCCTCGACGCCTGCCCGATATGATAGGCGATTTGTCAAAGATTTTTTTACCAACATTCAGAACATGCCATTATATGTATTTTTCTTTGCCCTGGCTCTTCAGGGGTGCGGACTTAAAAGGCCGGAAATATTTTTCCCCATTGACATCCTGCTTATGATCGCTATTGCCTTGTATCATTTTTCCCTTGGCATCAATTTTGAGTTTAAAGAAGTCCTCTCTTCCTGTAAAGAAAATACAGCACTCGGCCTGATTAAATTTTTTATCATTCCCATGATCACCTTCCTGGTATTACGATGGGTAGCCATTGATCCTCAGATAGAGGGAGTGATCATGCTTCAATCATTTATGCCTACGGCCGTTTATTCAGTGATGGCCCCTGTGCTCTATGATCTTGATGCCAAGCTGGCCTCATCTATGTTTGTGGTCAATACGCTCATTTTCCTCATGGTCGTGCTGCCGATAGTATTCATGCTCAAAACAAGCCTATTAGGAATGTAGAGGTAATTCGGAAATTCCATATGGGGATTTAAGAATCTCCATGGAAAGGAAGCGGGACTGGATGCAAAGGGATTCACCATGAAAAGAAAGACCAATTTTGATTTATACTTGGAAGAACAATTAAGAGATAAAGCCTTTGCCGCCCGTTTTAAAAAGGCCGGTGATGCCTGGGAGGTGGCCATGAAATTGGCCTCCCTGCGCAAAAAATCAGGTTTATCCCAAAAAGAATTGGCCGAAAAAGTGGGAACATCCCAACAACAAATCAGCCGTCTGGAATCGCCGTCTTACGAAGGCCATTCTTTAAGCATGTTGCGGCGCGTGACTGAGGCTCTGGGCGGAACGATTCATTTAGAGATTTATTACAAAAAGCAAACAAAGCCTTTGGCAGCGGCTGAAAGGAAAACACCTTACTGAAAAAGTTGAACTCCCTCCCGGACAATCAGTATAAAAGAGTCATAATCCCAAGAGGATTGAAAGATTTCCGGAAAATTTTATGTTTTTCAGGCCGCCAAGGGTGAAATGGAATCTTCTTTGAAATCACAATTGGTGATTTCAAGTTAAGCAAAAGCGAAAATAGGAGTTGTTGACTTTAACCAATTGATATATTCTAAAGTATCCGTTCAAATGAAAGGCGAAGGAGTTTAACCCTTTGAATCCTCGAATCCTTGGCTCTGCTCGGCTCAGCTCGCCGCAAGCCTTGAACCCTGTTTTTCTTGAGGCTGGCCTAGGAAGCAGTCCTCTAACACCCCCATTTCTTGAAAAAAGAAATGGGGGTTCGTTTTGAGGTGAATAATAAAAAGGAATAAATCAAAAATAATCGGACCATGGGAAACGATAAGTTGTTTTAGGACCAAGGTCCCCTTCAACTATGAATTCAAAAACCATTTGGAGCAAGGAGGAAGGTAATGAGTAAGCAGGCAGCTCTTAATGAGCTAAAAAGGCGTAAGGAAGTAACTCAGGCCTTAGGCGGACCAAAGGCCATTGAGAGGCACAGACAAAGAGGACATCTGACCGCCAGGGAGCGGCTTGATAAATTGCTGGATAAGGGATCATGGCGGGAGATAGGAGAACTCGAGCAGTTTGTCGGACCGGATGGTCAGGAATATCATGTCAATAAAATTCACGGATACGGCAAAATAAACGGTCGGATTGTCATCGTTCAGACTGATGACAGTACCATTCTGGCAGGGACAGGAGCCCCTAGTGTGTCAGGCCTGTCGCGGAAGAAAGGTCTTCACGACGATTTGCTGCCGGAAAGAAACTTCCCTTATATCAGGCTCGGTGAGAGCGGTGGTGTGCATCTACAAAGCGTCATGGGCTCCACCGGCGTGCTGGCTATAACCTACCCGGCCACGAGGTTACTCTATCCGCGACGCGTACCCAGGGTAACCGGTATTATGGGTTTATGTTTCGGAGACCCAACCTGGCAAGCCTCCATATCCGACTTTGTGGTACAGGTTAAAGGGACCTGCATGGCTGTTTCCGGTCCACGCGTCTTGGAAGTGGCCTTAAGTGAAAAGATCTCCCCCGAAGAGCTGGGCGGCTGGAAGCTGCACGCGGAAGTGACCGGACAGGTGGATGCCTTTGCTGAGGACGATGAACACTGCCTGCAGATCATCCGGGAATATTTATCCTACATGCCCTCCCATTGCGATGAGGAGCCGCCCTACGTGACAACGGAGGATCCACCTGACCGCAAAACTGAAAAATTGATGGATATTATTCCGGATGTGTCCACCAGGGCTTATGACATGACCAGGGTAATCAAGGATATGGTGGATGACGGGAAAATTTTTATCCTGAAGCCCTTTTTCGGCAAAGCCCTTATCACCTGCCTGGCCCGCATGAACGGTCGAGTGGTAGGCATTCTGGCCAACCAGGTCCTTTATAATGTGGGTGCGGCCGGGGATCAGGAATGTGAAAAAGCCACCAGTTTTATAGTCCTTTGCGATTCCTTCAATATTCCGATCATCAATTTGTCGGACACCCCCGGTTTTTTAGTCGGCAAGGAAGCTGAACGCAATAAAATTCCATCTATGATCATGAATTGGATGGAGGCCCTGGCCCTGGCCACTGTGCCCAAGATCACGGTCATTATCCGTAAGGCCTACGGTATGGGTATTTCCAATATGGGCGGCCCGAACTGCGGGGCCGACTTTATCGCCGCCTTGACCACGGCTGAAATAAGTTTCATGTCTCCGGAAGCGGCGGCCAACGTGGTTTGGGAGCGAAAAATCGCTGAGGCTGAAGATCCGGAAAGGGAAAGAAAAAGACTGATCGAAGAAATGCAATACGGGAGTGCTCCCTGGCAGGCCGCTACTGACGGTTGGCTGGACGAGGTATTGGATCCCAGAGATTTGCGGACCTGGGTAATCGAGCGGCTGGAAATCATGCACAGCCGTAAAAATGGTTTTATGAGTCAGAAGAAATTGCAGGATTGGCCAACCGGCTTTTAAATGAATCCGCAAAGACTGAAGTCGTCGGCGTCTGGCCGATCGATCTCAGAAGATCCAGTTAATTACACGGAATCATCGTAGGAGGAGACACATGGAAAAACGCAAACTGGGAAATTCGGGATTGGAGATTGCCCCATTGGTTTTAGGTGGCAACGTATTCGGCTGGACTGCAGATGAATCCATGTCCTTTAAAATTATGGATGCCTTCATCGCGGCAGGATTCAACCTCATTGATACGGCGGATGTCTATTCGCTGTGGGTTCCCGGTCATAAGGGCGGGGAGTCCGAAGCCGTTATTGGCAAGTGGCTGAAACAAAGAGGGAAAAGGACGGATGTGCTCATTGCCACCAAAGTCGGGATGCCGATGGGACCCGATAAGAAAGGATTATCGAAAGCCTATATTAGACGCGCCGTGGAAGATTCGCTCCAACGCCTGCAGACGGATTATATCGATCTCTATCAGTCGCATACCGATGACCAGGACGCCCCCCAGGAAGAAACTTTAATTACTTATACACAACTGATCAAAGAAGGGAAGGTGAGGGCGATTGGCGCTTCGAATCACAGCGCAGAAAGGCTGGCCCGGGCACTGCAGATCAGTGAAGAGCATGGATTGGCCGCCCATCAGACTTTACAGCCTCTTTATAACCTCTATGACCGGGCCGGATTCGAAAAGGATCTCGATCCCCTCTGCCGTGAAAAAGGTCTGGGTGTGATCAGCTACTATTCATTGGCCAGCGGATTTCTCACGGGCAAGTACCGATCGGAAAAGGATTTTACGAAAAGCCCCCGGGGACAGGGGATGAAACGTTTTCTTAATGACCGGGGATACAGGATTCTGGAGGCACTGGATCAAGTGGCCGGCCAGTATGGCGCTACTCCCGCGACCGTGTCGCTGGCCTGGATGCTCAAAAAGCCCGGCCTGACGGCCCCGATTGCCAGCGCCACTAGTCTGGAACAATTGAGCGAATTACTTAAAGCCCCTGGGCTTGATCTTGATAAGAATTCGATTGAATTGTTGAACCAGGCCAGTTCCTGACCTCAGGTCCCGTTTTGATCTCGAAGAGAAACAAGCCCGGTATGGCTTTTCCCTAACATCTTATCACTGACATCTTCCTCTGCTTTTTATCCTAAGGGATATCAGTCAGTTATTCACTAACATCTTTTTACTGATATCTTCTTGCTCTTTATGCGGGGGGTTGACTTTAATTTTTAACAGGTTTAATAAGTTATATTACCTTAGCTTCATAACTATAAAGCGAATAGCCGTCAACAGGCCTAACCGCTGTTCGCCGAACAACGAACGATCCGGCTTCCATTCGATCGGCTTTGCCGATCTCAGGGGGAGACTCCCTGAAGGGAGTCGGACAGGGAGCCTCTTTTGAAGCCCGGCATATCTGCTCCTAACTGGGAGCCTTTTCAAAAGCTCGACGAAGTCGAGCGGGTCCGGGCGGAACGAACTACGAACGACGAACGTTTTTAGTACCGAAAGGCGTCCATGAAGCAGTTCAACCAAACCCCATTTTTTTAAAAAAGAAATGGGGATTTTTTTTACAATCTCTCATTGAGATCTTATGGAATCTTTAGTGCCAGTGGAGGTTATTGAAAAGAAAATATTTTTGATTCGAGGTCAAAAAGTTTTGCTGGATAGAGATCTTGCTGATCTCTATGATGTGGAAACCAGGGCGTTGAACCAAGCGGTTCAACGCAATATTAAGAGATTCCCGAATGATTTCATGTTTACTTTGACCAGAGAGGAGATCATGAGGATATCACAAATTGTGACATCCTCCGACATTAAATTCTCCAAACAAGTTCGTGCTTTTACGGAGCAAGGCGTGGCTATGCTTTCCGGAATCCTGAATAGCGATCGAGCGATAGAAGTGAATATTCAAATTATGCGGGCTTTTGTAAAACTCCGGGAGATGATCGCTACTAATAAAGACCTGGCCCGGCGGCTGGATAATCTGGAAAAGAAATATGACAGCCAGTTCAAAGTGGTCTTTGACGCCCTGCGGGCTTTAATGTCCCCGCCGGCCAAAACCAAACGTAAAATAGGTTTTGATTTAAAGGAGAAGCAGGCACGGTACGGCATAAAGAAATCTTCGCGAAAATAGGAGTTGTTGGCTTAACTGGTTAATAGGTTTATAAATAAATCACTTAAACCTGGCTTCATAAATATAAAGCGAATAGCCCTCAACAGTCAGCAGTCAGCCTAAGCCCTTTAGATTTTTCCTGACCGCCGATCGCTGATTACTGACAGCTCTAAACCAAAGGATCGTCCATGAAGCAGTCCCCCAAGACCCCATTTTTTAAAAGAGAAGATGGGGTTTTTGTTTGCGGAGGAAATTCTAAATGGATTCTATAATCCCAGTAGAAGTGATTGGACGAAAAATTTTATTGATCCGCGGCCAAAAGGTGATGCTGGATGCCGATCTGGCAAAGCTTTACGGGGTGACAACCAAGAGATTGAATGAACAAGTTAGGCGGAATCAGGGACGATTTCCTGAAGATTTTATGTTCCAATTGAGCTCTGATGAAAAAGCTGAGGTGGTCGCAATTTGCGACCACCTTGCCAAACTTAGATTTTCCCCTACTCTCCCCCATGCCTTCACTGAACATGGAGTTCTCATGGTTGCCAGTGTGCTTAATACCACAAAAGCTATTGAAATTAGCGTCTTCGTTGTACGGGCTTTCGTTAAAATGCGGGAGATGGTTATCTCAAACAAAGAAATTGTCCGGCGGCTGGATAATCTGGAAAAGAAATATGACAGCCAGTTCAAAGTGGTCTTTGATGCCCTGCGGGCATTGATGGCCCCGCCACTGAAAACGAAACGAAAGATCGGCTTCGACCTCAAAGAAAAACAGGCACGGTACGCCATAAAGAAATCTTCGCGAAAATAGGAGTTGTTGACTTAAACTAATTGATATATTCTAAATTATCCGTTCAAATGAGACGCATAGGAGTTTAACCCTATGAATCCTCGAATCCTTGACTCTGCTCGGCTGAGCTCGCCGCAAGCCTTGAACCATATTTTTTTGAGGCTGGTCCATTTAGCAGTCCGACAAGACCCCATTTTTTGAAAAAGAAGATGGGGTTTTTATTTGGAGGGAAGGTGACTCAGAAACAACGTCCCCGCCGGCAGACTACAGAAAAAGATTGACAAAAAGATCAAATAAGTTATCATAATATTTATCATGTTGATTTCGTACAAACCGCCATCTAACAAATTTGTAAAAAAACAGGCTAGGTCGTTTCAACTGGTAATCGAAGACGAGGTCGAAGCCGTCATTCAAAATCCGTTAGCCGGAGAGACCAAGAAGGGTGATTTGACCGGTTTCAGGATTCATAAATTTTCTTTTCAGGGTCAAAAATTCCTCTTGTCTTATGTTATTCGAACCGAGGGAATCGTTTTTTTTACGATCGGCTCCCATGAAAATTTTTATCGGGAATTAAAAAAGTATTTAAAGGAGGTGGGTTAAATGATCACCGCCGAAAAAGTGTATAAAGAAATTTTGGATATGCAGGTCAAGGAGAGAGAAAAACTCTTCACCGTTATTGCCAGGAAGGGTTTTGAGAAAGATTCCTATTCCCACGAAGAGGTTTTCGGCGATATACGGGAATCTCCCTTTATACTCAGAGAAGCCGCCGAATATCTGGAAGTGGCCGAAATAACCCTGAGGCGATGGGTGCAATCCGGTCTCATTCCGTATGAAAAAGTTGGAAGGAATATCGTTTTCGATCCTGATGAACTGAGGCGGGTTAAGAAATCAAAGACGAAAAAAAGATAAAAAGCCAATTATCAAAAAAAAGAAGTTATCACTTCATCCCCAATTTCTTAACAAAGCAGGCAAAACCTTACCCGAAAGGCTGTCCATTAAGCAGTCCATCATGACCCCATTTTTTAAAAAAGAAGATGGGGTTTTGTTTAAATAATTTTAATTGAGGTTCCTATGAATTCTTTAGTGCCGGTGGAGATTATTGAAAAGAAGATTTTTTTAATCCGTGGCCTTAAAGTGATACTGGACACTGATTTGGCAGAGCTTTATGGTGTTGAAACAAAATATCTAATTAAAGCGGTCAAGAGAAATCTTTTGCGGTTTCCTGATGATTTTATGTTCCAACTCAATAAAGAGGAATCTGAAAACTTGAGGTTCCATCTTGGCACCTCAAGTCAGTGGGGAGGACGGCGTTATTTTCCCTATGCCTTTACCGAGCAGGGGGTGGCAATGCTTTCCAGCATCCTAAGCAGTGACCAGGCTGTCAAAGCGAATAGCCTTTAGCCTTCAGCAGTCAGCCTGAGCCCTTTAGGTTTTTCCTGACCGCCGATCGCTGATTGCTGACAGCTCTAAACCAAAGGATCGTCCATGAAGCAGTCCCCCAAAACCCCATTTTTCTAAAAAAGAAATGGGGGTTTTGTTTTGAAGTGGATAATAGAATGGGAGGCAGTCTTAAGATTGGGGCTTGATTTGTGATCCTATTTTGAGTACAATAGAACCCATTATGAGTACGAAACAAATTCGCGATAATCTCTCCATGGCCCTTTTCGGCAAGACCAAACGAGCCTTGCTGGCCTTGTTTTTTTCCAACCCGGAGGAATCCTTTTACCTACGCCAGATTGCCAGGATAACCGCTGCCGGTCAGGGATCTGTTCAGCGAGAGTTAAAAAAATTAGCCGAGGCCGGCATCATCGAGCGTATTGAACAGGGCCGACAGGTCTATTTCAGAGCCAAAAGTAACTGTCCCATTTTCGATGAGCTAAAGGGGCTGATATTAAAAACCGCCGGATTGGTGGAGGTGCTTCGATCCGCTTTATCGCCGGTGTCCGATAAGATCGATCTGGCTTTCGTATTTGGTAGTCAAGCCCGAGGGAAAGCCAAGGCTGCCAGTGACATTGATTTATTAATTGTCGGGAATGTCGATGAGCTTGAACTACATCGGTTGATCAGCCAGACAGAGGGGCAACTGAACCGCTCCATCAATTACACCTTTTTGACCGCTCAAGAGTTTAAAAAACGCAAAAAAGAAAAGGGGGGGTTTCTCTCAAGAGTCCTGGCAGGGGAGAAGATTTTCATTATAGGAGACGGGCATGGATCTTGAGACACTCCTCAAAGAGGGACGAGTTCATCAGGAAAAAATATCGTCTCAAGAGATCCATAGGGCCTTGGCTAGAGCGGAAAGGGATTTAAAAACAGCGAGAAAAATAATGGCCGAGGACTGGGATTGGGGTTTCTCGATCACCTATAATGCCGTCCTCCAAGCTTCCCGGGCTTACATGTTTGCGCAGGGCTATCGCCCATCTCATGGAGAAGGTCATAAAAATACTTTCGCCATCATGAAAATCTTCATGGGGAAAGAGTACGAGGACTTAATTTCCTATTTTGACCGCATGAGGAATAAACGAAATCAAGCTATTTATGATGTGGCCGGATTGATTACCGAAACGGAGGCCAGAAACCTATTTTCCAAAGCGACTGAATTTATAAAATTGATCCGCCGCAGTCTGACAGATAAAAATAGCGGCTAATTTTTAGAACTTAGCTTTATTGATTCCGGCAAACTGTTAACTAAACCCTCAAACTTACTTGTTGCGGACACCACTAATCATGAAAATAATTAATGGGGTTAACTGCCACGCCGTTCACTCCGCCTGCGGTCCTCGAATCCTCCTAAGCTCGTCGCAGGTCCTTGAATCCTGTTTTCCTGTTAAGACTGGTCCATGAAGCAGTCCGAAAAGCCCCCATTTTTTGAAAAAGAAGATGGGGATTTTTTAACCAATCTCTCATTGAGGATCTTATGGAATCTTTAGTGCTCGTTGAGATTATCGAGAAAAAAATTTTATTGATCCGCGGCCAAAAGGTGATGCTGGATGCCGATCTGGCAAAGCTTTACGGGGTGACAACCAAGAGATTGAATGAACAAGTTAGGCGGAATCAGGGACGATTTCCTGAAGATTTTATGTTCCAATTGAGTCTGATGAAAAAGCTGAGGTGGTCGCAATTTGCGACCACCTTGCCAAACTTAGATTTTCCCCTACTCTCCCCCATGCCTTCACTGAACATGGAGTCTCTCATGGTTGCCAGTGTGCTTAATACCACAAAAGCTATTGAAATTAGCGTCTTCGTTGTACGGGCTTTCGTTAAAATGCGGGAGATGGTTGTGTCAAACAAAGAAATTGTCCGGCGGCTGGATAATCTGGAAAAGAAATATGATTCCCAGTTTAAAGTGGTCTTTGACGCCCTGCGGGCTTTAATGTCCCAGCCAATAAAGCCTAAGCGAAAAATTGGTTTTGACTTGAAAGAGAAGCAGGCCCGATACAGCATAAAGAAATCTTCGCGAAAGGAGGAGTTGTTGACTTTAACTAATTAATATATTCTAAATTATCCGTTCAAATGAGATGCATAGGAGTTTAACCCCATGAATCCTCGAATCCTTGACTCTGCTCGGCTGAGCTCGCCGCAAGCCTTGAACCCTGTTTTTTTTGAGTCTGGTCCATGAAGCAGTCCCCCAAAACCCCATTTTAAAAAAAAGATGGGGGTTTTGTTTTGGCGTGGATGATAAAAGAGAGTAGAATGCTTGGGTCAAATCAAAAACAATCGGACAAATGGGGAGAAATAAGTTGTTTTAGAACCAACGTCCCCTCTTAATGAAGCAACCGCACTAGGCCCCATTTTAAAAGAAGATAGGTTTTTGTTTTGGTTAAGGACAAAATTTAAACTGTTTCAGACCTGACTTCCCCCTTTACAGTTTATAATACAGGCCATGATAGAAACCATCTTGGTGGGCAAGGTAGATGAATCCTTTCTTCTGGAGGTCCAAAAATGGGCGGAAGAGGTTGTTGGGAAAACCGAGCCCGGGACGGTCCCGGATCGTATTTCCGTTTACCTCTGGGAGAATGGAAACGATTTTAAGGAATTTGATGCCCGAGAAAAAGCCGAGTTGGGGGTAGTCACCGGTGATGAATCCAACTTTCTGGCCACCCACGAGGCCTGGAGGGGTTACCCTAGGATTCATATATCCCTGGAAAAGATCCAGGGAATTCCTGAAGAAGTCATCCAGGGCGTAGTTCAACATGAGATCGGCCACGCCCTGGTCCATGGTAAGCCGGAATTTTATCAATTTCTTTTTTCCGAACTGCTTCAGGAAACCGCTAGGTCGGCGGGACTGGATCTACCCCAGCTCCAGCAGTTGGTTTATTTGCTTTCCGTGGCTCTGAAAGACGAAGAAGTGGTCAGGCTATTAAGTGAAAGGGGATTAGGAATTTACCAAAATCGGGTACTGGAATATTTAATAGAAGATACGGGGGAGGAGCAACAGACTTGGGAACTGATTAAGGATATGCCGGCTCTGAGAAAATTAGCCTGGGCCGCTTTTTCAAAAACCCTTCTGCCGATTGAAACTTTGGCCGGATTGGGCGATCCGGAATCCAGTCCTCTGATAGAGCAATGGGAGAAGGCCTATTCCTGGCTCACCAACCGGGAAAGGACCGACCTAAGGGCTTATGCGCGGTTGGTCATTGAATTGCCCTCTAAAAATTTCCAGGATCGATTGGAACAAGCCGTCTTGAGATTGATCAACAGCGCTTCACTATGAAATGAACTGGAACTCTGTGTATATCTGAGAGTTGACCCAGGCCCGATATGGCATAAGGAAAGTACGGGGAGTTGGAAAGCGGTTGGTTTAATTAGTATAGCGTCTCCGTACTTCCATTCTTAGTATCCCAATTCCTTTAATATTGAAGAAAGTCTTTGTAATCGCTCGCTGAGTAGTTCATCATCATTGCTTAACGCTTGCTGAAATAATTTTATATCCTCATCTATTTTGGGGTTGTCTGTACATACTGCTATTGTCATGGAATCGCCTTGCAGACCGACTCTGTCAATTACTGTTTTTTCAGAATCATAAAGTTTTGTATGACGATAAGCCTCTGAAGCAAAATACTGTTTTGCTCTGCAAACAAAAATTGCAAGATCAAGCACACGGTGAAGGGGTAATTCTTCAGATTGCCTTGACCACTTTTCACCTGTATGTCTCCAAACTTTTGCTGAGATATCAACGTTCCCCCTGTCATTCCATTGAGCCAAGCCTAATGAAAGCCCCTTGGCATCGGTCTTGTAAGCATATCGGCCATCAACATTTTCGTAATTTTCAGAAACAATAACAGGTTTATGTTTTAATATTGCTGGTATTTTCATAATTTTAATATTCCTTTATGTAGTTATTTACTTGTGTAGTCAACTAATAGTTTAGTAAATAACTTATCATACTAATAACAAACCTGTCAAGCAAAAAAGTAATTGACTATTTTTAGGTTGCTCCCAAAAACAATTCCCTTGGGGTTGACTTTAATTTTTAATAGGTTTAAATAAGTTATATTAACTTGGCTTCATAAACATAAAGCAAATAGCCTTCAGTATTCAGCAATTAGCCTGGATGTTTTTAAGGTTTCTTTGAACACCGAACTCTGAACGCTGAACGCCGAACGTTCCCAGAACCGAAAGGCTAGCCCATGAAGCAGTCCCCCAAGACCCCATTTTTTTGAAAAAGGAGATGGGGTTTTTGTTTTGGGGCGGAAGCAGGGCCATTTACTTGAATGATTTTTTAGTTGGGAAATAAGGGTTGGGGTTCGACCATAGACAGCCCTATTTTCATGTCCCGGCTTCCGATCCGCTCGGTCCGCTCGACCTGGCCGACTAGTGGTGTCAAGACCTGCCTTGTGCAGGCATACGCCCCTGGCGGGGCATGACTGTTCAAAAGGCAATTTAGTCAGCAGCGTCCGGGACAGCAAGGAATCCGGCATTTTGTTTACATTTAAGATTTGCCCCCTGGATCTATGAAAGTCAACCCAATTAAGGGAGGGAAAAATGGAAAAATTGACCTTTGAATTCGTGAATCCGGGGGATGTCCTTCCTCCATTCATCCGATCCGTCAGTCAGGAAACCTTTTGGAAATACGCCGTGGCCTCTTTCGATTATAACCCTGTCCACAATGATCCTGAATGGGTCAAAACGGCCCAACCCTTTAAAATACCTTTTACGGTGGGGCATGGTATGATGACTATGTCTTTTATGACCTCTCTGGTTACCAACTGGGCCTTACCGTCCATGCTTCAGGTTCGGAAGATTGTTTCTAAATTTACTCGGCCGGTTGAGCAGGGATGGGAAATTATCTGCACCGGAGTTGTCTCGGAAAAGCACTTTATCGCCAAAGGGAAAAACTATGTGGTGGTGGATGTCAAAGCTGAAAATCGGCAGGGTGACTTGCTGGCCCTCAGTGAAATCGAAGTGGTCTTTCCCGATTGAGACCGGGGGTTTTATCGATTGGATCAATTTCGAGATTCAAAGAAAGGAGAATGAACCATGAGTCATGCCGATTTAGCCAAATATTTCAAAACAGAAAAGCAGCTCAAATTCAGCACCGATTTTTTTACCGATGCCGAAAACTATGAAGTTTGGGATGAAATTGATTTTTCCGATCTACAAGAAGTTGACGGTGAAAACACCTTTGAAATAAAGGCCGAAGACATCAAATTTTACGCCGAAGGAGGCCTTGACGACAACCCGCTGATGAATGACGAGGAATACGCCAAGAAATCATCCTACGGCGGGCTGGTGGCCCACCCGATTTTTATAACCTCCATCTGTTTTTGGTGTGTGGGCGTCAAGGGGAAGGGAAATTGGATCAGAACGCCCGGGGCGAGAAACCCTGGTCAGGTTTTGGAAATCTATGAATATTTCAAAGTCGGAGAAACCATTCATGTAACAATGAAGCCCCATGACCGCTATATCAAACGGGGTAAATGTTATCTCCAGTATCAAATGAACGCCTTTAACCAGGATAATGTTTTGAAATGCAGAATGTTTGCCACCCTGATCCTGCCTCGGACACGCCAGGATATAGGGAAATTTCTTAAAGGCATCCGCGGTCTAAGTGATTAGCCAAGAAACCGGAAGGATGGTCCTTGAAGCATCCTATAATACCCTATTTTTTGAAAAAGAAGATGAGGTTTTTTAGTCACAATTGGATGATGAGATTCCAATTTGGAATACCAAAAACGAGCGATGAACCAGTCGCAATTTGCGACCGGTTCCAAAAATAAGATTAGCCTGGGAGTTTGAGTCTTTGAGATCACAAATTGTGATCTCAAAATTAAAAGGGGATTAGTTAAAGAAGTCATTTGAAGAGGATCTTGATGGAAAAAAAGGAGTTAATCCCGCAGGAAATCATTGAGGGCAAAATCTTCCTTATCAGAGGTAAAAAGGTCATGCTCGATCGGGATCTGGCTGTTCTTTATGGAGTTGAGACAAAGGTCATAAACCAGGCGGTCAAAAGAAATTCTCAAAGGTTTCCAGAGGATTTTATGTTCCAGTTGTCCACTGAGGAGACTCAGCAATTTTTAAGGTCACAATTTGTGACCTTAAAAAGAGGACAGCATTACAAATACTTACCTTATGTTTTTACAGAGAATGGTGTGGCCATGCTCTCCAGTGTCCTTAATACCGAGAGGGCAATCCAGGTCAATATTCAAATCATGCGAACCTTTACCCGGTTAAGGGAGATCATCGCCACTCATAAAGATTTGGCGCGGCGTCTGGATGACCTGGAGAAAAAGTACGATAGCCAGTTCAAAGTGGTCTTTGACGCCCTGCGGGCTTTAATGGCCCCTCCTGTTAAGCCAAAACGAAAAATAGGTTTTGATCTCAAGGAGAAACGGGCACGGTATTCCATAAAAGGTGTTCAACGGGAGAAAAGGAAGTAACGTTTTCTTCTGCTTTTCCACCGCCATCTTGCCACTAACACCTTTATTCGGGAGGGATTGACTTTAATTTTTAATAGGTTTAAATAAGTTATATTAACTTGGCTTCATAAAGATAAAGCGAATAGCCAACCGTTGATCGCCGAACGACGAACTACGAACGACAAACGTTTTTAGTACCGAAAGGCCGATCCATGAAGCAACCTACCAAGACCCCATTTTTTGAAAAAGAAGATGGGGTTTTTGTTTTGGGTTTGCTGATAAAAGAGAGCATTATTTTTGTTATAAAATAAATGGGCGCTGTCCCTATTTAAAACCGAAAAAAATGCCTAACGAAGGACATCCGTATGCGAAACCAGAAATTACACATGAAGGATCTTTGTTAAAAATAATTGATGAGCTTCAAGAAAGGAATCTGGTCGTAGAAGGAGAGTCCACATTTGAACTATCCGAAAAAGGGACCACAATAAGACAAACGGTGAAATATAAACCTCGAGAAGGGTTGGTCTCAAAGATAGTTAACAGGTTTAAGATAAATATCGATTTAAAGAGCATCTTTGGTATAGGACATTAGGGTTCAAAAAATTATCCTATTAAGAGTATCTAAACAAACACAAGAAGCCATGCCAACAATGAATGTCGTTGAGCTTTAGCGTAAAGGGAAATATGTCACCCCAGTCCGACGATGAACTCGCTTCAAATCTTCTTGACAATCTCCACTACCTTTCGACCCTTATTGCGAGGAAACCAAAGGAGTTCACCAAAAAATGGGCGACTACGGTAGATGAGGCCTTTTCACTTTATACTCGGACTAGAACAGTAAATTTAATTCTAAGTTGGAATGATGTCTTGGCCGAGCTAGGATGGCCATTTCCATCCTATCTGAATCTCCGCAAGGAAGTTGACCTCACCGGTGACTTGTTAGCGCTACGCCGACAATTCCTTCGGTTCGTTTTTACAGGCAAGAGGTTCCTACAAGGTCCACTATTCATGTTAGCTTCCCAACGAACTCCCGAGGCGCGCGAGCAAAGCGTATCAGTGTGGATGAGATTTCTTTTTTGGCGACATTCAAAGCAAATATTCCAATTCTGGCGGAACCATCACCTCCTCAGGGGTAAAGAACCTATAGTCGATAACATACGCATTACATATAATAAGGGATTATTTGCGGCTTGCTTGCCAACTCTGCTGGGGCTTCTCGATTTTGTAATGCGGGCCTACTTTCACACTGATCGATTAACTGTTAGTCTCCAAACATTGCGAAATGCCTTTGAAAAAGCGGCTATACTCCCAAGACACCTGAAACCTGGTTATGGTGGTGTGGAGCTCATTGAAAATCCAGAATCAACCAAATTATTTCCATCACTTGAAGAGGATCTACGTCTCCCTGGGGTTTTTCTTTCATCTTTTGTTGAATTTGGGAGTAAATATTATGCGTGGTACTCAACAGCAAATTCCAATCAGATCGCGGTGCTCAATCGTCATGCTATTATGCATTGCGCGACAGAATATTGGACAACTGGAAGCGCTATCAGGCTACTGACTTTTTTTGATTTGACCCTGCGACTAGAACGGGTGCTTAAGATTGTCATTCATGGACAGGCGGCCTATATAGAAGGTGAAGAAAATAAATGAACTGATTAGGGAGATAATTATAATGTAAATTGGGGTCGGACCACGCGAAGATTTTGATCAGACAAATTAGCAGATAACCAATCACTTCTCCACAGAGAAGAATGTTTCGTCATAAAAATTAACATTTGATCCGGCGACTTCAAATCGTCGGCATTGATTTGAAAAGTTCTTCCTGATTAGGAGAATCATATGAAGAAATTAATTTTGCAAGGACATTCAACGTACGACGGCGCCGGAGTTAAGTTGAAGCGTATTTTCGCGCATGACCACACAAAACTTACCGATCCGTTCCTGCTCCTCGACCATTTCGGTTCAGACAATCCCGATGATTATGTAAAAGGCTTTCCCTGGCATCCTCATCGCGGGATTGAAACAGTGACCTATATGCTCGGTGGAACGGTTGAGCATGGCGACAATATCGGTAACGCGGGCACGATCGGGCCGGGAGATATTCAATGGATGACCGCGGGCGGCGGTGTAATTCACCAGGAGATGCCGAAACCTTCAAAAGGAATGATGCACGGGTTGCAGCTGTGGGTAAATTTGCCTGCGAAAAATAAGATGATGGAGCCGCGCTACAGGGGTATACTCGAAGATGAAGTGCCGGTCGTCAAGATACCAGGCGGAGAAGTGCGGGTCATAGCCGGCGCTTACAAAAATGTAACCGGTCCCGTGCAGGAACTGGTAGTAGATATCGAGTACCTGGATGTCCGGTTAAAGAAGGGAATGTCTCTATCCCACACGGCTAAAAAAGGATACACCAGCTTTTGTTATCTTATCGAAGGAACAGGCGAGTTTGATGACACGAAACTGGAACAAGCACAGCTGATTCTCTTCACGGAAGCCGGTAGCATTGCCATAAAGGCGATTGAAGATATCCGTTACATATTTGTTACCGGCAAGCAGCTCAACGAACCGATTGCCTGGGGCGGCCCAATTGTTATGAATACGCAGGAAGAGCTTGAAATTGCTTTCAGAGAGCTTGACGAAGGTACGTTTATCAAGAAAAAACAGGAGACAAACGGCTAGAGGGTCGGGAATCAGGTCTCCGTTTGACTTATAAAAATAGCCAGGAACGCCTAACGGGATCAGGCACGTTAGGTATTTGATCCAACAGAGCGGCAGAAAACCAATTACTTCACCAAAGAGAAGAATTTTTCGGCCTAGTATGAATGGAAGACCTGATCCCATGAAGTGCTTCCCAGATAAGTAACGCCGGAGCAGGAGGATTGTGATGAGTAAAATCATAGAAAGTAAATCTGATCTTGATAAGATGTTGAATGAATGCCCGCGCCTATTGGTTCTTTTTTATGCTTCCTGGTGTCCTCATTCGCGAAGGTTTCTGCCGATTTTCGAAAAATATTCCGAGAATAATGAAAATAATTTGTGTCGTGTTTTAACGGATGAAATTGAAAGTTGTGTAAAAAACTATTCTATCAAGGTAGTACCAACGGTGATTTTCTTTAAGAATGGTAAGATTGCAAAACGTTTAAATGGGATTGCTGGAATAGGATTGAATGAAAAACAGTTGGTGGAAATGATAGATTCATGTAAGATTTCAGAAGATCTGAACTGATATTTTAATTCATATGGAAATAAGGAAGATGGTGAAAAAAGATACCGAGTGAATGTTGGGGTCGGACCGGGCCAAGGGATTAAATCCTCAAAGAATTATGCAAGAAATGATGGGTAAAAAAGGCCTTAAAGCCAACTTTTTACCCCCAAAAAGTAGCTTCTAAACGTAAGATTTTTTACATTTGGCGAGACATTGTTGAATGTTTGCATTGGCATTTTATGGCCCGAACAGGCCTCGAAGAAATCGAACCGTTTTGAATTCGAAGTAGGTTAAAGGCCAAACGGATAAAAGTAAGGAGGAATGATGTCCATTCGCATTGTCAGACTCGGCTCTCCCCGGGAAGCCGGAGAAGGGATTCGTCTCGGGACGGTTCGGCGGCCACCGCGGGGGGTCCCTAAATCAGAGTATGCCAAACGCGATTTTTATGATGCCTGGCTGCCCCTTCTTTCTCCAAGCGAAGAGTTGTTAAAAGAAGGAAAGCTATCCCTTGAAGGTCGGGCCTGGGCTGTTTTTAAGAGGAAGTTCCTGGCGGAAATGAACCGACCTGATCCGCGCAAGGTCTTGGACCTTTTAGCAGCTTTTTCTCAGCAAACCCATTTTTCGTTGGGATGCTATTGCGAGAATGAACACCGCTGCCACCGATCGATCTTGAGAGAGTTGCTTTTGGAGCGCGGAGCGAAGGTGGTTTAGTAAGTGAAAAGTCGGGGGCGCCGTTAACTTATCAGAATTTAACAGCGCCCCCTAAAACACGATAGAATGGAAAAACAAGAATTAGAGGAAGTAGTTGACAGTTGCCCCCGATTAAGCGAGTGCTTATATTAACCATTAGAATTCTTTAGTTCGTAGGGAGGAGAACATGGTGAAATATCTGCTATACGTATTGAGATGGGTTGTTCTCGCCATACCGGGAGCGTTGTTTTTTAACAAAGCGAAAGAATTGCTGGGTATTGATAATGTGTACATGGTTATGATAATTAGCCAGGGCGTGATGGGCGCTATGGTCTATTTTCTCGACAGGCTGATTTTTACATCTGGCGCAATACCCATACCATGGGAAATAAAACCCCGCGGCGTCTGTGCCGACTGCGGACGTGTGGGGAAATGCTACAGAGTGGCTGGAGAGAGATGCTGCGAGGTACGTGATAAGGCAACCGAAGAAGGATTTATATGCGAAAAATGCGCTGTAAAAAAGATACAGTACATAAATGATTAATCGTGTTGAGGTTGGTGTCGCGTAATGCCAAGGGCGCATAGTTCAAAGCTGATAGCTCAAAGTAAAGAATAGCTGAAGCGTCTTGGAAAGGAACCTTTTCGGCCTCTGAAGTTGATGTTGGTGTCGGACCAGGCCAAGGAATTCAATTTTCCAAGAATTATAAAAGAAATGATGGGGAAAAACAGGCCTTAAACCGGTCTTTTTGGCCTCCAAAAGCAGCTTATAAGCAAACGCTCACCATACCGAAACCATCGAATTGTTAGACCTCGCAAGCAGCGGCCTAAAGTTGGCCTTTCGGTTTCTGCTTTTCCCCTTGCCCCGGTCTTTTTCTTGCCTTATACTTATTCTATCAAAAAGCAATTCTTATCAAATTTGGAAGAGGAATTGTAAAAAGGTAGGTTAGTATGATGAAAATGGAACCCGGTTTCAGGACCAATTTTGAAACAGGCATGTACCGGCCGCCCAGTGAGGGAGGGAGTTATTCCCTGCTGATCCGGTTTACGCGAAACTGCCCCTGGAACCAGTGCACTTTTTGCAGTATGTATAAAAATGAAAAGTTTTCCTTTCGGTCTGCAGAGGAAATAAAGAGAGACATCGAGGCCATAAACGCCCTTTGTGCCGGTTTGATGACCATTTCTTTGGAACTTGGCTTCAAAGGAGAAATCAACAGGGCCGTGGTCATCGAGATGGTCAATAGAGACCCGGAGCTGACGAACAGCCATGGATTTTACATGGTCTTAAATTGGATCCAGGCCGGAGGAAAAACTGCCTTTCTCCAGGATGCCAACAGCCCAACCATGCCAACCGAAACACTGGCCGGGGTACTGAAAACCTTAAGGGAAACCTTTCCATCCCTGGAAAGAGTGACCTCTTATGCCCGGTCTAAAACCCTGGCCCGCAAAAGCTTGGATGATTTGAAAGCCATTCGGGCAGCGGGTTTGGACCGGCTGCATGTCGGTTTGGAAACCGGAGATGATGTCCTCTTGAAAATGGTTAAAAAAGGCGTTACCAGCCAGGAGCATATCGAAGGAGGAAGAAAGGCCATGGAAGCCGGGTTTCAACTATCCGAATACTGGATGCCGGGACTTGGAGGAAAAGCATTATGGGAAGGACACGCCCGTAATACGGCCCGCGTTCTCAATGCCATCAACCCCCATTACATACGATCCCGCCCTTTCGTCCCGTCCCCGGGAAGCCCCATCTGGGAGGATATTGAAAGCGGTGCTTTGCAAATCCTGACTATTGAAGAACAACTGAAAGAACTCTCAGTGATGATCGAGAAACTGGAAGTCACCTCCAATGTTTGCTTTGACCATGTCGGCAATTACTGGCGAAATCGAAGGGGGCATCTATTGTTCACCCAGGATTATGAGGGGTATCGGTTCCCGGCAGAAAAATCCAAAGTCCTGGCCTTGATCCAGGAAGGCATCGAGGCTCAAAAAAAAGTTCCCCACAACATTGGTAAAGGCTTGTCTCTCTGAAAATCAGATGTTGGGGTCGGACCTAGCCAAGGGGTTAAATTTTCAAATAATTATGCGAGAAAGGATGAGTAAAAAGGCCCTAAACCGGCCTTTTTGGCCTCAAAAAGAAGCTTATAAGCAGACAGGCCGGGGGACAGGTCTATAATCTTGCATATTACTGGATAACCATTCATCTTTGCCCCGATTTAGGGAGGTAAACAAAATGCTAAAAAAGTTAAAACAAAACAGTGAAAGCACAATCACTATTTATTTAGTTTCGGATGGAAGTGGCGAAACAGCTAAAAGGATCGTTAACTCTGTACTGACACAATTTAAAAGTAAACCATTATTAGAGGTCAAGCCAAATATTATTACAACTAAAGAGGCAAGGCAAGTAGTGAATTTAGCAAAGCGGGATGGTGCGCCAATTTTCTTTACGATGGTTAAATCAGATATCAGAGCAATTATAAAAAGTGAGACGCAAAAAAGAGGGATTATTTCTGTCGATTTGCTTGGATCTTCACTTAAGGTATTACATAAAATAATAAAGAGTGCGCCGTCTGAAACCCCCGGCTTATCTCAAGAGTTTGAAAAAGAACGTATAAGGCGAATGCGTGCCATAGACTTTACACTAGAGCATGATGATGGGAAAGATCCAAATGGTTATAAAGATGCTGATGTCGTTCTTGTAGGTGTTTCTCGTGCTTCTAAAAGTTGTACTGCATTTTATTTAGGTTATTGCGGTATAAAAGCAGCCAATGTTCCAATCCATTATGCTACACCGATCTCCCACGAATTATTGAAATTAGATAAAGAGAAGCTTGTGGCACTAACAATAACACCAAGCAGACTTGAAAGTGTTCGAACTATAAGAGCCAAGCAGTTTAAATTTGACATTAAAGATCCCTATACTGACAAACGTGAAATTGCAAAGGAGATAAGACATATTAATTTTTTAATCAATAAATATAAGTGGAAGACGGTTGAAGTTTCTTATAAGGCAATTGAGGAGGTCGCTTGGGAAGTTGGTCGTCGCGTAGGCTTAAATGTGTCATACTTTCCTTTATAAAGGTGACTGGCATTGGGGTCACCCATTAAAAGGCCCTGTCAAGAGAAATAGATTCTCCGTATGCAAGAATGGTCATTTTTTCTTGCCTTTTTATGAGGTCGGACCAGGCCAAGGGGGTGTTTGGGAAATGGGTTGGACAAGCCCAACGGAATAAATTTTCAAAGAACAATATAAGAAATTATGGGCAAAAAAGGCCTTAAACCGGCCTTTTTGGCCTCAAAAAGAAGCTTTTAAGCAGACGGGCCTGAGGTCAGGTCTATCATCTTGCACATTACAGATGGAGAGACGTTGTTGAATTAATTGAATTGGTCTGTTGGGGCCCGAATAGACCAGACAACCAACGGCCCAAAGAAGGTTTTTCCTGTGAGGAAGAAATTGGATGATCTTTAATGCCAAAGCACTTATTATCTGCCGGGTAATCCATGAATCGACAAAGATTGCCTGATTAACTATACTCACCACAAAAACTGATCGTAGAGGAGGTTATCCCATGGACAAGAACGAGAGAGACTCACGGAAGAAAAAAGTCATTGAAGTGCTGAATAAGGCGCGATCCCTGGAGTTGCGGGCCATCCACCAGTATATGGTCCAGCACTACAACCTCGATGCCCTGGATTATGGGGAGATGGCGGTCAATCTTAAACTGATCGGCATTGACGAGATGCGCCACGCCGAGATGTTTGCCGACAGAGTCAAGCAGCTTGGTGGTGAGCCTACGACCGATCTGGCGGGAAAGGTAGAAAAAGGTCAGACCGTAGAGAAGGTGTTCTCCTTTGACGCCGCCCTCGAAGACAATGCCATTGCAGAATACAACCGGTTTGCCGCCGTCTGTCGGGAGAATGGCGATGCCATCAGCATGAAGCTCTTTGAGACGATTATCGAGGAGGAGCAGGCACATCTCGACTACTTCGATAACGTAACAGACCACATCAAGAATTTGGGGCAGGTTTATCTCGCCCAGATTGCGGGCACACCCTCAAGCACGGGCCTCGCACACCAGGGTTTCGTGATTCGTCAGGCAGGCGGGGGATCGCCGAAAGTGGTATAGGCATTAAGAAGATCGTGTTATGGATTGGCCGACGTTTATCCCGGGCACACCATACTTATATGCTAAGCAACTAACGGCCTAAAGAAGGTTTTTCGGTTTCTGCTTTTCTCCTTGCCCCGGTCTTTTTCTTGCCTTATACTCTTCCCATCAACAAGTCAATTCTTATAAAATCATCGGTTTTAAATAATAAAAGAAGGAGGGAGGGCAAGGATGGGCAAATCATCACCTAAGGAGGTTTTCAAAGAACTATTAAAGAGTGAGACAGTGTCTCTGGTCGTCGAACATAAGTTACGCGGTGTCACTCCTGAAATGCTGGACTGGTGGTGGGACAACATGGACAACGATAATTATAAGTTATGGAATCCCAAGGACCACATTGCTCTTGAATGGCAAATCCCACCAAACCAGGTGGGACATGTCGGTGCTATTCATATGGCCTGCGAGAGCATAAGCGACATACCCCCTCAAATCATACGTATCCGATGGGAGGACCCAAGTGCGGCGCTCATTACCCCCATTTACAGCCATGTCAATGTGGGCAGTTCCCTTGCCCCCGGCACTGACGACACCCCGCTGGGCAGTGTTGTCCACGAATATGAAGAGACATCTTACGGGACACAAATGCGCTCCACATTTATTCTTCCCGCGATTGTACCTCAATTTTTCATTGATTTTTTACGTCAGCACAACATAGCCGAAATGGGACAATTTCCCGAATTTCTGCCACAACTATATAAGCAGAAAACCGGCCCATGATGAAACATGCCATTTGGCCTAAGGTAGTTACGGATCGGAATAGAAGGGCCGGTTCTCTTTTACATGTTGAGGTCGGGCCTGGCCAAGGGAATTAATCCTCAAAGAATTATCCAAGAAATGATGGGTAAAAAAGGCCTCATAGCCAACTTTTTACCCCCAAAAAGTAGCTTCTAAACATAAGATTTTTTACATTTGGCGAGACATTGTTGAATGTTTGTATTGGCATTTTATGGCCCGAACAGGCCTCGAAGAAATCGAACCGTTTTGAATTCGAAGTAGGCTAAAGGCCAAACGGATAAGAGTAAGGAGGAATGATGTCCATTCGCATTGTCAGACTCGGCTCTCCCCGGGAAGCCGGAGAAGGGATTCGTCTCGGGACGGTTCGGCGGCCACCGCGGGGGGTCCCTAAATCAGAGTATGCCAAACGCGATTTTTATGATGTCTGGCTGCCCCTTCTTTCTCCAAGCGAAGAGTTGTTAAAAGAAGGAAAGCTATCCCTTGAAGATCGGGCCTGGGCTGTTTTTAAGAGGAAGTTCCTGGCGGAAATGAACCGACCTGATCCGCGCAAGGTCTTGGACCTTTTAGCAGCTTTTTCTCAGCAAACCCATTTTTCGTTGGGATGCTATTGCGAGAATGAACACCGATGTCACCGATCTATCTTGAGAGAGTTGCTTTTGGAGCACGGAGCAAAGGTCGTTTAGTCGGGCATAGAAGCCCTGGTCCTTTGGACCAGGGCATAGTTCAGTGAATGGGGAGGTTTAATTAAGATGAAAGTTACAGATAAAGTCGTTGTTGTTACGGGTGGCGCTAATGGCATAGGCGCGGCTTTGGGCCGGCGGTTTGCTCAGGAAGGCGCTAAAAATGTTGTCGTGGCGGATATCGATGAGACTTCAGCAAAAGTCGTGGCCGATGAAATACATGGGGCGGCTTTCAAGTGCGATGTCAGCCGGGAAGAAGATGTGAAACGGTTAATCCGCTTTACGGAAGAGAAGTACGGACTTATAGATCTTTTTTGCTCGAATGCCGGTATTGGTGTTATCGGTGGCCTCGAATGTCCCAATGATCAATGGCAACGGATTTGGGAGGTCAATGTGATGTCCCATGTGTATGTGGGACGGGCGATTATTCCAGGAATGATCAAACGGGGCGGCGGTGCGCTCATGATCACGTCTTCGGCCGCAGGGCTTCTCAGCCAGATTGGTTCGGCGCCTTATTCCGTTACCAAGCATGCGGCTGTGGGGCTGGCTGAAAATATCGCCATCACCTACGGCGACCAAGGAATCAAAGTATTCGCTCTCTGTCCCCAAGCCGTGCGCACAGCCATGGCCGGGCCAGATGGAGGCGTAGCGGCGGTTGATGGGCTGATGGAACCGGAACAACTCGCCGAAGCTGTTATCGAGGGTTTAAATAAAGAAGAGTTTCTGATTCTGCCTCACCCCGAGGTAAAAACTTACATGCAGAGAAAAACAAGCGATTATGAGCGCTGGCTTCAAGGCATGCGACGACTTCAGGCACGTTTTATTGCGGGTGAATCTCTTAAGAAATAGGTTTTTGTCGCAAAGGGGGACCTTGTTGAATTCGTTGTATGAAAAATGTTGAATTCATAAGTGGGCGGAAAGGAGTGGAAAAATGAATTTTGATTTAACGGAAGAACAACAAATGTTGAAAGAAATGGCCTACAAGTTTGCGGTCACCGAGTTCAAACCGGTTTCACAGGAATGCGATGAGCATGAGAAATACACGCCGGAGATCCGAAAGAAGGCGGCCGAAAACGGTCTGGTCGGTTCCTGGATTCCGGAAGAGTACGGCGGCGCCGGGGCTGGTATTATGGGAAACTCCATCATTTCGGAAGAATTTTCCAAAATCGACATGGGAATCGGACTGAATATCGTGGCCGCCAGTTTCGGCTGCGAATCCATTCTTCAGTATGGAACGGAAGAACAAAAGAAGACCTATCTGCCCTTAGTCTGTGCAGGCGAAAAGGTCAGTGCCGGGGCTTTCACGGAACCTAATGCCGGCACCGATGTGGCGGGATACAAGACCCGGGCGGTCAAGGACGGCCGTGATTATGTGATTAACGGCAATAAAATGTTTATCACCAATGGATCGGTTTGCGATTTCATGCTGGCTCAGTGCATCACTAATCCGGAGGAAAAAAAGCACAACAGTTTCAGCCTGATCATTGTTCCTGCCGACGCTAAAGGCATTACCAGAAACAAGATCAAAGGGAAGCTGGGGATCCGCTCCAGCGATACGGCCGAGATCGCTTTCGAAGATGTAAGGGTTCCCCAGAGCAATCTGGTAGGTAAAGAAGGACGCGGTTTTATTGAATTGATGCATTTCTTCGATACTACCCGGATCATGATAGCCGCCCAGGGTCTGGGTCTCAGTGAAGCTTGTTTGGAAGCGAGTATCCGATATGTGAAAGAAAGGACCGCATTCGGCTCGACCTTGGGGTCCTTTCAACTCACCCAGAAGAAGCTTACGGAAATGGCCATCATGATCGAAGCCCTGCGAGGTCTGGTTTATAAGTCCGCCTGGCTGATTGACGAAGGTCGTCCCGATTACTATTTAGCCGCCATGGCAAAATTCTACGGCGGTCAGACGGCGGTCTTTTGTGCCAATTATGCTGTGGAGCTTCACGGCGGCTATGGGTATATCGAAGAATATCCCGTTCAAAAGTGGTATCGCGACGCCAAGATTTTAGAGCTTTACGAAGGGACCAAGGAAGCGGAAATCATGACCATCGGCCGGAAATTACAAACCTAAAAGGATTGTTGAGTCGTGACCTGCGTTAATTGGGGTCGGGCCATGCGAACGGATTGAAAGCATAAAGAAAAAGATAAAAACTGAGGGTTGAAAATGGCCTTAAAGCTACCGTTTTACCCATCAAAAAGAAGATTCTAAACGGTTCGATAAATAGTGTTAGCCAGTCGAAAGTCAGGATTGACCCCAACTTCATGGAGGTTTGAAGCAAAAGAAGGAGGCTGTAAATGGCCGTCGAAATTACACCTATCACGGCAAAACCGTCCCGAGAAGAACTACAGTCGCGCATCAATGCCGTTCGCTCCCTGATGGCGCAGGAAAACCTCGATTACTACATCTGCACCAATACTGAAAATGTATATTACCTGACGAATTTTGCCTACATCCCCTTTGAAAGACCATTTTTCCTGATTATTCCAGCGAACAAGAACCTCCTGATGATCGTACCTGATCTGGAAATCAGCCATGCGAAGGATCGCCTGCTGATCGATGTCGAATATCACACCTATTATGAGTACCCTGCACCCCAGGGCAGTACTTACGTGGACACCTTAAAAAAACTGATCCCCTCTGAAAGCATCGTCGGCATTGAGTCCTCTATTTCTCTGGCGTTAAAGGAGATTCTGCCGGGCAGGTTGAAGGTCATCGATATCGTCGATGACCTCCGCCTGGTCAAAAGCGACTATGAGATCGGCCGTATCGCCCACGCCAGCAGCATTGCAGGAACAGGGATAAAAACCGTTCTGGATATGAGTCAGCCGGGGACGCAAGAGTTCGCCATCAACTCGGAGGGAACCAGGCAGATGATGGCCAGAGTCGTCTTTGAAATACAGAACCCGAATTTACTGATGACCAGGGCTGTCTGCGCTGTATGGCCGAAAACGCTATCCAATCAGCCCCATTCCGTACCGGGCATTTTTGATTCGCTTGAGGAGGGGGGACCGAATGTCGTGATTATAACCATTCAGGCGGACGGCTACTCCGCAGAACTCGAACGGACCTACTTTATCAAATCGGTCCCGCCTGCCGCGCGCGATCCTTTTGAGGCCATGATGGAGGCCAGGGCCCTGGCTTTTCGGCTGGTGAAACCAGGGGTGCCCGCGGCCTCGGTGGACGAAGAAGTGTTGAACGTCATTAAAAGGTACGGGTATGGACCAAACATTTTGCATCGCACCGGCCATGGCTTTGGCATTACGGGACACGAACCGCCCTGGTTGGCCCTGGGCAGCGAAACGGTCCTGAAGAAGAACATGGTCATCAGTATTGAACCGGGAATCTATATCCCAGGACTGGGAGGCTTCCGGCACTCCGACACCGTCCTGGTGACGGATGACGGCTGCGTCTCTTTGACGGACTGGCCTGCCGGTCTGGAGGATTTGACCTTGCCATAATCATCCGTACGGAAACTAGGGACAACAGCGCCCGTTTTTTTCACCAAATCAATTCGTTGGACAATTTGGGGTTCAATGATTAAAATGAATTATTATGGATAAGTCGAACCCCCGATCTTTCTTTACCAATCTTAGAGTCACCATGCTATGGCAGAAAAAAATATGGCTTCTTCTTAGAAATAATTGGATCAAAATACGGCATGTTCAATCCTGCTGCGGCTATCCGGGTGAGCCCGGCTGTTGACAAACAGAAGAGCATCAGCCTCGGTGAGGCTGAAACAGCGTGAGGTCGGTGATCAGGCCTATAATCTTGTACATTACAGAAGGTATGACGTTCTTAAATTAGTTGAATCGGTTTTTTATGGCCCGGAAAAACCACGAAAAGGTTTTGCCTGCCTTGTATTAAAAAAAGGAGGATGAGATTCAATGGGAAAGCGATTTTATGTTGTTATCTCTTTATTAGTGGCTATCACCTTTCTGACCAGCGGGTGCTTAGGGCTGAAGATCAACCTTGGGGGTGGTTCGAAAGAGCCGCTCAAGCAATTCACGCTCCAGGGCAATGAAAGAGGAAAGGTCCTCATCATTCCCATAAGGGGGTTTCTCTCCGACGTTCCCAAGAAAGGTCTCCTGGGCGACCGGGCCAGCGTGGTCCAGGAAGTCGTCTCCCAACTCCGGCTGGCTGAAAAGGATAAAGAGGTCAAGGCAGTGCTTCTGGAAATCAACTCGCCCGGCGGCACGATTACGGCCAGTGATATCCTGTATCATGAAATCATGGACTTTAAAGAACGGACCAAAACAAAAATTGTGGCCGTTCTGATGGATGTGGCTGCCTCGGGAGGCTATTACGTCGCCCTGCCAGCCGATCGAATCGTGGCCCACCCCACCACCATCACGGGGTCTGTGGGGGTGATTTTTATGACCCCCAAGGTAACCGGGCTCATGGATAAACTCGGCTTGTCCGTGGAGGTCAATAAATCCGGCAGAGAGAAAGACATCGGCTCCTCCTTCCGCCCATCCACCCCGGAGGAACAGAAGATATTCCAGGAACTGACCGATAAGCTGGCTGGGAGATTCCTGGATCTGGTGGCCAAGCACCGCAAGATGGACCCCAAGGCCATGACCAGTATCTCCACCGCCCGCATCTACCTGGCCGAAGAGGCCTTGCAACTAAAGCTTATAGACAGCATAGGGTATTTGGATAACGCCATTTCTGAGGCCAAAGGGCTGGCGAGTCTTTCTAAAGAAGCCAAGGTCGTGATCTATCGCCGCAGCGAATATCCGAACGACAACCCCTACAACACCTCCCTCTCCTGGTCCAACGAACCAGGGCTGCCTCTAATTGATGTAAACCTACGGGAGTTCATTCCCACCCTTGCTCCCGGCTTCTACTACCTCTGGACACCAGGGACTATGGGCAATTAAACTTCCTTCCCAAGCGCCAATGATACCTAAACGGGGGGCATTTAACTTAAGGAGATGACAATGAAAGATTTAAATTACCTGACCATTGCTGAGGAGAACATCAAGAAAATCAAAAAAGGAGCTTTTTTAACAGTAAAAGCCGGCCAGGCGCTCAACACCATGGCCATTGGCTGGGCTACTTTCGGATTTATCTGGCAAAAACCGATCATGATGGTAGCGGTGCGGTCTTCGAGGCATACCTTTGGTCTTATGGAAGCAGCAGAGGATTTTACCGTTACCGTACCGACGGGTGATATGGCTAAAGAAATTGCTTTTTGCGGTTCGAAATCCGGCCGGGACCTGGACAAGTTTAAAATGTGCAACCTGAAAATCATGAACGGCAGGAAGGTGGTTTCACCCCTCATCAAAACCCCAGGGCATCATTACGAGTGTAAAATAATCTACAAGTCTGCTATGAACCCGGCCTATCTGGACAAAAAGTTTGATACGACTCTTTATCCACAAAAGGATTACCATACCCTTTACTTTGGCGAGATACTGGCCTGCTACGAAACCGGCTGATATTCAAAAGGTCACCTACGGACACATGCGCAAGGCGTGACGTTATTGGATTAGTTGCGTAGGTATTGTATGGCCCGAATAGACTACGCCACCAACGGCCCAAAGAAAATTTCTCGATTTGCTTTTCTCCTTGCCCCGGTCTTTTTCTTGCCTTATACTCTTCCCATCAAAAAGAGAATTCTTCAAAAAATAGGACCTTGATGGAGGAAGTATGGAATTTGATCAGGTAATCCAAACGCGACGAAGCATCCGAAATTTCAAGCCGGACCCGGTATCGGACAAGGCCATTCTCGATATATTGGAAGCCGCCCGCCTGGCAGCTTCCGGCTCGAATATCCAACCCTGGCGGTTCATCATCATCCGGTCTCCGGAAATGAAGGAAAAACTTAAAAAGGCTACCGTCTTCAGTTTTGCCTTAAAAGCGCCGGTCGTCATCGCCTGCTGTACCGACCTTTCGGCTCTGGACAGCAGACCGGACCGGTCTCTCGAATTGTTACAGGCCGGCGTGTTTGACGATGTTGAAGTAGACGGCGATTATACTCCACCGGAAAGGAACCGAGAACAGGTTTTGACCTATTTGAACATGAACGTCGGGATAGCCATTACCCATATGATGCTCAAAGCGGTTGATTTAGGCTTGGGAACCTGCTGGATCGGAGGATTTGACCCTCTAAAAACAAAAGAAATCCTTGCACTGGATGATAATCTTCACGTTGTGGCCTTATTGCCCATCGGGTATCCGAAACGAATCCCGGCACAGCGTCCCAGGTTTCCCTTAGAGAGGTTGATCGTCAAGACGGTTTGATGAGAATTTCAACAAGATGATTGATTGGGAAGAAGGTCAAAACTTCAATGTTGACATGCCTTGCAAATGATAGCTCATAGGTGATAGGGACAGATAATAGATGTTAGATATTAGATGCTGGATACTGGATACCTAATGCAAGATGAGAGATGCAAACTCAAAACTAAAATGGGATGAGGGAAAGGGGAAAAGGAGAGATTAACCATGCCTGACAAGGATTATGAAGCCTTACGCGATTTCCTGCACCAATTTCCAAGGGGCTTTCTAAAAATGGAGTCAGGGGTCGAGATAAAGATCCTGAAGAGGCTTTTTACCGAGGATGAGGCCCGGCTCACGATCCAGCTTTCAACCCTGCCCGAGGAACTCACCAAGATCGCCGAGCGCCTGGACCTGAAGGCCGATGACCTGGAAAAAAAATTGGATGCCCTGGCCCAAAAGGGCCTGACCTTTCGTTTTAGACGTGGAGGCGTCCCCTTTTACCGGGCCGCACCCTTTATGATCGGGCTCTATGAATACTCGGTTAAGAAGATCGACCGGGAACTGGCCGCCCTCTTCAAGGAATATTATGAGGCCGCCTATATCAAGGAACTTGGGAACCATGATATCCCCGGATTCAAAGTGATTCCCATGGAGAAAAATATTGATGTCCAAAAAGTCCTCCTGCCCTATCAGCGGCTGGAGGAAAGTGTGCGCGCAGCCAGGAAGATCTCCGTAACCGATTGTGTCTGCCGCAAAGAGGCGGTCCTGCTCGGCGAGGGTTGTCATCATCCCCTGGAAACCTGTCTCAGTTTCGGTGTGGCCGCCGAATATTACATTGATTCCGGCCTGGGTCGTGAAATACAGGCCGATGAAGCCATCAGAATCCTGGAGGAGGCCGATCAATCAGGCCTGGTCCATGCCGGGGCCAACTCCATGCATCTATCGAACATCTGCAATTGCTGCCCCTGCTGCTGTGCGGCCTTAAAGGCCATAACCAAATGGGGGAGCTACCGGCAAAGGCATTTCAACGCCGTCTATGAGGCCGTGGTCGATAAGGAGGAATGTACCGCCTGTGAAGCCTGCCTGGATCGTTGTCCGGTAGGGGCCATTCAGGTGGAGGAGAAGGCCCTAATCGATCGGGATAAGTGCCTGGGCTGTGGACTTTGCGCCACCACCTGCCCGATGGAGTCCATCACCCTCATCCTCAGGCCTGACCGGCAAGAACCTTTTGACACCGTAGGTGAATTGGGAAGCAGGGTACTTAAGGGCAAGGGCAAAGCGCCCCTTATGATTAGAATGAAAAACGACTGATGCCTCGTTTAACAATGGATCGGGGGCAGGTCTTGAATCTGGCACCCTCTGCTTTTCTCCTTGCCCCGGTCTTGTTCTTGCCTTATACTCTTTCCAGCCAAAAGAAAAGTCTTATCATGTAATATATTCTTCAAAGCTGGTCACTCCGGGGAATATCGGTTATACTTCCTTCTGGGAAATCGCCATGGACCTACTCAATCAATTCTTAATCTGCCTCATTCCCATCATGGTCGCGCTGGACGCACCGGGCGTGCTGCCGCTCTACATGGCCATGACGGAAGGAATGAAAAAAAACGAACGCAAGATCATCGTCCGGCAATCCATCCTCACGGCCTTCCTGATCACCATCGGTTTTGTGCTGATCGGCAGGGCGGTATTTACTGCCCTCGGCATCAAGGTCGAGGACTTCATGATCGCGGGTGGGATCGTGCTCATGATCATCGCGGTCCTCGATATGGTGCGCGCAGGCGAGCCGAGGGTAACTATCAGCCCAACGCTTGGCGTGGTCCCGCTCGGCACACCGCTCATCGCGGGGCCAGCCACGCTCACAACGACCTTGGTTCTCGTCGGCAGCTACGGATATGCACCCGTCATCCAGTCACTCGTGGTGAACATTCTCCTGGCCTGGCTCATTTTTTCCCAGGCGGACCGGATCATAAAACTCATCGGCATCAACGGATCGCGCGCCTTTGCCAAGGTCGCGTCCCTGATTCTGGCGGCCATTGCCGTGAAGATGATCAGAAGCGGTATCGTCAAGATTATTGAGGGGTGACGTCATGCAAGTTGTTGGTAGGGGGTCGGACCTAGCCAACGGGTTAAATTCGAGGTCGGGGGTCAGGACTTGAATCTTGCACACTGCGGCCTATTAAAGCAGGCTTCGCACTTAAACTTAATGAAAGGGAAAAGATGAATACAGCAGAAGAAAGCTCCTTGATCGGTGTCGATGGCCGGCCTCGTTTCGGCATCTACGGTAAGCCTCTGGCCTCTCTCAATCTGGACGAATTCCGTCCTTACGGCGCAAAAGACCGTGCCTCATGGACTAAGAGCTGGATTTTGAATTACCGGATCAAGCGATGGGAATACCTCGGTGTCTGCAACAAGGCCATCATCTTTGGGATGGCCGTCGTCCGACTCGGCTATATGTGCAACCTGTTCACCTATCTCTTTGACCGTCAAAGCGGACGAATCAGCGAATATAATATTCTCACCCCTGGCGGGGGCGATGCGATCTTCAAGGGAACTTCGCTGACAGGTGAAATCCATTTCAAGAGCGGGAAAACAACGGTCCGCATGGTGTCCGATCCCGAAACCATCATGGTCAAAGGATCCATCAAGAGAGAGCTTTCCGTCAACCTTTCTTTCCATAAGGTTGAGGAACCCCTTGTCTGCCTGACCCGAGTGGGTCTGAAAGGCTTTAACTACACTCACAAGGAAGCCGGCCTCCCCGTCCGGGGGACGATAGGCCACAAGGATGTTTCCTGGGCTATTCAAGAAGACCAAACTTTCGGTGTCCGGGACTATACGCTGGGTTACCTTGCCCGCCAAACGTTCTGGAACTGGGCCGCCGGCGGCGGCCTAGACCAGACAGGAAACCGCATCGGCTTCAATCTTGTTCAGGGGGTCAACGAAACGGGATTTACGGAAAACGTATTCTGGGTCAATGGCCGTCTGGTCAAGACGGATGTTGTGGATTTCCGATATGACGACCTGGACCTCCTGAAGCCGTGGCGCATCGAATCGAACGACGGCCGGGTCCGGCTGCGGTTCCTGCCGGAGGGCAAACGTTCGGCGAATACTAATATCGGCCTCATCGTGAGCAAATTTCACCAGCCCTTCGGCCGGTTTGAAGGGACCCTACGGAACGGGGGTCAGGTCTGCGAACTGCAAAATGTTTCCGGCTTTGCGGAGGAGCACTATGCCAAGTGGTAATTCAAAACAGCGTTCCGTAATCTGGGGAGGCGATATTAGGGGGACATAACACCGATATTCTATGCCACCACTGGTCTAAAGAAGGCCTTTCGTTTCTTGCCTGAAGTAAGAAGACGCCCTCCTCTTCCATTCCGCCCTGCTTTTCTCCTTGCCCCGGTCTTTTTCTTGCCTTATACTCTTCCCAGAAAAAAGGAATTCTTATCAAGAAAATGCGTTACGAAGGAGAGTTTTTTAATAATGCTTAAGATGATGGCTGTGGGACCGATTCAGGCCAATTGCTATATATTGGGTTGTAACAAAACAAGGGAGGGAACTGTCATTGACCCTGGTGGCGATGCATTTAAAATAGTCAGGGAGGTGTCTAGCGCTAGGCTTAAGGTCAAATATATACTTATTACTCATGGTCATTTTGATCATACAGGTGCGGCTAAAGAATTAAAAGGGATTATAAAGGCGCCTGTATGGATTCACAGGCTGGATTCCTCCGGGCTTGGTTTTCCGCCTGACGGGACCCTCGTTGATGGACAGGAGATTGAAGTCGGGTCATACAAGATAAAGGTAATCCATACGCCAGGGCATTCCCCAGGCGGTGTATGTTTCTATGCACCAGGCGCTGTCTTTACCGGGGACACACTCTTTGCCGGTTCTATCGGACGCACGGACTTCCCGGGAGGTGATTATCAGGGATTGATTAAGAACGTGAAGGAAAAGATATTTCCACTCGGAGATGATTTGCGCGTTTATCCTGGCCACGGTCCTGTCTCTACCATAGGGCAAGAGAGATTGAGGAACCCTTTTTTCAGATAGCCCACCCCCCTTGAAGGGTACACCATAAGAGGTGACATTGGTTCTAAAAAAGGTAATTAAGGTATGCGGGGTCATAATATCAAGATTAAGCAACTAACGGCCTAAAGAAGGTCTTTCGATTCCTGCCTTCCGCCCTGCTTTTCTCCTTGCCCCGGTCTTTTTCTTGCCTTATACTCTTCCCATTAAAAAGAATATTATTATCAAAAAAACCAAAAGGTGAAGGAGAGGATAGGATACTATAATATGAATTGGATAAAAACAGCCGTTTTAATGGGGGCCGTTACCTTGGTCTTGTTAGTTGCCGGCGTAAGGAAGCTGGATCGAGAAGAGGAGGGCAAGAGAAGATCCAGGTCAGAAGATAAAGAGCCTTCAGCCGCTTAATCATCTTTTTGCCTGGTTCGGTGAACTTTAACGCTGACGGTTACCCTACCTGCTTTCCGTAAGCTGCATGGACGAACTGCCCAACTCCCACGGCTGGACTTTAACCAACAAGTCCAAACAGGGCAAGCACGGACTCGCACAAATTTTAAAACCTAACTTAATACACTATTTCTATCGGAGGAGGAAACTGAATGAATATTAAATCTAAGATCAACGTGGAAAATCAGAAGAAGAGTGCCCTGAAAAATCTCGACGCCCAGCAGGCTTTTCTGAAAGAGAAAGGGCTCAAGGACGACGCAATCCAGAAAAATGTTATAGTTCGAAAGCTGAAAGCTGAAGTGAGAAAAGCCGATTTTCGGCTGGCCCGCATTGCCGATCAGGAGAAACAAGACCAGGATCTCGCCCGAGCGAAGGCTGAAAAACTGGTCTCTGGGAAGAAGGCCACGGAAGGATCTAAGAAAGAGGCCAAAGTAGAAGTTCAGGGGAAAAAAGAGGAAAAAGAAAAATCGGAGAAGAAGGTCAAACCCGAGGGAAAGAAAGAGAAGAATACAACTCCATCAGACACGTAAACAACCTTTTGATTTCCTAAGATGAATCGGGTAATTGCTGTTTTGTGTGGCTATGTCTTTTTAGGTATTCCGGGTACACAATACTTATATTCTAAGCAACGAATGGCCTAAAGAAGGTCTTTCAATTCGTGCTTTTCTCCTTGCCCCGGTCTTTTTCTTGCCTTATACTCTTACCCAGAAAAGGAATTTCTTATCAAAAATACTGATAGATGATGACGCCTATCTGTCTTGGCCTGAGGGCGATAAATGAGGTCAGTTTCCTTTTTATAAATAAGCATGAAATTATCGGGGGGTATTATGCTGAAAAAAATACTATTAAGCATCGTTGTTTTAGTTGGTTTCGTTTCCACATCCATCGCTTCTGAACTTGCTCCGATTAAACTGCCTGCACCGGATAAAAAAGGCGGAAAGCCTTTGATGCAGTGCCTGTCTGAGCGCCAAACAAACCGGTCGATCAGCCCCAAGAAATTACCCGTTGAAGTACTTTCCAATCTGTTGTGGGCGGCCTGCGGCATCAACCGAGCTGACAGCGGCAAACGCACCGCACCGTCCGCCATTAACCGACAGGAAGTCGACATTTATGTTGCTATGGAAGAAGGCCTTTATATTTACAACCCAAAAGCTCATGTGCTCGAACCTATATTGAAAATGGATCTACGCAAGAAAACGACCATGTTCCTGCAACCATCAAGAAGCTCGGTAGCAGGTGCACCACTGCAATTGATCTATGTGGCGGACTATTCAAAGACGAGCTTTTTAACGAACGAAGAGGAGAATAAATTTTATTCGGCTGCGGATACCGGTTTTATTGCCCAGAATGTATATCTCTATTGCGCTTCTGAAGGGCTGGCCACGGTTGTCCGAGGTATGGTCGACCGGGATTCCCTGGGCCCGGAAATGAAACTTCGCGACAAGCAAAAAATCATGCTGGTCCAGGCGGTGGGTTATCCACAATGAAAAGGTAGTTAAAAGGGGATGCTGTTCATTTATTAAGTTGACGGTTGGGAATGGGTAAGAAGGTCAAAGCTTCAATAAGGACATGCCTTAATCTGATAAGCACCATTCTTCGTGGGAAGTTTGAAGGGATTAAATGGCCTTTGAAAAGAGAGCCCATGAAACACGTTTCTATTTTCCTCATCTTCCTCATGCTCTTCACCACCAGCGCTGTCTGGAGCAAAACCGAGACCACCTGGCGGGATCCGAAGGGGAACTACACACTCACCTACCCGGAAGGCTACGAAGCACGTATTGACCCGAAGGACGGCAGCCTGAACCTATTCCATTCTTCCACAGCCTCCACCATTAACTTCCTACAACTGGCGGAAAAGGTTCCCTTCAAGGATCTGGCCATCATAGAAAAGAATACCGTAAGGCGGTTCGAGTCAAAGAGATACACCATTCTGGCCCGCACTCAGGAAAAGTTCCAAGGGAATCCTGGTTTTAGGATTGACCTCGGCAAGAAAAGAAAGGGCCCAGCAGTGCGCTTGGAAGTGCATCTCTTTTTCTGGAAGGCCGCTGTGTACATGTTCATGGGAATATGGAAAGGAGACAGCTATACAGCCCAGAGGGAGGATTTCCAGAAAATAATGGGCAGCCTTCGTTTCACCGATCGGTAAGACCGTACCCCGCAGTGTCGTTGGGGTCGGACCAGGCCAAGGGATTAAATGCTCAAAGAATTAGAAAAGAAATAATGCCTAAAGGCCGGGGTGCAGGTCTTGAATCTTGCACATTACCCGATAACCATTCATCTTTGCCCCATGGCTTGATCTGAGAAATTCTTCCTGAAATTCTCGACCCTACTCTTTTTGAAAAAGACAAGAATTCAAACGGCAATCAACCCAAAGGCCATTAGGAGTCCGTTATTCTTTAAAACCGCCTTTTGAACACTTTTTATTTGCTTAACTGTAAACAAAGACTTATAATATACCCCATCATAGTAGGGGAAAAAAATGGCCAAGCCCCCAACTACAACTGCCTCAACCAGGGGAAAAAATAACCTTCTTCTTTTTCCGGTGTTGGATCTGAAGGGCAATCTCATTGCCCAAGAGGGTGCCCCGCTTTCCAAGCGATTTTTCTGGAAGATTGTCGGGGTTGCCCCCCAACCCAAACCTTTCATTCCTGTCGAGGGACTTCCCACCCTCTGGTCAGACTTAAACCAAGCCATTTCCGATCTGCCATACCGGGAACTTTTCAAAAATACTAAAGCCAAAACTAACCTGGTAGATATGTTAAAAAATGCCCGGCTTTCTCCCTTTATCATAGATGGTCTCGCCTTTTTTAAAGAGAAAGACTCCTATACCTACTGGCATTCCCTTCATGTCTTTGTTCTTACCGGTTACCTGGCGATGGAATTGATCCGCCTACCGGAGTGGGAACGACATTTTGCCGTCATGGGACCTCTCCATGATATCGGCAAGATCAATGTACCCGTGGAAATCCTGCAAAAGAAGACCCCGCTAACCCGGAGTGAACTTCAACGTCTTCATCATCACACGGTGGCAGGGGCCATTCTCCTCAATCATTTCCACGGTGAAAAGGATCTATTGGGTCCCCTCGTTGCCCTGGAGCATCACGAGCGGCTGGACGGCTCCGGATACCCCTCTGGAGTCCCGATCTCCAACCCTATTGTGGAAATGGTGGCCGTTTGTGACGTTTATGATGCCTTGATATCGCCACGTCCCTACCGCAACCGACCTTTTGATTTACGCACCGGGCTTGAGGTCTTGACTCAATTAGCTATAGAGGGAAAATTCTCCAAAGATACGCTCCGATTTATGATTTCCTTACACCGAAAGGGTAAACCCGATTACAAAAAAGTTGCCTTTTCCCTGGAAACAAGAGGTACCCCTCCAGAGGAAAATTTTTACGGCCTCTTGGATTATTAACCAAGGCGCAAACTATTTCTCAAAACCCGTTGGCTTTTTTCTGTGTTGAAAGGAATCCGGGGATACCATTCTAGTTATTTCTTGACAAGGGAGGTTTAAGGAAAAACGTAGACCATACACCTTAGGCCTTATACCGTTAAATCATTTGAATCCTTGACCCCTTTCTTCCAGCTCATTGGGAAAAGGACCCTATTTAGTTACCCGAATAGACTGACCTACCAACGACACAACGAAGCTCTTTCGATGACCTGTTCTAGGGGATCATCCTGCCCCGGCTTTGATTTATTTTAAGGCCTAAAAAAAATCAATAAAACTTGAAATGATGGTTGCCGACATGGTAAGGTCATGAAAATATTTTTGATGGAGGGATGTAGTCATGGCATTAAATCCGTTAGTTGATTCGAGAGACTTAAGGTTTGCCCTGTTTGAGGTTCTGGAGGCGGACAAACTCAACCAGTATGAAAAGTTTGCTGATTTCGACAAGGATACCTTTGAGGCAACCCTGGAACTGGCCGAACAGATTGCCGTCGAACAGGTCTATCCGGCCAACATCGAAGCTGACAAAACCGGGGCCAAATATGAGCCCGAAACCAAGACCGTGAAGGTGCCCCAGGGATTCCATACGGCCATGGACCTTTACCGGGAATCCGGCTTTTCCGGTTTGAGCAACGGCACTGAATTCGGAGGCATGGGCATGCCGGAAACCATTTATCGGGCCGTCATGGAGTATTTCAGCGCTGCCGGTGTCGCCTTCAGCTCTTATGATACCCTGAAAGTCGGCGCCTGTAATCTGATTATCCATCACGGCACTGATGAGCTTAAAAAGACCTATGTTGAGAAAATGGTGGCCGGTCAATGGGGCGGCACGATGTGTTTGACTGAACCGACGGCAGGTTCCGATGTCGGGGCCTTAAAGACCAAAGCCGTTAAACAGGCCGACGGCACCTACCGTATCATTGGTCAAAAGATTTTTATCACGGCCGGCGATAATGATTTGTATGAAAATATCATCCATCCGGTCCTGGCCAGGATTGAAGGCGATCCTCCCGGAACCAAGGGGATATCGATTTTTATCGTTCCCAAATATCTGGTCAACCCCGACGGCAGTATCGGCTGGCGAAATGACATTATCACCACCGGCATTGAGCACAAAATGGGCATCAAGGGCTCGGCCACCTGTTCCCTTTCTTTCGGCGACAACAACCAGTGCGTCGGCTATCTGCTGGGACAGGAACGGCAGGGGATAGAAATCATGTTCCAGATGATGAACGAAGCGCGTCTGGATGTGGCCCAGCAGGCCATGGGTACGGCCAGTGGCGCTTATATGCACGCCGTGACCTATGCCAAAAACAGAATCCAGGGCGCGGATCCGGCGGCCAAGAAGGGTGATTATACCTCGGTGCCGATCATCAAACATCCCGATGTCCGCAGGATGCTTCTGTGGATGAAATCGCAGGTGGAAGCCATGAGAATGCTGACCCTGCTGGCCGCTTATTCCGCCGATATGAGCCATGTCCAGGAAGGCGACGCAGCCCAGGAAGCCCAGGCGCTGCTGGATTTTCTGATCCCGCTTTGTAAAGCCGGCAATTCCGATCTGGCCTGGCTGATTACCTCCGAGGCCATGCAGGTTTACGGCGGATACGGCTACTGCTCGGAATATCCGGTGGAGCAACTGGCCCGGGACTGCAAGATCCTGGCCATCTATGAAGGCACCAACGGTATCCAGTCGGCGGATCTGATTAATAGAAAATTGCTTTTGAATCCGGGCATGTTTAATTACAATGTTTTTAAAAAGAGGATTTCCGAAACGATGGCCAAGGCCAAAGGGGTTGTTGAGGATAAGTATCTTTTGGCTATGAAGACGGCCGTTGAAAAAATGGAGGCCACCGTGCAGAAGCTGATCGAACTCCGAAACCAGGAGAAGAAACTGGATATCTTGGCCGTGGCCACGCCCCTGCAACAGGCCATGCGCATGGTGGCCCATGCCTGGATGCATCTGTGGTCCCTGTCGATTGCCGTTCCCAAACTCAAAGCCCTGGCCGGAGACATCGCCGGGGAAAAGGTCGTGGCCAAAGTCAAGGATAACGCCGAGGCGGCTTTCTATTACGGCAAAATCCTGTCGGACAGGTTTTATCTGGGTACCGAGTTAAAGCATCTGCCGGGGTATCTGGATTACATTACCTCCGAAGAGACAGCCCTTGGGGATTCTTTTGAAGAGGTATTTACAGGCGCTTTAACGCAGTAAACCCCACAGCACAGGTCAGATGTTACAGATGTTAGTGTACAGATTTAGGGTCGGCCCGAGCCAAGGGGTGAATCCTTCGGGTTCAGGCAGGGGTTAATTTTAAAAGAATGATAATAAAAAACAGCGGTTCTGCGGAAAAATCGGTTGAGGAAGCAAAGAGATGCCGCCGTCCCTTAGTGCCTGAGACGGCGGCATTTGACGTGGTTCGATAGGGATATAGGATTAGGCGAAATTGGCCAGTTCTACATTAGCCACCGCCGGTTCATTATTCATGATGCAGTCCACCCGGCCAAAGAATTTCGGATATTCTGCGCCGATGAAAAACTGCGCCGACAGCACGCGGCCGTAATAGTAAGCGGCTTCAGCATTACTCTCGAGAAGCTTTTTGAGGTCGTCACCCTTAGCGCCGCCTACCAGGGCCTGGCACTTCGGCCCCGTGACGGTGAGGCTCCAGAGGTGCAGCCAAGCCAGGATCAAGAGAAACATGGCCTGCTGGAGCGGCGTCGCGTTGGCAGCGAGTTCTACCAGCTGGCCACCCATAAGCTGCCCGGCCATCATATTGACGATCTCGTCAAGTTGCTCCATGCCCTTGGCGACCGGGGCAATGTACTTGTCGTCCACGACGCCTTTGGCCTTAGCAACGGTCTCGGCCATATACTTCTTGAGCATCTTGTAGTTGTACATGTCGGGATTCAAGAGCATTTTGCGCATCAGCAAATCCATCGACTGAATGGCATTGGTGCCTTCATAGATGGAGAAAACCTTGACGTCGCGGGCATACTGCTCGGCGGGATATTCCTGGCAGTAACCATAGCCTCCGTAAACCTGCATGGCTTCAGCCGTAACCAGCCAACCGGCGTCGGAGATGCCGGCCTTGACGATGGGCGTAAGAATTTCCACGATGCCCGTCGACTCCATTCTCTCTTCTTCCGACGGCGAGGCCTGCTCGACATCTTCGTGATAAGACAGGAAATAGCAGAGCATCCTCATGCCTTCGATGGTACTCTTCATATAAAGCAGCATGCGTTTGACGTCGGGATGCTCGATAATGGCCACGCGCGGCGCGGCTTTGTTCATTGATTGCGAGATATGGGTGCCTTGAATGCGCTCTTTGGCATAATCGACGGCATGCATATAGGCGGCACTGGATACTGCTTCCGCCTGAAGCCCGGTATGGATGCGGGCGGCGTTCATGAGCATGAACATGACCTTCATGCCTTTTCGTTCCTGGCCCAGCAGGTAGCCGACGCATTTGCCGTTTTCGCCGAAATTCAGCGTTGAGGTGGCATTGCCTTTGATTCCCATTTTATGTTCGACGCCGGCGCAAAATACATCGTTGCGCGCGCCCAGCGTTCCATCGGGATTCACCAGGAACTTCGGCACCACGAAAATCGAAATGCCTTTCGTCCCTTCCGGGTCGCCTTCAATGCGGGCCAGCACCGGATGAATGATATTTTCCGTCAGGTCGTGTTCGCCGTTGGAAATGAAGATCTTCTGACCCGTAATGAGATAGGTGCCGTCCGCCTGCTTGACCGCCTTGGTCTTCAGCACGCCGAGATCGGAACCCGCGGTGGGCTCTGTGAGACACATGGTGCCGCCCCATTTACCTTCCATCATTTTGGGGACAAACATGTTCTTGACCTCTTCCGAACCAAAAGTCTCAATAATTGAGATGGCGCCGCTGATGGCACCGCAATACATGGTCAAGGCCGTGTTGCCGGCGTTGAAATATTCGGCGGCCGCTGTGGCAATTGCGTTCGGAAGACCCATTCCTCCTATATCCTGAGGAAACTGCAGGATATGGAAGCCGGCCTCCAAATAGGCGTTAAAGGCCTTGTGAAAGGATTCGGGGACCTTGACTTCATTTTTTGCGGCGTCGAACTTCAGCCCGATTCTGTCGCCATCGACGTTCGACGGGAAAAACTGCTCAAAGGCAATTTCTTCGGCCAGCTTGAGCGTATCTTCATAGACGCTCCGGTCAAAATCCTTGAATGGCTCGAGGCGGTTGAGTTTCTCAATCTCGAGCATTTCAAACAGAGTAAAACGAACATCACGTGAATCTACCAATTGACTTACAGCCATAAATTCCTCCTTTGAAAAATAAATAAGGTGGTTGCCAAATTCGAGGCCGGCCAGGGGAGAGTTTACTTTTATTTCAGGGGGTTAACTATTTCTATTGCCTGTCGGTAATCCCAAACCGGTTTCATCCGAAAACCTATGGACATTAACTTTTTTCAAGCGGCATTCTATCTAAGATTTAAATTAAGTCAATTGATATTTATGGATTGAGTATTGGCCAATTGTGTATTTTGAATTGGGGTCGGACCAGGCCAGGGGATTAAATTCGAGGTCTAGGGTCAGGTCTATAATCTTGCACATTACGTGGTCAAAGCAGAACACTGCGGCAGGGTTTTTTATAAGCAGGCCATAGTTGATGTCGGTTGGCTTGACATCAAAGGGTCCTACCTATGTTCACAAAATCCACCGTCGATCGTAATGACCTTACCGGTCACATAATCGGATAGATCGGTCACCAGGAACTCCACAACCTTGGCGCAATCTTCAATCGTTCCTTCCCTTCGGAGGGGGATTTGGGCAGCCATCCGGCTTCGGTCTCCGAGTCGGCCGGTGCGTATTATGCCCGGAGCAATACTATTGACATTGATATTATACGGCCCCAGCTCCTGAGCGAGGGATCGGGTATAATGAATGATGGCTGCCTTAGCCATCCCATAGGGATGATAGAAGGCCGTGGCGCGAATACCGGCCCCGGAAGAAGAGGTAACGATTTTTCCCCATCGCTGCGCTTTCATATAGGGCGCAACGGCCATGCAAGTGTACATACAGGACATCAGGTTAATGTCCAATACTCTCACTAACATTTGCTGGGGACAATTCGCCGGGGTTCCGGTCAGGCCGATGTCTTTTATCTTTCCCTCTGAAAGCTTGCCGTAAGGATTTTTCTCCGCTTCAACCTCATCGGCAAAGGTGACTGTGCCGCCCCCGGCGTTACAGACGGCAATATCGATTCGTTCCAGCTGATCGACAATATCGGCCACCGCCTTTTCCGTTGCTGGCCGGTCCGTTAAATCCACCTGGATGCCGATCGACCGAACCCCAAGGGCTCGGCACTCTTCCATGACGGTAGAGGCCGTCATCTGTTCCTTTTCAAAATCATACACATCTGCGGAATGGAGATTTCTATCCACAATAGCGATATCAGCCCCTAATCCCGCCAAGCGCAGTGCATAACCTCTTCCCAGGCCACGGGCTCCGCCTGTGATCATGGCCACTTTACCGGTCAATTTTTTTTCGCCCATAGGCTATCTCCTAATAAAAATGATTGATAAGGTTCAAAAGTTGTGTGTGGCCGCCATAAGAAAAATTTTTGATTTGTTTTTCTCCTCGACCCGGTCTTTTCCCTGTCTTAATATTTAACCACCAAAGAAAAAATTATTATCAACTTACTGTTCTGCTCAGGGACCGGCCAGGGGTGAGGTCACATCCTGGAATGAAGTTTTGAACGATGTGACTACATCCACCACTGTGGGCCTTTCACCCTTTAGGGCCTCGGCCAGGGCTGCGGAGATCTGACCCGGCTCTTCAACTCGAATACCCTGGCAACCCATGGCCTTGGCGATTTCAGCGTAATTCATATTTTTAAAATCACTGGCAATGACCCTTTTCCCCTGTCCGTGCTTGACCCAGCCCAGGGCCGAGTTGTTGAAGATCACTACGCCAATGGGGATATTTTGTTCAAAGGCCGTCATCAGCCCGTTCATGGCCATGCCGAAACCGCCGTCTCCGCAGACCGCCAGGACCTGGCGGTCGGGATAGATGAGCTTGGCAGCCATGGCCGCCGGAATGGCGTAGCCCATGGCCCCGATACCCGGCATGATTAAGGTCCCGGCCCCTTTGGTCTGGAACAGATGGGTCATGAAGAGCCGGTTCTCGCCTGCGTCACAGGCAATAAAGGCGTCATCGGCAATCGCTTTATGGATTTCAGCAATCAGCCTTTCAGGCAGGATGGGCCTTTCTTCGGATCTGTAAGCCGGTACATTGAAAAAGTGGTACTCCTCTTTCAATTTTTTCAAGGCCTCTTTCCTATGGCTAATGGTTTCTACCGAAGGCCGGCCGTTTTTTTGGATGGCTGCGGTTAACTGCGACATGACTATGGCCGCATCACCGATAATCCGGTGTTCACAGGGGAAAGACCATCCGGCGTTTTTTGGCTCGATATCGACCTGAATAAGGTTCTGTCGCTGAGGATCAATAAGCTCAGGGTTTTCCCTGGCCGTGTCTACAGGACCGAGTCGGGTCCCAACGCAAAAAACCCAATCGGCCTGGCCGATAAAGGCATTGGCCGTGGCTTGGCCGTAGTTGCCAAAGGCGCCGAGGGCCAGTTCATGGGTTTCGGGGAAAACCCCTTTGCCGGCAGCCGTGGTCCCCACCGGGGCTCCCAGGATTTCAGACAGTGCCTTAAGTTCTTTATAGGCCTGACTGAGACGGACCCCGTTCCCGGCCAGGATCACGGGATTTTTTGCTTCCAGCAGTGACTTAGCGGCGGCCTCAATCAGGGTGGGATCTCCGGCGAGTTTTGGCGGCAGATAGAACCGGGTGGGGTACAGGACCGGGGTGCTGTTCGGGCCGACCCGGCCCCGGAAGGCCGCGCTGTGGCAGATGACCGCCACCGGACCCTGTTCCCCGCTTAAAGCGTGTTTCATAGCCAGCTGGACCATCTGAACAGCCTGCACAGGTTCCTGGGGCACCATGGTCAACTTAGTTACGCCGCTAAAGCTTTGTTTGGCATCCCAGGCGCCGTATTCCCCCGTTCCGGACTGATAGGGGGCATGCTGTGAAAAGGGTGATTGATCAGAAAGATCAGTTAGTATCAGCATCGGCGAACTGCCGAGATGAGCCTCGACCACGCCCAAGAGCCCGTTGGAAATCATAAAGGTCCCCTGTCCGATGGCCACGCCTGGTTTCCCGGTCAGGCGCCCGTAAACCTCGGCCATGACACCGGCCAGGGATTCGTGGCGCACCAGGACTGTCCTGATGGTGGATTGATGAAAATAGAGGGCATGGAAAAACCTCCCGGTATTTCCTCCGGCTATGCCGAAGACCATATCGATGCCCATCTCCTCCAGTACACGCATAATGGCTTCAGGAGCCGAAACATCTTCCTGTAGTAACTTTTCCGTAGTCGTCATATATTCCTCCTTTAACAGGTTGCTGAAACCGGGTACCGTCCGAAAGGACGGGAGTGAGCCGAGACTTGGGGCGAACAAAAAGGCCCTTCTATCCCGCCATCGGCGGGATTGCCCTCATCTCTCCCGCCTTTCGCTGGGGCAGGCTATGCGGCGTACTTCGATGTACGCCTCATGCCTCGAGATTTCTTCGCGTAAAGGACAACGCTCAGTCCCACCCCTTCGGGGCGGGTTCCCGGTTTTGGGCGCCTTGAATCTATACCTTTTTGAGCAACCTGTAAAAAATATTTTTTCAACATCCTGTTAATGATAATGGCTCCCCGCACCGTGATGGGGGAATCTTCCAGGCAAGGAAAATTTTTGCTTTGGTAGTTCGCCCATTAACCCCCCGCAGTCACGCCTTTGGAGTAACAGGGCAGGACGTTTATTTAGATTGGCATAGGCCATCTATTTAGACAGTGTTTAATAAGGTTGTCAATCTCTAAAAAGTTTTGTTTTGGCACGTTTTTTATGGGGGTCTTGAACCTTGTACCGTACCGGATAACCATTAAGATTTCCCCTGAGGGTTGATTTGAGAAGTTCTTCCTGAAATGTTGATTTTAAATTTTGGCTCTTTTTACTATAATACAACAGTAATCAACAAAAATGACTTGCAATTTATTGACTTTTTAGTTAGTAAAGAATAATAAATCATAAATAATTTAAACAAGTTTCCTTTTTAGCAACCTTTTACCAAGGTCGTGTCAAAGGAGGCAAATAAAGTGCTACACAATTTTTGGAGCAGTTCTATATTTGGGTTTATCGTGTTAAATGTAGTGGGTTTTATTTTAGGTTATTTTGCTGGCTTATCTAAGAGTATGAGAAATAATTCTTTCAAATTGCCTAAAATCGTTCATAAAGCCTATGTGATTATCTTATTTGTTCTGCCCATATGTATTTTGCCATTTCTTCCCCAACCTAGATTTGATTTTCACCTCTGGACATTAATAATCGGAATTGCATTAACAGTTATCGGTATAACTATTGAAATTTTTGCTTTTTGTAAGATTGGTATCATCCCCGGTGGTAAAGCAGGAAATAAAGTTATAAATGCAGGCATTTATAGTTTGGTAAGACATCCTATATATTCTGGTACCATTTTATGGTCTTTAGGAATAGTTTTAATTTTAAGGGCTAAATACGCTTTAATATACGTACCAATTTTTATTATCCTTTCTATGTTTTTGACATTAGCTGAGGAGAACGGATTGATAGAAGATTTTGGGGGAAACTATAAAGAATATAAGAAAAAGACTAAATGGAGACTTTTCCCCTATTTATTTTGAAAATATAGAAGTTCGGGACTTCATATAACAGCGGGCTGGCGGGCTCGCTTGAACGGCGAAGGAACTATCAGATTTCACAAACGGGAGAACGTAGACGTGAGAATGACTGCGATTGAGAAGCATTTCATCAATAGTCCGGAGCATACACTCCGATGGTTCAGGGAATAGCCATCGGCTATCCCGACTGGGACACGCCGGTCAATAAACTTCGCACGGCAAGAGAGCCTCTGGATAAGATGGCGAAAGTTTACTAACCTAAAACAAATGCAAAACCCAATTGGAATGGGCGAGATTGATTCAAAAATTTATTAGGTTGAGCTTTTCTTCACCTACTCATCCTCTCAACCTAGTAATATTGTTTCTGGTCAGCCCTAAGAAAGGAACCCTCGATGAAATTATTCGAACCGATTACTATCCGTGGTATGGTCGTACCGAACCGCATTGTCTATCCGGCCATTCAATTGAATATGGGCATGAATAGCCGGCGGGCTCGAGCTTTTACAGCGAGCACGCCAAAGGGGGCGCCGGTCTTATTCTAACTGCCAATACCGCAATCGATAACTTTGCCTGCGAGGACCTCTGGGGCGGCACCGCAGGCCTGAACGATTTTATCAAAAGGCTGCGTGTTTTTACCGGTGATGTCCACGCCGCCGGCGGCAAAATCGGGGTGCAGTTATGGCAGGCAAACCGCTTTCCACAAGGTAAAGGGGTGCAAGCTGCCGGCAAAGAAATGTACCCGGACAGCGGAGAACGTATTGCGCCGTCCACGGTAGAGGATATGCGGGCTTTGACCCTTCCCGAAATCGATGCCATCATTTACCGTTTTGCCAAAGGCGCCCGTAACGTGCGTGACGCCGGCTTTGACTGCGTGGAAATCCATGGCGCCCATAGATACTTACTGGCACAATTTTCCAACCTGGCGACCAATCAGCGGACTGACCAGTTCGGTAGCGATTTGACCGGCAGGATGAAAATGGGAGTAGACATCGTTAAAGCCATGCGGGCTTTTGTGGGTCCGGATTTCCCCATTTTGTTCCGGCTGGGGGCTTTGGAGGAAAGCGGCCAAATACATCAAGATAGTTTGATATACGCTAGGAATTAGAAAAAGCCGGGGTGGATTGCCTGGATATTTCTACTGGCGGCTGGGGCCGAATCCTGTCACGCCCCCAAACATCGCCCGATGGGTACATTTGTCTATCTCGCGGAACCGATTAAAAAAGTGGTTAAAATACCGGTGATTGCCGTGGGTAAAATCAACAGCCCCGAGGTAGCGGAATCAATTCTGGAAAAAGGACAGGCGGATATGGTCGCCATCGGTAGACAATTAATAGCCGACCCTTACTGGCCTTTAAAAGTAAAGGAAAATCGGTTTAAAGATGTGGTGGCTTGCGAGTCTTGTAATATCAACTGTTCCGCACCGGCATTCGAGCGTAAATTAGCTCCGGATGCGCCTATCTGTAAAAACAACCCATTCGTGGGAAAAGAATGGGAAGTAAAAGCTTCGAGTAGTTTGTAATTTTTAATTGAAAAATAGAATGTAAGTAACGAGCAAAAAACTTTTATGTGAGATTAAGGAGTTCTTCCTCTAAATTCAAATTTTAAAAAAACGGAGGAGTTCAAATAGTAATCGATAATTTTTAAGGTTATGTTTTTCGTGGATTTTTAGGTGGAAGCGAAAAATTTAAAGGCAGTGAGTCGGATTTATAGTATTCCGAAGAGTAGGTACCAGTTTTTTTCAGATAATCTTAATTTGATTTGTTGTCATCCTCGCCTATTGAAATAATAGGCGTTTTTCCCAATGGCATTTTGCATCATCCTGAGCCAGATCCCTTTTTCTCATAAAAAGTGGGGATGATGTGGTTTGTTCCATCCCTATTTCAATGATCCAGGCCGCCCTGGGAACCGAAATGGATGTGCCTACGTTAAACAGCTCAAAAAAATTGACCATCCCCAAAGGGACCCAAAACGGTCAAACCTTTATTCCCGTTCCTTCCGCAGTAAGCGGACTGGTTGGGTAAGGGCTGTACCCTGATGAAATTAACCAAAGATCACCAATTTATTGGCTGCAAGATAGGCGTTTTGAAAAATGCAAACTAAGGGATTAGGCAGTCACGTCCGCCCCAGGAAAAGAGCGGACGCATCTGCCGTTAGATTATTCTGCCAACTTTTTAATGCGAAGGATCGTCTGAAGCTTCGTAGGCGGCCGGAGCAGCCGGGGGATCACAAATTCGCCTTAACATATTTAGCCTTCCAGTTCCCCCAGGAGATTAAAAGAGAGGAAGTGAAATTCGCGTATTCGCCCCCGATCACAGTAGGTGCGATGAATTCCCCAAAATCGGCTGTGGAAAAGATGTTTGCAAAACCGGTCCATCTAATTCTTTCGCCTTTTTGCTCCCAGTATCCGCTCCAGCTACTATAGGTTGTCGAATCAAATGTGCCGTTGGAGTTGAAGCAGATGCCCTGCGTCAAGCCCGTAGTCAGGTTTGGCTCAATATAGAATGTCACATCCCATTGACCCACCGGCGATGGCGATCCTGCCATGGCGGCACCGGCTGCAACAAACACTGTAAGTATACTTAAAATAATTATTTTAACTTTCATTGTATCCTCCTCTAAAAGTTGCGATCACGAAATTCTTTCTTTTTCGCGCCTTCTCCTGACCTCATCACCCCTTCTGTCAGCGCTCTCTTTTTTGACCCTATAAAAAAATGTTAGTAAGAAAATTTCCGAAAGTCAATGAAAAATCAGGTTTTCTGCGGTCCCTGAATCCATCCCCGTGAAAAAGAGGCCATGGAAAACCTGGCCCGCTATATCATCCAAGCCTCTTTTTCTCATGAACGAATGACCTATCTCCCGGAACCTGTCGAGAGCCTCAAGGTCGAACGAGAGTCCCGGATTATCTACCGCTCCAAGGACAACCGGCAAGAAAAAGATTTTGACGCCTTAGATTGGTCCCGCCTCTGGCGGGATAACGTCTCTCGGGGCTTCGTCAAAAAAATAAGAAAACCTACTTCCCTTACATATTTGAATATGCTCTTTGATCCGCTGCATAAAGACACAGGGCAGACCGTTGAGTTCAAATAGTAATCGTTAATTTTCGTTGCTATGGTTTTTGAGGACTTGTAGATGTAAGCCGCAAGAAGAGTTATCTGGACACTATCCGTCAGCCCAAACTACTGGTCAGGACAACTTAGGGTAGTGATACAGGGCCTCTACCAAATGTCCTTGATCACCTGGGCCAAGCCCAATGCTTTCAATGTCTCTGGCAGGGGTTTTCCCCTCTGCTTATCCCACCCCATCCGTTGATAGTAATCATCCAGCATCTCATCCAACTTCGGCATGATAGTTTTTCCGGCAAAAGGCCCGCCAACAGGGGTTGAACCGTAACGGGTAGAAGGGGCCTCCGACGTCGAGTATGTCCTTCTCTGAAGTTATAAACACGCACCAACTTCACAATACGTCTTTCAATTATAAATGAACCGGCAAAAAAAACATTTCTCAAAAACAGATCTGCCTTTTTCATCCGGGAAGAATTACAGGGGTCGGTCTTGGAAATATAAGTTTTTAAATTTGTGATTCAGATATGTTCGCTTAAACTTATTCTGAAAAAGATTGTGATTTGTTGGAGAAATCTCTATATTATAATTAAAGAGGTGATTTTTGATCTTAGTGCCCAAGGCAAAAGAAGGAGAGTCAATGCCTAGAAATGTCAGAAGAAAAGACAGGGAAATAAGTATTGAATCGGCGACCCAGTTACTCGCCGAAGGGGAATACGGGGTTTTGTCCACAGCGGGTACGGATGGGCAGGCCTATGGGGTTCCCTTGAATTATGTTTATAAAAACAATTGCCTGTACTTCCATTGCGCCCTGGAGGGCCATAAACTGGACAATATCAAGGCCAATAATAAGGTCTCTTTTTGTGTGGTCGGCCGGGCCAGGGTCCTTCCGGACAAATTTACAACCAATATGAGAGTGCCGTTGCCTTTGGGACGGCTTCCGAGGTGCAGGGGAGCGAGAGGCATGAGGCCCTTTTAAGTATTGTAGAAAAATACTCCCGGATTTCATGGAAGAAGGCAAAAAGACCATTGCCAAATATAATGACAAGACCAGGGTTATAAAAATAGCCATTAATCAATAACCGGAAAAGCCAGGAAATAAATTGCACTATTAAAGGGCTGACCAAAGCCCTTATCTTATTATTAACACACCGGCCAGACTGGCCTATGAGAAGCACGGATTTAAATTTGATAGTGAAAAAAGAAATCCTGAGTTCGAAGCTGTTTTCGGCACTCCGGGGATAACCAAGCTTCTGCTTGATCTTTAGAGCAATACTGACAAAGGAGAAAAGAAAAATGGATATCCGATTTTATCAGATTGATGCATTCACCGATAAGGTTTTTTCCGGAAACCCGGCCGGGGTGTGCTTTCTGGATCGATGGCTGGATAAGACCCA
>CAWDKY010000031.1:0-5796 GCA_963802945.1 uncultured delta proteobacterium
GTTTGAGTGATAAAAAAAACAGTAAGAAAAAAGGACACAAAAAATTAACCTCTTGGTAGTCAAGTTTTTCATAAAATCCTCCTTCCAAAATATTTTATATAATACAAAATTAAGTACGCGATTCCAGATTTCAAGGGTTTAATCCCGCTTGGGAGCATGCAGGGAACTTTGAGCAGCATCAGAGCGTTGAGCGATGACATCAAAAAAAATCCCCACCGGTATTTCTCCATTTATATTTTTTAAAGGTTGAAACCCAACACTGTTGACTTAAGCCTTATAAACCTTGTTTCGAATTCTTGCAGTCATTCCGCCGAAAGCCGGAATCCAGGTTTTCCGAAGGGACAGGGATTTTTTCTACTCAGCGAGGAGGTCCTTCTGTTTATTTCAACCAGATCCCCCGGCCGGAGTCACGTGGAAAAAGCCTTCTGGACCTGCTCAGCGGTGAGCTGCACATAATGATGGGCGGCCACCGTGGGTTCATCGAGGGGGAGATCGTGAGTGGCCCGGTAAATGAGTCCGGTGGCGATGCTGTCTGCGCTGGCTTCAGAGAGAGGGATCTCCCTGAGGAGAAGCGCTTTGGCCTGGTGCAGTTCCTTTCATCTTATCCCACCTTTAATCGATCTTGATCCATTCCATACCCCCTGCCAATAGGATTGAATCGATTGGTTTGCCCCATATTGTATTTGAGACCACTTCTACACAGAATCAAAAATATCAAATGCTCAAATAATTCACATCACCTTCGGGAACGCACCACCAGCGCTCGTTTGTCGCGGTAGAAGTTGTCGCGAGTGAGCCATAACTCCTGGCCGGTACTGAAATTGAAGCCCCAGACCGACGAAGAGGCTCTCAGTTCCGAAGACCAGCCCCAACTACCCTTAATCTTGAAGGCGGGGTCTGTACCGCCTTCTCCCAGTTCCCGCAGTTCAGCCCGGGTCGGCAACCGCCAATTGGAAAAACCTCCTAATCTTAAATTCTGGGCATATTGGGTAGCCTGGTCCCAGGTCATAGTCTGGTCGGGGTCCGGCGCCCACTGGAGTCCGGTTTTATTATCGGTTATGACCCCATCTTTATTGGAAGTAAAGCGGATGACCAGAGGAGACGGCAAGAGGATGGGCTGACCTTCGGGGCCGCTTTGGACTTGTATTTTAGCCCCTGTATTCCAGTGTTGATCCAAAGGGAAAATGGTATATTCCGAAGAGGGTAACACCCCTTTAAAGCTGAAGTTGCCATCTGATCCGGTGGTGGTCTCAAAATATTTATACCCTTTAATAGGCTGGACCTGTTTGGCGATAATCTTCACCCCGGACATGGGTTGTCCTTTCCCATCCAAAAGCTTTCCTTCAATACCCGACTTCTTTCCACAACAAAACAACAATAACCCCATTCCAATCACCAGAACCACCCGCAGAAAACCTTTCATAGTCATCCTCTATGTTTTTCTTATTTTCTCTTAAAAACCCCCGCCTCTCTCCTGAGAAATGGGATCTATTATTCCATCGACACTTCCTTGGTTCTCTCTGGTCGGGGATATGAGAGGTCATGCCGCCAACCAATCTAAGGCATCGAAGCGATACCTCTCCGATCTAATGAACCCATTGCGAATCATTTTGTACACTTCGAAAAAGCTTGGTGTCTGCGGTAACCAAGGTTATTCATTCTTTTCCGCCATGGCGACATAACCAGCATCGTAAGCCGAAAGAACTGTATTAGTAAATAACCCCGTGCTTCCGCACGGGGCATTAAAAATCAAAATCTAACTGCTCAAGGTTTTTTTCGATATGTCTGTGGTATTTAATATATTTCTTAATTATTTCGCTCGTCACCTTGTCCCCGACGGTTCTAACAAAATATCCATCTTCCCAAAACTCTCCACCCCAAAGTTCTTGCTTAACTTCCGGATGTCTTTTAAATATTTCCTTTGCACTCACACTTTTCAGAACCCTGACCATCTCTCCAATCGAGTACTTCGGAGGTATGCTCGCAAATATATGAACATGATCCTCGGCCATCTCCATTTCTTCTACTTCACAATCTCTGGCTTTCAGTATTTCGCCAAACAATTCCTTGGCCGTCTCTCGAACTTCTCCTTTCAGGATCCATTTGCGATACTTGGGTGCCCATACCAAGTGATATCTGGTATCATATACTGCATGACTGGTCCTTTTTATGCCCATGCTTCATATTATACCAAATCCTCATATAGCGGAAACCCTTTCATCCCCGTGCTCCCGCACGGGGTATTCAGGGGGTTTTGACATAAAGGGGATATCGCTCTTCAATAATCCGACGAAACCGAGGAAAGTAAATCAAATCAAAAGTGTCTTCTTTTCCGGGGAATAAGATCATTGCCCACTGCTTGACCTTTTCAACCTTTTCCCAGGATTCCTCTCGGTTTAAATTTCCTCTGCTTAATAGCATGCAGGCCGAATCCACCAAAAGACGCAAGGTCTTGATCTTTTTGTTTTCGAGGATGATTTCTGGATCAAGGCTCATATACTGTTCCGATCTATTCTTCCCCCAGATACACCGACAATTTCGATATAAAACATTACCCTTGAATGGAATCATGCTTTGGTTGGACTGCAACTTGGTGCAGGGACTCCAATTCCTGCGGAAAAAAATCAGCGGAGCATTTCGATGGAGCAACTCGGGCAAAGGATTTGAACACGTGTAAAGGCATCTCCCTCCCTGAGTTTTTCTATTTCTCCACTTTCCTTTCTCATTTTTTCGGAGCAATGGAGGCAGTAAAATTTTCCGCAATCAGGACATTCTACCCAACCTTCATCCTCAAGATAATCCACTCCGCAGGAATCACATTTTTTCTTCATGTCGGTTCTTCCTCCTTCTGGGTCGGCTTTTAATGCAAGAAAGGGATTGATATTAAAAAAAAATTTTAAATCGTTATGGAAAAATGTCAAGATTTATTTTTCTGAAGGTCGATAGCTAACGATTATCGGTAATATGGGATAAATGGTTGGACTATTCCGGCTTTAAACTTGAGGTATCATCCCCTTTTTTGGTTATAATCACTTCCTCCCTTTGGGCTAACTCAGGACATCCCCTTTCCCTATTTTATTATCCTTTATCTTCTTTAAGGTTTCTGCTTTGAGCAGAACCTTTCTCGAAGCAATGGCTTCCCGTTTAGTAATTTTCTTGGAACTGACATTAACCATCTTGGCCCGGCCCTTTGCATCCACATGGGTCCACTCTTTAAAATCCAGAGAAGCATTTGGGCCGTCCGTTTGACCAGGCAAGGTATCCTCGCCTTTTTTCTCACTATTCTTTCCTAATCCTTTTGGTTCCAAGAGTAATTCTTTTTCGAAAGGAAAATCCACTTTGCCGGCAGCGATTTCTCGAAGGGCCACAACCACTTCTTTGTTATTGCTTTGGACCCTTGGGGCATCTCCGGCCCGCAGTTGCTTAACTCTTTGAAATGCTAAATGAATTAATGAAAAACGATTAGGAACTTGTTCGAGGCAATCCTTTATAGTGACTCTTGCCACGTTTGGTCCTCCAAAAAGTAGTTAAAATTAAATTGAATAATATAACTCATTTCTTATCCCTAATGAGAGGTTGCCAACAAGAAAATGATGACCCACATAAAATAAATGATGAATCACCTTTGACAGCTATCTCAATTAGCTCATTTTTTGATAAGAACTTCAAGCCCCTTGATGCACGCTTGGGCTACAGAAGTGTCAGCCTTTTCTTGCCCGGGCATTTTATCCCAGCCCCCTTTTTCAATGAATTCACTTTGCTTTTCCCAATCTAATCCCCCTAATTCTTTAAGTTTCTCTTCATGGTTCGGTTGCTTCATAAACTGAGCGACACAGATCGCCGCCTGACTCGCCAAGACCGCCTCGTCGGCCGTCTTTTGGGTAGTGCCCTTGGTTGACCAACCACCCCAGGCAAAGCCGATGATCATTGCGATGACGGCTCCACAAATAAGGCCCCAAACTCCATACTTAACCTTCCCTGTAGTTTCTGGTTTCATTACTACCTCCCTAAATTATGGTGACATCCTTATTTAATTAGACAATGGCATATTACCATAAGACAATTGAAAACCTAACAGAAAATAACGTAGTATAAATATCGAATAAGCCCCCAAAGAAACTTATTTCCCTCTTTGGAGGCTTTATATTGGTACCTTCCGGTAATTCCTTCTCATGTCTTTTTCCGAAAAGTTAGAGGTTAGGTTGTTAGATTGATGCTGATTGGAAAGAATATCAACCAACTTCATTTCGCTCTTTTCCATGTTTTATCTACCTACACGCCCTACACTAATTTTGCAAGGGGTAGGTGTCTCACTATTATTGGCACAAAGGGTTTGGTCTGTCTGCAAGACCGATTCTCTTGTATTTAGGTTTAATCGGATGTATGGTGAAGTGAATTAGTTGCCAAGAGCCTTTTAAAAATGGATGCCTGGCCCGCTAAGAACTCTAAACAACTTCTTTGCGGGTTTTTTATTATTCATGGTATTACCTTACCACTGCTAAAGTCGAGGCTGCCGCAGATTCTCGGTTGCCGGGGTGTATGATCACACGGTGTTTATGCAGTAAGGATTACTCTAATAGGAGGTATGAGGTATAATGAACAAAAAAATTTACATCGCCAATTTATCCTTCCAAACCAGCGAACCTGAGATCAGAGTCCTTTTCTCCAAAGCGGGAGATGTCACCTCGGTTAAGATCGCCAAAGACAGGCAGACTGGTCAACCAAAAGGTTTTGCCTTCGTGGAGATGTCCACTCAGTGGGAGGCCCGGAGAGCCATCTCCATGCTTAATCAAACCGAGTTCAAGGGAAATACTTTGTTGGTAAAAGAGGCCATAGTCAAACGTGGTTTCGGTGATAGATATTAACCCTCGATGTTGGAAAAGTCGAGGGTGACAATCACCACGAAGACCCTGTGTTTTCTTTTACGTTAACATCCAGTAGAATAGACTCAATACGTGCATCGCAGTATCTCGACGATTATAACTTATTGATGATCACCACTGATGTCAAGTGCGGTGCCTAAAATATTAAAGCCCCTATAATCAGTTTTACAGCTTACGAACATTCTCAGCAGCAGGACCCTTAGCACCTTGGACAACATCGAAACTGACACGATCACCCTCGGCCAGCGATTTAAAACCTTCTCCCTGTATCGCGGAATGATGTACGAATAGGTCCTTGCCACCACCGTCCTGCTCGATAAAACCAAATCCCTTTGAATCATTAAACCATTTAACTTTTCCTTCTGGCATCGTTAACCCTCCTTTGTATTGGGTTTCTCCGTGGAGACATTTGTAATGTCAGGACAAGTATGAATAATTCTTTCTGGAAATGCAAGATTATTCCCTGTTCACCATAAGGTACTGATTGCCATCTGAAATGATCAAGTTTTCATGGCTCTGCCGGATTGTGGAAGAAGTTCTTCAAATCTCCTCAAACATGGCCCCTTCGCACCGGATTCAAATGTTACACCTACAAATGTGGATCGGTAATATGTATTAGAATTAGCGATTACGGGTAAAATTCAAGCCTCCCAATTCAAAGTATGAGAATCATATTATAACATTTTGTATCATCTCAAAAAAGAGCAGATATAGTAGATATCGCAGTTTCTGCAATAGCCTAATCCGGAGCCTACAAAAAAGGCAGTTGCGTCTTGTCCACCTTGATTATTCTTTCTACATGCTACTACTCTTCATTCCAAAATAAGCCTGAATGTCAGCGATTATGTTTTTCTTATTCTAATCGACAGATATTACAGGGGGGAATTTTTTTTAACTTTTAGTCATCCTATAC